>CAZHVY010000026.1:0-54835 GCA_964536305.1 uncultured Geobacter sp. | reverse complement strand
GGATTATAAACTGTTATACCATTTCAAACCACCAGTTTTGCGGATTGGGGATTAAGGAAACCCATCTTCCATAAAACAAAGAAAATATTCATGCATACAAGAAGAAACTGTTATGTCGTCCATGATTAACCGCATTGATGGGAGTTCTTCATAACAGCCATCAATTAGAGCGAGCATCTGAAAAACAACAAGATTC
Source organism: uncultured Geobacter sp. (assembly GCA_964536305.1). Lineage (GTDB taxonomy): Bacteria > Desulfobacterota > Desulfuromonadia > Geobacterales > Geobacteraceae > RPRC01. The sequence goes on along the minus strand of CAZHVY010000026.1, from coordinate 54,639 downwards.
ATTTTTTTGCGTTCTGCAATAGTGGAAGAGTTAGCTCTGACAACGTATTTCACATGACGAAGGAACTTAAAAAGAAGCTTTGCCGTTTCTTGGTCCAAAGGCGGTAACAATTCCTTGCTCATAAATTGTCCTTTTCTCTCCCCGGAGAACGGCCAGAGAATGCTGCCAGAAATGCCTGGAAAGGTATAACCAGACTGTCGCGCGCCGCCCTGACCGGAAACTGACCCGCCCTTGGTTATAGTTTATGGTGCGATTATAGACTTGAGTTCACTAATGTCAACTAAAAAATTCACAAATATGGACTTTGAAATAGTTATAGGCCGTTTAAAGCAGGCTCTAGCTGTAAATAAAGATAATGATATCGCTGTTATACTGGGGTTTTCAAAAACGACCTTTTCTGCCAGAAAAAAAAGAGGCGCTCTTCCATGTGACAAAATAAAACTTATTTGCCGCGAAAAGTCCATAAATGAGAACTGGGTGTTTTATGGTGAAGGCGAAATGTTTCTTCAGGATGAACCCCTGCCCCACGTCAACGACAGCACGCCGAAACACAACCCCCCCCCCCGGAATGACCGCATCCCGGCGCTGACGGAAAAGCAGCTTGAAATGGCGAGGCTGATCAGCGCCCTGCCTGACGAGGAGCAGGACAAGGCCATCGCTGACTTAAAGAAAAAAATTATCGAATACCTGTCGGGGGATACGAAGAAAGGCTGAAATTATCGTGAAAAGATGAGGGAAAGCCTATGCTGACGTTAAAGCTGATGATGGTCTTGGCCGTGTTGGGGATAATTGCCTTGTCTGTATTCATGTACCGGCAGATATGCCCGCGAAAAAAAGAGAACCACAAGTTGCCGGAACGGAAAGATGTCCAGGAGGCGCCTGAAAACATCCTGGCAATCGAGCCTCAGATATCAATTACCGTTACACATGGCGAAAACATAGGTGATGAAGTAAAATATTTCTACGAGCCCACCAAGGAAACCAAAGACTTTATCAAAGCCTTGATATTTATCGGCAAAGCTGACGGGCAGTTAAGAGAGGCCGAATGTTCCATTATCTACGACTATTTGATAGTGGCGCAGCCGGAGCATAAAGACACCTACGCGGAGTACATTATTTCCAGAATAAGAGAGACAAGACAATACTCCTCCAGAGAATACAAGAATTTCCTTAATAATCTCACCAGCGACCGCATGCAAGAGCTGTTAAAGTGGTCGGCGCGCATCGTGAATACACAAAAGAGCATCCACCCCTTCGAGGAATATTTACTTGAGGAAATCAGCAACAGATTGAACACTCCAGCCGTTGACGCCTGCTAGGCTGGAATGGGCACAATTCGAGTCGTTTGTAATGGGAGACGCTGCTGTGGGACGGAAATCAGAAAACAGAAAAAAAGCGGGAACGGCAATGTCGCCCCGGCAACTCATCATCAGATGCTTTGCCGAACGCAAGGGCGCAATCTGGCAGGCATTCTGCCTGGAATTCAACCTGGCGGTCCAGGGTGGCTCGTTCCACGAGGTGAGGCGCAAGCTGCACGAACAGATATGCCTCTATCTGCACGACGCCCTCGAAGGGGACGACCGGCAATATGCCGACCAGCTCCTGAGCAGAAAGGCGCCGCTCGGTATCCGGGCGAAATACCACGGATACAGGATAATCAACAGCTTCACCGCGGCCAAAGACGGTATAGGAAGGATATTCAACGAGGTAATGCCCCTTACCATTGCCGACCGCCACGCATGAGCGGCAAGCACCCGCCATTGACATGCCGCGAAGTCAAAAAAGGTCTGGGCAGGCTCGGCTTTAAATACCGCAACCAGAAGGGATCCCACGAACAATGGGTTAAAGTGACTGACGGAAGGATATTCAAGGTAACGGTTGACTGTCCGAAAGAGCCGTTTACCCACGACCTGATAAAATCAATGGCGTCTCAGGCCGGAGTCTCAAAAAATGAATTCTACAAAGCATGTCTCAACTGAAGCGGGAATCACTCCCCGCTTTTTATCATCTCCTCAAACGCCGCATACCCAATCATCAAAAACGCTGTCTTTACAGGCAAATCCGCCAGCCACAATGCGCGGATAGTCTTCAGCCTCTCTGCGTCAGAATAACCCTCCAGTACACGGTTTGAATCCAGAACGTCCATGGAGTCCTCCTTTTTGATAATTGGTTACCGTCTCAACGCATTTTATACCCTCAAAAAAAACCGGTTTCCCGGCAAAATAAGAATTGCTTGACTATTACGCGCGTCAATTCTAATGGAGACATGGACGCCGCAATACCAAGAAACGCCTCCGGGCCGCCCGCTAGGCACTGCGCTGCACCCAAAAACAACTGGCGGTACGCCTGGGCGTATCCGGCTCCACCATACCATCCTACGAACCCGGCGGCAAAATCATTCAGCTCACCGAAGAAGAAATCATCCTCCTGCGGAAATTCCGCGAAGCTATTCGCCGACCGCTCCCTGCTGCCTCCAAAGCCCCACGCCAGGTAAATAAATAGCCATTCGAGCATTAACCGTTCCATCCAGAAAAGCAAATATCTTAAATCTAATTAAATCTTGACTATTTTGGTACATTGCCGATATTGAAACAACATATATAACGTTATCAATAAAGGGGTAAAAAGGTACAAGCTCATGGCCGCGGAAAGAGCCGTGTCAAGATTTGGTAATGTTAAAAATGAGACAAAATTAGAAAAGAGTGTTATAAACAAACGCATCTCAGAGAACATTAGGCGGCTTCGAAAAGAACGGGGCATCTCATCCGCCCGCCTGGGCAGGCTATGCGGGATACCCTGGATAAGCCGTGTCGAATCAGGAAAAAAGGCCATCGGCAAACAGGGGCTCGTGAAATTGGCGAGATGTCTTGGCGTTGACATATCCGAATTCTATCGAAATATCCCACATAACCAGTCAAGGCGGGAACTGTTGTTGCAAGTTTTCGATGTCTTGACAGCCGAAGGCCAGTCGTTGCTCATCGAGCAGGCAAAAAGTCTTGCTGTTTATGAGGCTAGGATGAAATGGAGGGAGTGATAATGAGTATCCTATCACAATCAACGCAACAGAAATTTGAGATAACAAGACGTGGACTCAGTAAATTATTGTGACGGAAAGCGCAGTTAGTAGAAAATTACCATAGTTAGTAAACCTTTTTCAGGGAAGTTCACAGGATGAAAACAATCCTCCTAATCATGGCCCTGCTTCTCCCGGCAACAGCCATTGCCGGAGACTATCACCACCGGAGCCATTACCGGGGGCCCGCTCACCGGGGATACCACCACTCGCTTTACTACACCTGCTACCGTCACATCTCACCGTACCGTTATCGCCCATACCGGCATTATCCGCGCTATCGCGGCGGCGCCTTCACCGGCCCGGCGTTCGACTTCAGCGCCTACCCCACCGGGACCTATTACCGCGCTGATCCGCCCGACTTCCAATATCAGTCCATCACCCCCGGCGCAACACCTGAAGGCGTACACACCTGGACTGATGATGCAGGAACAATTCATTTCAGCGACACTCCGCCGATTCCAAAAAGTGGCCAACATTAATTCTACTTTGTCACATTACTCCCCGTGCACTTAGTATTATCAACTAGTTATTGCCACTTTCGGCAATGTGACAAAGTAGAATTAAAGATGGGCTAGAAAATGAGACTAACATTAAGAAATATCATAATTCATGGGGAGTATGGTGAGCAGATTCCAAGAAGTTGGGGAATAGACAAGATTCTAGAAAAGTATCCTAAACCAATAAAACGAAAATTTGTTACATGGGAAGTTGATAACAAGACAATAAAATTTGAACTTGCTGGTGTTGTAAGCTGGGCTGTATTGCCAGATAATACAGGCATAATATGTGTTCTATCATCTAACGTACATGACAATGCAATTGTTTATGATGCATTAGGAAAAGAAAAAATAGTTATTAATAATAGCTTTAACCCAAATGAATACAAAGCTAATATAATTGATTACACATTTTCGAGAGTATGGAGCGAAAATAAAACAATTTGGTTGGCTGTCGCATGCAAAGTGAAAATGGCATCTATTGGAGTAGCTTATTTTGAGTATAAAGCATCTTATGATGTTATGAAAAATAAACTGTCCGAATTTAACCCTATGAATCGATGACCCCAAGGTGGAGAGCCTATAGGGGTCAGGTCTCAGCAATTAATTCTACTTTGTCACATTACTCCCCGTGCACTTTGCACAGCGTAGGCTAAATCGATTGCCATTCGGGACACTCCCCGGTTTATGATGTTTAAATACGGGAAGTGACCAGGATTATTCCCTGTATTTGCCAGTTCGCGCCGGGGGTATGTTTCTGGATTTGAGATGTGCTGTAAACTCTGTGAATATTACGTTAGGTATTCACATAAGGAAATCTCCTTTGACTGCAATCATGAGCGGTAGTATGTTTCATCTTGCTTCAGAAATGAAGAATGCCCGAACGGAATATTGATTTAGAAACGCTCAACTGTTGATTTGGAATGTTATTTCATGTCATATATTATATATATCAACTGGTTACGTTAATATATGAAAACATGTGAAAAATGGGGGGGATGAGCAGGGGGCCATCAATAAGGAGTTATACAAGGCCCGAAAAATCAATAAGACAAACCGAAATGGCCCGAAATAGACTACCAGCCATGATTTTTTTGTGGTACACTTTGCGGCATGATAAACCCAAACAATAAAATGAGCCATCCTATTAAATTTATTGATTTGTTCGCCGGTATTGGCGGTTTTCGCTACGCGATTCAGAACGCAGCCGAAAAAAGCGACCTTACAACCGAGTGCGTATTTACCAGCGAAATCGACGAGGCGTGTCAACAGGTCTATCTGCAAAATTTCGGCGAAAAACCGCTTGGCGATATCACACAGATTGTGCCTGAAAGCATTCCTGACCATGACATTCTACTCGCTGGTTTTCCGTGTCAGCCTTTTAGCATCATCGGGCAAATGAAAGGCTTCGAAGATACGCGTGGCACTTTATTTTTTAATATCGCAAGAATACTGGAAGTTAAAAAGCCTGCGGCTTTTGTCCTAGAAAACGTGAAGTTACTGGTTGGTCATAATAGCGGACGAACCATAAAAAGAATCATGGAAACTCTGAAAGAGCTTGGATATCATGCCGACTACAGAGTTCTCAACGCTCTTGATTTTGGCTTACCACAGAAAAGAGAACGAGTTTTCATAGTAGGGTTTCGCAATCCTGTTTGCTTTGATTGGCCAAATCAAAAAATATCTATGAAACCTTTGAGTGAAATTCTTGAAACCAATGTTCCAGATCATTATTACGCTACGGAACACATACGAAATAAACGTTTGAGCAAACGACAACCTACATCGGAACCGACTATCTGGCATGAAAACAAAGCTGGAAACATTAGTGCATATCCATACTCGTGCGCACTTCGCGCCGGTGCCTCGTACAACTATCTGCTTGTAAATGGAGAACGTCGCCTTACATCCAGAGAAATGCTGCGTTTGCAAGGTTTCCCAGAGTCTTTTAAAATCGTATGTAATTACAGCCAAACCAGAAAGCAGGCAGGCAATAGCCTTCCGGTCCCAGTCGCGCAAGCTGTGCTTGAAAATGTTTTTAAAGCCTGTAACTTCCATAAGGCTGCAGAGACATACAAACCTAACAAATTGACAATAGATGGACAATTGAGAATATTTGAAAAGGCCCCCAAATATGAGCAGATCACCAAGACTAAGAACCGTAGAAAAGTACAAACCACCGTATCCACTGAATGAATTCCCAAAGCGTTTTGCGCTTGATCTTGGCAGAGAGACCGTGTACCTCTTGGCATCCAGAGGAGACTCAGCAAGAATTGAAGGCTCTGATTGGGAAGAAATTTTTGCCCGCTTAGTGGGCGCGCAATGGAAACCGTCGAATGTCTGACTTGATGATATTGTGCTTGAGCAAACCGCATGGGGTGCCAAAACTGTTAAAAACCGGCGTCCGTCTACTGTTTCTAAAGTTCGTCTCATATCTGGCAGGAACTCTCCCATTTATTCCTTTGGCGACAAAGATATAAGTGAATGCGATCCCGATGAACTAGGAGCAAAGATTCTTACTATTTGGAATGAGCGCGTCGCAGGTATTCGAAAACTATATCGGCATGTTAGAACCGTCGTGCTGGTTAAGTCTGACGACCTGCTTGAACTAGCTGTATTTGAATTTGAAACTGTAATTTATCCCCCGGACCAGTATTGGTGGCAGTGGAACGAGCGCAACAATCTTGAAGGGTTCAGCAAGTCAAACAATAACCATCTCTTCACATGGCAACCGCACGGCTCGCAATTCACAATCATTGAAGATGTCCCTCCAAATCGCCTCGCGATAAAAATCCAAAGACCCCCACAGCTTGAACGCAACGACGTTCTCAAATCTATTCACTTTGATGATTCATGGGTGCAAATACTATAATTCATGGACTCCATAAGCCCCAAAGAACGCTCGCGCATCATGGGCCAGGTAAAAGCGCGAGGCAACAAGTCAACAGAACTCAAACTTATAAAGTTATTCAAGGATAACGGCCTTACGGGATGGAAAAGAAATTATCCCGTAAAAGGCAAACCCGACTTTGTATTTTTGCGGCAGAGGGTGGCGATTTTTGTTGATGGTTGTTTTTGGCATGGATGCAAAGATCATTGTCGTATTCCTTCGACCAATCAAGATTACTGGATAACAAAAATAAATCGCAACATAGAACGAGACATAGTGACTACTGCAATTTTCCAAGAAAGACACTGGAAAGTAATTCGCATTTGGGAACATGAACTAAAGCGAGATCTTATTGGAGAAGTCCTAAACAAAATCAGGGAGAGCATAACACTCGCCTAGACCAGTCGGCATAAAACCGCCGCTGGTCAGGCTCACGCCGTTGAGTGTTTGATGAAATGAAGACATCAGAAAAAATAGATAAAATCATATATGAACTTGAAGATCAACAAGAGCGTATTGCTCTCGTTAAATCAATTGATTCTGCAGACGAATTATACACACTATTAGATCATTACAACTGGGATGATGGATTTGAAATTCCGATGGTAATTGCTGACCATACCGAGTGCGACCTCGCAATTGCCATTAAACTTTATTGGTTATCTGACGCTGATTATTGGTATGAATCGGATGAAGAAGTGGATCAGTACAGCAAATCACATTATGAGTTTTCTAGACTTATAACAGAAAGGCTCTTGTCAGGGTATTATGAAATCGGTGGAAGTTCCGGTGGAAGTTCCGGGGACAGTTTATTTATCTTGGGTGAATTAAATAAACTGTCCCCGGAATCACTGCAGCATTAAAGAATTCGCGGGCGGCTGGAGGGACGTAGGTAAGTTATGTAAGTTATTGCCGGTTTCAGTGTAACGAGGTGAATAAGTTTCATAACTTACCTACGTCCCCTCAGTTCTCAAATTAAATGGTGAAGTGCCCCTATTTATTCAGCATGAGGAAGAAATGAAAGATAACAAACAAGAAGCCCTCGATCATTTCGGCAAGTTCATCGCGGAGAATCTACGTGACCGAGCCATGAAGCATTACGATCTCATGGCTCAGGGACACTGGAAATCACCATCGATCCTGATAGTCCAGGAGAGAATTGTAAATCTGAGCCAAGAGCAAAAAGACATCATGAGGCGTTGTCTCCTTAGTTCGGTCGATAGCGCCATTCATGATTTCCTGTTCAAGCTCCAAAAACAGGCTGACTTCGAGAACCGAATCGAGATTCTTGTCGATGGCGAAAACATTGTAGAGTGCAGTGATGGCATTCACGGAGAGATGTTCCTTGAAGATGGTTGGTTCGCCAGGTTCAGCAAAGATGGTGAGCCACCTGACAAATACTGAGATGCCAACCACTCGGCGGCACGCGGCCTCCGCTTCGCTCCGCCGGTGCGCCTCGGCCCCGTTCACGCGACTGCGTCGCGTGAACGGGAGCCGCGGGTGACGCGCCGATGAAGCGACTTGCGCGTGAACACGCGGGTAGAAGCGCACGCTTGGCGGCGCGTCACCCGCGGCTCCCGTTGAACGAAAACGAATATGATGACAAAAGGCACACAAGAAGGTATGATATCAAGATGAAGTCTATCAACTGGAATTCTGAAAAGAACTTGGTGCTTAAAGCTGAGCGAGGAATTTGCTTCGACGAAGTGCTGGTAGCCATTTCGCAAGGGGCGCTCCTAGATGTAGTCGAGCACCCTAACAAGGAGAAGTATCCGAACCAACGTATCTTTATCGTCCGGATTCGCGGCTACGCTTTCTTGGTTCCCTTTGTTGAAACTGATGAAGAGATCTTTCTGAAGACGGTCATTCCAAGTCGAAGCGCCACCAAGAGTTACATTTCAAAGGGGAAGAGCGATGAGTAGGAAACTAAAAGCTGAAGAAAAACAATACGAAGATGACATCCTGGAATCATATGAGAACGGAGAGTGGAAGTCAGTGGCTAATCTTGAAGACGAGATTGCTCGTTATGCTTCAAGTGCTGCAGCCACCCTCGCCAAAGATAAAAGAATAAACATCCGGCTTTCTTCTCGAGACCTCGAAAATATCCAAATGAGGGCTGCTGAGGAAGGTATGCCTTACCAGACTCTGATTGCCAGTATCGTTCACAAATATGCCAGCGGCCGGCTCGTCGAGAGCGCCGAACGTTCAACCAAGCGCTCAACCGGTCGCGCAAAAAAACTGCGCGCCGGTTAGCTCTCCCACGTTCCGGGGACAGTTTATTCATCTTGGGTGAATTAAATAAACTATCCCCGGAATCACCCAAGGTTAAAAACATTCGGTTATAAATTTGACCATGGCGAACTCATTGATTTAACTGATGAAGACTAGTTTTTGTAAAAAAATAGGCTCTGCAAGAGGCCGCTATAGAAACCGGCGATAGTCACAGTTCAGAGCAGCTGCCAACTTCTTAGCTGTTTCCTTACCGATTGGCCGTTTCCCGTGCTCCATTGCGCTAATGTTCGACCGAGAAATGCCGGTCACTTCTGCTAGTGCCTCCTGAGTGAGGTCTTCACGCAAACGGATACCACGCAGGTAAACCCCAGCAGGATTGGTGTCCAACTCCGGTGAAATGTCGGAAGCGGGAATCTTGTCAGCATTCTCGATAATGCTGGCACCGACCTTGAGAGCATATTTACGGAGTCGGTTTATTATTTCGGGAGAACCCATTATACGGATGCTTTCAGTAAGGTGCTTTTTCGTGTGTCCCAACATAGATTATCTCCACAATATGAACTTCGTTGGCCTGAACTCGCCAGACCGCAACGTAAGTTGGCTGGCCCTTTTTCAAGTGGCAATGATGTATCAATGGCTGATACATTGTCAAGCTGAAAATTGAAGACTGGAACTGGATTTTTTACCTAACGAGCCAAAGAAGAAATATAAAAATAAAACAAGGAAACAAGATATCCCAACGAGACCAGAGAAGGCTCCAGGGACGTTGTTTATTAGTTGATTAACCTGGTACTTAGTTGACTAATCAATCGTCAGTCCCCTTCACACCTCCTAGAACCTCCGCCGTTCTCCCTAACCATTGAACGAAAGGAAGAAATGGTGATCAATATAAGACATGCCAACGTCAAGGATGCTGAGGAAATCCTTGAGCTTCAGAAACTGGCTTACCAAAGTGAAGCCATTATTTATAATGATTGGTCTATTCCTCCATTGACGCAGACACTTGAGAAAATTAAGGAGGAGTTTGCAGAGAATACTTTTCTTAAGGCATGCGAATCCGACAAAATAGTTGGGTCAGTCAAAGTCTCTATTAACAATGAAAACTACGAAATCGGACGCTTAATTGTTCATCCTGCCCTTCAGGGGAAGGGTATCGGCACACAATTAATGCTGGCAGTCGAAGCGGAGTTCCCAATGGCAAAACGCTTTGAATTGTTCACTGGAAGTAAAAGTGTACGGAACATCCACTTGTATGAGAAGCTTGGTTACAAGATATTCACGAGAAAACAGTTATCCGAACTCGTTGAGCTTGTTTTTATGGAAAAGTATCAGCAATGACGTTCAACCAGGAAGAAGCACCGGCCTAAAGCCGCCGGTTTTCTCCCGACCACGTTAAAGCGGGTGAAAATGAATAAAATACGTGATCTATTTTATCGAGCCCTCGGAAGAAAAAGACATCCTGTGCAAATGCCGTTCGAACTTTCGTTAGGGCTCAAGCTTGATTCCCCTCCGCTAATTCTCCCGTGGGATAAAGAGCTTGAAGAACTAAAAAAAATCGGTTCGCCGCGTTTAAATAAATACCCTGAAGAAAGTTTTATTACATGGAAAGGCAATTCGGTTTTTGAAGGCATCAAAGCAGATGTTATGTACAGAAGTGGTAGCAAAAACATTTACTGGCTCGATATAAATCGTCAGAAGAAATTTTTAAACGCTAAGGAAGAATACGACTTTGTATTACCCCAACTTGTAGAGAGATTCGAAAAACCACATTATTCAGTAATAGATGGAGGTTACCCATGGGTAAGGTGGCATTATAATGACGTGAGAATAAGTCTGAGGATAGCCGAGCGTTTTGTAGAGTATGTATCATTCATGGTTTCAAAGGGGCTTTAACCACCGGCACCAGCGGTCAAGCCGCTGGTGCCTCACCACCGTTGAACACAGGAGATTTGGTGAGTAATAAAAATGAAGACTGGGTGACTGCAAAGAGGAAGTATCGTCTGACGGATGAACAAATTCAAATGGCTAGGGAACTTGGGATGAATCCCAGAAAATTCGGAAGCCTCGCAAACCATAAACAAGAAAAATGGAAAGCTCCATTAGCTGATTTTATCGAAGAGCTTTACTTCAAAAGATTCAGAAAAGAGAAGCCGGACACTATTCGGAAAATGACTTGAGCGTTTGCAGCGTTGAGCGCTTGAGAAATCTTCAAGCCGCCGACTCCAGTTTAAGCGGTTCAACCTTGGGAAGCGGTTTCTGCGATGCCTGCCAGAGATCCCATTTGGCTTGGTTCACCAGCCATGACTCCGGCGTAGTTCCGGTCAGCAGGCCAACCTTTATAGCCATATCGGCAGTCATGGCCGTATGGCCATTCAATAACCGGGAAAGATGAGGCCGCGATACGCCCAAACGTGCTGCGACTTCGCCTACGCTCATTTCCTCCGGCAGAAATTCACGGAGTACTTCGCCGGGATGTGCGGGATTATGCATGCGTGCCATATATAATCTCCTTTAGTGATAGTCCTGGTAATCAACCAGGACGGCATCTTGCCCCTCAAATGAGAAAGTGAGACGCCAATTGCCATTGACCGTTATCGCCCAATGATCGGCTAGCTCTCCCGTCAACCGGTGAAGCTTCCACCCGGAAGCATTCATATCATTTGGGCAGGTGGCGGCATCGAGACGGGTCAGCTGTAACCGTAATCGCGCCGCATGGTTTGGCTGTATTCCGGCCTTGGAGCCTGTTTCAAAGAACATTTGAATGCCTCTGTGCCGAAAGCTTTTGATCATGCTCCAATTGTAGCCTGTCAGCTTACAGGTTACAACTGTTTTTTCGAAATGTGCGTTCAAAGTGATAGTATATTCCAACAAGACCAGTGGAGCGGCGGACCCTCTCACCGGCCAGCCGTTCCTGCGCCTGGCCTCAACAAGGCCGCGCAAATACTGGCGGGACTGCGTTGCCAGTGATTTCGTCTTTGTGCGGAAAAGTGATGTGTAACGGGCGTGAAAGGCTTGAAAAGATATGCTAGGAAGTCTTAATGTTGAGGAGACGTTTCGTGGTCAGCAGTGTCTCCTCCTGAAGTTGAAATGTCCCGTTTCAATACCACAATTACTTTGTATTATCAAATAGTTATTGCCACTTTCGACAATGTGACAAAGTAGAATTAAAAAACGGCGCGAGGTTGAAAAATGTCATGCAAGCCACACCCCACATTTCCTGACACCTGGATCATCCGCTACTATCCCAGCGGCAGGAAAAAAGACCCCGCCACCGGCAAGCCATGCGGCGAAGAAGTCCGGCTGCTCTTCAAGGGGACAGCCGAGGCGGCCCAGGAGATGCACGACAAGCTGGTAGATGCGCGCAAGAGCAAAAAGCCGGTCGAAATCATCATAGAACCCACCATTGCTGAATGCTGGTTCCGCTTCACCAGCTACTACAAAAATCACGTATCCGACACCACATACAGGGATTTCAAAAGCAGTTGGAATCGCCACCTGGAACCCTTTTTCGGCCGGTTCCGGCCCGCGCACCTGACACCCGCGATAATAGAGGAATACAAAACGCTCCGCCTGTCCGAGAAAGACAGACGCTTCAAAAACGGCAAAGGCGCAGCTCCCAAGCGGAAGACCATCAACAAGGAGCTGTCTTACCTGTCCGCGATAGTAACCTGGATGAGCGCAGCCGAACAACGATACTGCCCTCCCCTGCCCTTCATCATCCGCGGATTCCCGGCAAAACAGGTTAAAGCGCCGATGCCAGTTGTACCATCCCGGGAAGAGATGATTCGGCTTCTGAGGGCCAGCGAGAGGATATACCGCCCATTATTCGCCCTGTGCTACTACGCCGGGCTCAGAAAAACCGAGGCGACACAGCTCAAGGCGTCCAATATAAACTGGTCGCAGGGATACCTGCTGATCAAAGGAAAAGGCGGGAAGGAAAGAATCGTCCCGATTCATGGTAAGTTAAAGGTGTACTTGAGGAATGCTAATAAAAAGAGTTATCTTTTCTTAAATCCCAAGACCGGACGGCCCTGGGTGGACTTCAAAAAGGCCTTGCAAAGAGCGACCGACAAGGCTGGACTGGAGCAGCACGTTTATATGCACCTGCTACGGCATGGCTTCGGCACTCACAGCATTCAATCAGGGATAAATCTCCGAACCCTGCAGGTGCTTATGGGGCACTCCTCCAGCCAGGTCACGGAGATGTACACCACCCTGGCGGCCCAATTCCTTCAGGAAGAGATGAAGAAATTCGGCCGCATGAAACGGTGAAAAATGCGGACGAGATCGTGGTGTAAACTACTGATATCGTTGAGGCTTTTTGAACTCATAACCCGAAGGTCGGAGGTTCAAATCCTCCCCCCGCAACCAATAAAAACAGCGGAATGGAATCGGTAAATTGTCCGGTTCCTTTTTTTTTGCAAAGAATATTGTGGCGCATGGTTTGATGCTCAACTTTGCCGTGTATATGAATCCGGAAAAATACCTCGGTCTTGACGGCGGCATAAAAAAGGGACACCCCTCAACGGCGTGTCCCTTTTTCATGAGCCTCATTTCGCACGCATCTGATGTTTTCAACGTTCCATCATCATGTCCATCAACCTGTAACCATCTTCCAGGAAAAGGCCTGTCTTGCGGGCGGAATTCTCGTCATATCCCGCCACTCCCTCCGTGACTTCCACTTCTCCGCCATAGATGATGAAAGGCACCGCATCGGCGGTGTGAGTCATTATTCGCAGAGGCGTCGGGTGATCCGGCGTACACATAATACGGTATTTCCCGAATTTCCGTATCCCCTCACAGATGGGACCGACGATCTTGGAATCGAAATCCTCGATGGCGCGAATCTTGTTTTCCATGCTGCCGGAATGGGACGATTCGTCCGGCGCCTCCACATGGAGATAGACGAAATCGAGACGTTCCAGGGCTGCCAGGGCGGCTTCGGCCTTGCCCTGGTAGTTGGTGTCCAGGTATCCGGTCGCGCCGGGCACCCTGATGATCTCCAGGCCCGCATAGACACCTATTCCCCTCACCAGATCAACTGCCGAGATTACGGCGCCTGACAGTCCGTACTTGTCCCGATAGGTAACCATACGGGGCGCCTTGCCATGCCCCCAGAGCCAGATGGAGTTGGCTGGAACCCTGCCTGCGTCAAGACGCCTCCCGTATTGCGGGTGTCCGGAAAGGATATCCCGTGAACGGTCCATCAGGCGGAGAAGCACATCAGCGCCGTCTCCCCTGGGAAGGAAGTCGGCTATGGGTTTGCCGCTGATGTCGTGGGGCGGTGTCAACTCAAACCTGTCCTTACCCTTGCGCCAAACCAGAAGGTGACGATAGCTGACACCTGGGTAGAACTCGAATTCTCCCCCTCCCAATTCATTTCCCAGGGTTTTTACCAGTTCCCCCCCCTCTTCCGTCGAGATGTGTCCGGCGGAGTAGTCGCCCATGAAATCGGTCCCGTTATCGCTTCGGATGTTGACCAGGTTCATGCGGAAAGCCACGTCATCGGGGCCCAGCGACACGCCCATGCTTGCGGCCTCCAGCGGGGAACGGCCGGTGTAGCATATGCGCGGGTCGTAACCGAATACGGACAGGTTGGCCACGTCGCTTCCCGGGGGATATCCGGGGGGGATTGTTCTCGCAAGACCGAGACGCCCACTTTTCGCCATGTAGTCCATGACGGGTGTGGACGCATACTCCAGGGGGGTTTTCCCGCCCAGCGCCTCAATCTTTTCATCAGGCATGCCGTCACCCAGCAATACAATATATTTCATGGTCACATCCTTTCTATTGCTATCAATGTCAACCTGCTAAAAAGGCAATCTGAAACCGTCACTCCCGTTCCAGTTACCCCCTTGGATGGAATTCCGCGTGAATCCTTTTCAGTCTCTCCCTTGTTATGTGGGTATATATCTGGGTGGAGGAAAGGTCGGCATGCCCCAGCATGATCTGGACGCTTCGGAGATCAGCGCCGTTCTCAAGAAGGTGAGTCGCGAAAGAGTGGCGCAGGGTATGGGGTGATATGTCCTGCCTGATTCCGGCCTGGGCCGCTCTCTTCTTGATGATATTCCAGAATGCCTGACGTGTCATGGGCTCACCGAGGCGGGAGAGAAAAAGGTATTCATTATCTCCGGCCTTGTCCAGCCCGCCCCGAACCATCATAAGGTATTTCTGGAGAAACGCCGAGGCCGATTCCCCCATGGGTACCAGGCGTTCCTTGGCGCCTTTGCCAAAGGCCAGCAGGAATCCGGCGTCCAGATTCACCTCCCTTTTTTTCAGGCGCACAAGTTCGGACACCCGAAGTCCGGTCGCGTAGAGGAGTTCCAGCATCGCCCTGTCTCGAAGATCAAAGGCGACTTCCTCCGATGGAGCGGCAAGGAGAGCCTCCACCTCGCGGAAACTCAAGACCTTGGGAAGCTTGTCCACTGTCCTTGGAGCATCAATGAGGGATGCCGGATTACCTTCGCGGAACCCTTCGGTTTGAAGAAAACGGTGAAACATCCTGACACAGGAAAGCGCCCTGGCCCTGCTCCTCGGGCCCAGGCCCGATCCCTTCAGTGCTGCGAGAAAAGACGCGATGTGAATGGGATTGATCTGATCCGGAGACAGACATCCTTGTGTTTCGAGAAAGGTAAGATACCTGCCTGCGTCACGGCTGTAAGCCTCAAGGGTGTTGGCTGAGAGCCCTTTTTCCACGGTCAGGAAGTTAAGAAACAAATCCAGAAAGTGATTCATTCTAATTCAAATCCCGGGATCAATCTTCTTCAATGGCCAGAAGAAGTCGTTGTCTAATCTCGTCCAGTTTTTCCTCGCTGGTGATTTTGTGGCCGAATATGTCCTTGACATAAAAGACGTCGGCAACCTGATCAATCTTAGTGGATATCTTGGAAACCCCTATGTAGAGGCCCAATTCAGACAAGGTGCTGGTGATACGGTACAGCAGGCCGACCTTGTCGTGGGTATAGATATCAAGAACCGTATAATCGCTTGATACGTCATTGTCGACCTCGATGACCGTTGGAAAGCGGGGCTTCACCTTTTCGGTGAAAATGCTCGGGCGATTGCGCTTTTCCACCAGTTCCCCGACGCGCGCTTTTCCCTGGATGACCTGACGGAGGTCTTCCTCCATTTTCATCCATCGCGTTTCATCGGTAATAACAAATCCCTGTGGCGAATTGACCTGAAGGATGTCCAGGACCTTCCCGTTGGAACTGGTATGGATCTGCGCGCCCAGGATATTGAAGCCGTTGGCGGCCATGACGCCCGCTATCATGGAAAAGAGTCCGGGAGTGTCCAGGGTGCATATGGTGTAATTGGAAAAGCCTCCTTCCATCTCGTGGGTGATTTGGGTGACAAAAACCGACTTTTCCAGCCGCAGCAGCATGCTCACGTGATGGGCGATAGATCGGGGAGAGTTGGACAGGATATGGCGCGTACTGAGGGCCTTCAGTTCTTCCTTTGCCAGTGCGGCCGAGCAATCCTCGCCCAGGATGTCCAGCGCTTTTTTTCTGACGTTCTTTACCCTTTCACTGCGCGCCTCCAGTCTGAAATCGCCTCTCTCCAGAACAGTGAAAGTCTTTTCATATAGCTCTTCCGTCAGTCTGGCCTTCCATTCGGTCCACACATCGGGGCCGACCGCCTTCAGATCCGCATAGGTCAAGAGATAGAGCATCTTCAGGTTCTCACTGGTACCCATCTGCCGCGCGAACTGGATTATCATCTTTTCATCGTGCAGATCCCGCCGCTGGGCGATGTGGGCCAGAAGCAGATGATGGCGCACCAGGAATTCCAGCCGCTCGCCGTCCTCCCTGGTAAGTCCCATCCTTCTGGAAATGGTCGGGATCATTGCCGCCCCTTTTTCGGAATGATTTCCACCCTCGCCCTTGCCGATGTCATGGAGCAGAGCAGCCAGAAGGAGGAGTTCGGGCTTTTCCACTTCCCCGGCAATGCGTGTCAGGAGAGGGAGCTCTTCCCGGTGCTCTCCGCTTCCGAGGCGGATGATCTCTTCCAGCGCGAACAGGGAGTGTGTGTCAACCGTATAGATGTGATACACGTCGTGCTGCGCCTTGCAGTGAATCCGTTCGAATTCGGGGATGTAGCGGTTCAGGAATCCCAGATAATGCATGAGGCGAAGCGTCTCCCCTACCCCTTTCGAACCTCTTAGAATGGAGAAAAAGGATGCGTTAACTTCTTTGGCGCGGCGGAAGCGGTCATTTACCAGATGAAGGTTTCCTCGCACCAGTTCTTTGACCTGAGCTCCGATCCCGGCGCCGTGTTTCCGGGCATACTCGAAGAGCATCATCAACCGCGCCGGATTTTCGGCGATAACCTTTTCATCGGGTATGGACAGCTCTCCCTTGATGATAAAGAAACCCTCTCCGATGGGTCTCCGGACCAGATATCCCACAATACCCCGGGTTCTCTCATCGGGACGCAGGCATTTGGAAACCATCAGCGACCAGAACTGTTCCACGCGGGTGGCATGCAGATAGTAATCCCGGAGAAACTCTTCCACCCCCAGTTCGCTACCCCTGTCACGGTACCCGAGGAAAGAAGCGACCCTGCTCTGATCCGCGAAGGTCAGTTGGTCGTTCGCGCGGCCCGCCAGATAATGGAGCTCGTTCCTGATACGCCACAGATATGACAGGGAGGAGTTGTACGTTTCCAGTTCGTCCTCCGTCAGGACGCCTTTCATAACCAGCTCCCGCGGCCGGGATATCTTGAAGCGTATTTTCGCGATCCAGAGGGTGGTATGGAGATCCCGCAAGCCGCCCTCGCCCTCCTTGATATTAGGCTCCAGCAGATATACGGACGAACCGTATTTTTCCCTCCGTTTTTCCAGTTCATGGATCTTCCCACGGATGAAAGCATCGGTCCCGTTAGTAATTATCCGTGTGAGGGTCACCTTTCGCAGTTCTTGGAAGAGTTCGGCGTTGCCTCGGATTAAGCGGGCGTCCAGCAGAGCCGTCTTTACGGTCATGTCAGACTCGGCCATGGCAATGCAGTCATCGATGGTCCGGACGGAATAGCCGACATCAAGGCGCATGTCCCAAAGGAAGTAGAGAATCTTTTTGGCGATGTCTTCCACATGGCGTCCGTTATCGCCGCTGTAAAGAAACATAATATCGATATCGGAATATGGATTCAGCTCACCGCGGCCATAGCCGCCGGTCGCCACCAGGGTGATGCGCTCCTTTCCGCGGCTATGGCTTTTCATGTCCGAGGTGACACACTCGAAGAGCTTCTGCATGAGGGTATCCACCATTTCCGCGATTAAACGGACCACAAGGGCGCCGTCAGCGCCTGCCGCGTGTTCACTCCGGATCATCTCCCGGTAACGGCTCAGGAAATGTTTCCCCCCTGACAGGTACAGGGGGCGCATTTCCTCGAACGAGGCCCTGCCGGAGTCGCCGTGGGTCTGATGGATGTCCGGAAAAAATCTGTCAATATCGAAATTCATGTCTCGGGAATGATATCAGTGGAGTCTCTTGATGTAGTTTCGTATCCCCTGCAGGATACCGGACGCCGCGGACTCCTGGTATGTGTCGCTGGCCAGAAGCCCGGCTTCGTGTTCGTTACTGATGAAGGCGGTTTCCACGAGGATACTCGGCATGGTGGCGCCGACCAGTACGTAGAAAGGCCCCTGCTTGACCCCCAGGTTACGCGTCCCCGAATATTTCCGGGAAAGCCTGTCGCAGAGGGATTTCTGCACATCATCGGCAAGCCTGGCCGAGTCGTTGATCTTGTAGTTGGCCATAAGGTCAAAGAGTATGGTCTGGAGGAGGCCGACCTTCTCCAGAGAGGTATTGTTTTCCCGGGCCGCAACCCGGGCAGCTTTGTCGGTCTTTGCCAGATTGAGATAGTAGGTTTCGATTCCCGTCGCTGACTTGTTCAGTGAGGCGTTGGCGTGGATGGAGACGAAAAGGTCGGCGTTCACCTTGTTGGCAATGGCGGTCCTCTCCTCCAGGGGGATGAAAACGTCGGTCGATCGTGTCATGACTGCATCTATTCCCAACTCCTTCTTGATTTTCCCGGCGAGCTTCCTGCCGATCTGCAACACCACGTCCTTTTCCTTCATTCCTCCGGGTCCCACGGCGCCGGGGTCATGGCCCCCATGGCCCGGATCAACGACAATCCTCCTGATCTTGCCCGGTTTGAGAACGGCCCTTTTGTCCGGCTTCCCGCCTGCATCGGGCGCTTCGGGAATATCGGGCTCGGAGAGAGAGGTCTGCAAACTCTCTTCCAGGCGGGATATCTCCATTCGCCTTTCCCCCCTGACGTCAATGATGATGCGGAACGGGTCTGACAAAGGGAATATCTTGTATTCACGGATACTCTCGATATCAAGAACCACGCGCACCACGTCCGGTTGATACTGGCCAACCCGGGCCATCTTCAGCAGACCGTCACCGATGGGGATATCTTTCACCCCAGGACCCACACGAGCTCCGGAAATATCGATATATACCCTTTCCGGGAGCTGCACCTTGTGATCCCTTCGCAGCTTGTGGTGCGCATATTGCGCTTCCCTGTCAAGGATCACCGAAATGCGGGTATAATCCGGGTTCGACCAGGAACGCATTTCCGTAACCACGGCAGAGGGGAAGCCGGTAGTGACGCCCGGCTCTTCCATATGACGGCCGGCGCCTGCCGCCCTGTCGTCATTCTTTACCGTCGCCGCCCCCCGGCGGTGTTCCTTCACCCGCACCTTTGCCAGGTGTGTCCGCCCTTTTTGCCTGTATTCCATAGGAGACGAATAAATATCAGCTCTTTCTTCCGCAATGGAGGAACCCGGAAGGAGGAAGGCCATGCATATGAAAGAAAGCGCCATGAATCCGGTTCTGCTCATCATGTCACACCATCCTTTTTAATTGATCCAGGATATTCAGGGCCTCAAGGGGAGTCAGTTTTGATATGGAGATCGAGTCCAGTCTCTTCCTCAATGGGTCTTCCGCCTCATCAAAGAGCGGCAATTGGGGTGATGTATCCGCCGGTTTCTGTCTCTTGCCTTTGGAGATACGGGGAACTCCCCCCGCGGCGTATTCCCCCTTCTCGAGATTCAGCAATATTTCCCGCGCGCGCTCGATAACTTCGATGGGCATTCCAGCCAGCCTTGCCACCTGGATACCATAGGAATGGGAGGCGGCGCCTTCCGTTATCTTTCGCAGGAAGATAATCTGATCGTTCCACTCACGCACCTCAACCGTATAGTTCCTGACTCTCTCGCGGGTTACCGCCAACTCGGCCAGCTCGTGGTAGTGCGTGGCGAAAAGCGTCTTCGCGGCGCACGCCTCATTGTCATGGAGAAATTCGGCCACGGCCCACGCAATGGAGACGCCGTCAAAGGTGGAAGTGCCACGCCCGATCTCATCAAGGATAATGAGGCTTCTCCGGGTCGCGTTGCGCAGGATATTAGCCGTTTCCATCATCTCCACCATGAAGGTCGATTGCCCCCGCGCCAGGTTGTCGGAGGCGCCGACCCGGGTAAAGATGCGATCCACAATGCCGATATGGGCCTCGTTCGCCGGGATGAAGCTTCCCATCTGCGCCATGAGGACGGTAAGGGCCACCTGGCGCATGAAGGTGGATTTTCCGGCCATGTTGGGACCGGTGATAATCAGCAACTGGTTCCCGTTGGTGTCCAGAAGGACATCATTGGGGACAAAACGCTCCGCAAGATTGACCGCTTCAACAACCGGATGTCGCCCTTCTGTAATGGATATCCGGTCGCCATCGTCTACCAGAGGACGCCGGTAATCCCTTTCATGGGCCAATTCGGCAAGGGCGGACAGGACGTCGAGGGTGGCGAGACTGTCCGCGGTCCCGGCAATCCGTCGCCCCTCCCCGGCCACCTGTTCCCGGATCTCCTGAAACAGGGAATACTCCAGTTCGCGGATTCTGTCCTCGGCGTTGAGTATCTTGTCCTCGTATTCCTTCAGCTCGCCGGTGATAAACCGTTCCGCGTTGGCAAGGGTCTGTTTCCTGATGTAATCCTCGGGAACTCCGGAAAGGTTTGCCCTGGTAATCTCTATGTAGTATCCGAATACCTTGTTGAAACGGATCTTCAGAGAGTTTATCCCCGTGCGGGCCTTCTCCTTCGCCTCAAGGCGGGCAATGAAACCTTTTCCCTCCCGGCTTGCGGAACGCAGCTCGTCCAGCTCCCCATGAAACCCGTCCGCGATGATCCCGCCGTCACGCAGCAGAAAGGGAGGATTCTCCACGATACCGCGCGTCAGCACATCGAGCACGTCCTCGAGGGGATCTATCCCTGCCAGGGTTTCCTGCAAGAGCAGGGCATTGGCTCGGGTCAGTATTTCCCGCAAGGGGGGCAGGCGCCGCAGTGAGGTCCTGAGAGCAGCCAGATCCTTCGCGCTCGCTCCGGCCATGCTGATTCTGGCGTTCAATCGCTCCAGGTCCTGAATGCCGGACAGGAGAGATGTTATCTCGCCGCGCCATCCGGGATCCTCGGCCAGTTCCTGTATGGCATCCTGCCTTGCCTTGATTTTATCGATATTTACCAGGGGATAGTTAATCCATTGTCTGAGTTTGCGTCCTCCCATGGCGGTGACCGTGCGGTCCAGCAGACCGAGGAGAGAGCCCTTTTTCCGGTTTTCCGACAGGGTGGCGGTCAGCTCCAGATTTCTCCGGGTGGCCTCATCCAGAACCAGGTGCTCCGCGGTGGTATAGGCGGAGATTCCCGTAATGTGTCCGACGGTTCTCTTCTGGGTCTCCTCCAGGTAGTGGAGAATCGCGCCGGCGGCGGGCAGGCCCAGCCGCATCCCGCCACATCCCAGGGCTTCGGGAGAGGCAACGCCAAAATGGCCGGTAATGCGGCGTCTGGCGTAGTCCTCGTCATATATCCACTCTTCCAGAAAGGTAAGAGACTTTCCTTCCGTAAAGGTATGTAAATCCCGTAAATTGCGACTGTCGCGCAGCGTCGCGGAAAGAAGAATCTCCCGCGGATTGAGGCAGACCATCTCACCCAGAAGGGACTCGATGCCAGTCACCTCGGTCACGCGGAATTCTCCGGTTGTCACATCCAGGCAGGAAAGGCCCCATCTGTCTTCTTTCGAGCAGTGAAGCGAGACGAGATAATTGTTCTCCTTTGGCGTCAGGGTGTCGCTTTCCAGGACCAGTCCCGGCGTTATTACCCTCACGACCTCACGCTTGACAATTCCCCTGGCCGCCTTTGGGTCTTCCACCTGTTCGCAGATGGCGACCTTTTCCCCAGCCTCAATGAGTCTGGCGACATAGGGGGTGGCCGAATGATAAGGGATGCCGCACAGCGGCACGTCGGCGCCGTCGGCATTCCTGTTGCGCGAAGTCAGTGCAATATCGAGAATACTTGAGGCCTTGACAGCGTCATCGAGAAACATCTCGTAGAAATCGCCGAGACGGAAAAAGAGGATCGCGTCAGGGTACCGGGATTTGATCTCCAGATATTGCCGCATCATGGGGGTTGCGTCAGACATGCCGCCCCCCTTGCGTTGAAATGAGCTGAGAGCATCGGAATGAGGGCAATGGAGGCCGACAGAGGATGCCTCCAACCGCCGAATTCAGGTTTATTCCACAAAAACAGGTCATGAAGGAAATCAATCCTTCCGTTCCTGGAAATGCAGTGGGCGATAGATATCTTCCCTGCGGGGTTCGATCCTTTCGCGATAAAGGGCCAGGTACTCCTCGCTGGTCGGTATCCTTCCCAGGATGGACACCACCGCGCCCAGTTCCGCCGATCCCAGAAAAACCCTGGAGCCGGCGCCCATGCGGTTGTCGAAGTTACGGGTAGAGGTGGAAAAAACGGTTACATTATCCGGCACACGGGCCTGATTTCCCATGCACAGGGAACAGCCGGGGATCTCCACGTGGGCGCCTACTGCTCCGAAAACGGAAAAGAGCCCCTCATCCCTGAGACGGGCAGCGTCCATGCGGGTGGGAGGGCATATCCAGGTGCGGACATGGGGGTTGAATCTCTCTCCCTTCCACATCTCCGCCGCCGCCCGGAAATGTCCGATACTGGTCATGCAGGAACCGATGAACACATCCTGGACAGGAGCTCCGGCGACCTCCGAGAGGGGCCTTACGTCATCCGGATCGTTGGGGCAGGCCAGTATGGGCTCCCTGATGGATGAAAGGTCGATGTCGAGCACGGCGGCGTAATCCGCTCCCTCATCCGCAGCCAGCAGGCGGGGATTCTCCAGCCACTCTTCCACTGCCTTGATCCGTTCCCGCAGGGAATCGGGATCACGATACCCGTCCGCAATCAGGCGTTGCATCAGGTTCGCGCAGGAGCGGAGATGAATGGCAACGGCTTCCGGAGAAAGCTGGATGCAGGCCGCGGCGGCGCTCCGTTCGGCCGAGGAGTTGGTCAGCTCGAAAGCCTCCTCCACGGGAAGGTCCGGAAGACCCTCCATTTCCAGTATCCGGCCGTTGAAGATATTTATCTTGTTCTTCTTCGGCACGGTGAGGAGTCCCATCCGGATTGCCTCCAGTGGCACAGCGTTCACCACGTCGCGAAGAGTAATGCCGGAATTCAGGGTTCCGCGAAACTTCACCAGAACGCTTTCGGGCATGTCCAGGGGCATGAATCCGAGCGCCCCAGCGAACGCGACAAGACCGGAGCCGGCCGGAAAGGATACGCCGATGGGGAAACGGGTGTGGGAATCGCCCCCCGTGCCGACCGTGTCAGGCAGGACAAGGCGGTTGAGCCAGTTATGGATCACCCCGTCTCCGGGCCGGAGCGCCACCCCTCCCCTCTCCGCTATAAAATCGGGAAGAGTGGCGTGCATCCTGGCGTCGGAAGGCTTGGGATAGGCGGCCGTGTGACAGAATGACTGCATGAACATGGGCGCCTGGAATCTGAGGCATGCCAGCTCTTTCAGTTCGTCCGCGGTCATGGGGCCGGTCGTGTCCTGGGAACCCACGGTCGTCATTCGCGGCTCGCATGCCGTTCCCGGCAGGACGCCCGGAAGACCGCACGCCTTGCCCACGATTTTCTGCGCCAGTGTGTAGCGCTGCCCGGGAGAGGGTTGAGGATTTTTCGTGTTGGCAAAGATGGTGACAGGGTCCATTCCCAGGGCGGTCCTAGCCCTGGCGGTCAGCGCCCTGCCGATGATGAGGGGGATTCTTCCGCCGGCCCGGTACTCATCGGCCAGGGTATCCGGGCTCAGGGAAAAGGAGGAGACGAGACCGCCGTTTTCACCGGTTATCTCTCCCCGGCGCGTATCAATGGTTATCAGGTCGCCGCTCTTCAGGCCGGACACCCGGCATCTGATGGGAAGGGCGCCGGAATCCTGGGCGGTATTGAAAAAGATTGGCGCGATGGCGCCGCCGAGTATCACTCCACCGCGCCGTTTGTTGGGCACCGAAGGGATGTCGTGACCGATATGCCACAACAGGCTATTGCAGGCGGATTTCCTGGAAGAGCCGGTGCCCACCACATCGCCGGCGAAGGCCACGTCATCGCCCGCTGCGCGGAAGGCCGCAATGGTTTCAATCCCGCCCGGAAAACGGGACCTTCCCATGGAAAGGGCGTGGAGCGGGATATCCGGGCGGCTCCAGGCATCCGAAGCCGGAGAAAAATCATCGGTATTGATCTCTCCATCGACCTTGAAGACACGAACCCGTATGGCTTCAGGAAGCGGGGGGCGCGACAGGAACCATTCCGCCGCCGCCCATGACTCCATAACCATCCGCGCCGCCGGCAGGGCGCGGGCAAGTTGGGCGACCTCATCAAAGGCGTCGTATACCAGGATATTCCGGGAGAGGGCCGCAGCCGCATCCTCCGCGAACCCCGGGCTTTTCAGCGCCTGTATGAGCGGCCTGATGTTGAAGCCGCCCATCATGTCGCCCAGGATGCGCAGTGCGTCACGGGGGGTGACCAGGGGGGAGTGGAGTTCTCCTGTAAAAATGGCCTCGAGGAACTCCGCCTTCACCCGCGCCGCCGGGTCCACGCCAGGCGGAACCCGATCCATGAGTAGCGACAGTAGGAGTTCGCCCCTCCCCTCGGGGGGAGAGATGAGGAGATCGCACAGCGACCGGGTCTGCGAATCATCCAGCGGCAGAGGGGGGATGCCCATGGCCCGTCGTTGGGCTTCATGGTTCAGATACTCTTCAAGCATATTTGGAACTCCGGATAATATATGTATGATTCAATCAGGTATAAAGACGTCATACCCACGACAGCGGGTATCCAGAAGGTTTGTAGCGGCATGGAACTCTGCGCTTACTCTCCGCTCACATCCAGGGCCGCAATACGTAGGGACGGCGAGCCGACTTCACCAAAGAAGCGCAGGTCGTTGCCAATCATCTCGACTGCTCCGAAGAGGCCGATGATGTTGCCGGAAATTGCTATTTCCTTGACCGGATAGGCAATCACGCCATTTTCCACGTAGAAACCGGAGGCGCCCACGGAAAAGTCCCCGGAAATAGGATTGGCGGTGTGCATTCCCATTACGTCGGTGACAAGCAGACCTTTGTCCATTCCCGCAAGGAGATCCGCGGATGAAATTGAGCCGTTTTCAATATAGAAATTGCTGATTCCCAGATGAGGAGGGCTCTTTATTCCCCCGCGCGTCGAGTTTCCTGTAGACTGGGCGCCGTCTCTGCGCGCCCAGTAGCCGTCATAGAGAAATTGCGCGAGGCGGCCGTTCTCCACAACCATGGTGTCCTGCTGGGGAACTCCTTCAGCGTCGAAGGGCGCCGTGGCCATGCCTCCGGGAAGGAGGCCGTTGTCCCGGATACGGATGCTCGAGGAGAAGACCTTGTCCCCCATGCGGCCGGCAAGCATGGATTTTCCCTTGAGGACATTCTCCGCGAGAAACGACGGCGCCAGGACCTCAAGGATGTCCGACGCAACCTGATTGTCGAGCACTACCGGACAACGCATGGTGGCTATCTTCCTGGCGCCGAGAAGGGCCAGGGCCCGTGAGGCCGCCTTGGCGGCGATTTCCTCGATGTGGATGTCCGAGAAGTGGGTACCGAAGCCGAAATCCCACCCCATCTGCGAGTCGTCGCCCTCTTCGGCGACAACGGAGACGCTTGCGGAAACGGAGGTGCCGCGAAAACCAGCCTCAATGCCCTCGGAGCTCATGATATACACCTCGTACTCCGATTCACCGTAGGATGCCTTGCGGACCCTTTTGAGGCGGGAGTCCACGGCCAGGGTGAGACGCTCCAGTTCCATGGTCCGTTCTACCTTCTCCTGCTCGTCGATGGCGGCCAGACCGTGATCCAGCAATCTCGGAACAGCGGGAAACTGCGCCGGAGAGGAAAACCCGTTCCAGGAATCAGGCGTCTGGTTTTCCGCGGATACCAGGGCGGCATCGACCATGCGTTCCAGATCGGCATCGGACATGCTGGTGGAATAGGAAAAGCCCATCCCCCCGGATTTAAGGGCCCGCAGGCTGACCCCCACCGGCGATGAGCATTTAAAGGAGTCGATCTTCTGTTCCTTTACCTCCAGGGAAAGGTTACGGGAGGTCCCCACGGATATTTCGAAGCCGTTTACGGACCTTCCAGAGATTATTCTTTCTATTCTTACGGCCAGTTCTTTCAGATTCATGGGTTATTCCCGCTCCCTGGCGCGGCTCAGACCGCGCTTGATTCCATTTTCAGCACCATGGCTATTTCGTCGCAGTCCGGAAACTTGACGCAGTTTATGCAATCCTTCCAGACCTTTTGCGGCAGCTCGGACTTGTCCACGATAGTAAATCCGAATCTGCTGAAAAAATTCGGTTTGTAGGTCAGACAAAAGACCTTTTTCAACCCCAGCGAGCGGGCTTCGTCAAGACATGCCTGCACCAGCCGCGTGCCGATCCCCTGTCGTCCCGCCTCCTCGACCACCGCCACCGACCGTATCTCGGCCAAGTCCTCCCACATGATGTGAAGGGCGCATGTTCCGAGAATGCGGCCCCCCTCCTCCAGGACGTAAAAGTCGCGTATTGCTTCATACAGGTCGGACAGGGAGCGGGAAAGCATCACACCCTGGTTTGCGAAATGGGACAACAGCTTCTGAATCTCCCGTACATCCTTTATCTGTGCCTTGCGGAGCATAGCTTCTTATCCTTTCCCCCGTGGTGGTTTCAGTATCAGAACAAATAATCAGGATTCGGGAAGGCGCCCATCCTGGATCATCTCCCTGGCGTGCTCAAGGGCCTTTTCCGATGGTTTCGCGCCGCTCAGCATCCTGGCCAGTTCTCGCGCCCTCATGTCTTCCGAAAGGGTTTCCAGGGATGTCCGCGTCCGACCCGATTCCGTATGCTTGGCGACTTTGAAGTGGTGATCCGCGCACGCCGCCACCTGCGGCAGATGGGTGATGCACAGGACCTGCTGGTTTCCCGCCACCCGTTTCAGCTTTTTTCCCACGGTGGTGGATACCGCTCCACCTATTCCGGAATCCACCTCGTCGAAGATAAGTGTCGGCACGTCGCTCTCCGGATGGATCTGTTTCAGGGCGAGCATCAGCCTGGAGAGCTCTCCGCCGGAGGCAATCCTGGCCAGGGGCTTGGGCGACTCTCCCGGATTGGGAGAAAAAAGGAACTCGACACGCTCCATTCCCGTTGCCCTTGGTTCGTCATGCTGATGAAAAGAGACATGGAAACCCGCGTTCTTCATGGCCAGGCCTGCCATTTCCCTCTCCATGGCCGCCTCCAATTCCCCGGCGGCTTCGGCGCGTGCCCGGGAAAGCCCGTCACCCGCCTCGCGGAGCCCCGATTCAAGTTCATTCAGGCGGGCGCGAAGCATCTCCAGGTTTTCGTCCCGTCCCATCAGCGTTTGCAGCTCCCGACCCGTTTCCTCTTTGAAGGAGAGGATTTCCTCTATCGTCGGGGCGTATTTCCGCTTCAGCCGACGGATGAGATCGAGACGGTCGCTCACCGCCACGAGACGTTCCGGATCAGCCTCCGTCCTGGTTCCGTAATCGCGCAATGAAAGGGCGGCGTCTTCAAGTTGCAGGTAAGGCTCCCGCAATGCGGAGGCAAGGGAGAGGAGTTCAGGGTCAAGTCTTCCCGTCTCCTCCAGGTCCTCGATAATACGCCGGAGACGGCCAAGAATGGCGCCTTCTCCGTCATACAGGACATCATAGGCGGAGATGGAAGACCTTATCAGCCTTTCTCCGTGAACAAGGCGCCTGTTTTCCTGTTCCAGAGACTCATCCTCGCCTGGAACCAGCGCGGCCTCCTCTATCTCCCGCAACTGGAAAGAGAGAAGATCCATGCGCCGGCAGGACTCCCGTTCACCCTGCTCCAGGAGGAGGATGCTTTCGCGGGTCTTCTGGTAATCCTCGTAAAGCCCATGATAGTTCTCGCGAAGGGAATCGATGCGTCCAAACCCGTCCAGGAGAAACAGATGGTTTTCCGGCTTGAGGAGGGTCTGGGATTCATGCTGGCCGTAAATATTGACCAGCATGGAAGATATCTCCGCGAGGAGTGAGAGGGTTGCGGGGCCGCCGTTCATGTAAACCCGGCTTCTCCCGGAACGGGACAAGGTCCGTTTCACCAGGAGTTCGCCATTGGCGTCGATACCCGCCGACGCAAGCCTCCGCGCGACACCTTCCTCGCCCGAAATGTCAAAGAGGCATTCAACCGCGGCCTCCTCTTCACCAGTCCTGATCAGATCCGCTGAAGCCCTGCCGCCCAGGAGGAGGTTAACCGCATCGATAATTATTGATTTGCCGGCGCCCGTCTCGCCGGTAAGGACGTTCAATCCCGGATGGAACGAGACATGGAGGTTATCGATGATGGCTATATTTCTGATTACAAGTTCATTGAGCATGGCTCGTCCCGATGCAGGCGGTCCAGGGTGTCCCGACGGGAAATGCTTTTCACGCGGGTCTCCGCGCCTAACGCTCTCCCCACTTCAGCTTGGTCCGCAGTACCTCGAAGTAGTCGGTCTCTCCCGAAAGCATCAGCCGCGTCCTGTGGTCCGCCCTTTTCACGGAAAGTATATCCCGGTATTCAAGGGGGACGCCCACCTGTCCGTCCAGGGTGAGCATCACATTTTCGATGGGAGAGTCCAGGGTTATGATCACCCTGGATTCAGCGCTCACCACCAGCGGCCGGTTGGTCAGGGTGTGGGAGCATATGGGAGTGACAAGGAGGCAATCTACGCTCGGATCAACGATGGGTCCGCCGGCGGACAGGGTATACCCCGTGGAACCGGTCGGGCTTGCGACAATCAGGCCGTCGGCCTTGAAAGTCGCCAGAAATGAACTGTCCACCGAGGTTTCAAGGGTAATGATCTTCGCCGGCGCCCCCTTGTTGATTACGGCGTCATTGAGCGCCTCGTAGACGCCGATGGTCTCCCCTCCCCTGGCGTGGGATACGCTCAGCATCATGCGGCGGGAGGTCGTATAGTCTCCCCTCAGGTATAACTCCAGAGCCGGATAAAGACCGCTTACCGGTATCTCGGTCAGAAACCCGAGACTCCCCAGGTTTATGCCGAGGATGGGTATCTCTCTTGCCCCCACCAGCCTGGCGACTGAAAGAAGGGTCCCGTCGCCGCCCAGGACCACCACCAGATCCGCCATGGATGGTATTAATTCTCCAGCGAACCCGTTTTCACACTCAAGGTATCGTGAAAGACGCTCTTCAACCAGAGGCGTCAGTCCTCTGTTTCTGAGCCAGAAAAGCAGTTCACCCGCCACCTCGCGGCAACGGGGGTCCTGCACCTTGGCAAAGATGCCGATGTTTCTTCCCGAAGATCCGGCGGACACTGAAAAAGGGGGCGACACTTGTTGCATGCTCCGGTCAAAGGCCGCTGAAGGCCCGTTTAATGTGCTTTCGTACTCCATTAGTAGCATGAAATATCGAGCATGTCCAATGGTAACGCGTTGTTGCGTTGCGCCGGCGTTCACTATATACTTTGGGAGCCTAACCGTTACCAATCCGGAAAAGGAGAGAACCGTGCCGGGCCATAACCACCATTATTTCCTTGAAAACAGGACCACCGAGTCTCTGACGCCTTCGAATCTGCGGCGACTCTTCCTGAAGCATCTGGAATATACCCAGGGCAAGGACAACTTTTCCGTAACCAGACACGACCTCTACCTGGCCCTCGCCCGTTCCGTGAGGGACCTGCTGGTGGAAAGGTGGCGCGACACCCAGCAGGCCTACTACGATCAGGACGCGAAGCGTGTTTATTATATCTCCATGGAGTTCATGATCGGCCGGAGCCTGGGGAACAGCCTCATCAATCTGGATCTGGTGGCTGTGTGGAGGGATATCCTGAAAGAACTCAACCTGGATCTGGCGTGCCTTGAAGAACTGGAAGAGGAGGCCGGTCTGGGCAACGGCGGACTCGGTCGTCTGGCCGCCTGTTTCCTTGACTCCCTGGCCACCCTGTCCATCCCGGCATATGGTTACGGTATCAGATATGAATACGGCATTTTCAGCCAGAGGATAGTTGACGGCGCCCAGGTGGAGGTTCCGGACAACTGGCTGCGCTATGACAACCCCTGGGAATTCGGCCGCAAAGAACATCTCCACGCCATAAGATTCTACGGCAACGTCGTGACTACGAGGGACGAAGACGGCAGCGAACACAGATGCTGGATCGACACGGAAGACGTCATGGCCATGGCCTACGATATCCCTGTTCCGGGGTACGGAAACAACGTCGTGAACACGATGCGCCTCTGGAGCGCCAAGGCGACCCGTGAATTCGACCTGCATTTCTTCATCGAGGGAAAGTACATCGAAGCCGTGCAGAAGAAGATGCTCACGGAAAACATATCCAAGGTGCTCTATCCGCCCGACAAGGTCATGGAGGGAAAGGAACTTCGCCTGAAGCAGGAATATTTTCTGGCTTCCGCTACCCTCCAGGACATCCTCTACCGCTTCAAGAAGAAATATCAGGACCTCAGGCTGCTTCCCGACAAGGTGGCCATCCAATTGAACGACACCCACCCCGCCCTCGCCATTCCCGAGATGATGCGCCTTCTCACCTGTCACGAGCGCATGGATTGGAATATTGCCTGGGACATCTCCGTGCGCGTTTTCGCCTACACCAATCACACCATACTGCCGGAAGCTCTTGAAACATGGCCGGTCTGGCTGGTGGGAAAGGTATTGCCCCATCATCTGGAGATTATTTACAGAATCAACGAAGAATTCCTCGAGGTAGTCAGGAAGCGTTTTCCCGATGACCAGCAACGGGTCAAGCGCATGTCCCTGATCGAAGAAGGAATGGAGAAAAAGGTCAGGATGGCCCATCTGTGCATTGTCGGCAGTCATGCCGTAAACGGGGTCTCCCGGTTGCATTCCGAGATCCTGAAACGTGACGTCTTCAGGGATTTCTACGAACTGTACCCCGACAGGTTCAGCAACAAGACCAACGGCATAACCCAGCGCAGGTGGCTGAAAAAGGCGAATCCGGAACTCTCCGGACTTATCAGCGAGCGCATCGGCAACGGCTGGGTCACCAATCTGGATGAACTGGAGAAACTCAGGTCCCTGGCGGAAGATCCCGCTTTCCGTCAGAGTTGGCGGGAGGTTAAGAGAAAGAACAAGGAAAAACTGGCCTCCTACATCCTAGCCAGGAATGATGTCAGGGTATCTCCCGACTCCCTGTTCGACTGTCAGGTCAAGAGGTTCCATGAATACAAGCGCCAGGTTCTGCAGGTTCTTCACATCATAACCCTTTACAACCGCATCAAGGATGATCCGGAAAGGGTTATCACCCCCCGCGTCTTTGTCTTCAGCGGAAAGGCGGCCCCTTCATACATCATTGCAAAGCTGGTAATCTCCCTCATCAATGCCGTTGCGGAAACCATCAATGCCGACAGGAGCGTGGGAGACCGTCTCAAGGTCGTATTTCTGGCCAATTACAGCGTCACTCTGGCGGAGCGCATCTTCCCCGCCGCTGACCTTTCCGAGCAGATATCCACGGCCGGAACGGAGGCCTCGGGAACGGGAAACATGAAGTTCGCCCTAAACGGCGCCCTGACCATCGGAACACTGGACGGCGCGAATATAGAGATCATGGAAGAGGTGGGGGAGGAATTCATGTTCCTGTTCGGTCTCCGGACTGAACAGGTCGCCGAACTGAAACGAATGGGCTACAATCCCCGGGAATACTACCATCGCCTCCCGGCTCTGAAACAGGCTC
This sequence comes from uncultured Geobacter sp., assembly GCA_964536305.1. Classification (GTDB taxonomy): domain Bacteria; phylum Desulfobacterota; class Desulfuromonadia; order Geobacterales; family Geobacteraceae; genus RPRC01. The sequence goes on along the minus strand of CAZHVY010000026.1, from coordinate 22,841 downwards.
TGGATATGATTGCGGAAGGGGCATTCTTCCCTGAAAAACCGGAACTGTTCCGCCCTCTCGTTGACTCCCTCCTGAACCAGGGCGACCCCTATCTGGTGCTGGCCGATTACGAAGACTACGTCCGGGCCCAGGATGAGGTTGGCAGGCTCTACCGAGACCCGGAGGAGTGGACCCGCTGGTCGATTCTCAACACCGCCGGAATGGGCAGGTTTTCCAGTGACCGCGCTGTTTCCGAATACGCCAGGGAAATATGGGATACAAAGCCGGTCCGGATACTGAAACGAAGGCCGGTCAATGGAGAAATCCATATTCCACCATCATGCGCGAAAGAGCAGACTCCATCTCCATGAAAAAAATCGAAACGGAAACAGCCCCTCTGGCGGAACGCATGCGTCCCCGCTCCATTGAGGAATTCAGGGGCCAGGAACACATCCTCGGCCAGGGGAAACTCCTCCGCAGGCTCATCGAATCGGACCAGGTGTCATCCCTCATCCTCTGGGGCCCCCCCGGGTCCGGCAAGACCACCCTCGCCCGCATCATCGCCAATGCAACGCGATCCCACTTCATCTTTTTCTCCGCCATCCTGTCAGGGGTGAAGGATCTGCGCCAGATCGTCAAAGAGGCTGAAGAGCAGCAGATGACGGACGGAAGGCGGACCATACTGTTCGTGGACGAGATCCACCGCTTCAACAAGGCCCAGCAGGACGCCTTTCTTCCTTACGTGGAAAAGGGGTTGCTCACCCTCATCGGCGCCACCACCGAAAACCCCTCTTTCGAGGTCATCGCTCCCCTCCTCTCCCGCGGCAAGGTCCTGGTCCTGAAACCGCTGCGAAAGGATGATATCGAACAGATCCTGGAGAATGCCCTGTCCGATGAGACACGGGGGTTGGGAGGGCTTGGCCTCGGCATGAGCAAGGAGGCCCTTTCCTTTATCGCCGAACAGTCGGAAGGCGACGCGCGCATCGCCCTGAACACTCTGGAAACAGCCGCCCGCATAGCGGCCGACGGAACGATCGGTCTGGACACAGTCAGGGAAGCGGTCCAGAAGAAGCCGCTTCTCTATGACAAGGGGGGGGAGGAACACTACAACGTCATTTCAGCATTCATCAAATCCATGCGCGGCAGCGACCCTGATGGCGCCCTCTACTGGATGGCGCGCATGATCGAAGCTGGCGAGGACCCACTGTTCATCCTGAGACGCATGGTCATCCTGGCGTCGGAAGACATCGGAAACGCCGATCCCAGGGCGCTTCAGGTGGCCATCGCGGCCCTCCAGGGCTTCCAGTTGGTGGGCATGCCGGAAGGCAGGATCATAATGGCCCAGGCAGCCACCTACCTGGCAACCGCGCCGAAATCCAACGCATCCTACCAGGGAATAGACGAGGCCCTGGCGGAGGTCAGAAAGAGCGGCGCGCAGCCGGTTCCGCTCCACATCAGGAACGCTCCCACAAAACTGATGAAGGAACTGGGCTACCACAAGGGTTACCGCTACGACCATGATTATGAAGGAGGGTGTTCCTCCCAGGAATTCCTGCCGGAGAGGCTTCAGGGAAAGAGGTACTACCGTCCGGCGGGCCGCGGGTACGAGAAATACATAAAGGAGAGGATGGAGTTCTTGAGGGAAAAGAAAAAGAAGGGGTGATTCTCCGGCGAACGGTATATCCGCCTGCGAGGGCATTGCGACATTATTCGAATTTATCAAATAAAAAAGGCGGGATTTCTCCCGCCTTTTTCCGATTTCCGCGCCAGCTTAGATATCAAAGTAGAGGGCGAATTCCATCGGGACCGGACGCATGCGGACAGGGTTTACCTCCGCTTCGGTCTTGTACTCAATCCACTTTTCGATAACGTCAGGAGTAAAAACGTCCCCCTTCAGGAGGAATTCATGGTCATCCTTGAGGGCCTTCAGGGCTTCTTCCAGGCTCCCCGGAGCGGAAGGGATATCGGCGAGTTCTTCCGGTGTAAGGCCGTAGATATCCTTGTCCAGCGGCTGACCCGGATCGATCTTGTTTTCGATGCCGTCCAGGCCGGCCATGAGGATTGCGGCGAAGGCAAGATACCCGTTGCATGAGGGATCCGGAGTACGGTACTCAACCCGCTTTGATTTCGGATTCGTGGAGAACATGGGGATCCTGAGGGCGGCCGAACGGTTGCGGCTGGAGTATGCCATGTTCACCGGCGCTTCGAATCCCGGCACGAGACGCTTGTAGGAGTTGGTGGTCGGGTTGCAGAAGCCGCTGAGAGCCTTGGCATGCTTGATAATGCCCCCGATAAAATAGAGGGCCATCTTTGAAAGTCCGCCATACCCGTCACCGGCGAACAGATTGGTTCCATCCTTCCAGATTGAAACATGGGTATGCATGCCTGACCCGTTGTCACCATAGAGGGGCTTGGGCATGAAAGTAACGGTTTTGCCATTCCGCAGAGCAACGTTCTTGATTATGTACTTGAACCACTGAAGTTTGTCGGCCATAACAACCATGGAATCGAAACGCATGTCGATTTCCGCCTGGCCACCCGTTGCAACCTCGTGGTGCTGGCATTCTACACGGATGCCCACATTCTGCATCTCGAGAACCATTTCGTTTCTCAGGTCATTCTGGGAATCGGTCGGGGGTACCGGAAAGTATCCCTCTTTGTGGCGCGGCTTGTATCCCAGGTTCGGAAACTCTTCCCGGCCGGAATTCCAGATACCTTCCGAGGAGTCAACGGCATAGAACGACTGGTGTGAGCTTGAGTCGAATCGCACATCGTCAAAGATGAAAAACTCCGCCTCGGGTCCGAAATACGCTGTGTCTCCGATTCCCGTGGACTTCAGGTATGCCTCGGCCTTGCGGGCGATGTTGCGTGGGTCCCTGGTATAAGCCTCTTTGGTAATGGGATCGTAGATGTTGGAGATGAGGCTCAACGTTGGTATGGCGGTGAAGGGATCCATCTTCGCGGTGGACGGATCAGGAAGAATGATCATGTCCGACGCGTGAATGGGCTGCCAGCCCCTGATGGAAGAACCGTCGAATCCGAGGCCGTCCTCGAATATGTCTTCATCGAACTCGCTGATGGGCACGGTGAAGTGCTGCCAGATACCGACAAAGTCCATAAATTTGAAGTCAACCATGAGGGCGCCGTTCTCTTGCGCAAATTTTACAACTTCCTGTGGTGTCATACGTAATCTCCTTTGATTATTTACGATTGATGCCTAAATAGCATCCTGTCCCCGCTCTCCGGTTCTGATACGAACTATCTCTTCAACGTTGGTTACAAATATCTTGCCGTCTCCGATACGTCCGGTTTTAGCCGCCATTTCGATTGTCTCAATGACTTTCGCCACGAGATCATCGCCAACGATTATTTCCATTTTTATCTTGGGGATAAAGTCCACGACATATTCCGCTCCTCGATACAGCTCGGTGTGACCCTTCTGTCTTCCGAATCCCTTGACCTCGCTTACCGTTATCCCCTGGATGCCAATCTCGTTGAGAGCTTCCTTCACTTCATCCAGTTTGAAAGGCTTGATAATCGCCTCAACCTTTTTCAATCTATCACCCCCTTGAAAAGATTATCGTAATCTTGTCAGAGTTCCACATTAATGCTGCATTCCGATGTTCTGTTAAAACATTGCAAGCAGCTTGCCAAATAATACACGGAGCGATTTTCAATAAAATTCAGATAGATACGCACAAACCACAAAAAGTCTCGCGGGAAGGCCGCCTAAACAACAGGCGCAACCAACCCTAATTGCTGAATAATAAGGCATCACCTCCCTTTCGAAATGTTTTCCAAGACAGGAAAATGGTCGCCTACACGTTTTCCGTCAACCGCAGAAGCGCGAACAGAGTTTCCACGCGAGGCATGTCCACACCCTTGCTTTTTCCCGCGGTCAGCGGCTTGCCGAAGATCGCCTCCAGTTCCAGTGGACGTCCTTCAAGGCGGTCAATGAGCATCGAGGGTTTGTAATCACCCAGACCCATTGAAAAATTAACCAGTTTCTCGGCAAATGAGATGGTAATATCTTTCTCCAGCCCTTGCGCATTGGCGGCGTCAATGATTTCGCGCATCATGTCGGTAACGAGGCGAAGCGACGCGTCAGTGCCGAGTATCTCGTTGACCGGCTTTTTTGCAAGAGCGCAGATACCGTTGAAAGGTATATTCCACGCAAGCTTTTCCCATTTAGCCTTTTTCAGGTCAGATACGACCCGGCATTGGATACCGGCTGCCTGAAAAACAGGCGCTACCTTCTCCACCTTTTTCATGTCTCCCGGAAAAAGCCCGCCAAGGATAACGCGGCCCTCTCCCAGATGGTGAAGCACCCCCGGCTCTCCCCGGTTTGAGAGGAGATACGCGACACCTCCCATTACCCTTTCAATGCCAAAAATCTCCGCCAGCTCCTCTTCGTTTCCAAGTCCGTTCTGTAAAGTAAGGATAAGTGTATCCCTATCCACGAGAGGCCCTATAAGCTCCCTGAATCGATGATTGGCAAAGGTTTTCAGTCCCACCAGAACCAGGTCGACCCTGCCGATTTCTTCCGGTTGACGGTATCCCCTTACCTCGGGCAAACGGTAATCACCATTCACGGAATGCACAACAAGACCTTTTTTTGCTATGGCCTCATAATCCCTGCGCAGAAGAAAATGCACTTCGTTTCCGGCTTTCTGAAGCATGGAACCGTAGTAGAGGCCTAATGCCCCTGATCCCGCAACGGCAATTCTCATTTGATCTATCCTCACAGTCGGTAAACATCTGCACTGTGTCTTTCTTGCAATTTAATGCCAATCCGGATATAACTGGCTGAAAAAGGGCGGAATTCAAGGCAAGGCCTTTTTTTGTTCAAAACACGGGCAGCGAAGCAAGGAGATATAAATGTTGATAATTCTGTCATGCATCGCGCTCCTCCTCATGGCACAGGAGGCATGCGCTGATTTCTACAGATATATCAACAAGGACGGATTGGAGTGTTATACCGATTCACCGGTTTCCAGGAACGCGGTTCTGGTATTGAGAGAGCCACGAAAAACCTCTGTAAAGTCCAAATCACAACCATCACCTTTGCTTCCCCCGTTATTTCGCGGCCAGACATCTTCCAATCCATCAAAACCAGATTCCCGTGACTCCGGATCTTCGCGACTTCCGGTTGAAGGAAGGATAACATCCAGAGTTGGACTCAGATACGACCCCATTGACGGGACCCTCAGAAACCATAACGGGCTTGATATCGCCGTGCCGGAGGGGACGCCGGTGCAGTCCGTGGCCCGTGGTGTCGTTTCCTACAGCGGCGCTCGCAACGGCTATGGCAACCTGGTGATTATAGAGCATGATGACGGCACAACCACCCTTTACGCCCACAATCGTGAAAATACCGTTACAGCGGGCCAACGGGTGGACAAGCGATCGATCATTGCATATTCCGGATCTACAGGGAGATCCACCGGCCCGCATCTCCATTTCGAGGCCTGGTATGGGGGGGAAAACATTACATCGGAATTTACCGGCCGCGGTTCAACGGGTCAGCGCCCCTCAACGGGAATTGCGTCTGCACGGAAAAAGAATCCCCTTCGAAAGGTCATAATGTCCGACGGAACCATCCTCCTAACCAACATCTCCCTTGTCCACCCCTGAGAAACAGGGAGCAATCAGAGAATCTTATCCGCTATCGAGACAAGCCCGGACAGGGTGAACGTTTCCAGTGTATCGGTGATAGAAGCCGCATCTCCCAGTTTTTCAGCGGGATAGCTGTTTGTGACAGCAAGCACTCCAAGCCCTGCTTTAAGGGCGGAGGCAATCCCTGAAGGGGTATCCTCGATAGCAAGGCATTCAGCCGGAGTGATGTTTTTTTCCGGAAAGGCCATTACAAGCCGGCTGAATGCAAGAAGATAACTTTCCGGGTCCGGCTTGCTCGCCCGGACATCATCAGCCGTTACCACAACGTCAAATGCATCGCTTAGGGAAAGCTGACGGAGAATCGGACCTATATCACGGGAGAGGGCGCCGCTGCAAAGGGCGACCGGGATTACGCCGGAAAGAGACCTGACAAGCTCAACCGCGCCCGGATAAGGTCTTACACCTGCAGAAACGATTCTTTCGAAGACATCGGCCTTTTCCTTGATAAGTCCGTCCAGGAGCTGTTCATCCAGCTCTTTCGACGCTTTCCTGAACACCTCGCGAAAGGCGTCCCGGTCGTCAAATCCTATGTAGAGTTCGATATATTCATCCCATGGATAACCAAGACCAAGGGGATTGAGCACTTCCTGGAATGCCTGATAGTGGATCGGTTCGGTATCCACGATAATCCCGTCAAAATCGAATATGACCGCTTTCAAAGTATCCCCTTTCACAAGGTTTTGTCCGGGCAGACAAAAACCCGCGATGTATCCTTGCCCGACTTTGCCTTTCGCGCTTCGAGCTCCTCGTTTTTGATTCCTTTATTCATTAATCGGTCTCTCAGGGCAAGAACGGCCATTGCCGCTCCGACACCTGTTGCATTGGCCAGTAAATCACCCAGTTCCGCGGTCCTGTTCGAGGTCAGCAATCCCTGGCAGATTTCCATAAGTCCGCCAAAGAGTATAGCAGGCGCGCAGATCCAACCCAGGGACACACCACGTAAGCTGAGTCGGCCCGCATATGCCCAAACAATCAGTATTGTCAAGGTGAAGTATGACGCGGCATGCAGCAGTTTGTCCCAGGTGAAAAAACCCATGGATGGCATTGACTCGGCAGGGGCGAGAGACAGACAGACAAGCAGTATGGCCCATGAAGCCAAGGAAATGATCCGCAGCGTGGGACCGGAATTCATTTTGGCGTTGTGATTATCTTTCGTCCTTATCATCATCAAGATAGTCCCCGGGGTGACGGCGGCGGCCATTTCCCTTCACGGTTTATTCGCACCAGCTGACATCCCCTATTCCCCTCCGGAGAATATCGGGAACGTCATCGATCAGGCTCACCACCGAACTCACGGCAGCCGACAGAACGCCTCCATCCACCACAAGGTCAAGCTGCCTTCCCAGTTCACCGTCTACGACAAAAGGATCCCCGATTGGCTCTTCTCCTGACCTGTTCGCGCTTGTGGTTATGATAGGGTGGCCAAGCTGCCCCACAATGGCCAGACATATGCGGTTGTCCGGGATTCGGATGCCCACTGTTTTCTGTTTCGTGACCAGCAGATCAGGGACAGTGCTGGAAGCAGGCAGGACAAAGGTGTAGGCGCCTGGCAACAGACGTTTCATGACCTTGTACTGGTAATTGCTGACCTTGGCATACCTGGCGATATCCGAAAGATCGCTGCAGATGAAAGAGAACGGCTTTTTTTTCTCCCGCTGCTTGATGGAATAGATGCGCTCAATTCCCTTTTTATTCAGGATACTGCATCCAATACCATATGTGGTGTCAGTCGGGTAGGCAATTACGCCACCTTTGTCAAGCACATCCACCACTCTGCTGATCAGTCGTGGCTGTGGATTTTCCTCGTTAATAGAAATCAGCATGTTCAGTCCTCGGGGTTGAGTTCCAGCAGGGACCGGTGGACGAAACGTCCATCCTTCTGGATCAGTGTGTCGTCAAAGCGGATTTCACCATCTCCTTCAAGAATTTTCACCAGGTCCCAGTGAACCGCGGACCTGTTGCCGTTGTCACACTCATCATAACATTGACCCGGGGTGAGATGTATGGAACCGGATATTTTTTCATCAAATAGTATATTCCTCATGGGGACCCGAATACGGGGATTGACGCCTATGGCGAATTCGCCTGTATAACGCGCGCCTTCATCCGTATCCAGTATCCGGTTGAGGGCTTCGGTGGCTGACGGGCATGAAGCGTTCACAATCTTCCCTTGCGAGAATTCCAGCCTGACGCCGTTAAACTCCTTGCCCTGGTAGATTGAAGGGCAATTATAGGTAATATATCCCTCTACGGAATCCCTTACAGGAGCGGTAAACACCTCTCCATCAGGTATGTTGAAGCGGCCGTCGCATTTGATGCTTTTAAGTCCTTTGATGCTGAAAGTGATATCCGTATCCGAGGCCGTGATCCGCACCTTGTCGGTCTTGTCCATTAATTTCCTGAGTTTTTCCTGTTTCCGCGATTCCTCGCGCCAATCGACGCAACAAGCGGAGAAAAGGTAGTCTTCATATTCATCAAGGCTCATTCCCGCCTCTTGCGCGGCCCCGTTGGTGGGGAAACGTGTTACCACCCAGCGGGTGTTTTTCACCCGCCAGTCCGTAATTGGCCGCCTCACCTTTGCGGATTCAATCATGTTACCCTGATCTGCCCGCGACAGCGCCATGGAGTTTTCCGCGGAACCGATGCCGATGAAGACGGTTACCTGTTTCATGAAATCCAGCTTGTGTCCGGGAAAACAGGAAACCTGTCCTTTGTTTGCCATATTGTAGAAAATACGGTTGATTTCGGGGATGGAGAACTCGTATTCCACGTATTTGGCCCCGCGGCTGAGACAAAGGGCATAGATCTCCTTTACCAGGGGGATGCATCCGATTCCGGACGCGCTGATAAGTACAACATCGTTCTTTCTTACCTTTGTAGAATAATCAACAAGGATTGCGGCCATTTCTCTTATGCGCGGATCTTGCATTGCGTTCCGGGACCTCCTGAGAATATAAACGTCAAAAACAGTTTCCGAATTGGAAACCAATAGTGTCCATCCGGAGATTCCGGATGGACACTAACTACTCATTACCTGTGTGCCCGAAGCCTCCATCTCCTCTCGTGGTTTCCGCAAGATCCTCGGTCTCAACCAGTTCAGCCCGTGCAAAGGGCGCGAAAACCATCTGGGCAATGCGATCCCCCCTGCGGATCAGAAAAGGTTCGGCGCCGTGGTTGATGATTATGACACCAATCTCCCCCCTGTAGTCCGGGTCGATAGTCCCGGGAGAATTGACGAGAGTTATGCCGCTGCGAAGGGCAAGTCCGCTCCTTGGACGGATCTGTGCCTCATATCCATCCGGCAGTTGTATGGATATACCGGTGGGTATCAGGGTTCTTTCACCTGGAGAGAGAACAATATCGGCATCAAGATCCGCGTACAGATCCATTCCCGCGGCATGGCTGGTCATGTATGAGGGGAGCGGAAGGATTCCGCGGCCGGATGTTCGTTTGATTTTTACAGGCAGCTTGTTATCCATCAGACTTCAAAGGGACAGGGAAGAAGGGGGGAAGGACGGAAATTGCGGATTCCCCAATATTTCGAGGGTAAGATAATCTTCTCTGAACATCTCGCGACAGAGATCCATGACATCACGGGAAGTTACGTGCTCCAGTGCGCTGATTATTTCAGGCAGGGCAACCTGCCGGCCGAAGTAGATTTCATTCTTCGCCAACTTGGTCATCCTGTTGTCGGTGCTTTCCAGAGAGAGCAGGAGATTACCCTTGAGATGTTCGCGGGCGAAATCCAGCTCGGAATCCGAAACCGGCACGTTTTTGAGAATTCTGAACTGCTGAAGGATTATCTCAACAACTTCCAGTAATTTTTCCGGTTTTGTTCCAGCGTAGACGACCAGAGTGCCGGTGTCCGAATGGGACAGGACGTAGGAGTATACGGAATAGGCCAGACCCTTTTCTTCCCTGACTTCCTGGAAGAGCCGCGAACTGATACTCCCTCCGAGAATGGTGTTCAGGATGTATCCCACGTAGCGTTGGGGGCTGTTCTGGGGAAGGGCCTTTGTCCCGATGCAGAGATGAACCTGTTCCAGGTCCTTGCTGATGATCTCTATCCGTTTCTCACATACAGGAAGGCCGGGCTCTTTTGGACAGGCCCCTTCTTCCACAGCCGAGAAAAGGGCTTCCAGGAGAGAGGTCAGTTCGGTATGGCACAGCTTTCCAGCCGCCGCGATAATGATGTCTTCGGACCTGAAGCGCTCGTTCCTGGTATGCAGCAGAATATCCCTGGTCAGCCTGGTGACGCTCTCCTCCGTTCCGGATATGGACATGCCCAGAGGGTGACTCTTCCAGAAACTCTGACAGAACAGTTCGTGGATATAACTGTCAGGGCAATCTCTGATCATCCGGATTTCCTGAAGGATGACTTTTCGTTCCTTCTCGATTTCCGATGTGTCAAAAGTGGAATTCAAAAAGATGTCGGAGAGGAGTTCAACGGCCTTGTCAAGGGAATCGTTCAGGATCTTTGCATAGTAACAGACATATTCCCTGCATGTGAAAGCGTTCAGGACGCCGCCCACGGAGTCAATCTCGCGGGCGATGTCCAGCGCAGAACGTTTCTTGGTCCCCTTGAACAACAGGTGTTCTATGAAATGGGCGATGCCGTTCAGGTCCCGCCTGTCATGGCGGGACCCGTTGGTAACCCAGATGCCGATAGCAACTGAATGGGAATGGGGGATGGACTCGCTTACCACCCTTATTCCGTTCTGTAGTGTGGATTTGGTAATCATGTCGTAACTATACACCTGAAAAAGCCAATTACCAGCACCTGGAATCGGACATTATGCGGGCAGGGAAGCGCCAAGGGCTTCCTTGCGTGACAGCTTGATCTTGCCTTGCTTGTCGATGCCGATGCACTTCACCAGCACCTTGTCTCCCTCACGCAGAACGTCGCCGACGTTCTTGACGCGTTCGTTATCCAGTTCGGAAATATGAACAAGTCCGTCAGTGCCCGGAAATATCTCGACAAAGGCGCCGAAGTCCATAACCTTTTTGACCGTGCCCATGTAGAGCTTTCCTTCTTCCGCCTCGGCTGTCAGATCCCGGATCATCTTGATTGCCTGCTGGCAGGCAGCCATGTCATGGCTGGCGATATTGATCTTTCCTGTGTCTTCTATATCGATAGTCACGCCGGTTGCCTCGGTGATGCCGCGGATGTTCTTTCCTCCCGAACCGATTACGTCGCGGATCTTGTCCGTCTTGACATAGATGGTAGTAATCCTGGGCGCGTACGGAGACATTTCCACGCGTGGTTCCGACAGAGCTTCAGACATCTTCTCGAGGATGTGGAGCCTTCCCTCGCGAGCCTGCTCAAGGGCTCTCCGCATTATATCCCTGGTAACCCCGGTTATCTTGATGTCCATCTGCAGAGCGGTAACCCCTTCCGCCGTGCCCGCCACCTTGAAATCCATGTCGCCCAGATGATCCTCGTCACCAAGGATGTCCGTCAGTATTGTTACGTTATCACCTTCCTTGATGAGCCCCATGGCAATGCCCGCCACCGGCGCCTTAACCGGAACTCCGGCATCCATCAGTGACAGGGAACCTCCGCAAACCGTCGCCATGGAAGAAGAACCGTTGCTTTCCAGGATGTCAGAAACAATCCTGACGGTATAGGGGAATTCTTCAAAGGAAGGAAGAACCCGTTCAAGCGCCCTTTCCGCCAGCATGCCGTGACCAACTTCGCGCCTTCCAGGCGCCAGTCGCATGCTTGTTTCACCGACGGAATAGGGTGGAAAGTTATAGTGAAGCATGAACCTTTTCTTTGATTCACCATAAAGGGAGTCAATGCGCTGCTCATCAATGGATGTGCCCAGGGTAGACGCCACCAGAGCCTGGGTCTCTCCCCTGGTGAAAAGGGATGAGCCGTGGGCGCGGGGGAGAAGCCCCACCTCCGGGGTAATCTTGCGGACGGTTTTCGTATCCCTGCCGTCGATACGCTCCCCGTCTTTCACAATATGCTCCCGCACAAGTTGATATTCCAAATCGGAGATAAAACCGGATACTTCAGATGCACGGCCCTCGTATTCCGGGAGAAGCGCCGCAAGAGTCTCTTCTTCGATGGCCGCCAGTTGATCCCTGCGTTCCATCTTGGTCTTGATCCTGACTGCGTCATTGATCCTGGCGCCGGCCAGGTCGAATACCCTGGCCTTCAGTTCTTCATCGACCAAAGGAGCGACAACCTCCCGCTTTGGCTGACCCGCGAGTCCGCGAAGACGTTCCTGGGCCTCAATAAGGGGTTGCAGGGCTTCGTGTCCGAAGAAAACCGCGTCAAGCATGTCCTGTTCGGAGACTATGGCCGCGCCCCCTTCAACCATGATTACAGCATCCCTGCTGCCGGCCACCACAATCTCCATGTCGCTTTTTTCCAGTTCCTCAGCGGAAGGATTGCAGATGAATCTGCCGTCGACCCTGCCCACCTTCACCCCGGCAATAGGCCCCAGGAAAGGTATGTCAGAGACCTCAAGGGCGGCGGATGCGCCGACAATGGAAAGCATCGCCGGATCATTATCCTTGTCCGCGGAGATGACGGTTGCCATAATCTGGGTCTCATTAAGAAAATGCTCAGGAAAGAGAGGACGGATCGGCCTGTCGATGAGACGGCAAATCAGCGTCTCGCTTTCTGAAGGCCTCCCTTCCCGCTTGAAGAAACCGCCGGGGATCTTTCCACCCGCGTATGCCTTTTCCTGATAGTTTACCGTAAGGGGAAAGAATGATTGCCCCTCACGGGCGGTTTTCGCCGCAACCGCTGTTACCAGCACCATGGTGTCACCACTTTTCACCAGCGCTGAACCGTTTGCCTGTTTGGCCATCCAACCCGTCTCTATGATGATCTGTTTTCCTTGCAGATCAGCTTCTACCGTGTGTTTCATTTTTCCTCAGCCTCCAGATTCTTGTTGTCTGTTGGGGCCGTCGATAAGATCACCAAAAAGCCGACAGTGCGGCCCATTGGTAAAATTACCCGCGCCCCCAACAAAAAAAAACGAACGGGCTTCAAGCCCGTTCCATAATAAGAAAGGCAATATATCCCGGCACAGCAGAGATATACTGCCTTTTTCTATCTCCTGATTCCAAGCTTTTCAATAATTGCCCGATATCTCTCTACGTCCTTGCTTTTCAGGTAATCAAGCAACCGTCGGCGCTGTCCGACGATCTTGAGAAGACCGCGGCGGCTGTGATGGTCCTTCTTGTGAATCTTGAAATGCTCAGTCAAATACGTGATTCTCTCAGTGAGAATCGCTATCTGCACTTCAGGAGAACCAGTATCATTCTCGTGACGCTTATGTGTATTGATGATTTCCTGCTTCTTGTCCGTTACCAGCATTTCGGCACACCTCCTTTCATGTTAAAAATGAAGTCAGTTATGACACTGTTCCTGTGTATGGCGAAGGCAATAATTTCTACCATATATGAGCTTGCATGTAAAGGAAAACCTAGGAAAAAACCCTTAAAAGACAAAAGGTTTTCTTGTTGTCCGAATCCGTAGCTGGATCGTATGAGGCAACGGCCAGCAGTCTTCCATTGGATGACAATCTCAACATGCGGCAGCGCCCGTGGTATTCATGGGGAAAAGCTGAAAAATCATCCATTGAGGGTGAGATTCCATGCCTCACCTTCTTCGCCCCGGCTTCCGTGAGGCTGGCATCCCCGAAATGCGACAGCGCATTGTATGGAGACAGCAGGACCTTCTCAAGCCCGCCGTTTTCCCGCAAGGTGTTCAATCTGTCCAGCGAGACGGCGCTGTCAAGTGTAAAAGAACCGCTGCGAAGCCTTCTCAGCTCAACCAGATGAGCGCCGCAGCCAATGGCGTCTCCCATGTCCGAAGCAAGAGTGCGCACGTATGTGCCTCGGGAACAGGCGACGGTAAAGGTTACGAAAGGCATTTCTACTGACTCAATGGAGATATCATGCACAGTGATTTCCCGGGGCGTCCTTTCAACGTCCTCACCCCTTCGCGCCAGCCGATACAACGGAATGCCGTCCTTTTTTACAGCGGAAAACATGGGCGGGGTCTGTTTCAGAATCCCCTTGAACTTATGGATTGCCGCAAGAAGGAACTCGTTTGACACATTGTTCCAAGGCGATTGCTTGAGGACGTTTCCCGTGCGATCCTGGGTATCGGTGGAGATACCAAGACACATGACTGCCCGATATTCCTTGATAGATTCATCAAGGAACGGAATCGCCTTGGTGGCCTCTCCAAGGGCCAGGGGCAAAACGCCGGTTGCGAAGGGATCCAGGGTGCCGGTGTGTCCGGCCTTTTTCTGTCTGAGGATAGCGCGGACCCTGGAAACAACATCATGGGAGGTCATTCCTGGCTGTTTATCGATAACGAGGAATCCGTTCATCGGTCAGAATGCGCTTTCCAGATGGGAAAACACTGTTGTTTTTACCTCGTCGATGGTCCCATTGACCATGCAACCGGCGGCGTTATGGTGACCGCCGCCCCCGAAGGCTGCGGCAAGGGCGGAGACGTTAACCTTACCCTTCGAGCGGAAACCAACCTTGACAAGGCCTTCTTTTACCTCTCTGAAAAAGATCGCCACCTCGACACCGTGAATGGACCGGGGGTAGTTGACGAATCCGTCGGTCAGATCGGCGCCTGCGCCGGTCTTTTTATACATATCCAAGGTAACGGTAACTGACGCGAAATCTCCCTTTTTAGAGACTGTCAAGGTGGAAAGAGCCAGGGCAAGGAGTTCCAGGCGCTTGCGAGGCTGGCTTTCATAAAGCCTTTCCGCGACAAACCAGGGATTAATACCCAGTTCTACCAGTTCACCGGTTATACGGAATGCCTCGGGATCGGCATTTGAGTAGCGGAAGGAGCCGGTGTCAGTCACGATGGCAGTATATATGCACAGCGCCATGTCGTAATCAATGGCGAATCCGGCGCTTTTAATGATGCGGTAAATGATGGCCCCTGTGGCCGAAGCATTGGGATCCACCAGATTAAGATGACCGAACGGCTCACCGTAGGGATGGTGATCGATATTGATTATCTTCCCTTTTCCAGGAAAGGCGACAAAGGCCTCGCCCGCCCGTTTCAACTCTCCGGCGTCGAGAATGAAGCAGACTTCGAATTCCCGCTCCGGAATGGAAGTCGCAACGGATGATGCAAGGGGAAGAAAACGGTAGTTGTCGGGAAGCGGGTCGCAGTAGTATATCGTTACATCCTTGCCCAATGAGCGGAGAAACGAGGCGAGCGCCATGGTCGAGCCTATTGCGTCGCCATCCGGGTTTTCATGGGTCGTAACGAGAAAAGAACCGTTGGCCTCTATTTCATTGATTATTTGTGGAATCATCATGCTCCGCGCCTGTTATCTGATCCAGAAGATTATCGATGCGACGTCCATAGTCAAGGGACGCGTCATAGCGGAATAATAAATCCGGGACATAACGCATGCGTAAATTCTTGCTTAATTCCCGCCTCAGAAATCCCCGCGCGCTGTTCAGACCCTCTGCCGCGGCCCTTTTTTCTTCCTCATCTCCGACAACGGTAAAATAAATGGTCGCGAGATGCAGATCTTCCGACAACTTGACTCCGGTTATGGTTGTGAAACCGATTCGCGGGTCCTTGACTCCTTTTATCAGCAGCGCGGAGACTATCTCATGGATAGCCTCCGCTACTTTTTCGGCTCTTTTTACTGTCATGACACCTCTCGTTGTTACAACGTGGCCGCTACTTTTTCTATCTCGAAGGCCTCTATAATATCGCCAACCTTGATATCATTGTAGTTTTCAAGAGAGATACCGCATTCATATCCGGACGCCACTTCCTTTACATCGTCCTTGAAGCGGCGCAGGCTGGCCATTTTCCCTTCATAGATGACGATATTGTCCCTGAGGAGACGCACCTGGGAATTCCTCAGCATCTTACCGTCAAGGATATAACAACCGGCGACATTTCCATGTTTGGGCACGGAAAACACCTCGCGAATCTCGGCCCTGCCCAGATATTTCTCCTTCAGGGTCGGCTCAAGGAGACCCTCCATTGCTTTCTTGATATCGTCCACCGCATCATAGATGATGTTGTAAAGGCGTATATCAACCCCCTCCTTCTCCGCCAGGGCGTAGGCCTTTACTTCCGGTCTGACATTGAAGCCGAGAACAATGGCATTGCTTGCGGTAGCGAGGTTGACGTCCGTTTCCGTGATTGCTCCAACCGAAGAGTTGATGACACAGAGACGAATGGCATCAGTGGACAGTTTACGGAGAGACTCAGAAACCGCCTCCACGGATCCCTGAACGTCGCCTTTCACCACTACATTCAGTTCTTTTACTTCGCCCTTCTGCATCTTCTCGTACAACTGCTCGAGGGAGAGCTTGCTCGTCTTCGCCAGTTCGGTCTCACGTATCTTCTGCTGGCGGTGCATGGCGATTTCCTTGGCCTGCCGCTCATCGGACAGGACCACAAAGGTATCGCCCGCGTCGGGGACGCCGGTGAGTCCTATTACCTCGACCGGCTTGGAGGGGCCGGCAGCCATTACCTTTTCCGCCCGGTCATTCTGCATCGCCCGGACCCTGCCGAAATGTACGCCGGAGACAAAATAGTCACCCACTTTCAGGGTTCCTTCCTGTACGAGCACCGTTGCAACCGGGCCGCGGCCCCGGTCCAGTTTGGCCTCGATGATTGTGCCTCTGGCCTGTTTGTTCGGGTTTGCCTTCAACTCCATGACATCCGCCTGCAGAAGCACCATCTCAAGAAGAGATTCCACGTTCAGGCGCTTCTTCGCGGACACCTCGACAAAGATGGTATCGCCTCCCCATTCCTCGGATACCAGGCCGAACTCCATGAGCTCCTGCTTCACCCTCTCCGGTTTCGCCTCTGGTTTATCGATCTTGTTGACCGCGACGATAATGGGCACGCCGGCTGCTTTTGAATGATTGACGGCCTCCCTTGTCTGGGGCATGACACCATCGTCGGCGGCAACCACAAGAATGACGATATCGGTAATGCTTGCCCCCCTGGCTCGCATTGCGGTGAAGGCCTCGTGACCGGGAGTGTCGAGGAACGTTATCTTCCTTCCGCTCAACTCCACGTCATAGGCGCCGATATGCTGTGTGATTCCGCCGGCTTCACCGGCGATTACGTTGGTTGCCCGGATGGCGTCCAGAAGGGATGTCTTGCCGTGGTCGACATGACCCATGATTGTAACCACGGGCGGACGTTTGAGGAGATCCGTTGGATTGTCCGGTGCGGCCTCAAGGATTTCGTCCACATCCATGGCCACATTCTCCACTTCATAACCGAAATCGGTAGCAATAATGCTGGCGGTCTCGAAATCGAGGGGGTGGTTGATGGTCGCCATGAACCCCATCTTCATAAGTGCTCGGATCAGGTCGTTGGCTTTGGCGCTCATCCTCTTCGCCAGCTCGCCTACCGTGATGCTTTCCGAGATCTTGATAATCCTCTTTATGGCCTTGGGAACGGTAATCTCCGTCTTCCTCGTCTCGGCGCCGCGTCCTTTGTCCCTATCCTTCTTCTTCCCCTTGCCCTGTCGAAGCACAGGTTCGAAGACCCTTTCACGCTTCTCTATTATTTCCACTTTCTTGAAAGCGTCTTTCTTCTTTCCAGCGGTCGCTGTTCCCTTCTTGGCGCCCCGCTCCGGTTCGACGGGAATCGCTTCCTTGCCCTTGCGCCCTTTTTTTCTGTCATCAACGGGGACAGGAGGTGGCACGGGCGCCGGTTGTGAGACATGTCTTTCCTGAACGGGCGGTGTCGGACGGGGTGAAGGCTGACGTTGCATGGTGCGAGGAGATTGCCTCGGTTGAGGGACCGGAATCTCGACTCTGCCGATGATGCGCGCCCTTCCCGGCAGAGGTTTTTCCGGCTCCGGCTTTGTTTCCTTGGGCGGTGAGGGAATTTCCTCCATCGCCGGGGGCTTTGACTCGGAAACAGCCTCCGCCCGTTCGGGTTCGGGCGCCCTGGCTATTTCGACCTTCGAAGGTTCGACGGGCTTTTCTTCGGCTTCACTCGGCTCCACGGGAATGTCAGAAACAGGCTTCACCTTCTCCTGTTGCAATTCTTCCGGTTTCGCCTCTTCACGCCTTGGCTCTTCAGGTTTTACCTTGGCCGTCTTTGGTTCTTCCGGAAGATCCGCCGCTGCTTCCGCGTCGGCGGATGGTTGAGCCTCCCGGACGGGTTCTTCGACCTTGAGGACAACGGGTTCTTCCACGTGTTTCGGACGTCGGCGTATAACGGTTGGTTTCACCCTTACTTCTTCCTGAGAGGATTCTTTCACTGTCGGTGTAACCGGAGTGAGCTTCGCAATATCTTCATCTGTTACAACAGCCATGTGACTGTTCACCTCCACTCCGGCAGCCTTCAGTCTGGCGATCAATTCCTTGTTGTCAACACCCATTTTTTGTGCCAGTTCGTGTACGCGGGTCTTGTTCATTCGGCACATCCCTCCCCTCTCAAGAAGTTCCTGTATCTTTCAATTTCCATCTTCAATTTTTCGGAGAACCCCTGTCCCTGCACGGCCAGAACGCTTCTCATTCCTTTTCCAAGAAGCGCGCCGTATCTGTCTTTATCAAATATTGCAAAGGATTCCACACCGTGCTGGGCCGCCAATCCTCTTGTTTTTCTGCCGATATCATCCGAGACGTCGGACGCAATAAGGACAAGCCCCTGTCCGGCCCCGTTTCTTCTGATGCTCTCAGCGACCATATCGCTTCCCGAGACAACCTTTCCCGCCTTGTTGGCCAGGGATATATATGAAGCAATCCGGTCTTCCATAGCCTTTATAATCCAATCCCGCAGAAGGCCGGCATCGGCGCCCGTGACTTCTTTCGCGTACGCCCTTGAGAAGCTCTTTCTCTCGCATGCCTGGCGAATGCACGATTCCTTTGGACATGTGTAAACGCCACGTCCGGGAAGTTTTTTAAGAAGATCGGGAACCAGGACACCGTCAGGTGAAAGAACAAAACGGATAAGCTCCTCTTTCTCGCAGGTACGACGGCAAGCGACGCAGGTCCTTCGGGGTATTGCCTTGGTCATGGGCTACTCGCTCGGCGCCTCCTCTGGTGGGGCTTGATTCTCTTCATTTTCCGGCGGCAATGTCTCCGTTGAGGCCTCCGTCGCTCCCTCCGCGGCGTTTTCACTCACCTGCGCATTTTCTTCAGAGGCCTCGACCTGGGCGCCGTCATATGAAGAGTATTGGAGCATTTCAGCCTCCGCCGCCCGGGCCTCGCTCTTAATGTCAATCCGCCACCCGGTCAGCCTGGCCGCGAGACGCACGTTCTGGCCCCTCTTGCCGATAGCCAGGGAAAGTTGATCATCCGCGACGATGATCTCCATGGCCCGGTTTTCATCATCGATGTAGATTTTTGACACAACGGCCGGCGCCAGGGCATTGCACGCGAACCGGGCGATGTCTTCAGACCAGGGAATAATGTCAATCTTCTCGCCGCGCAACTCGGAAACCACGTTTTGAACACGGGCGCCGCGCATGCCCACACAGGCGCCTACCGGATCAACGTTGCTTTCATGGGAATAGACCGCAATCTTGGCGCGGCTTCCGGTTTCCCTGACAACTCCCTTGATCTCGACAATACCTTCCGCAATCTCAGGGACTTCCGCCTCAAAAAGCTTCGCGAGCATGGCCGGGTTGGCCCGTGAAAGGATTATCTGCGGCCCCTTGCCCGTCATCTCTATCCTCGTGATAAGGGCCTTGATGCGATCTCCCTGGCGATATACTTCCCGCGGCGCCTGTTCATTCTGCGGCAGAATCGCTTCCGCGCGTCCCAGGTCTACGATAAGCTCGCCCTTTTCATATCGTCGCACAATACCGTTTACCAGATCTCCCTTCCGCTCGATGAACTCGTTATATATGGTTTCTCTCTCAGCCTCGCGGACCTTCTGGATGATTACCTGCTTCGCGGTCTGTGCGGCGATGCGGGTGAAGTCGCTTGCGTCCATCTTCATCCCCAGAGAATCGCCTATTTCTACGTCAGGGTCAACCTCGCGGGCTTCCTCCAGATCGATTTCCTTGTAGGAGTCCTGGACCTCATCCACCACGGTAACAAATTCGAAGAGCTCGACTTCGCCGATCTCTTCGTTGAAATGGGCTTCCAGATCGCGGGTATTACGATACTTCTTGTTGGCCGCGGACAGAACGGCCTGCTCAAGGGCATCCAACACTATCTGCTTGTCGATGCCTTTTTCCTTGACGATCTGGTCAATGGTATTTTTAAGGTTAAAGGTGGTGTCCACTTCCGATTCTCCTCAAAAAATGTGTTGTGACAGCCGCCGCCCGGTTCACGGCGATGTCGGCAAGACTTTTTAAATCTCAAATTCCAGGTGGGCTTTGGCAACCGCTGACAAGGGGATAGACGCAGTCTGCCCCTCGCGAAGCTTTAGCCGGATCATGTTTCCCTCCATGCCAAGCAGCTCTCCCAGAAAGGTCTTGCGAAGATTGCCCGCATCGTCCGGCAACATCTCGAAGGTCTTTATTTTCACAAGCCGTCCCGCATATGCCTCGTAATGACTCCTCGTCTTGAGAGGTCGGTTCAGCCCCGGAGACGAGACCTCAAGGGTGTATCTGCCGGGTATGACATCATCCACCTCAAGCACAGCGGCAATCTCCCTGCTGACGTCCGCGCAGTCGTCAAGGGAAACTCCACCCGGCTTGTCTATATAGAGCCTGAGCACCATTTGGCGGCCCTCCCGCTTGTATTCAACCTCTACCTGTTCCAACCCGAGAGAGAGGGTAATTGGCCGCGCCAGCGCCTCAACCTGTTCTTTTACGTCCATGACTATCCCTGGATAATTTCGTCTGAAAACAAAAAAAGCGAGCCGGAGGAGCTCACTTTTTTAGGGTGAACATTAAGTTATGGGCAATTCTTACCATGTGACTATTGAAAAATGCAAGCTTTTTTTTGTGTCGGGACGAGGGATTGACAGATTGCCGTCGGCCGGTGTATGAAAGAAAACTCTTTTTTTCGTAAAATTGACAAAGAAAGGTTGTTCAATGATCAAGATCGATTTCGAGAAAATGGGGGGACTGGTCCCCGCCATAATCCAGGACCATGAAACCGGCGAGGTTCTGATGCTGGCTTTCATGGATGAAAAGACACTGAACCTGACCCTTGAAACAGGCAAGACATGGTTTTTCAGCAGGAGGCGCAACAAATACTGGATGAAGGGCGAGCAGTCCGGCAACGTTCAGGAGGTGATGGAGGTATACACCGACTGTGACGCGGATTCAATTCTGATAAAGGTGAAGCAGCACGGCGGCGCCGCATGCCATACGGGCAACCGCAGCTGTTTTTATGTCAAGCGTGAAGGCGACCAGTGGGTGGAGCACTCCAATCCCCTGTTCAATCCGGACGAGGTATACAAAAAATGAATAATCTGCTCAAGTTCGGCATACCCAAGGGGAGCCTGGAAAGCGCGACCGTAGAACTGTTCCGCAAGGCCGGATGGAATATCACCCTTTCCTCCAGAAGCTATTTTCCTTCCATCGATGACGATGAAATGAAATGCAACCTGATCCGCACCCAGGAGATGAGCAAGTACGTGGAAAAGGGCACCATCGATGTGGGCATAGCCGGACGGGACTGGGTCATGGAGAACGATTCCGATGTGGTGACGGTTGCCGATCTGATCTACTCCAAGGTTTCCCGCAGACCTGCCCAATGGGTCTTGGTGGTGACGCAGGATTCCCCCGTAAAATGCGCGGCGGATCTGAAGGGAAAGACCATCTCGACGGAACTGGTCGGTTTCACGAAAAGATATTTCGCGGAACGGAACATACCGGTGAGCGTCGAGTTTTCCTGGGGCGCCACCGAGGCAAAGGTCGTGGAAGGCCTGTGTGACGCCATCGTCGAGGTCACCGAGACCGGGTCCACCATCAGGGCGAACGGACTGCGTATCGTGGAAACCATGATGACCTCCAATCCCATCATCATAGCCAACAAGGATGCCTGGGACGACCCGTGGAAGCGTGAGAAAATCCAGCAGATCACCACGCTCCTGCAATCCGCGCTTAAAGCGGAAAACATGGTGGGTATAAAGCTGAACGCGCCCAAGGACAGACTGGATGAGATCATCAAGGTCCTGCCCAGTCTCAACTTCCCTACCGTATCCAGCCTCTACAACACGGACTGGGTATCCATTGAAAGCGTCCTGAATGAAAAAGAGGTGAGAAGGATCGTCCCTGAACTCCTGAAGAACGGCGCCGAAGGGATTATCGAATACCCTCTGAACAAGATTATCTGAGAAAATCTCGCAGCAGGCGCTAAAGCAAAAGGGGGTGGCCGTTTTTCCGCCACCCCTACTCTTTCCCCATTTTTATCTCCTCCCCTGATTTATACAATCACACCACCAACTGAAATACCGTTACATCCTTCTATCATCTCCGAACCAGAATCTGCATCGACGGTCTGCATGACCCACTTCAGGACGTGCATCTTCATATGTTATTAATGAATTATCATATTTGTTGACATTAATAAACAATTTTATTATCGTTCCGCGAAATCCGTAATATTCGCCACAGCGAATTCCGAAATAATAACGGGAGGAAAGCCATGCGCTACCAGATGCAGGAGGGGGGACTATGCAGGAGGCAGGAATTCTGGTGAAGGAATTCTGATGAAAGTATATTTTTTTGACTTCGAATTCGCTTATGGTATTGTCTCCCGATGGTGCGCATAGCACGAGTAATAGCCCCCTGGACTTCCGCACTCCATCACGCAACGCGGCAACCTCCGACAACAGACTTTTTTTCATGACGATGACTATGAAGCCTATCTGGCCTTGATGTCACAGATGGTGCGGCAAATATCAGGTTCAGCTGGGAGTATTGCCCGTTTGTTACCAAGACTGTATTTCGCGGTTTCTATTCTCGACATAGGATTTGAACACCGTATCGAAGGTTCCGTTATAAATCGCACAGCGTATCCGGAGCATGTCGTTGCCGTTCTCCTCCAGCCACCAAGCGCCTGAGAGCTTTAATCGGGCATAGCTTACTGATCCTCTTACCAAGGATATGGTCGGCTCTACCCATGCAGCCTTCATAGCACAGGAATATATCCTTGGAATGCGGTTCTTGCTGGGGATGTAATGGTAGGCGGCTGGGGAGACCGGAATGTATATTTACGAACAAGCTCTTAGTACTACTACGACATATATCTCTTTAACATCTTAATTTATCGATCAGCAATTTGGC
>CAZHVY010000025.1:0-54883 GCA_964536305.1 uncultured Geobacter sp. | reverse complement strand
ACACACGATTTCCAGTCGTGCTCCTTCAGCCGCTCGGACATCTCTCCGTGAACGGGAAATATATATTAACCTCTGGCGGATTGTAAAGAAATTTTTTCACCGGCCGCCGCGTCGATCATTGACGGCTTCGGCTTACAGGCGTCCTTTCGGATTTTCTTTGTTTGCCTAATCACGGTAAAAGATTTATTCTTATGGCATTTACATCATCAACCGATCGGAACCGGGTGTTGCGCCTCGTTCCAGGAAAGAAGGTATTTCCATGAAAAAGTGCTTCCTCACAGTAACGGTTCCCGTTTTTTTCGCGTTAGCGGCCTTTTCGGTCCATGCAGCCGAGGACCCGCGGGTTCCTGATATGAAGACTGTGATCCCGGCTGAAAAATCAGCTGTTGAGACCGCATCGCCCATGCCGCCCAAAAAAGAGGAACCGGCTCCAGCCATCAAGGCAAAGGCGGAGCAAACCGTTAAGATAGGCTACGTTGATATGACGAAGGTTGCCAGTGATTCGGTCCTGGGCAAAGCGGCGCTCAAGGAAGTCAAGTCTAGAACGGAGAGGTATCGTTCCCGGATTGCGGCGAAGGAAAAGCAACTGGAAAAACAGAAGAAGGCCATTGAGTCGCAGATTTCCACCCTGTCTCCGAAGGAGCGGGAGGCAAAGGCGAAGGAATTTCAGAAGAGGGTCGATGAATACCGGAAGCTTGTCACAAAGGCTGAAAAAGACGTCAGGGAGAGTCAGGAGAAGTTGCTGGCGGACCTTTATAAATCCATTGAGGATTCCGCCTCGAACTATGGAAAGGCGAATGGTCTCGCAGCCGTGGTGATTAAGAAGGATCTTCTCTATTCATCCGAAAGCGTTGAGGCAAAAGACCTCACCGACGAAATCATCAGGATGGTTGACGCCGGCCGGAGAAAATAGACGCAGGATTCGGATATCGCCGTACTCGTCCCTGGAATAGCCGCTAATGGCGCCGGAAAGGAGTCAAAGTTGAATTTTACGAAATTTTTCCGCAATGCTGACTCCATGACTCCCGGTGAAATCAGGGATTTTATCGGTGACCGCTCTCCGGACCGTTTTTCCGTCGTTGATGTGCGCCGGCCGGACGAATATCTGAGCGGGCACCTGCCCGGTTCCAGGCTCATCCCTCTGGATGAGCTTCCCGACCGGCTTGGAGAATTGGATCCCCGGAAACCCATTATCGTCTATTGCGCGTCAGGGCTGCGGAGCAGGGCCGCTGTCTCTATTCTGGTCAGGGCGGGGTTTGCCGAGGTATACGACATGGAAGGAGGGATCCGCGTCTGGAGAGGAGGCGTTGTTGATGGTTTGCCGGAAGCTGGAATGCTCTGGTTCGGATCCGCTGCTTCTGTCCAGGAGATTCTCGCCATTGCCTGGTTGATGGAAGAGGGAACCAGGCTGTTTTTTCTGGAAATCGCCGCGGTTCGTGACGGAGATGAAGCGGCAATCCTGTTCAGGACTCTGGCGGCCGCCGAGCACCAGCATGGAAAGGCACTTCTCAAGCTATACGGTGAGTCTTCGGGAAACGAACCTGGGGCGGATTTCCCTTCGAGAATATTGAATCTTCTTCCTGAAGAGCAGTTTATGGAAGGGGGGATGTGGTTGGCCGAGGCCCTTTCCTGGGCTGAAAATAGGGATATCAAGGATATCCTGGAACTGGCGATTTCCCTTGAAAGCAGCGCATATGACCGGTTCAGCCATATGCGGGAGCGGTTTGAAGAAGAAAAGGTCCGATCCATATTCAATCTGCTGGCCGCTGAAGAAAAGGTTCACCTTGAAAGTCTGACGAGGTTGTTTGAGAAGCGCCTGGGCAGGCTGCCGGGTTAACTTGTTTTCATGTTTTCAGATGGCGCCTTCTGAACTCACATCGGCGCCTTCCAGCGGGTCATTCCGTATGATGCCGCTCTTTCCCGTTTCCGCTATGGTCGTTCAATACTGAATACAGGACTTCAGCCAGTTCATTTACGGTAAAGGGTTTCGGCACAACTCCCACGAAACCGAACTGACGGTATGATGCGAGGATTGGATCGTTGTTGTATCCACTGGATACTACCCCCTTTGCATCCGGGTCCATTTTCAGCAGGGAACTCATGGCTTCCTTTCCTCCCATTGCCCCCGGAATGGTCAGATCCATGATGACGATGTCGAACGGTCTTCCCGTTTTTTTAGCCTTCAGATAGAGGCTCAGCATCTGAACTCCGTCACTGCAGACCTCCACTGAATATCCGAGGGCGCTCAGAAGCTCGTACGCCACCTCCCGCACGATCTCTTCATCATCCATTACAAGCACCCTGCCGCCTCCCGTTACAGGTACCTGCGTAATGATCTTTTCCGCTGGCGGCGTGGCATCCGAAGCCGGCAGGTAGATGTGGAATACGGTCCCTTCGCCCACCTTTGATTCCACATCGATATAACCGCCATGGTTTCTGACAATGGAGTATACCGTTGCCAGACCCAGGCCGCTTCCCTTCTGTTTCGTTGTAAAATACGGGTCGAAAATCCTGTGCAGGAGTTCCTCCTTGATTCCTTCGCCCTGGTCGGCGATGGATATTTGTATCCATTTCCCTTCTTGATCAATATCCATGTTGGCATCGATTGAATTTGTTACGGAAACGCGAATATCTCCACCATGCGGCATTGCCTGTACCGCATTGATGACGAGATTGTGAATCACCTGGCTTATCTGCCCTTCATCCACTTCAACCGGCGGGACCTCTTCGGAGATGTCGTATGTGCAGCGCACGTTGGAGCCGGTGAGTGCGAAGGTGGCGGCCTCAATGACGATTTCTGATATTCCGCAAACTGTCTTTACCGGTATTCCGCCCTTGGAAAAGGTGAGGAGCTGGTAGGTCAGATCCCTTGCCCGCTCCGATGCCTTTTCAGCTTCATCCAGCCTCTGGAATGTCCTGCCTTCCGGTTCCGTATACATCTTGGCCAGCGAGATGTTTCCCAGAATACCGGTGAGCAGGTTGTTGAAATCATGGGCAATTCCTCCGGCAAGTACGCCAAGCGACTCCAGCTTCTGATTCTTTAATACCTCCTCCTCCAGTTTTTTTCGTTCGGTTATGTCCTCCATCATGGGAAGAAAGTAGATGGGACTCCCGAAGCCATCCTTGATCAGGCAGACTGACAGTCTCGCCCAGATGGTTCTTCCATCCTTGCGGACATATCTCTTGTCCATCTGAAATGTATCGATCTCACCATCTATAAGTCTGCTTTTCATGAAAAGATCGGTATCCAGATCATCTGGATGCGAGATGTCCGGGAGACGAAGTGCAAGGAGTTCCTGTTCAGAGTATCCCGTTATGCGGCACCATTCGGCGTTTACTCTCAGGAACAGGTAGTCAAGAGATACAATGGCGGCGCCGATGGGTGATTGGTCAAAGGTACGCCGGAACCTTTCCTCGCTTTCCCTCAAGGCGTTTTCCATACGTTTTCGTTCGGAAATATCGATTATTACCCCGACGATTCCACCAGGTGTCCCATCTTTTCTGGTAAAAACAGCTTTATTGAAAATAACATCCTGCCGGATTCCGGCGCTGCCCAGCATTGAGGACTCGTAAACCTGGACGCCCCCTGATGAATATAGAACCGTGTCAACGGCGTGGTTGCCGCCGGTTACTTCTCCTGGATTGATTTCATATGCCGTTTTACCGATGATATCCGGTTTTTTCAGTCCCAGAAGCCCTTCGAAGGATTTGTTGCAACCCAGATAAGCGCCCGAAGTATTCTTGAAAAAGATGGGATTTGGAATGGAATCAATGAGTTCCTGCAGAAAATGCAACTGTTCCTGCAATTCGTCCTCCGCCTGTTTGCGGTCGGAAATATCGTTTATGATTCCGATGGCATGCCACTGGTCCTGGAGGTTTATGGAGGATAACGCCAGATCGATGGGAAACTCTTCTCCGTCTTTCCGAAGCGCCATCAATTCAAGGTTCTTGCCTACGACCGCGCCTTCGCCAGTCTCACGGAAACGGGGAAAAGCCGCTTCCGACATTTCCCGGTAGCAGCTTGGCGCCAGTAACCGGTGGACGTCCTTTCCCATTGCCTCTGAATGCGACCAGCCGAAGATACGCTCGGCCGCGGTGTTCCAGAAGGTAATCCTTGCTTCATGGTCAATCATGATAATGCCACTCATGGCTGAAGCGGTCATGTTCCGGAACATTTCTTCGCTTCTACGGAGAGACTCTTCCGTGTCCTTCCTCGCGGTTACGTCTTCCAGAGTCTCTACCGCGCCGATTACCTCGTTGGCTGAGTTGCGCACCAGGGCTGCCGTGGCATAGAGCCATTTCCCACCTTTGCCCAGAGACGGGAAAAAGTCAGTCACTTCAAAGGCGCCTTCCAGCAAAGCGGAACGGCTGTGCTTGCCGTGGTACCATTTGTCAAGCTCCTCCAGGTTGCCGTCCACCAGCACATCAGCGAGGCAGGGATGATTTCCTGAATAGAAGGCCTTCCAGTGGTCCATCGTGCCTACCATCTCCAGGGAAGAAAGACCCGTGCATTTCTCAAGGGCCTGATTCCAGTATAAAACCCTGTGATTACGGCCAATCACGAACTGTGGGATTGGTGAACCGTAAAGAATCGACTTCAGACGCTGTTCGCTCTCCAGCAAAGACATCTCGGATTTCTTTCGGATTTGAATCAGCATCAGAGTGAGTATGGCGAAGAATGCTATCAGAACGATATCCAGGATGATCTGGTTTATCTTGAGGCGGTCATATGTGGAAAAATAATCGCTCTTCTTCACGCCCACATACAGTGCGCCGATGACCTCGCCCCTTGAATTTCTTATGGGATCGTAGGCGGTGAAGTAGGGAACGCCGAGAATCAATGCTTCACCCCGGTAAGGTCTGCCTTTGTTGAAGATCGAGTCATGGGCGGGGCCTTCCAGTATCGTTCCGACTGCTCGACTGCCGTCAGCCATTAGCACGTTGGTGGATATACGGACCCTGCCCATGAAAATGGTGGCTGTGCCGCCGAATATCTCCTTGATCTTGTCCGGCAATTCGTAATTGCCGTTGATTACATACTTTCCGGCCAGAAGTTTTCCGTCCGAGACGCTGAATTCTCCGCCTTTTAACTTCATCAGTTCCCAAAATGTCTTGAGATGGCCTTCCTGGGCCACGGCTGCCTGGCGCAACGCCTCTTCTTTCATCTGGGAAATGGAAAAAAGGGTTGAGCTGACTATTGCCGTGGTGAGAAAAAACACGGTAATATACAGAAATCCAGCTGATATTTTCATGTGCAGGTCCCTGTGATTGTTGGGTTGATACCAGGAAACTTTATCACCCAAAAAGATAGCCGTCAAAGAGGGGGTCTGATAGACGGTGTCTCCAGTCTCACCGTTCGGGAGAAAAAGAAGAATTCAAAGGATGGGAAGTGAAATGGGATATCTTCCTGTGTCGAGAAGTTCAAGGATGGGCAGATAACTGGATGAGTCTGTTATGTCACAGTTGACTTCCCTTCTCAGGGTGCATGATTTACTTGAGTCAACGATTGGTGGGCAATCCTCTCCCATTTTCGCCCCAGGCTGAATAAACCCGGATTCGGCGGTTAAGGTCAAATAGGAATGTCTGAAACGCCGAATCCAGATTAAAGGGGGATGAGACGAAAAAGGTCTGTCTATGGGAGTACATCCTGAAGTTCCTGGTGCAGGCCGTACTTTATCATCCCTCTTTCTATGCAGACAGAGGAGAAAAAGGTGCAAAAATATAAAAAATCGCCCTTTTGTATCTGAACCCTGCACTCGATGATGTCCCTGATTGATTGCGCGATGGCCTCGCTGTCTTCAGCCCCGCACTTTTCGATCATGGCCGCGAGAGGCGTTTCGTAAATCTTCTGTGGTCCGTTGCGGCGCAGCAGGTCGCGGGCATTGTCCAGTAGTTCGTTGAAGCAGGAAAGGGCAACGGGGGAAAGCCTGGAGTGAAATGAGGAAAAATCAGGTGTCATGGTACTGGTCATTGGTCGCCTCCGCAAAATGCGGGAAGTATAGCATCGATGGGGATAAAGGCAACAGTTTCTTCAGGATGCATCGACGGGTGTGACCGGACCGGTCTCGATGAATATTGCCGCAGGAGTCTGGTTTTCTTTCTCGTCCTTTTCCGCGGGAGACGCCTCCGCCTGCCGACTCACCAGGGTACGCAGAAAATTCCGCGCCAGAACAGGGTTGAAGAAAGTTCCGCTGTTTTCCAGCACCATTGCGCCGACGGTTGTCGCGTCCAGTGCGTCGCGATAGACCCGCCTTGTTCTGAGAGCGTCGAAATAGTCGGAAATAGCGGTTATCTGGCTGCTGACATTCTGTCTCCAGCCTTCCCGGGCGCTTGGATAACCCGTGCCGTCATACTTCATGTGATGCTCGTAGCAGCAAACCGCAGAAAGCCTGGAAGCTTTTGGAATATCAAGAATATAGTGAGCTCCTCTCACCGGGTGCTGTTTTATGAGATCCATTTCGTTCTCGGTCAGTTTCCCGGGTTTGGCCAGAATTTCTTCAGGTACGAACACTTTTCCGATGTCATGCAACATTCCGGCTACGCCGATCTCATGAAGAAGACGACCTTCCAGCCCCAGTGACATGGCCTGGGAAAGATTGAGTATGCACACATTGGTTGAATGGGTAAAGGTATAATCATCCAGGGCGCGTAAAGGAGCAAGGCCCGGAAAAGAGCCGGATGTCTGCTTGAAAGAATGAATGCACGAACGGACCACCATGTTGACGCCAGAGATGTCTATTCTTTTGTTGCCGCGCACATTTTCGCAAATCTCCAGAAATAATTGCTGTTCAAAAAACGGAATTTCCTTCAGCGGAATATGTCCGGGGGCGGCGTCCGTATCCATTTCGCCTGTGGCGGTCATCTTCGGTTGAAAATCCAGCATTCCAAGCCGGATGTTTGTCGATGAGCGGATCTCCTGGCCGTCTTCAACCTGTTGCGCCAGGCCGGTTATCAGCGTCTTCAGCTCATCAAATTGAACCTGCCGTGATATCTCGATGTGTCCGATACCATTTACGGAGAAGGCGCGCGCCAGTTTGCCCGTGAACATGCCGCCTTCAACGGGTGTGTTGTTGTACACCAGTTCATCATCAATCAGTAAGAGCGAGACTTTGTCCCGACTGTCAAAGGTCTTGCGAAGATTGGAGAAGGCGTCTTCCGTCAGCCGACGGACCTGGGGGTGTTCCGGAGAGTAAAGCAAGGCGCCGGACATAGCGGATACCACGTGGCGAATAAAGTTTCGGACATCATCCAAATGCTCGTTGGTCATTCCGGCTCCTTTATGCTCGAAAGTTGTGCAGAGGCCAGCGCCGATAGCGAGGTATTCATTGACTTCGTAATCCGTTGCAAAAGTTCAACGGCGCGTTTTTCCCTGTACCTGACAAGTGTCCGTATTATCTCCTTTTTCAGCTCCATAGCCTGGGCATGGCGGAAAAGGAACCACTTTTTCATAAACCTTTCCAGCACGGGTATGGCCTTTGCGTCCCCCAATTCCGCAAGGGCGCGTATGGAGGCCTTTTTCTCCGCCAATGCTTCCGGGGAAAATCCCTTCCTTTGCAGGATGCCCATCAGCGCGGCAGCTACATCCGGATGCGAGCTTCTCTCAGCCTGCTGTATTGCGTGCAACCTGAATGCGGGATTATTGCCGGTCAGATCGTTCAGCAGAAGCCTGTCCCCTTCAGGATCGCCGACAATGAGGAGTATTTCCGTAACCTTTTGCCGGACTTTTGGATGAGGATGGCCGGCCACCTGGCGGAGATGCCCGGTCAGTCCCGGATCCATGGAATGCCGCAGGATGATGAGCAGATTTCTGACGAAGTACCAACGCTTGTCCTCCAATCTGGCCAGCACGGATTCCCTGGCCATAGGCGCCATTTTCCTTAAGTGTTCCAGGAAGAATCTTCGGATGGCGATGTTTTCCTCTTCAGCCAGCCTGTCAAGCATGGGATCTATGAAAGGTTTACCAACTTTCTGGATTAATGAGCCGATCTCCTGGAATTTGGCCTTGCCCCATAGCTTCAGGCCACAAAGCACCTCTCCGGTAAAGTCTTCAAGTTCGAAAGTGACAATAATCTTGTCCTTCAGTGAATGAAACGTCTTGGTTGATTCAGAACCGGATCTGGTCAATCTGTCATACATGTCTTCCAGTGACCGAAAGTCTCCGACCTCGAGAAAAAAACGCCGGAGTTCCAAGAGGCTGGCCGTTAGCGTTTCCATGTGTTCGTCGGCCGCGAACTGGAAGCTGTCCAGAATGATGGCGCTGGTCGCCGTTTCGACGCTTTCACTGGAAAGTGTCCGGGTTAATTCATGTATGTCGATTTCGTTTGGGCCGGGAATCTCCCGGTAATTGATCAATGCCTTGAGCTTCTCCAGATAATCGGTCGGAATGAATTCTTCTTCTCTTGTTTCCCGGAATATCACGGAAATTTTTGATAACAGTTCTTCGCGGGACACATTATCCTGTATATCCGGACAGGAGTTATCATCATTTTCGGAAATCGAGCATTCGTAGAGGTTTTCCAGCGCGTTAATAAGCAGAGAGGAGGGGACGTTGGAATTATTATTCAGTGATTTCGCCGGTTCAGGGACGAATTCAGGTGGAAGGCCGGAGAGAATGTGGCGCGCGGCTTCTTCATCGTTTTCCAGAATTCCGAGGACACTGGCTATGAAATGTTTTCTCAGGTCAGGCTTGAGTCTGCCGACGAACTCCAGTATCCAACTGAAAGCGTCCGCCTCCTGAAACGACATGGGCTGTAATGCCGCGTTTTTCCCCATGAAAGTGGCAAGGCGTTCCATGCCCAGGAACTGATTTTCAGACGATTGATTTTGAAGGACTTCCGCAAGAAATTCTTGGTCGGGAGGCATGATGGAAGAATGGAGATCGCACGTCATGAGTTCCTTTACAAGCATTTCCCACAGCGAAGTTGTTGAGCCTTCAACCGAATCCTGCTTTCCGGAAGCATGCTCTATGACTTTGATGCCATCGTAACTGATTTCCTTTACATTCAGATTGGTCAATCCCGCTTCCTGAAATACCCTTTCAATTCCTCCCTTTAGTGCGATGTCTTCCCTTTTTTCAGCCAGGGTGTGGTTGAACTTTTCTATTTCATCTACGGTCAATCCCTTTTTGAAGGTTACGACGGCAATCCGGTGATAGAAAAGGGATCGCGCGAAATGCAGGGCAAATGGGGAGATGGTATTGAATGAAATTCCGTCGATGATAAGGGAATCCTTCGCTATTCCCATCGTTAGCTCGTCCCGATCGTTGAAGAGTTCTCTGAACAGGGAAGCCACCCTTTCACAGGAACCGCTGACTAACGGATGTCCTTTAGGATATGAAGAGACATGCCTCCGGGCAATGTTGAATTCACGGATGATCCTGGAGGGGATTTCATAATCAGGCAAGCAAGGTCTGGTTTCAGGCTGAACTGAGTCCATTGATGCTCCGGTCGAGGGAAGGCGCTGGATTTGCAGAAGAGATATCCTGGTTACAGCAAGCTAATTTGCCGTTTCTTGTATAGCAGCATATGGATGGAATTTGAACAAAAAAACATCTGAACAGCGGTGAAAGAGAAATGCGGAGTCTGATGAAGGAGATGGCGCAATTGATGGCGCCGCTTGTTGATGCGGTTGACAGGAAATGAGTATTTACTGTCTTGAGAAATGCTTCACGCGCTGGAGGGTAAACACCTCGACGGAATCACAATGGGCGCTGATCCGGCTCATGTGGTATCCGAATTCCGGATCTGCGCGCCAGGTCTCGATGGCCTCTTCATTATCCCAGTGAATAAGGGTCATGAATCCGCCCTTTTTTGAGGTATCACGCAGCAGAGTCACTTCCTGAGCCGCCTGGAAGTTTACCATGGTCCAGTCCGCAACTGTTTCGACAGCCGATAGGAAAGACTCCTCCTCGCCTTGTTTTACGAAAAAGCGACCCGACGTGTACGGAGTTCCATTGCGGTTCATTCCAGGCCCTCCCGAGATGGCGGTTTGTCCGCGAATATCGAGGGGAAGTATACCATTCAGCCTGATTTAGGCAATGCTGGCGCAGCGCAAAAAATATCGACAGCGAGTACCTCTTCCGGTCGGAGTTCTATTGGCCGGGGAAGGCGAAGTCGGAATTCCTTATCCTGTTCCTTGCCCGTTGCCCCAGAACACCTGCCTTGGTTTCACGACATCATTTTGAAACGGAAGTCGCACGGTTCTGGGGTTCAACCTGGGATTTCCATGGCGTATTACTATGCGTGCGTTCTGGCAGAGAGGATATGTTTCAAGGATCGGAAAGATGGTGGAAAACATGGTCTCGGCGTTTGGGCCGTAAATGTATATGGAGGTTTCCGAGCGGCCTACCCAGGAACCTCTTATTTCTCCATTAACCGAAGAAAGCGCCTTTGAGATCAGAAACGCCAATCCATCGCATGAACAGGTTTCGTATGTCTCGTCCGTCAGGCCGATCCCGTCCAGATATATGGCCAATCCTTCATTTCTGCCTATGTGCATTACTTCCGGGCGATTGTTTCGAGTGAAATGTATTTCGGATCCTGCTGCTATTCCTGCTTCTTCCAGAACGTTTTTGACCATTTCGAGAGATCTTTCCGTATCCGTCAAAATCAATTCGACGTCAATGTATTCAATCTCCATTTCACTGTTCATGACAGTGCTTGATCCGGAAATTTCTCCCAGTCCGTGTGCGATAAGGGCCGAAGCCAATGTAATTTCGTACCTGGTCGCTCTGGATGCTCTCTGTACCGGCTCCCATATTCTGACGTGCGCATAGTAACTCATTTTGATGTCCTCCCCCATTTTGCCTCAACAGGAACGCGCAGATAAAGTGCCTGATGATTGATTGTGAATGTGAGAAGATCAGAATGGAAACTTAACTGCATCAGGCTCTGACGCTATCTACTTTTATAGTGTACTGAAAATTATCATTACAACAAGCAGTATATTTCTAATCCCTTTTCATGATAGACATAAGTTAGAGAATAAAACTGAAACATACTAATTCAAACAGTTTTAAGTGCCGCACTATGCCGAATATACTGAGCAATTGTGAACCGTTATTATTTAATTATACAATGCAAAACAGTCTTTCTCTTGTAGAGCTTTGCGAAGATTTAGAATTAATTTTCACTGAGCCAGTACCTCAAGGTTGTCGCATCGTCAGTTGTTTTGGTGTTTTGAGCAAAGGATTGATCCTGAAAACGGTGGCTGGAGTTGTCCGAACCCGGGGTGGGTAGTGCATCGGCTGTTGTGAAATAATCCTGGAGCAGCGGAAGAAGGGAATCGGGAGTGAACAAAGGATGACTCCAACTGCCGAATATAGGTTCAGATGGAAGTCCTTGGTTGAAGAAAAGGGGAAAGGGGGGACCAGGACGACAGGAGTGTTACGTGTTCCGGACCACTCCCTTTGGTGAGGGAGCAGTCCGGTTTTCGTTAATCAAGATTCGGGAGGTTTTCAATTATCTGAGCGGTTATGAATTGTTTTACAGAATGATATGCCCGCTCCGGGGATATGATGCCTATTACGTAGTACTGCGCATTGTGCTCAGGGGTGACGAATCCAGCGATCCTTCTCTTGTCGAAATCAAGGTCTACCCAGATAAGTTTTCCCGCATCAGGGGCTATTCTTTCCAGTTGATCGACGGAACAGACCATCTCGGCTCCGGTTCCTTCGAATCCATATCCGGGCACCCTTCCCCTGGATGCGATGATAAATCCTTGAGAGTCGACGACAAACGCCGCTTCCGCGCGCGTAAGGCCAATGCACCATGTAAGACATCCTTCCCAGTTGGTAAACTTCTGAGGGGTCATCTCCATGTGTGGGTCGGAAGTGTCCCGGGGCACATCCGCCTCAGATGTCTTTGTCTGCGGGGAAGTACGCGGCAGGGAATCCGTTGATAACCTCAAAAAGCCCGGTGTGTCCTGTGTAACCTCTGTTACCCGGGCAGGCGCCGGCGCAGTGGCAAGTTTGTTCAGTATCTCCTGCGCATGTTTAAGATCATATGAGTTCACGCTGCGGTCTTTCATCAACTTCTCCTGTCGCACCACCCAGTCCCTGGATGATGCCTTTGATTTCCGTGGCCAGCAACTCGAACCTTATGGCCTCGGGGGGGTACTTGCCCGGCAGGAAGCCGATCGGGAGGCCTTTTTCACTCGCAATGCCGAAGACATCGGCGCGGGGTATGTAAGTGTCCAGCACTCTGCTCAGTGATGCCCATACGGTATTCATGATATTGAAGGAAACATCTTTATTCAGTTGCACCATGGTGGCCAGGATACCGATCAGTTCCAGGGCGGGATTCTCGTTTTCCTTTACATGCTGGAGCACCCGGAGAGTCTGTGAAATTGCGCGCAATGCCAGAGGTTCCGCCTGTAGCGGAATCAGAACATAGTCGCTAATGGAAAGGGCCGCCCTTGTAATCATTCCGAGCCCCGAGGGGGTGTCGATAATGATGTAGCGGAAATCATCCTTCACTGCGTCAAGTATTTCCTTCAGTGAGGGCGATGAATGGAGGTATTCCTCGTAGATGCAGACATCCAGAGGATCCAGGCGGCCGCGTGGCAATAAGGAAAGCCCCGGGAGCTTGGTGCGCATGATGACCTCTTCGACGGCGCCCTGCTTCATTATGTACTCCGCAAGTCCCTTCCATTCCGTGTCGCTTTGAGCAAGAGAAAAGCCGACCGCCCCCAGCGGGTCTACATCGACCAGCAGTGTGGAGTCTCCGCCCTCAGCGAGAGCGACGGCAAGATTCAGGGCAACCGTGGTTTTTCCGGTTCCGCCTTTTGAACTTACTATGGAAAGAATGTTCGCCATTTTGTCTCCCCAATCCGTTAACAGGGTACATGCATTCAATAATGGTCACTCAGGTGTTCTGTTTCTTTGCCAAGAGCCTCGGCTGTCTCGGATATCTTGTGCATGGCAACTCCCATCCTGGCGTTCCTGTCACATGCCACGGCGAGAAAAAATCTGTTG
Source organism: uncultured Geobacter sp. (assembly GCA_964536305.1). GTDB lineage: Bacteria > Desulfobacterota > Desulfuromonadia > Geobacterales > Geobacteraceae > RPRC01. Next base: position 41,910 of record CAZHVY010000025.1, on the reverse strand, counting down.
TCATCATCAATCATCCGTATGTATATGGATCCCGCATCACAATCCAGAAACGTGAAGCGGAGCCTGCCCATCTTGATTTCCGGGGTGTTACGGCAAACGATGCTCAGCCATGGGAGAATCGGAGGGGCAAGGTTGTCGGCATCCACCTGTACATCATCCCCCATATGAAGAGCATGAATCACTCCGGACATGTCAGCTACGAAGGAGTATTGATACCCGGGCAAGGCGGAAAGCGCCGTCAGGGCGCGAAGGGCATTACTTTGACGGTCAACCGGCCCGGAATCCTCCTCAGACGCCGCTTCACCTTCTGTGGATTCCTCTGGTGATTTATCCACTGAATCCTGCAGAACCTCGCTCAGCAGAAATACCAGACTGGCGTCGATTATCATCTCTCCATGTCTGGCCTCCAAAAAAATCTCCGGATCCTGCATCATTGAGGAGAGGGCGGCGCGAACATGGGCTTTGAGACATTCCCTGAGGGTGGCATGTGAGATTAATCCCGCTTCTTCGAGCAATGCCCCAAGTTTCTTTGATTTACCCAGTGAACGGTACTTTTTGATTACCTCATCGAGTTTTTCCTTGGGCACCATGCCCATGCGTTCCAGAAAGGAGCCGAAGTTCTCGGTCTGGGCGTTGCTTACCGCCCAGGCGATATGTCCGTCCCTCATTACAACCACACCGACTTGTTCAGAATCTTTTACAGCGCGGAGAATTCCGCTCCACCTGATCTCTACAGCGTTTTTCAGCGCAGTGTAAAACGGTTGACCGTCAATGAATTCAATTAAGTCGTCGCCCACGGATAACTCCAAGGTATTCTCGGGAAAAATGGGGATGACGGTTGAATACGCTCATCCCCGGTCAGCAACGGTATTGATCATTTTTTGGTGACTATGAATTCTCCATAGGGATCGCCTACCTCTATCCCCTTGGTCTGACGGCAGACGTATGTGTCCATCCCGTCCGGGTAGGGCTCAGCGTAGGCCAGATCAAAAAACGCCTGGCTCAATCCGCGCAGCATGTATCCCCTGAGACCTTCGCCTCCGCTGTCTGCTTCATAGTAGTCGAAGGCGCGGATTACCATCTTTTCTCCCTCTTTAAGCTGCACGATGCCCGATTTGGCCCAGCCCCACGCGGTAAAGGCCGCGTAGGCGCCTCGCAGGATGTCTTTTTCTCCTTCCGTTACCATCGGGAGAACTACATCGTTGAATATGTCGGAGGTGATAATTCCGCAACCTGTATGGTAACCGCATTCATAGGCCGCTCTCACCAGACCCTCTTCCACCTTGGCTTTCATTTCGGGAGGGGCCGCCGCCATGATTCTTTCGGAAAATGTATTCAGGAGTTTTACGGGCAGCAGGTTTACCAGTACCTCGTATTCCGGTATCAAACCGTTTTCATCACCCTGTACGGTTATCTTTGCCAGGGACTTCACCACGGTGTCACGCATGACGGTCATTGAATGTACTCCTCCTCTCTCAGGACGCCTTTACGATAAGCTTGCCTTCGACGTCGCCGGCGGCAATACTGGATGCCTCGGTAACTATGTAGCTTTTGAGAGGCTTGTTGAACGCCGCTCCAAACATGGCCGCCACGTATCCGCAGGTAAAATGGTTTACCGGTCCGGAGGAATTTCCCCATTTCATGACCCAGCCTTCATCCAAATGGGAGCGGACCAGTCGTACCTCTCCACCCTGCTCGTCGCCGGTTATTACCATTTTTCCGAGGCCGAATACCGAAAAGTATTCTCTTCCCACGTTGCACCTGTCCTGGGCGGATGTCAGACCGTTTTTCTGGATGTAATCGTCGAAAACGGCCCGCATGGTCTCTTCCACCACGTCTCGAAGGATTCCGACACCGTCAATATCTCCCAGTTCCTGGGCCATTTTCGTAATCAATGCAAGGTAATGGTGAGAATGCATCACCACCGGATGCCCGTTCAGGTGCTGCCTGTTGGTCTCGGCATCCATAGTAAAATCTAGTTTCAACGCCATGTTGCAACCCTCCTAGAATGAGTGGGCAAGTTCTTCAAAGAGCTTTTTGGTCTTGTGCCTTATAATGCCGAGTTTGGATGCGTCCGGGGTTACTACGGCCGCTACCGCGTCTCCTACCGGTTTGCACATGATTACCGCTCTTCCGTATTCAACAAACATGTCCTGGAACATGTTGACGTTCAATTCCGAGCCCATCTCTTCAATGCCATTGATTGCATGGGCCAGAGATGCGCCCAGTTCGTCGATGTTAACCCTGGCGCTGCTTCCGGCCGATTCGATGACGAACCCGTCGCGTCCTACGACAACGACTGCGTCAATGCCCGGAATTTCCAGCAAATCATTCAGGACCTCTGTTGAGCCCCTTCCTTCATTTTGCATATGAAGACTCCTTTCTTCGACTTCTCGAATGGGGGTTGCGGTGGATTCCTTTGCCTGTTTGTCAAGCAGTACGACAGCTTCCATGATGGCATGCTGGACCGAAAGCCCTATGGTCGACTTTGTTGCGGCGATATCGGGCAGAAAGTGAAATGTCCCCTGATCCCAGGCCAGCAGGTCGGCAAGCCCTTCCAGTCCGGTTTTGTCGCCGGAATCAGCGGAAACAAGCTCGCCCGCGACAAAGTATATCTTGCCTTGCGTTCCTTCCGGATGCCTCACCAGCTTAATCATCCCGCTCTTTGCGCTGGAAGAAAGAAACTGCAGGAGATCCGTTATGTTGGTCAGGGAAAGATTGCCTTTCAGGCCGGAATCACCTTTCCCCGGCACGATGCTTTCTTCAACTTGGACAGGCATTGCAGTACCCTCACGAAAAACGGAAAAACATGTCGCGCGGCATTAGTGAATTACGGGGTGAATCTGCTATGGTTTCCAGTCGGGTTGATCCCCGGCGAAAGCTCCACGAGAAACATTCCCTGCGGGAATGGAAGGAGCTTGGTTCGCAGCGCAAGTGCGCTTGCAGCGAGTATCATTCTGTTTCCATCCAGAGTTTCCGGATGGAAACTATTTGAAGGCCAGCATTGTGGCGGTCTGATTGATATGTCCTATGTACTGCTCTCCATAGGTGCTGAAGCCGATGGTCTGGATTCCGGAGAATAATTCTCCATATTGCCGGGTCAGGTCTTTCTGTTTCAGCTCCAGGGTTCTCAGGATGCAATTGAAGTTTATTAATGCAGACAGCCCCCCCAGTTCCTGGCGCGCCTGGTCAATTGCCTGCTTTGTGTCACCAATGATGTCCGTGGATTCCAGGAGAGACAGCTCCATGCCTTCCATGACCCCGCAGTAGAAAACCATACTGCTTCCCTTGAACTGCTGCGGACTCCTGACATAAGGTTCGTCCTCGATTACCAGGCCAATGGGGTTGTGCATGAAACATTTCGGAGCTTCCTCGACGGTGGTTCCCACGGCCTCGGCATATGCCACTGCGGCCGGTTTGCCGTTGAATTCTATGACCTCGCGTTTTTCTTCATCCGCCTTTGTAACCTCCAGTGTCTTGTCCAGGCTCTGGAAACTCTGTGTCTTGATGAAGGTGAAATCAACTCCGGGTTGCAGCAGGGCGAGAATGACGCCTTTCGAGTATGACTTTCCATTGGCGAAAAGATGGGTGGCGGTAAATTTGAGGTCGTCGCCGGCCGAGCCGCCGATGAAGGTGACGTTTGTCATGTCGCCAATGGTTTCCATCAGCCCCTCTTCCGCTCCGCTAAGGCCGTCAACGAGGATTATCCCAACGTATTTTGCCGGGTCCATCTCTGCCATCGGTACCTTGAAGTAGGATTCAAAGGAAGCAAAGGCGGCACGGATGGCTGTTTCATCGCGGGGGTCTTCAACGACTTCAATCTTCGCGTCCTTTATGGCCTCGCCGGTGAAAGCCATTGCAACGGCTGAACCGTCAAGCATTTTCCCGCAGCCGATCTCACCAGCCGTAGTGCAGCCGAAGACGCGTGACATGGGAAAGGAGTCCTGCATCTGCTTGCTGATCTTTTCCGGCGCATACTTGGTTGAAGCGAAAAAAAGCACCATTTCAGCATCAAAGAATTCCAGCTGTCCGGCTATGTCGCTTGCCATTTCCTCAACGGTTTCTTTTGTGGATAAAGCGGTCTTGATTTTCATTGGCATTCTCCTCCTGATTGAAGCGCAATCAATTGAATTACTTGAGTTCCCGCATCATTTTTTCCAGTTTGCCAATGACCACTGGATCATCGTCGGACTGTGCGTTGAATTTAGCGGGGTTGATACCCTTTAGAATCAGTTTTGTCTTAATGACGCGCTCCAACATGGGGTTGTCTTTTGCTCTCTGGTTAATGATGGAATCAATCATCTGCCGAATTTTTCCCGCCATGCCGCCCACCTCCTGAAAATTTTTTACCTCGTTCGCCTCGCGTAATCATTTGCCTGAATCTTGCCGGGATTAGATTTCAAGATTTTAATTATTTGAAATTATTACTTATTTGTAGGAATGGTAAATTGTGTAATATCTATAAATGTATTAGATTATATAAAAATATCCTGCAATTTACTTCCATATACATTGTTTTATAACATCGTGTCAACACATTAGTCCGGGCTGTTTTGTTACTGCTGGCGCCCATGGCGCGAAATCGCCTGTTCGGGAAGAGTGACTACATCCACACGAATTCGCCGGCGCTCATTTTAAGAAATCCCGTGACAATAAAGTTTAGGGAAAATAAATATTTGCTTGCATCACGGGATATGCTACATTTTTTCCGTAAGCGAGCTGCTTCTACTCATCTCCGTTTTGACCGTATCTAGTTTCCATCCGGAAATGGTTCTTTTTCGCCCTGGCGGTGTCCATCTCGTGTTTGCCTGTGCGGCGTACCAGCATACGCCCCCGCGCAACCCCTCGATTTCCTTGCCAGGATGGAAAATCCCTAGTCTCCGGATTGGAAACCAGCAGTGGCTCATCCGGAGTTTCCGGATGGCCACCATCTATCCATTTCCACATACCGGTCCCGGATATTACCCCATACATAGACTATAGTTACAGTTACAGGTTGCGTGATGAAAAAGTTCATTTCCAAGGCCCTGGAAGTAAACCTGGCCGCCACCCGCGGCAAGATAGATATCCCCCCGGAGCATCAGTGGTTTTGTTCCCTTTCCCGTTCACACTTCGGTATACACAAAAGGGCCGAGGATCTTCTGTCTGAATACCATCACCCTTATATCAATCCGGAACTGGTGGTGGATCTTTTGCGCAAGCTTGCCTTGGACGATCTCTGGTTCTACATATCTCTTCCGGACCATGAGAGGGCGCTTCTCGTGATTCTGGAGATGTTTGGCGCCCTGCTTCGTCTTCCCTTGCCCGACCAGCAGCAGGAGAGAACGCTGCAAACTCTCCTGGAGTTCGCCGATTCCCTGTACAAGCAGAAGAAGGTTTCCCGGGAAATCCTGGACAGGGTGATTGATCTTCTCGGGGAGGTTTTTCCCGTCAGCGAACATGTCATGGTGCGTGCCTCCGGTTTCATGAAAGAGCGCATAAGGCATCTGGCGGAAGATGAGCGCTACAGGGAGCAGGCCCTCGGCATGCTTCGTCAGGCCCTGGCCCGCAACATGGATTTCTGGGAAAAGAGCTCTTCCATCGAATCCTGGCTGGCGAACAAAAAATCCCTGTTCCGTTCAGACATGAGCGGCCGGGTGGCCTATGTGGGCAAGCCTTTTTTCGAGGAATTGCGAAGACAACTGGCGGATGCGGGGAGTTGGGAGGAGCTGCGGCGGATACCCGATTTTTCCGGAATAGCCAACCGATTCCGAAGCTGCATGGACGAAGAGGAGCCTGCTCTCGATCGAATCTATTACCTTTTTTACCTGCTTAGTCTTCCCGGCATGGCCCACCTGAAGGATCACCTTCTGTGGGACCTGAACCGGATGCTCCGCATTGTCAAGAGCGCCTGTGGCGAAAAGGAGATGATAACCTTCCTGGAGAGGATTTTTCACCTCTTCGAAGCCCAGAAGTCCGGCCACATGGGAACTCTTCTGGATTGCATCCTCACCCTTGGCAGGGAAGTCATCGATCTGGGAAATCAGGCCATCATAAACCGTTTCGTCGATCGCCTGATCTCTTTTGGTTTTGTGCCGGGAAATGTCTTCGGGATCAACCCGGACTGGCAGGTCTGCATCGACAAGAACCATATAAAGAACATCCGTGTCTGGATGGAGCTTATCGAATGCAGCCCCGGAAGAATGCTCAAGCTCCACTCGGCCCTCATCGTCAATCTGCGTGTTCGCGGCATCTTCATTTCCGACACGGATCTGTTTCAGAGGGATATCACCAGGTTGCTGAATTCGGACATTGCGCCCATTTACAAGATGGTGAAACAACTGGCGCGCATCTTCCCCGTCTATTTCAACGAGATAGGCGCGGAGGGAGAGTTGAGGGACATCACCACGCGGATGGACGAGGTTTCTTTCCGCCAGGACCGTCTCATCCATTTTCTGCGCAAGCAGGTGCATACGGAGAGCAACAACACCCACATCGAGCTTGCCAGGAGGATTATCCGCTACTGGTACAACGGCATCGCGGAGCCCCTCAGGGACATAATCCCCCAGGATGTCTTTAATTCACTCAATAATTCGGGTGAATGGTTCGAACCAGTGCACGGCATTGTGGTTTCTCTGTGCGAGGCCCATGGTCTGGCGCCGGAGGAGCTTCTGGAGAAGGAGAACCTTAATCCGGCGAAACAGCTGAAAGGATATCCCAAGCGGGACCAGATCCGTTTCAGGGGCCTTCTGGATATCTACAAGCTTCTTAAAACCAAATATACCCTGGATTATCACCAGATCATTCCGGTGATGAAGCAGCTCCATATATTTCCGGATGATGAAATTGAGGAGTTTCGCGGTCAGCTTGAGGGTAGAAACGCCGAGGCGGCCCTGAGACGCGTGTACTACTTCATGGAGCGGCTGAGGGACATCATCCTGGACCCGGAGAAATCAGAGCCTTGCGAGGATATCTACCACAAGAGGCATATCGCGGCCGGAATTCCGTCCATGTACGGCAAATACCACGAGGGCAAGTTCGAGGCCCTGGGCCTGACCTTCCGCCTGGAGCGGCTGGCGGTGGCCCTGATGACGCAGCTCATCGGCCAGATCAACATGAACTACATCACCGCCAAGTCTCTGAGAAAGATTGCCAGGATCATCGAGCTGTTCCGCCATGGTCTCCTTCTGGACGGCATTACCAACCAGGGGCTGGATTCCAATCTCAAGATGTTCCAGTACAGCCTGACCTCCGCCAGCTTTACCCTTGACCAGTATGTGAACCTCTTCCAGTTCATGGCCCAGAATATCCGTGAAATCATTCACGAATATTTCCTGCGTAATTTCGACAATCCCTTGAAGACAGTGGCTAACCAGCAGATCCGCCATAACCACCCTGCCGGAGAGATCGACGTGCAGGAAGTGCACAGGATCTCGGAAAAATTCTACCGGGAGGTGCTGTCTTCGGCCTTCCTGGTCCAGCAGCTGGATAATTTCATATCCGACGTGCTGAACACCCTGCGCACCATGGTGGAGAGCCTTACTCCCGAAGTGTTGCGCAATATCATGAGCTTTGACCCGGACCTGATCATAAGTCCCATCTACCGTGCCACGTCAGAGATGGACAACCAGATATTCCTCGGCGCGAAGGCCTATTTCCTGAAACAGTTGTATGCCCAGGAGTTTCCCATACCCCCGGGATTCGTCCTCACCACCGAGCTGTTCCGTCACCGTCGCGCCATCCAGCGCCATCCGGAGCTGACGGCCGAGATTGAAGAACTGGTGAAGCAGAAACTGACTGAACTGGAGGGCATCACCGGAAAGAAGCTGGGGGATCCTGACCGACCGCTCCTCTTCTCCGTGAGATCAGGCACTGCCATTTCCATGCCGGGCGCCATGGATACCTATCTGAATGTGGGGATGAACGACCGGGTGGCCGAGGGGTTGAGCCGCAAGCCGGACATGGGCTGGACCGCCTGGGATTGCTACCGGCGATTCCTCCAGGGATGGGGGATGGCCCACGGTATCGCCCGTGACGAGTTCGACCGGCGCATGTCCCATTTCAAGCACCTGTATCAGGTGGCCCGCAAGGTGCAGTTTTCGGACCAGCAGATGCGTGAGCTCACCTTTTCCTACAGGGACCTGCTTAAGGAGCACCACGTTCCCGTTGAACAGGACCCTTTCCGCCAGATCATGCAGGCGATCCTCTCGACCATGGATTCCTGGTATACCGAACGGGCCAGGACCTACCGCCGTCACCTGCAGATCGCCGAAGAGTGGGGAACCGCGGTCATCGTGCAGCAGATGGTGCTGGGCAATCTGGGCGCCGATTCCGGCACCGGGGTGGTATTCACCCGCGACCCCCTGGAGGACAAGCCGGGAGTAAGCCTTTATGGAGACTTCACCCTCTTCAGCCAGGGAGAGGACGTGGTCTCCGGCCTGGTGCATACACTTCCCATTTCGGAAAAACAGCGCAAGAATATACCGGGCAACATCCGCATATCCCTTGAAAAGGATTTCCCGGACGTATACAAAGAGCTTCTTTATCGCTCGAAGCTGCTTGTGGAATCCTTCGGCTACAATCACCAGGAACTGGAGTTTACCTTCGAATCACCACGCAAGGAGGATTTCTATATACTCCAGACACGGGATTACACCACAAGCGAGCCGGAAAAACTGTGTGTTTTCGCTGCAGACCAGAAATCCATGCAATTCCTCGGCTCAGGCATCGGTATAGGCGGCGGCGCCATGAACGGTGTCCTCGTTTTCGACCGGGAGGACCTGGCCAACGCATCCACGGCATTCCCCGGCAAGAAGAAGATACTGGTTCGGCCCGACACCGTGCCGGACGATATCGATATGATCTTTGAATGCGACGGACTTCTCACGGCCAGAGGGGGGGCCACTTCCCACGCGGCGGTAACCGCGGCTCGCCTGGGGAAGATATGTATCGTCAACTGCAAGGTCCTGCAGGTGGCGGAGACGGAAAAGAAGTGTTTCATCAGTGAGGTGGAATTGTCTCTTGGAGACGAGATTGCAATCGACGGCAGGCTTGGCAACATCTATCGTGGAAACTACCCGGTTGGCTATACGGAGAGCTACTGAAGGCGCTCGGGCAGAACCGGAATCATGACATAAGGAGGGCACTAATGAGTGCAGGCGACAAAACATCACATCCTCTGGGTATCAACGGACTGGGCCGAATCGGCAAACTGACCTTGTGGAACCATCTGCACACAAGGTATTTCGACAGGATCATCGTCAACACCGGCAGGGAGGTCGGCAGGAGTCTGGACGATCTTATCCAGGTGATCGAAACCGATTCAACCTACGGACCGTTGGGCAAATTCCTGAAAGGATACGGCGGAAGATGCGACATCAGGGTCGTGGACGCTGATAAGGCGGAACTGGAGATCAACGGCATCTCCGTGAAGATTCTACGGGAAGCCCGCAACCCCAAGGATATTGCCTGGCGCGGGGAGGGGGTGCGTCTGGTGGTTGAGACCACCGGCCAGTTCCTTGACCCCACCCTGCCGGCGGACCACAAGACGGGAAGCATCCGCGGCCATCTGGAAGGCGGGGCTGAGAAGGTGCTGGCATCCGCACCCTTCAAGATCAAGGACAAGACCAAGTCACTGCCTGACGACAGCATCCTGGTGGTCCAGGGAATCAACCACACCTCCTTCGACCCTTCCCGGCACAACATCGTCTCAGCGGCGTCCTGCACCACAACCGGCCTGGCCCATATGATGAAGCCCCTTCTGGAGAGCAGGGAGACCTCTCATATCCTTACCGCGTCCATGTCCACCATCCATGCGGCCACCAATACCCAGAGTGTTCTCGATTCGGTTCCCAAGACCGGCGCCTCTGACCTGCGCAAAAACCGTTCGGTGATGAACAACATCATTCTCTCCACCACCGGGTCCGCTAAGGCCCTGGAAAAGGTGCTTCCCGAGATTCAAAGGGTTGGCTTCATGGCCGACTCGGTCCGCATACCCACCAATACGGTATCGCTGATCATCCTCAACCTGACCTTCCATACGCCCCTGAATGACGCTGGAGAGCCGGTGATAAACCACTTGCTTCTCAATGATATCTACAGGAAAGCCTCCGAGGGTTCCCAGAAGGGGCTGCTTGTATACAGCGACCGTCAGAACGTTTCATCGGATCTCATCGGCGTACCCGCAGCGGTAGTCATCGAAGGCCATGAAAGCCACACCCGGACAGGTTTCATCAACCTGCCGGAGGAGACCCTCGCAAGCCTGGGCCTCCCCTCGGACGCCGAGGTGAATATCCCGGTCACGCATGCAAAACTGTTCGGCTGGTATGATAACGAATACGGCAGCTATGTGAATTGCCTTGGTGAACTGGCGAACTACTTAGTCAAGAACATGGGGTAGGGGGCAATAGTTCCCGAAGTGGCTGACAACCACGGAGTTTTCAGAGAACAAGATGAAATGGCTACGGAAATTCGTCAGGCTGGAATCACCCTGTTGCTGAGATCGAAAGACCGTATCTATATTCGAATTTTCTCCGGGAACTCCGTGGTCAGATTCTTTTTAATGATGATTTGTGCGGTTAGTGGAGGGGGGCGTTCCGGCAATAATCCTGTTCCCCATCCCGCTAGTTGAGCAGAGCCGAAGCCCGGTCAAAACTTCCGGTTGTCGAACATGCGCTGCGTCTTGCGTTCCGACCGGGGCAGGGTGCCGTGGGGCACGACCTCGGGAGTGCACGAAACCAGCATCGCATGCTTGATGGCCGAGGTGACGGCCTTGCCGATCCGTTCGCTCTCCCCGCCGTTGCCGTCCGCGGCCCGCTCCACTCTGACCACCATGTAATCCTTGCCGTCGTCGTGACGGTCCAGAACCACCTGGTATTCGCTCCCCAGTCCGGGGATGGCGGAGAGGATCTCGTCAATCTGTCCCGGATAGATGTTGACCCCCCGGAAGATGACCACGTCGTCGGAACGGCCGAGGATCTTGTCATGGCGCGGCAGGATGCAGCCGCACGGGCACTCGCCGGGAACCAGGCGCGTCAGGTCGCGGGAACGGTAGCGAACCAGCGGCGTACCCTCTTTGCGCAGGGTGGTGAACACCATCTCGCCTATTTCTCCCGGCGCCACCGGATGCAGGGTTTCCGGGTCGAGGAGCTCCAGGATGTAGTAGTCGGCCCAGTAGTGGATGCCGGTGTTCCAGCGGCAGGAGAGGCCGGTGCCCGGTCCGTACAGTTCGGTGAGGCCGGGGATGTCGTACACCTCCTCCACTCCCAGGTTGGCGCGGATGGCCTCGATCATGGCGTCGCTGGTGCGCTCCGCGCCGAGGATGACCTTGCGCAGCCCGATCCGGTCCCTCAGCCCCCGGCGGTGCACCTCTTCCGCCAGGAGGAGTCCCATGGAGGCGGTGCAGCAGAGGACGGTGGACTTCATGTCCACCAGGAAGGCGGCCTGCATCTCCAGGTTGCCGGGACCGGTGGGGATGGCCAGTGCGCCTATCCGCTCGCAGCCCAGCTGGAAGCCGGCGCCGGCGGTCCACAGCCCGTACCCCACGCATATCTGCACCCGGTCCTCGCGGGTGACACCAGCCATCTCGTAACACCTGCCGAACATGGAGAGCCAGTCGTCGATGTCCTTTCGGGTATAGCTTAGGATCTTGCGCTTTCCGGTCGTTCCCGACGACGAATGGATGCGGACGATGTCCGCCTGATCGCACGACAGCAGGGGAAACGGGTAGCCGGCGCGCAGGTCGTCGGCGGTGGTGAAGGGGAGCTTCGCCAGGTCGTCCAGCGTCCTCACCTCCTCCGGCGTTATTCCCGTCTCTTCAAAGCGTTTCCGGTAAAAGGGGGAGTTGTTCCAGGTATGGGAGACCGTCCAGCGGAGGCCCCGCGTCTGGAGTTCGATCAGTTGATCAACGGTTTCGAAGTGCGGCGGGTAGCGATGCAGCATCATCCGATTTCCTCGTAGTGTTGTTTCCCGTGGATCAGCCCCAGTTCCATCGCCCGCAGGGAGTCGGCCGCCGTTTTTCCCGTGCCGCTCTCCAGGACGCGCCGCACCTGGCCGGGGCCGCAGAAGAAGGGGAACGGCGAGCCTTCCGCGAGGAGGAATCCCAGCACGATCAGGTTCACTCCCCGCAGCAGCCCCGATTCCTTTGCCAGGCGGTCGGCATCGAGTGCATGGACGCATATCCCGTTGCCGTTTGCCGGCGGAGAGGGGGCGTTGACCGCTGCCCATCCGCCGTCGCGGAGAAAGGGACGGTGCAGGGAAAGGTTTTCTTCCTTTAAGGCAAGCATAACGTCGGCCCTGCCCGTGCGCACCAGCGGCCCGGCGAATCCGCCAACCTTGAGGTGGGATACCACGATCCCTCCCCTCTGGGCCATGCCGTGGGTCTCCGAAGACATGACTTCGAGCCCGCTCCGGATTGCGACCTCGGCCAGGAGACGGGTCACGAACAGGACCCCCTGGCCGCCCACGCCGCTGATGATTACCTGCTGCCTCTCCACCGGTTCGCCGGATCTCATGGCCTTCCCTCCTCTTCCGTAATCTCGCTGATGGCGTTCCTGGGACAGACGTGGACGCAGACGCCGCAGTCCGCGCAGATGAGCCGGTCAATGGAAACGCGGGCCGTTTCCCCGTCATAGACCAGGGCCGGGCATTCGAAGGCCGTGACGCAGGCCCGGCACCCGTTGCACGCCTCGGTGACCGTGACTTTCTTTCTGGGAGGCGGTTCTTTGCGGCGCCGATCGAGAAGGCAGGGATGGCGGGCGATGACAACCGCGGGTCCGGTTGTCTTACTGTATGAAAGCGCCTCCTTCAGGAGGTCGATGAACGCGGGAAGGTCGGCCGGGTCCCCGGTGCGGCGGAAACCCACGCCGCAGGCGGTAACCAGCGCGGCCAGGTCCACGGCCGTGGTGGGCGTATCCCCGGCCCCCACGCCCAGGGCCGGGGTCGGCTGGTTGCCGGTCATGGCGGTGGTGGAATTGTCGAGGATCACCAGCACGAAGCGGGCGTTCTGCACCACGGCGTCGATGAGCGGCGGAATTCCGGCATGGAAGAAGGTTGAGTCGCCGATGGTGGCAATGATATCCGTCTCCTTGCCCGCCAGCCTGTGGGCCTGGTAGAAGCCTGCCGCCTGGCTGACCGCGGCCCCCATGCAGAGCACCGTGTCGACCGCACCCAGGTTGAGCCCCAGGGTGTAGCAACCGATGTCGCTGGGATAGATGCCGCGGGGCGCGGCTTTCCTGACGGCATAGAAGCTGGCGCGGTGGGGGCAGCCGGGGCAGAGGGTCGGCCGCCGGCCGCCGGATGTCTCAACGGGTGATGGTGTCTCGCCCGCCAGTCCGGCGAATTCCCGGATCAGCCGCTCCACCGTCTCCGGGAGGAGTTCGCCCGCTTCCGGGACAAATCCGGTCAGTTTGCCCAGGGTACGGTTCCGGTCGGCGAGTTGCATCTCGATGACGCCGCTGGTCTCTTCAAGAATCAGTATTTGGTCGTAGTCGGCAAGGAGGTGGTCGCGGAAACTCCGGTGCAGGGGGAAGGGCTGGAGCACCTGGTAGAAGGGAAGGGAGTCCAGGAGTCCCGCTTCCTCCAGGATCTCCCGGCTGTGGGCAGCCGCCACGCCGGAGGCAACCACCGCCCGACGCGCCGCGACTCCTGGATTCACCCGACGGGGAGCGGTGGGGGCATAGTCGGCAATCTCCTCCAGCTTCTCCACCAGCCTCCGGTGCTGGCCGAGCCGGAATTTCGGCGTGGAGGCCCAGCGGGACGGGTCTTTGGCAAACTCGACGGAGCGGTTTCCGGGGCGGACCTCATCCAGGGAGACATCCTGGCCGGCATGGCAGACGCGGGTGGTGGGACGCAGCAGCACCGGTATCTCGAACCGTTCCGAGAGCTCGAAGCCGAGGGCGACCATCTCCTTTGCCTGGCGCGGTGAATCCGGGTCCAGCACCGGGACCTTGGCGAGCATGGCCGTCATGCGGCTGTCCTGTTCAGTCTGGGATGAGTGGGGACCGGGATCGTCGGCGCTGATGACGAGGAATCCCCCCTTTACGCCCTGGTAAGCGGCGCTCATGAAGGGGTCCGAGGCCACGTTGAGCCCGACCTGTTTCATGGCGACCGCGGAGCGCAGGCCGCAGATGCCGGCCGTATAGGCGATCTCCAGGGAGACCTTTTCGTTTATCCCCCATTCGATGTGCATGGGGACACCGGCCCGGCGTTGCCAGGAGACAACGGAAGAAAGGATTTCCGATGCGGGGGTGCCGGGGTACGAGGTTGCCACGGCGCAGCCGTTTTCCACCAGGCCGCGGGCGATGGCCTCATTGCCGATCATGAGAGTTTTTTCTGACACGGGAAGACTCCGGTGATGTGAGATGAATGACATGTGGAGGGGTGCAAATGCTACATCGGGGGATACTACTCCCAAAAATGGGACGTTTCAACCTGAAAACGGCAGCTTCAGGCAGGCGACCTCACCCCACAGGACGGCCGCCGTGCGGGCGGCATCACCGGTTGAGACGTCCCCCCACGTCCCTTCCTCCAGGCGGCGCAGCCTGAGGGACTGATCATCGAACCTGCGCGGGAAGGGGTGCAGGTGGTAGCGTACCCGACCCTTCAGGACCGCGGCGGCAGCGCAGCCGGCGTACCCGGCCCCGGAAACCACGTCGGTGAAGCGCATCAGGCTGCGCTCCACGGGAAAAAGCCCCCTGTCCGGGGTGAATATTTCAGGAACCCCCTCCATCTCCCTCTCAGCCATGATGCGGCGCGCCTCCAGCATCAACCGATCCATCTCCTCCGGAGATCCGCTGTGCACGATGCAGCAGGCCGGCCGAATGTCCGCCGTTCCATCAACCGGCCGGGCAAGGGAGACAGGCCAGGGAGCCGTGACCACGCGGCCGTGCCGTGCCGCCTCCTCCCGGCAGGATTCTTCCTGATCCTCGATGAGAATCGCTACCCGCGGCCAGGCAGCTCCGGCCAGGTCGCCGCACCGCTCCCGGTAGGCGTCCCAGCGCAGGTAGCGGCCCACCAGCACGCGGGGCAGGCGAGGAGCCCTGTGTTTCAACTCCCCCAGCAGGCCGAAGGGAAAGGTGTCCACCACGATGCAGGAGACGTCGTGGCTTTGGAGATACCCGTCCAGGAAGCGGGTATACAGCCGCCGGTCGGCCATGGCCCATTCCGGGACCAGGTCCATGGGGCAGGGTGAGATAGGGCGGGCGACCTCGGCGCTCCTGCTGGAGACGAGCAACCGGACGCTTTGCAGAAGCGGTTGCGGAGCATGGGCCAGGAGCGCAAGCGAGCGGGAGATATGGCCCAGCCCGCCGCCCAGGGCATAGTAGAGAATCATGGATTTCCCATCCCGGCAAGGAGGGCGGTGATGATGTTCCTTTCGCTCAGGAAATCGTCGCAGCGTGCGCAGGCATCCAGGCGATCTCCGGATGCCATGAGGGTCTTGAGCCCCCGCATGGGCTCGCCCTCCAGGATCTGTCTCACCGAGTGCTCCGGAAACCTTCCCAGGGGCGCCGTGGACCCGCGGGTCATGCAGCAGGGGTGGCAGGAGCCGTCCGGGGAGAAGAACAGGTGGAACCAGGGCACATGGCAGGGAATTCCGCGAAAGCCGTGCCGGCCCGCCGCCGTCTCCCGGAAGTGGCCGGGAGCCGAGCCGAAGGGCGCCCGGTCTTCCAGCACCTCCCAGCGGGCCGCCGCGGCGGAGGCTCTCTCAACGGCCTTTCGGGAGGGGAGGAGGCCGGGCGCGACCGGGTCCACCGCGATCAGCTTCCAGGTGACCTCCGGCCCGAGCCCGCGGACCAGTTCCCTCAGGCCGGCCAGCCCCCGGACCGTCTTGGAGGTGACCACCGTATTGATGCGCAGCTTGATCCTGCCCCGTGCCGCGATGCGCTCCGCCGCCCGCACCACGGCCTTGTGCGAGCCTTTCAGGCCGCGCAGCCGGTCATGGACCTTGCGCTCGGCGGAGTCGATGGAGAGGGAAACCGAATGGACCCCCGCCTCTTCCAGCCGACGGACCTCCTCCTTCCCCATCAGGAGACCGTTGCTGGTGAGGTTGACCTGGATGCCCAGGCCGGCCCAATCGGCGAAGATTGGAAAGCAGTCGGGGTGCAGCAGCACCTCGCCGCCGGAAAAATGGACCTTGCGCAGGCCCTGGCCCGCTAGCTCGCACCCCAGGGCAGACGCGGTTTGGCGGGACATGACAACACCGGGTTCGGGCAACCGGCAGAAGACGCAGGACAGGTTGCACTGCCACAGGAGCTTGACCTTTGCGGTAAGGATCGGGAGGTCGGGGCACGGTTCATGGGAGAGCCGCGCCAGGGCGGTGAGGATGGCGGGATGGGAGCTGACGGCTGCGCGGAAGTCCATGCTACCCTCCGCTCAACCGCAGCAGGGCGGATTCCAGGATATCGGCCTCGTGGCCGCCGGTAAAGCGTGTCGTGACGGTGGCGCGGCCCGCTTCCCCGACCCTGCGCCGCGCCTCCGGGGCAAAGGAAAGCGCGCGGGCCAGGGTGTCGGCCGCGGCAACCGCGTCCCCGGCATCGAACAGGAATCCGTCGACGCCGTGGCGTATCACGTCCGGCATCCCTCCGGCACGGGAGGCCACCACCCGAACACCGCACGCCATGGCCTCCAGCAGGACGTTGGGCATGCCGTCGTACAGGGAGGGAATGAAGACGATGTCGCAGGCCAGGTACCAGGGGATCAGGTCTTTTCGGGGGACGAAAGGCCCGGCGCTCCAGAACCCGGAACAGGATTCCTCAAGCTCGCTCCGCTCCTCCATCGGAACGTCTCCCACGGTAAGCAGCCGGGCACGGCTCCCCATGCCGTAGTCGCGGAACACCCGGATGGCGGTGGAGAGTCCCTTCTTGTACTTCAGCTGGCCGAAGATCCCGACCAGGGGCCGACCGTCCGGCGCATGCCGGGCGCGCAGGGCGGCGGCCGCCTCCAGGTCGGAGGGGAAGGAGATCCACTCGTCCGGAATGATGCCGACCGGCGTGAACAGGACCGGCCCTTCCCGCATTGCCGCGATCCTGGCCCGCATTTCACTGGAAACCGCACACACGAGATCGGTCCGGCCGATGGTATGGTGGACCATCCATCCCCGGCCCGGATCGTGGCTCAACCGGTCCAGGTCGTTGCCGCGGAACATGGCCACGCTGGGGGTTCCCAGCCACGTCCCCCACAGGGTGGCCAGGTAGCCGGGAATTCCCCCGCCGAAACCCACCTGCAGGCATCCCTCCAGGGCGCGCCGCTTCAGGAAGAACAGCCGTTCCATTTCACCCTGCCACCCCTCGACTCGCCAGTGCCCCTCCCGGTCCAGGAGGAGGAAGGCGACGGCGGTTTCAGGAGACCCTTTAGCCAGATGCAGCACGGTCAGGGAGTGGCCCCGGTCGCGCAGGGCGTTCACCAGGCGGGTGGAGGAGACCGCCATCCCCCCGCCGTCGGGGCCGTGGCGCTCCGTGATCCAGACGATGCGGGCCATGGGGCTCAGCTGTCCTGGAAATCGTCGGAGCTTCCGGAGTCTCCTTCGTCCGCAGCCCCGAAGTCCCCTTCATCGGCGCTCTCGGAGCCGGATTCCTCGGCGGCTTCCCCCTCGTCCCATTCGCCGCCCGCGCCGCCTCCGCCCATCTCCCCACCCTCTCCCTCGAATGTATCGAAGTTCTCGTAGTCGGAGGAACCGTAGGTCACCATGCCGGTGTCGCTGTCCGCGGAATGACGGTAGTAGGAGGAATCCAGGCCGCGCCGGGATGCCTCATCGGCGTCAAGATCCAGCACCGCGCAATCGGGGCAGAGGATTCCCGATTGCGTGTGGTGGATATGGCCGGCGCAGATGGCCTTGCCGCACCTGGCGCAGGCGGCCGCGACAGGCTCGCCGCAGGTGGTCAATGTCAAAAATCCAGTCCGTTGGGCGCATCCGGTCATTGTGTACCTCCCGTGGGAATAGGCTCAGTCGGCGGCGCCGGGGTAATCGCCCCATAGGCGCCGGACAGAAGGGCCAGCAGCGGCCCCGCATCAACGCGCTGCGTATCGGCCGGATATTTCCGCAGCGAGAGAAAGATCACGGCGCCGCGCGGATGTTTTCTGACCCGCACCGATGTGCCGGCCGGGAGCCGGGGGGATCCCGTGAGCCTGCACCGGCTGTCGTCCAGCACCAGGCGCGCCCTGTAGTCTATCTTTCTACGGTACTTCCTCTTTGTCTTCCACTTGCCGCGGGGATTTTTCTTCTTGTGGATCTTCTCCACGGTATGCTCCACCATGCCCGCCTGCAACCGGGTCCCGTCGCGGAGACGGCACTCCAGGTCCAGGATTTCCCGTTTGAAAAACCGGTCGATGCACTCCGGGTAGCGTTCGGTGGCGTATTTTTCTCCCGTCCGCACCAGCAGATCGGAATGTGTCGGGGCCAGGAGGCTTGCGTTCACCTTGAGCAGCCCTGCCTTGGCCAGGTCCGGGCCGATGCAGCGGACAAGAGGGCCCAGCACAGCCGCGGCGTCTTCGTCCCCCTTCAGTCGATACAGTCGAATCAGCATCACGATGGAGACGACAACCGCGATCACTCCGGCGAGCTGCGCCAGGGAGCACAGTGCGCTGAACAGTCCCGCGTGGGGGAATACGGCGCGCAGGATAGTGAAGACGATTGCGGCGGCAATGCCGCCGAGCAGCAGGAGCCACATCCTCTTTCGCTTGCCCGGAAGCGATGTTCTCCATGCTTCGAGGGCCGCAATCTTGAGAAGCAGCTCTTTCGCGGGCCATACGCCGTGCAGACGCCCGGCGCCGAACAATTCCTTTCCTTCCCGAACAAGATCCATCACCGCCCGTTCCCTCCTTTCACCTCGTCATATACACCACACAACCGTTCCGCATACAATCCCGTTCCGAAATCCCGGCGCGCCCGATCGCGGGCTCCCCGGGCAAGTCTGTCACGCAGGGCGCCATTGTCCAGCAGCGTCTCCAGAGCGCAGGCCAGGGCGCGGGAAGAACCGGGAGGAACCAGCATGCCGTCGGAGCCGGAATCGATCAGCTCCCTTACCGCGGGCAGGTCGGACGCCACCACCGGTGTGCCGCAGGCCATGGATTCGACGATTTTCAGCGGACAGCACCCCTGCAGCTCGTTACGGGCGCCGCGCGCCAGGGGAGCCGCGGAGAGGTATGCCCGCGTGTACAGGTCCGTCATTGCACGGTGGTGAACGCCCCCCAGGACCGTCAACCGATCGTCCAGTCCCCTGGCGACGGCATGCCTACCGAGCCGGTGAATCCCTTTTCCGGTCGAAGCGGCAACGACGAGATGAAAATCGCGCCGGTGGCCGAGAAGGGCCGCTGCCTCCAGCAGGGTATGCAGACCCTGCCAGCGAGAGAGCGTCCCCGCATACAGGATCACTTTCCTTCCCCGACACGCCGCTTTTTCCGGATCCTCGATCTCTTCGGGACGTGAGGTGAAAGGCCCCGGCGGGTCGGCGGCATTGGGGATGACGACAATCTTTCCGGCGTTACAACCACGCTCCGCCAGGTAGCCGGCCGTGCGGCGGGAAATCGTAATCACCCGGTCGGCGCGCCCCAGGCATTCATCCTCCATCCGGCGCAGCCGCGCCAGCAGGGAACCGTTCCCTGACAGGCGAGGATACCGGCTCGGCAGCTCCACCGAAGGGAGCCCGTTGACCTCGAAGACAATCCCCCTTCCGCGCGCGAGGGGATGGGAAAGGAGAGGAAAACCGCTCCAGATGTCCCGGAAATGGATGACTGCGGGCGGATCCGCCGCCATGGCATCCGCTTTCTCCGCGATGAAACGGCCGAAAAGCTCGCTCCTGCGCAGCATGTTCCGCTCGTCCGCGGCAAAGGCATGCACCATCGCGCCGCTGTCAGGGTCCCGGAAGCTGCCGCCCGTGCCGAGGCAGAGAAGGGTTGCCTCTCCGCCGCGGGCCGCCAGCGCCCGCATATTCGCCCTGATATGGGCCTGCGCGCCCTTGCGGCCCGGATAGGCGTCAAAAGCCCCATAGAGTACCTTCATGAGGCCAATGCTATCACAGAGCCGGTCACTTTGCAGCCTTGTTTCAATAACTCGGTGAATTTCGTGCGGAAGCTCCGGCCCCCCCCGCGCGATACGTTCCAGGCAGACCCCAAGTGTTTGAGCCCGGATCGTACCCGGGAGGCGAAACCTTTTTTCTTCAAAAATAGCATGTAACGTGCTATCTGATGGAAGCGGCTTTCATGGTGGCGGAGGTTGTTTTGTGAGCATGGAAAAGAAGGATTTTGACAGGGTTGCGGCCTCCTGGGACGAGAAACCCGAACGGGTCAGGCTGGCAGACGATGTGGCAGACGCCATCCGCTCGGAAATTGTACTGACCCGTGACATGGATGTCCTGGACTTCGGCTGCGGCACCGGCCTGGTGACGCTCCGGCTGCAACCGCTGGTCCGCGCCGTGACCGGCGCCGACAGTTCCCGGGGGATGCTGGACATCCTTTCCTCCAAGGTGGCGCGGGGCGGCCTGGAAAACGTCGGCTTCCTGCTCCTGGACCCGGACGGGACCATCGCCCTGCCGGGAATGTATCATCTCATCACCAGCAGCATGACCTTTCACCACTTGCCGGACGTCGGGAGTATCCTGGCCCTTTTCCACCGATCCATCATTCCCGGCGGATACCTGGCCGTCGCTGATCTGGATTCCGAAGGCGGGATGTTTCACGGGGACGGCGAAGGGGTGTTTCATTGCGGCTTTGACAGGGCGGGCCTGCGCCGTTCCTTCATGGAAGCGGGTTTTGTCGAGGTTCGCGATACCACCGCGGCGGAGATCGTCAAGCCGGATCGCGCCGGGACCATGGGCCGCTTCAGCGTCTTTGTCATGATCGGCCGCAAGCCTTGTCCGAATTTGTAAAGAAACCGGGTTTCACTCGTCAGGGACCCGATGACCGGGAAAGGAGTACCCATTGAAAACTCTCAAGCTCGTCTTCTTCATGCCGTTCCTGCTCCTTGCCGTTCTGTTCTCGGGGTGCGGCTCCGGCGAATCCGAGCCGGAAAGCAGGGTGGACAAGCTCCTGAAGAGCATGTCGGTGGAGGAAAAGGTCGGCCAGATCATGGTGGGCTTTTTTCGGGGAGCTGAGTTGTCCGCGGAACAACGGCAGCGGATTCGAGACCTGCGACTGGGGGGAGTGATCCTCTACAGCAGTACCGGCAATATTGAAAATACCGCCCAGGTGGCCGGTCTTGTCACCTCTCTCCAGAACACGGCACGTGACGCCGGGGGAATACCGCTCTTCGTCTCCATCGACCAGGAAGGGGGCTGGATCTGCCGCATCACCCAGGGGGTAACGCTCTTTCCCGGCAACATGGCCCTCGGCGCCGGGGGGAGCGCCGAGCTGTCGGCGAGCTCCGCCGGTATCATGGCGCGGGAACTGCGCGCCCTGGGCATCAACATGAACTTCGCGCCCGTGGTGGACGTGAACAGCAACCCCGCAAACCCCATCATCGGCGTCCGTTCCTTCGGGTCGTCGCCGGAGGATGTGGCGCGGCTGGGAACGGCCCAGGTCAAACCGTATCGCGACGCGGGGGTGCTCTGCTCGGCAAAGCACTTTCCGGGACACGGCGACACCGACGTGGATTCCCATCTGGGCCTCCCCATAGTGCGCCATGATCGCGCCCGTCTCGACGCGGTCGAGCTCTATCCCTTCAAGGCCATGGCAAAGGCGGGGGTTCCCATGGTGATGACCGCCCATGTGGTGGTGCCTGCTCTGGATCCCTCCGGTCTGCCAGCGACCCTGTCCGCCCCGATCCTCGGGGTGTTGCGGCAAGAAATCGGTTTTGACGGACTTATTATCACCGATTCCATGGGCATGGGCGCCATTGTCCAGGGGTGGGGGCTGGAAGAGGCCTCCATACTTTCCTTCCTGGCGGGGTGCGACATACTCCTTTACGGCACGGACAAGGGGCATGAGCCGGCGGAACAGGATGGTATTCACCGGGCTCTTGTGGCGGCGGTCCGAAGTGGTCGCATTTCCATGGAGCGGCTGGACGCCTCGGTGCGGAGGATCCTGACCGTAAAGGACAGCTACGGCATCCTTGACGACCCCTATCCCAAGGTGGAGTGGCAGGCGTCCCTGGCGTCGGCGGAGAGCATGGCCGTGGCGCGCCGGGTCGCGGACATGGGCGTGACCCTCGCTCGCAACGACCGGAAGCTCCTTCCTCTTTCCTGGGGGACCCCGGTCCCGGTAATCTGGCCGACGGAGATGGCCTCCTCTCTCCAGCCGCTTCTCTCCGAACTCCCCTGGCTGGTCCCTTGCTACGCTCCCCTTCAGCCGGCGCCGGAGGATACGGCGCGGGTCCTGGAAGCAGTGCGGGGAGCGCCGGTGGTCCTGGCGGGCAGCTATAACCTGAACAGCAATAGCCGGTGGCGGGACCTGATCCTGTCCCTGGATTCCGGTAACCTGGTAGTCGCAGCCATGCGCTCACCCTACGACCTGACCACGATCCCGAATGTTTCCACCTATCTTGCCGTATACAGCGACCGGCCGGCGGCCATGCAGGCCCTTGCCGGGATCATTACCGGCCGGCAGCCCCCCAGGGGGCTGCTGCCGGTGGAACTGCCGGACCTTTATCCCAGGGGATGGGGGATGACAACCTTCTGATACTAACCCTCGCATAAGGAGGAAATCATGGGCCTGACCAATGAACTCGCGGAGTGGACCTTCGAACAGAAGTGCATGAAAGCCGTGGAATCGCTGCGGAGGAACGGATTTACGGCCTTGTTCCTGAAATCCTCCGAGGAGGCATCCGACTACATCCTGTCCGAGGCGGAAAGCGCCCTCAGTGTAGGGTTCGGAGGCTCCATGACCATAAAAGACCTGAATGTGGAGCTGCGCCTCCTGGAGCAGGGAAAAGAGATCCTCAACCATGGCGCTGTAGGGCTTTCCTTTGAAGAGCGGATGGATATCATGCGGCGTCAGCTTACCTGTGATCTGTTTCTCTGTGGAACCAACGCCCTGACCATGTCCGGACTTCTCGTAAACATCGATGGCGCAGGCAACAGGGTCGCCTCCATGATCTTCGGCCCGAGGAAGGTGATTGTCGTCGCGGGCCGGAACAAACTCGTGGATGGAGACGTGGCCGAGGCCGTGGACAGGGTGAGAAACTGGGCCTCCCCGCCCAATGCAAGAAGGCTGAATTATCGGACGCCCTGCGCCGCCACCGGCTTCTGTTCCGATTGCACACTCCCGGAGAGGATCTGCCGGGCGGTGACGGTTCTGGAGCGCAAACCGAAATATACGGACCTTCGCGTCCTTGTGGTGAACGAGGAAATGGGCCTCTGAGGCCATGCTTCTCAGGGCCTTCCTGGATATCTTCTTTCCTCCCCTCTGCCATGCATGCGGTACCCCTGTCCAGGGCGAAGGGGCGCACCTGTGTCCCTCCTGCCGGGAGAAGGCGTTGCCCGTTTCTTCACCCCTCTGCCCCATTTGCGGCTGTCCCTTTGCAGTGGAACAAGGCATCGACCACCCCTGCGGTCCATGTATTGTCTCGCCCCCTCCTTTTGTCCGGGCCAGGTCGGCGTATTGCTTCGAAGGTCCGGTCCGCAGGCTCATCCATGCCTTCAAATATGGAGGAAAGGTTCATCTGGCCCCTACCCTGGGACTTCTGACCGCCGTTTCCCTGACCGGTTTCGCCAAAGAGGCCGCCCCCCACTTCATTGTCCCTGTACCCCTGCACGACAGGCGGCTCCGCGAGAGGGGCTTCAACCAGTCGCAGCGCCTGGCCCTGTTCCTCTCCAGAAGCTGGGCCGTTCCATTGTCCGTCGACAACCTGCGCCGCGCCCGCTGGACCGACCCGCAGGTCGGACTCGCCGTTGCGGAACGCAAGCGGAACGTTCGCGGCGCGTTTTCGGTCGCGAAGCCGGAAATCTTCGAGAAAAAGCGCCTTCTGCTTGTGGATGACGTTTTTACTTCGGGCAGTACAGTGACCGAGTGCAGCCGCACCCTGAAGCAGACAGGGGCGGAGCAGGTATGGGTGTTGACGGTCGCCAGGGCGCTAGCCGGCGCCGCCGCCCCTGATGTGGCTCTTTAACAGCTTGACATATCTGATTGCTTCGGTTTAATTTAGCGAAAATTAATATTATGACGGGGGTCAACAAAGAGCCTGGCGTTACGGGTAGGCTATCTCAGGAGGAACCAGGACATGAAAAGTCTGATTGCATTCGCCGGGGCCGTCTGCCTCGCTGTTTCCGTTCCGGCATTGGCGTCCGATATTCACGTGGGGAGCGTCAAGACGGCGCGGGGCGCCGCGTCTATCATCAGAAACAGGGTTCCCATGGAAGTGACGGCGGGCGCAAGGGTCTTTCGCTATGATTCACTTAAAACCGGATCAGACGGTTCCATTGCCATGGTCTTTCGTGATGATACCCTTCTTTCCATCGGCCCGGACAGCGAGATTGCCGTGAAGGATTTCCTTTATTCACCGGCCGAGGGGAGGTTGTCTTTTGTGGCCAGGCTGTTGAAAGGGACGGCTGCCTGTGTCACCGGCATCATTGGAAAACTGTCGCCGCAGTCGTTCCGCTTCGAGACCCCGGTGGCAAACATCGGCATTCGCGGAACTTCGTTCGCGGTCAAGGTCGAGGACCAGGAAGACTGAAGAGGTGTTCCGGCGGAAGCGTTGCCTTGATTCGCGCCGCTTTATGCAAAGAGGTGTCCTTATGAGTCGTGTCGGAATAATCATTGTAATGATGTTCGCCTTGCTCTTTTCCTCCTGCGCCACGGACGGGAACGTCGTGCTGCTTCTGCCCGATGCGGACGGCAAGGCGGGAAGTATCTTAGTTTCCAATCAGGCCGGCGCCAGCGTAATAAGTGAGGCGAAGACGGCCGCGGTGATCCCTTCAGCGACGAGCGCGCCTTCCGCGCCCGTGCCCATGGATGATGAGGCCATCGGGAAAAACTTCGGTCAAGCCATTTCCGTCCTTCCGCTTCCTCCGGTCCACTTCAGCCTCTATTTCAAGCCTGGCTCGGTTGAACTTACCTGCGAGTCCAAAGCCCTTCTCCTGAAGGTCCAGCCCACGATTGCCGAACGTCAATCCGCGGATATCAGCGTTGTCGGGCATACCGATCGGGTGGGTACAAGGGAATACAATCACAAGCTTGGCCTGGAGCGGGCACATCTGATCAGAAACCGGCTTGTCAGGCTGGGCGTCAGCGAGGATCACATCGAAGTCGACTCCCATGGGGAGGACAATCCCCTGGTAAAGACGGCTGACGAGGTCCAGGAGCCCAGAAACCGGCGGGTGGAAGTGATTGTGCGCTAGACCGCTATTCGGGCGTTTCCGGTGGGGGCGCCAAGGGAATACAGGGGAGGGGTAAGGCGACATGTCTTTTCTGGCGGTAAGGGCCGCGCTCCTGGCCAAGCCCAGGACCATGCGCGGCTGGATATTCCTGGCCGGCGTCTGTGTTACCTTGCTCACGGTCCTCATCGCCATCCGGCCGCCGGTTTTTTTCCGATTCCTCGACAGCAAGATATACGATACCCTTTTCATCTCTTCCCTCTCTCCTGGCCGCGATGCGCACCTGGATAATCCGGTTATAGTCGACATAGACGAACAGAGTCTCGCCAGGTTCGGTCAATGGCCCTGGCCACGCTATCGTGTGGCGCTTCTCCTGAAAAAGATACAGGAACAGGGCGCCTCGGTCATCTGTCTCGACATCTTCTTTCCGGAAAGGGACAGGACCTCCCTTGCCGTAGTGCGGGAGGAGATGCGCAAAGAGTTCGGGTTGCAACTGAATCTGGAAGGGGTCCCGGCGGATCTTGGCGACAACGATGCAGGGCTCGCCCGCGTTCTGGCGAAGGGGAGGTTCGTGCTGTCCTATGATTTCCTCTTCAACGGCGAGGTTGCTCCGCCGGAGGGGTGTCCATCCCACCCGCTGAGCCCGGCGGTCATGGGGAAGGAGGGCGCTTCGCCGCTTCCAGAGGGCCTTTTCCGGGCCAACGGCGCCGTTTGCAGCCTGCCCGTGCTCACCGGAGCAGCGGCGTCCTCCGGCTTTTTCAATGTCGTTCCCGATGCCGATGGCGTCCTGCGGCGCATTCCGCTGCTCATGGAATTCAGGGGGAGGATCTACCCCGGCCTTGTCCTGGCGACGGTCCTTCAATCAAGGGGAAATGACGTTCCGGTTCTCGGAACGGACAGAAGCGGTTTGCTTGAGATTATCCTCGGCGATACGGCCATACCGGTGGACTCAAGGGGCTCCATGCTTGTCCGTTTTCCCGGAAAGGGGAAACATTCTACCAAGATTTCCGCCAATGACGTCCTGTCGGGCAGTGTCCCGCGAAACCGGATGGAGGGAAAAATCGTTATCCTGGGTTCTTCCGCCGCGGGCCTGGAAAAACTGCACGCCACCCCCGTCAACCCGGCCTTTCCCGGCGCCGAGGTCCATGCGGCCGCCATCAGCAATATCCTGAACAACAGTTTCATATCCCGCCCGTACTGGGCGCCGGGAACGGAATTGCTCGCGGCGCTTTTATTCGGCATTGTCTCCGCGCTCCTGCTGAGCTGGACCCGCTCCCTCCTCGGTCTTTCCTTCATTGCCGCTGGATGTGTCGCCCTGTGGCTTGCTTCCGGATGGCTGATGGGAAACAGGGGGGTCTTCGTTTCCCCTCTCTTTCCGATGGTCACCCTTGCCTGCAATTTTTCCATCATCACCTTCATCAAATACCTGCGTGAGGAGCAGACCGTAAAAGCCCGCAACAAGGAACTGGTGGTCATGCAGAACTTCACCATCCAGTGTCTGGCCGCCCTTACGGAAACGCGCGACAGTGAAACCGGCAGGCACATTGAGCGTTGTCAGCACTATGTAAAGATCCTTTGCCGACAACTGGCGACCAGTCCCGGATTCGCGCATATCCTTGACGAAGAGACCATAGATCTCCTCTACCGATCCGCTTCCCTGCACGATATCGGAAAGGTGGGCGTTCCGGACAGTATCCTCCTGAAGCCGGGCAAGCTTACGGAAGACGAGTACCTGGAGATGAAGAAGCATACCCTTTATGGCCGCGAGGCCATCGAGAGGGCGGAGCATCTCTACGGCAGGGACGTCAAGGATTCTTTCCTCCGGTTCGGCAAGGAGATCGCCTATTCCCATCATGAAAAGTGGAACGGAACGGGATATCCGGAAGGACTCTCCGGGGAGGATATCCCCGTCTTCGGCAGGATCATGGCAGTGGCCGATGTCTATGACGCCCTGATCTGCCGCCGTCGCTACAAGCCGTCCTTTACCCATGAAGAAGCGGTGGAGATCATTTCCAGGAACAAGGGAACCCATTTCGACCCGCTCGTGGTAGAGGCGTTTCTCGCGGTCAAGGAAGAATTCAGCGAAGTCGCCCGGCGGTTCCCCGACGACTAGCGGACCGTAATCATTTATCACTTCGCTTCCCGACGAATCGATGCTATTTTATCTCACTTATTCTACCCACCAGGTCGGGGCCTTATCATGGAAACACGAGAACTGCGGGCCATCCTGATGCGCCTGAAAGACGGCGTCGCCTCGGTCGACGAGACCCTTGACCGGTTGCGCCATCTCCCTTTTGAGGACATAGGCTGCGCAAGCATTGACCACCATCGCTCCCTGCGCCAGGGGTTTCCCGAGGTTGTCTTCGGCGAGAGCAAGAGCGTGGAGCAGATGGAGCTCATCGTCGGCGCCCTTTCCGCCAGGGGAAACAACGTGCTGGTAACGCGGATCGACGGGGAAAAGGCCCGGATGCTGACAGGTTCCTTTCCGGAGGCCCGTTATCACGCGGAGGCGCGTTGCCTGACCATCGAACGGAAACCGGTGGAAATGACGGGCGAAGGGATGATCCTCGTGGTTTCGGCGGGCACCTCGGACATTCCGGTGGCCGCGGAGGCGGTGGTGACGGCCCGTATGATGGGAAACAAGGTGGAGCAGCTCTTCGACGTGGGAGTGGCCGGGATTCACCGGCTCCTGGGAAAAAAAGACATTCTTTTCGCCGCGTCGGTCCTGATAGTGGTGGCCGGCATGGAAGGGGCCCTGCCATCCGTCGTGGGCGGGATGGTGCGCAGGCCGGTGATAGCGGTGCCCACCTCGGTGGGCTACGGCGCATCCTTCGGAGGTATCGCGGCCCTCCTGGGCATGCTCAATTCCTGCGCCTCAGGGGTTACGGTTGTCAACATCGACAACGGTTTCGGCGCTGCCTGCGCGGCGAGTCTGATCAATCGGAAAGACTGAAAGGCGGGGCCAGGGGCTGGGAACCGGGATTTGCCGCTTAGCCTCACTCCCGGTCTCCAGCCTCCGAAGGTGGTAATCTCGCCAATTCTATTTGTCATGCCTGAATGACTTTATCGGGCATCCATGATTCCGATAGGTTACAGTCGGGATTCCCGATCAAAATCGACTCGGGAATGACAATTTGCGAGAGCATCAGAGGTGATACCGTGAACATCCTCTATTTTGACTGCTATGCCGGCATCTCCGGCGACATGACCGTTGCGGCTCTGCTGGACCTGGGGACGCCCCTGGATCTGCTGAGGGACACGCTTGCGGGACTCCCTCTGTCGGGCTACACCCTGTCCGCGGAAGAAACTAGTCGTGGCGGCGTCAGGGCGGTATCGTTCAAGGTCCATGTCACGGAAGACCAGCCGCACCGCCATTACACCGATATCGCCGCGATGATTGAAAGGAGTTCGCTCCCCGGGGAAGTGAAGGAAACGGCCGGCCGGATATTTCTGCGGCTTGCCGAGGCTGAAGCCAAGGTCCACGGCGTCCAGCTCGACTCCGTTCATTTCCACGAGGTGGGGGCCGTAGATTCCATCGTGGATATCGTGGGGACCGCGGTCTGCCTTCACCACCTGCAGGTTGACGGCATATGCGCATCCGCCCTTCCCCTGGGCGGCGGTTTCGTCGAGACCTGCCACGGCAGGCTCCCTGTGCCCGCGCCCGCTACCGCGGAATTGCTGCGGGGACTCCGGGCCCATGGCGAACTGGGAAACGGGGAGCGGGTCACGCCTACCGGCGCCGCCATCCTGGCTTCCCTTTCAACGGGATTTGAGCGGCCGCCGGCATTTGCCGTGAAAGGGGTGGGCTGCGGGGCCGGGCGCCGGGACTACGGGGATGCGCCCAATGTGCTGCGCATCTTCCTGGGCGCGACCGGCCCTTGTCCGGAGGAAGACGAGATCCGGGCGCTGGAGACCCATCTGGATGACTGCAATCCGGAAGTGCTCGGATTCCTCCTGGACCGGCTCATGGAGGCGGGCGCTCTCGATGTGGCGTTTTCGTCGATACAGATGAAGAAAAACCGGCCCGGCGTGCGCCTCACCGTTCTTTCTCCGCCTCATCTGCTGGATGCCCTTGCCCGCATGATCCTGCTGGAGTCTACCGCCATCGGGGTGCGATACTACACGGCAAGGCGCCTGAAGCTGGAGCGTTGTCTGGAGGAGCGGGAAACCAGCCTGGGCATGGTGCGCGTCAAGGTCATCCGCGACCGGGGCGCCCTGGTGAGGATCGCGCCGGAGTTCGATGAGTGCAGCCGGATAGCCCGCGAGCGGGGCCTCCCCCTGCGGGAAGTGTACGGGATCATCGAAAGGGAGACAGGGGTGGAATGAAGCGCTTCGTTATTCTTTTCGCGACCTGGTTCGGCGCCGGCTTCAGCCCGTGGGCGTCCGGCACCGTGGGAACCCTGGCGGCGGCGCCCTTCTACCTGGTCCTGTCCCGGCTTCCCCTGCCGCTCTACCTCTTCACGCTGGTGGGGTTCTTCTTTTTCTCCTGCTGGGTGTCGGGACTCGCTGAAGAGGTCTTCGGGGAGAAGGATTCAGGCAGGATAGTCATCGACGAGGTAATGGGCTACTTGATTACCATGACCGCGGTCCCCCTTTCCTGGCAGGGGGTCGCCGCGGGATTTGTCCTGTTCCGCTTTTTTGATATCACCAAGATTCCACCGGCCCGATTCTTTGACTGGCGGATGAAAAATGGCTACGGGGTGGTGCTTGACGACGTGGTTGCCGGCATCTATTCCTGTATATCGCTCCACATCTTTCTGAGGTTCATATGAAGATTTCAACCCTTTCCATCGGCGACGAGGTCATCTTCGGCGAGATCACCGACACCAATGCGGCCCATATCGCCTCCCGCGTCTATGATGCCGGCTTCAAGGTCCGTCAGCACATCGGCGTGGGAGATGTCGAACCGGACATAATCGAGGCCGTTGAAGAGCTGGCGGTCCACAATGACTTCGTCGTCGCCAGCGGCGGGCTTGGCCCCACCGTGGACGATCTGACGGCCCGGGCAGTGGCGAAGGCCGTAGGCCGCCGCCTTATCCTCAACGAAGAGGCCCACCGCCACCTGAAGGAAAGCTATCGCCGGATGGGGCGTGAAATGCTGCCCGGAACCGAAAAGCAGGCCCTGCTGCCGGCCAAGAATATCCTGATACCGAACCCCGTGGGAACCGCCTGCGGTTTTATCGTCCCCCACAAGGGGTGTTTTCTCATGTTCCTTCCCGGCGTACCGGTGGAGATGAAACGGATGCTTGACGAGACGGTGATCCCGTTCATCCTTTCCCGCGCCAGGCGGACTACCTTCATCGAAACAAGGCCCATCCGGATCCTGGGCCTTTCGGAAACCGGCCTGGAAAGTCAGGTCAAGGATCTGGCGCGACCGCGGGAAGGGCTGGAAATCGCCTATTGCGTAAATTTTCCCGAGGTGGAGCTGAAGCTGCGCGGAGAGGGTGAAGACCAGGATCGTCTGAAGAACATGCTGGATGCGGCCGCGCAAAAGGTGAGGGAAAGGCTGGGTGAACATGTGATCGCCGAAGGGGGGGAGACCATTGATACGGTTGTGGCCGGACTGTTCCGCCGCAAGGGGGTAACCGTTTCCCTGGCGGAGTCCTGCACCGGCGGCCTGGTCGCCAAGCGCATCACCGACCTGGCCGGAAGCTCGGCCTACTTCCTTGAGGGGGCCGTGACCTACAGCAACGAGGCGAAGATTCGGAGGCTCCAGGTCCCGGCCGAACTCCTGGAAAAGGAGGGGGCGGTCAGCGGGGCCGTGGCCATGGCCATGGCGCGGGGCATGCGTGCGGCGAGCGGCAGCGACATCGCCCTGGCGGTTACGGGCATCGCCGGACCGGAGGGCGGGACAGAAGAAAAGCCAGTGGGCACGGTGTTTATCGCCCTGGCTTCCCGCGGTGACTGCATTTCCAAGAAATATGCCTTCACCGGAAGCCGGGAGCGGATCAGGCTGGCGACGTCATTTACCGCCATGGACTGGCTGCGAAGGCACCTGCTGTCACTGCCGGACTCCGCGGCAACGCCGGGAGCGGGAGAGGCCGGCGAATAATTGGTTTCCATCCGGAAACTCCGGATGTGACACTTATTGGTTTCCGGATGGAAACTGATTATCAATGTGGAATAAGGATTGCGCGATCCGCCCCCTGTCGACCCCGGCAGGCGCTATTTTCCATACCGCCGGGGACCCTGGACTCACATGGCACCTTTGTCTGGCAGAGCCCGCATCCGGTCTCCATTATGCCGTAAATCTCTCCGGCGGTTTTCCTTAATTCACCGTACACGTATGCCCGGCATTTTTCCTTATCGTGCCCCTGGCGTGAAATGGCGCCGGCCGGGCAGCGCTGGATGCAGAGTCCGCAACTCCCGTCATGGTAGAAGAGGCAGTTGCTCCAGGGGGTTCCGCATGTCCTCCTGGTGGGGGTGATCTTCTCATCGGTGACGATACTGCCGCAGCGGTGGGCTATCCCCTTTTCGGTAATGAAGCCGTCATTCAGGCTGAAGGTTCCCAGCCCGGCCGCATAGGCCGCGTGGCGCTCGGACCAGGTAGAGGCCATTCCCGACCTTGGGTCCAGCACCGGCCTCCACATCCCGGAAAGGAGCGGGGCCACGGCCTGTATCCCCCACAACCCGAGAGTTTCCACCATGTGCATGCGCAGCAGGTTGTTGAAGTCCTCTCCGTGGGCGCGGGTCATGGCCCACTCCCTGGACGGCATCTTCTCTTCCCGGCGGTTGCTTTCCCGGGTCGCTCGCGATATGGGCAGGATCCAGCAGACTACGGTTTGCGCCTCCCCGACTTCAGACCCGCAGGTGCTATCCATGATCTCCCCTGGTGTCAGGTGAAAAGCGCCTATGGCCCTCTTGTATTCGCTGAACAGGGGATCGTCGGCGGAGGCGAAACCGATCAGCGGTTCCTCGAAATATGGTCGGTCGCTGTTGGGGAAACGGTTGCCGTGGTTGTCGCGGACGAAGCGGATGATCTCATCTCTGATTATTTTTTCCATAAAACACTCCGAATGGGGTTTGCTGACATTGATTGCTAACGGCTACCGGTGTCGGGCCTTGCCGGAGAACCTGAAAGGGGAGGGCTGGAAATCCGTGCGCGGCGCTCCCGGAAATGGATGCCATGCGGCGGATTTGATTGGACGGTCCCCGGTCTCGTACTCAATGTACCAAATATACCATCCATTTTCTTTGTCCGCGGGATTCTTATGCCGGTCTCTCATGCCGTATCCGGCAAAATGACAAAGATAAACTTGAAAACCCATGGAAAAATGTGCTAATTCTGGGACATCCGCGCTTCGGGACCGGGGACTTAATCCCGTCGGGCATTATCCGGAGATGAAGGAACAGGAGGCAACTTGATGCTGGAAAGAGAAAAAGCGGTCGATCTCGCGGTCAGCCAGATTGAGAAGCAGTTCGGCAAGGGTTCCATCATGCGTCTCGGCAATGATGAGCCTCTGCCGGATGTGGCGGCTATCCCCACCGGTTCCATCTCCCTGGATATGGCCCTTGGCGTAGGCGGGGTTCCGAGGGGCCGCGTCGTGGAGATTTTCGGACCGGAATCGTCCGGCAAGACGACCCTGGCCCTTCATATCGTGGCCGAAGCCCAGAAGCTGGGCGGTATCGCCGCCTTCATTGACGCGGAGCACGCTCTGGATATCGGCTACGCAAGGAAACTGGGCGTCCGCACCGATGACCTGCTGGTGTCCCAGCCTGACACCGGAGAGCAGGCCCTGGAGATCACGGAGATGCTGGTGCGCAGCGGCGCCATCGACGTGCTGGTGGTGGACTCCGTAGCGGCCCTCGTGCCCAAGGCTGAGATCGAGGGCGACATGGGTGATTCGCACATGGGCCTCCAGGCGCGCCTCATGTCTCAGGCCCTGCGCAAGCTCACCGGTATTATCTCAAAGTCCAACTGCTGCGTCATATTCATCAACCAGATACGGATGAAGATCGGCGTCATGTTCGGCAACCCTGAAACCACCACCGGCGGCAACGCCCTCAAGTTCTATGCGTCGGTGCGCCTGGATATCAGGAAGATCGCCACCCTCAAGCAGGGGAACGACGTCATCGGCTCCCGAACCAAGGTCAAAGTGGTGAAGAACAAGGTGGCGCCCCCCTTCCGCGAAGTGGAGTTCGATATCCTGTACGGCGAGGGGATCTCGCGCATCGGGGATATCCTGGACCTGGCGGTGGATCGGGGGATCATCGACAAGAGCGGCGCGTGGTTTTCCTACGGCAGCGACCGTATCGGCCAGGGACGGGAGAACTCCCGCGTTTTCCTCAAGGAACACCCGGAAATAGTCGCTGAAGTGGAGGCGAAGATCTTTGAACAGGCCGGACTAGCCGTTGCAAAGGCGCCGGAAGAAAAGGCATAGCCCATGGAACTGAACGACATTCTCACCATTGCGGTCAAGGCAAAGGGCTCCGATGTCCATATCAAGGCGGGCCTGCAACCCATCGTGCGCATCGACGGAAGGCTGCGGCCGATCCCCAATGCCCCGCGCATGGCCGCCGACGCCATTCGCGACATGGCCTATACCATGATGAACGAAAAGCAGAGGAAGCATTTCGATGAGTGTTTCGAGGTGGACCTCTCATACGGGATTCCCGGTCTGAGCCGTTTCCGCGTCAGCGCTTATTCGCAGCGCGGATCCGTAGCCATGGTGTTCCGTATCATCGCCTTCGGCGTTCCTTCCTTCGCCAGCCTGAACATGCCCCCAATCCTGGAAAAGCTGAGCATGGAGGAGCGCGGCCTGATCCTCGTCACCGGCACCACCGGCAGCGGCAAGTCCACCACCCTGGCCGCGATGATCGACTATATCAACGAGAACCGCACCTGCAACATCATCACCGTCGAAGACCCGGTGGAGTATCTGCACAAGGACAAGAAAAGCATCATCAGCCAGCGGGAGATAGGCTTTGATACCCTGACCTTCGCCAACGCCCTGAAGGGCGCGCTGCGCCAGGACCCGGACGTCATCCTCGTGGGCGAGATGCGTGACCTGGAGACCATCGAGACGGCGCTTACGGCCGCCGAGACCGGCCATCTGGTCATGTCGACCCTGCACACCCTGGATGCCGCCGAGACGGTCAACCGTATCATTTCGGTCTTTCCTCCCTTCCACCAGCGTCAGGTCAGGATGCAGCTCTCCGGTGTCATCAAGGGGGTAATCTCGCAGCGTCTGGTGCCCAAGGCCGACGGCAAGGGACGCGTTCCGGCGGTCGAGATAATGATCGGCACCGCCAGGGTCAGGGAATGCATCGACGACAAGGAAAAGACGAAGCAGATCCATGACGCCATCGCCCAGGGCGTGACCTCCTACGGGATGCAGACATTTGATCAGTCTCTCATGAGTCTGTACACCAGGAAGCTCATTACCTACGAAGAGGCCCTGCGCCAGTCTTCCAACCCGGACGACTTCGCCCTGAAGATATCCGGTATCTCTTCCACCTCCGACCTCAGCTGGGACCAGTTCGAGTACAAGGAAAAACCGGAGGAAGAGGAAAAAAAGATGCCCATCGACCGTTTCGGGGATGGATGAGGCGAAAGCCGCCATCGGCATCGCGTTGCAGGCCCTTTCCAGGCGGGACCACAGCGAATGTGAGATCAGGCGCAAGCTGCAACGGAAAAACATACCTCCTGAACTAATCGAAAAAGCGGTTGGCGGCCTCCTGGCGGCCGGATATCTGGATGACGCCCGTTTTGCCAGGAATTATGCCGAATCTTCCATCCGCAACGGGAGGGGGTACGGATTCCGTATCCGCAGGGAACTTTTGCGCCGGGGGATAGCGGAAGCTATCATTGCCGACACCCTGGGCGGACTGGAAAGCGAATACCAGGAGTCCTCCGTCATAAGGGAATTGCTGGAAAAGAGATTTCCCGGTTTTGACTCCGGGAGTGCGGATGACCGTGAAAAACGGAGGGTCCTGGGCTATTTCCTCAGGAGAGGATTTCCGCCGGCGTCAGTCCTCCGGGTACTCCGCGGCGGAGAGGGTTATTAACCCTCTTGTTTTTTTTCAACCTCATCCAATTTGCGCCGGTCCCGGCGTTTGACCCTGGCCAACGCTCTCCTTCATCGGGAGATCCGGACCAGGGGAAGCGCCCATGGATGGGCGGCTTAATTTATGGGAGAATCAATGACTGGCAAAGAATTGCGTGGAAGATTCCTGAAATATTTCGCGGACCGGGGACATGCCATTGTCTCCAGTTCAAACCTCATTCCGAAGAACGACCCTACCCTGCTGTTTACCAATGCTGGCATGAACCAGTTCAAGGACCTGTTTCTCGGTCTGGAAAGGCGCGATTATACCCGGGCCTGCAGTTCCCAGAAGTGCGTTCGCGCCGGCGGCAAGCACAACGACCTGGAAAACGTGGGTCGCACGGCCCGTCACCACACCTTCTTCGAGATGCTGGGGAATTTCTCCTTCGGCGATTATTTCAAGAAAGAGGCCATCGCCTTTGCCTGGGAATTTCTCACCAGGGAACTGAAGCTGGACAAGAACCGTCTCTATGTCAGTGTCTACAAGGATGACGACGAGGCCGCCGAAATCTGGCGCCGGCAGGAAGGTGTGCCGCTGGAGCGCATCTACCGCTTCGACGAGGATAACTTCTGGTCCATGGGGGACACCGGACCCTGCGGGCCCTGCACCGAGATCTTCTGGGACAATGGTCCGGAGACCGGCTGTGGCAGCCCCGACTGCGCCGTGGGGTGCGATTGCGACCGCTACATGGAGATCTGGAACAACGTCTTCATGCAGTTCAACCGTGATGAAAAGGGGGTCATGACCCCGCTCCCCAAACCGTCGGTGGATACCGGCATGGGACTGGAACGCATCGCCACCGTCATGCAGGGGGTCACCTCCAACTACGACACCGACCTCATCCAGGGTATCATCCGCCACGTGGAAAAGCTGTCCGGAAAGAAATACCGCGGGGATGAAAAGGACGATGTGTCCATGCGCGTCATCGCCGACCACTCACGGGCCATCACCTTCCTCATATGTGACGGCGTGCTCCCCAGCAACGAGGGGAGGGGATACGTCCTGCGCCGCATCATGCGGCGGGCCGCGCGCCACGCCAAGATGCTCGGCTTCGCCGACCCTGTCCTGTACCGCATGGTGGATGCGGTCTCCGAGGTCATGGGCGAGGCGTATCCGGATCTCCTCCAGAGAGAGGAGTACATCAGGAAGGTAGTCCGGGCCGAGGAGGAGCGCTTTGCCGAGACCCTGGACAACGGCCTCAGGATCCTCAACGATGAAGTGGCGTCCCTGAAGGATCAGGGGCGATCGGTAATCCCCGGCGAGGTGGTCTTCCGTCTCTACGACACCTACGGTTTCCCCATGGACCTCACCGCCGATATCGTGCAGGGCGAGGGATTCACCATCGACGAGGCGGGATTCGAGGCATGCATGGCGCGGCAGCGGGAGATGGCCCGTGAACACTGGAAAGGTTCGGGCGAGGAAAAGGTTGCCGCCGTGTACAAGACGCTCCATGGCCGGGGACTGCGCACCGTATTCACGGGATACGACGAACGGACCGCCTATGCGGCCGTCACCGCCCTGCTCAGGGATGGCGAGCCGGTCCAGTCGGCGGATGCCGGCGACGAAGTGGACGTAATCACCGACAAGACACCCTTCTATGGCGAGAGCGGCGGACAGGCCGGGGACAGCGGCGAGATCTCGACGGGCGCGGCCCGCCTGGAGGTGCTGGACACCCTCCGTCCCCTGCCGGACCTGATCGTCCACCGGGCGCGGGTGAAGGAAGGCGCGATCCGTGTGGGCGACACGGCGGACCTCAGGGTCGAGGGAGAGCAGCGGAGCGCCACGGCCCGCAACCACACCGCCACCCACCTTCTCCAGGCCGCTCTCCGGGAGGCGCTGGGCGAGCACGTGAAGCAGTCGGGCTCTCTGGTGAACAATGACCATCTCCGCTTCGATTTCACCCACTTTTCCGCCATGACCCCGGAGGAACTGGAGCGGGTGGAAGAGCTGGTCAACCGCCACATCATGGACAACGCCCATGTGGCGGTGCTCGAAATGGGTATCGGGCAGGCTATGGAGAGCGGCGCCACGGCGCTTTTTGACGAGAAATACGGCGAGACGGTCCGGGTGGTGAAGGTGGGCGAGATCAGCGCCGAACTCTGCGGCGGCACCCATGTGCGCGCTTCCGGTGACATCGGCCTGTTCAAGATCGTCTCGGAATCGGGCATCGCCGCCGGCGTGCGGCGCATAGAGGCCCTGACCGGCCTGGGGGCGCTCCGCTATGCCCGGCGCCTGGAGGAGGAAAGCAGGAAAATCGCCTCCCTGGTCAAGGCCGAAGGTGGGGACGCCTTGGAGAAGGTGGTCCGGCTCATGGGTCGCCAGAAGGAGATGCAGAGGGAGATCGATACACTCCAGAGCCGTCTCAACGCCTCCGCTTCGGCGGATCTGCTGGCAGGGGTCAGGGAGATTGCCGGTGTGAAGGCCCTGGCTGTAAAGGTTGAGGCGGCCGATGTGAAAGGCCTCCGCGAACTGTCCGACACCCTCAAGGACCGCCTGGGTTCCGGGGTCATCGCCATCGGCGCGGAGATAGACGGCAAGGCGACCCTGCTGGTGGCGGTCAGCAAGGACCTTTCTTCCCGCTTCCGGGCCGGCGACCTGATAAAGGGAATGGCCCCCATCGTTGGCGGCAGCGGCGGCGGCAAGCCGGAGCTGGCCCAGGCGGGCGGCGCCAAGCCGGAAATGCTGGACCAGGCCCTGGAGAAGCTGTACGAACTGGTGGCGGCGTAGGGGCCGTGGCATCCCGCCCGTCCCCCTGATATAACTTACGCGGCGCCCCCATGAAGGACGGTTGTGGGGATTGGAGATACCTTACATGCAAAAACTCATAGAGAAAGCCAATACCCTGCTGGAGGCCCTTCCGTATCTGCGGCGCTTCAGCGGCAAGACCATCGTCATAAAGTACGGCGGACACGCCATGGCCGACGAGGCGCTGAAGCGCTCCTTCGCCTTGGACATCATCCTCCTCAAGTACATCGGCATCAACCCGGTCATCGTCCACGGCGGCGGGCCCCAGATCAACGAGACCCTGAAGCGTTACGGCATCGTCTCCGAGTTCGTGCGTGGCATGCGGGTCACCGACGCCGCCACCATGGGCGTGGTGGAGATGGTGCTCACCGGCCAGGTCAACCGCGAGGTGGTGGGGTACATCAACCAGCACGGCGGCAAGGCGGTGGGGCTTTCGGGCAAGGACGGCGGTCTCCTCCTGTGCGAGAAGCTCATGCAGGAAGTGACCGGAGAAGACGGCGCCACCGAACGCATCGATATGGGTTTCGTGGGCAGGATCACCAGGGTGGACCCGACCATCATCGAGACCCTGGAAAAGGAGCGTTTCATCCCTGTCATCGCCCCGGTGGGCGTGGGGTCGGGGGGGGAAAGCTACAATATCAACGCCGACCTGGTGGCGGGAAAGATCGCGGGCGCCCTCAAGGCGGAAAAGCTGATCCTCCTGACCGATGTGGCGGGAGTAAAAGACGGGGACGGAAACCTCCTCACCAGTATTCATATGCCCGAGGTACCCCGGCTGATAGACGGCGGCGTGATCACCGGCGGCATGATCCCCAAGGTTACATGCTGCGTGGAGGCCCTGCAGGACGGGATAGGCAAGGCCCACATCATCGACGGACGGGTGGAGCACGCCGTGCTGCTCGAAATATTTACGGACGTGGGTATAGGAACGGAGATAAGATCATGAATTCCCAGGAATGGATGGAAAAGGCGGACAAATATATAGTCAGGAATTACGGCAGATACCCAATTGTCGCGGCCCGTGGAAAGGGGTGCCGGCTGTGGGACGCCGACGGCAGGGAATACCTGGACTTTCTGGCGGGCATTGCGGTCAACAACCTCGGTCACTGCCATCCGAGGGTGGTGGAGGCCTTGCGGAAACAGGCCGGGGAGCTGATCCACTGCTCTAACCTGTACCACATCCCCCCCCAGATCGAGCTGGCGGAGCTGCTCTGCGAAAATTCCTTCGCGGAAAAAGCCTTCTTCTGCAACAGCGGGGCCGAGGCCAACGAGGCGGCCATCAAGCTGGCGCGCAAGTACAGCCGGGAAAAATACGGTCCGGAGCGCTTCGAGATCATCACCGCCTCCGAGTCGTTCCACGGCCGCACCATGGCCACCCTGTCCGCCACGGGCCAGGAGAAGATCCAGCGCTTCTTCGATCCTCTTCTGCACGGCTTCACCCACGTGCCATATAACGACGCGGAAGCCCTGGAAAAGGCCATCACCCCGCGCACCTGCGCGGTGATGCTGGAGCCCATCCAGGGGGAGAGCGGGGTGAACGTCCCGTCTCCCGACTATTTCCGCGAGATCCGCCGCATCTGCGACAAGAATTCCGTCCTGCTCATCTTCGACGAGGTCCAGGTGGGTATGGGAAGGACCGGGCGCCTGTTCGCCTACGAACATTTCGGGATCGAGCCCGACATCATGACCCTTGCCAAGGCGCTGGCCGGAGGAGCGCCCATCGGCGCCATGCTCACAAGGGACGAATTGGCCGCGGCCTTCACGCCGGGCAGCCACGGCTCCACCTTTGGCGGAAACCCCCTGGTTACGGCCGCCGCCGTCGCGGCGGTAAGGACCATCACCGGGGACGGATTCCTCGGCCGCGTGCTGGAGATGGGAGAGTATCTGCGGGGCAGGCTGGGAGAGCTCAAGGGGAGATACCCCTTCGTAACCGAGGTGCGGGGCATCGGGCTCATGGTGGGCATGGGGCTTTCCATACCTGGGGCCGACATCATCCGCAAGGGGCATGAGCGCGGACTGCTGCTCAACTGCACCCATGACACGGTCCTCCGCTTCGTCCCGCCCCTGGTGGTGACCAGGGAGGAAATCGACGAGATGATGATGATCCTTGACGGGATTCTCGTGGAGATCTGACCTGTACTGTACTCCGGTCGGACACAAGCCTGCCCGGAGCTCTTTCTCATTCGTGATATCAGGGCGCGCGCCGCGCGCCCCTACATTGCCGACAACAGAGGGATACCATATGAAAAAGGATTTTCTGGCGCTCAATGCATTTTCCAAAAAGGAACTGGATGGTCTCTTCGAACTGGCGCTCGACCTGAAGAAGAAACAGAAGAACGGCGACAAGCACCGCATCCTCAAGGGGAAGACCCTGGCCATGATCTTCGAGAAGTCCTCCACCAGGACCAGGGTATCCTTCGAGGTCGGTATCTACCAGCTTGGCGGTCACGGACTTTTCATTTCCTCCTCGACCTCCCAGATGGGACGCGGCGAGCCCATCAAGGACACGGCCCGCACCCTGTCGCGCTACTGCGACGGGATCATGATCCGGACTTACGGCCAGGAGATCGTTGAAGAACTGGCGCTCCACAGCTCCATCCCCGTCATCAACGGCCTTACCGACCTCTACCACCCCTGTCAGGTCATGGCGGATCTCATGACGGTCATCGAGCACAAGGGAGGATACAAGGGGCTGAAGTTCTCCTGGGTCGGCGACGGCAACAATATGGCCAATACCTGGATCGAGGCGGCAGCCATCTTCGGTTTCGACCTGGTTCTCGCCTGCCCGAAGGACTATCAGCCGGACGGGAAGGTCATGGAATGGGCCCGCGCCCACGGCAAGTCATCCATCGTGCTGACCGACGATCCAGGGGAGGCTGTGAAGGGCGCCGACGTGCTCAATACCGACGTCTGGGCCAGCATGGGGCAGGAAGAGGAGCAGAAGGCCAGGGAGAAGGCCTTCGCCGGATTCCAGCTCAATGCCGAGACCGTGAAGCTGGCGAAAAAGGACTGCATCGTGATGCACTGCCTCCCGGCCCACCGGGACGAGGAGATCACCGACGAGGTCATCGAGGGACCCCGTTCCGTGGTGTGGGACGAGGCGGAGAACCGGCTCCACATCCAGAAGGCCATCATGGCCCGGCTCATGGGCGGGGCGTAGGACAGGACCTTTTTCCCGGCGGAAATATAAGCGTACCGGTTGGATTCACATATGAAACCCCTTACGGAAATAACAGCCATCATTACGAGCCATAAAGCTGATCTCGCAGACAAATACGGTGTCTCAAAAATCGGTGTTTTCGGGTCGGTAGTGCGAGGCGAAGCTCGGGATGACAGTGACGTGGATGTCCTTGTGGAGTTCAATCGCCCAATCGGGTTTATCAAGTTCATGGATCTGGAGTTTTATCTGGAAGAGCTCTTTGGATCAAAAGTGGACCTGGTGACGAAAAAAGCTCTGAAGCCGAATATCGGAAAGCGCATTCTCCAGGAGGTCATGTATGTCTGAACGGGATATACGTGATTTTCTTAAAGACATTGCTGAAAATATTGATGATGCGGTTCAATATGTCGCTGGAATGTCTTTTGAGGAATTTTCCCTGGACAGGAAGACCGTTAAGGCCGTGGTCCGGTCTTTCGAGGTCGTCGGGGAAGCCGCAAAGCATATACCTCAGGAGTTCAGGGACAGCTATCCGGACATCCCGTGGCGGGAACTGGCCGGAATGCGTGACCGTCTCATTCATGGATACTGGGGGGTTGACCTTTCGATTGTCTGGGAAACCGCCAGGGACGAGATTGCCTTCTATGGGGAAAGGCTCAAAAAAGTAATCGAAGAATACGAACCCTGAACAAAAGGAGAACCTCTATGGCCAAGAAAGAAGTGAAAAAGATAGTCCTCGCC
>CAZHVY010000024.1:22841-54919 GCA_964536305.1 uncultured Geobacter sp. | reverse complement strand
ATTAAGGAGGCCCTATGGCAACCAATCTACATGCAGTCGGTTTGACCAACCAGGCAGCCGGCATGATCCGCGGCCTGGAGTTGTTGGAGCGCGCCGATCGCGCCGTCGATCTGAAGGTCGAGGAATGCATCCCCGGCACCTTCCGCGTCGGCGACCGCGCCGTTCAGTATTATGAGTCGCTCGATCTCTGGACCTGCGACTGCCCCGATTTTGTCTATCGGCGCATCCCCCTCTGCAAACACTTGGTCGCCGTCCTCAAAAGCGGCCTGGTCGATCCCGAAACCGGGCAACCGGCTTCGTTTCATCCCCCGTTTTAAGGAGTCAACCATGCCACCGCGTTATCGTTCAGGTGATATGTTAACCCCCGACCATTTCCAGCAAGCCGATCTGACCCTGCTGGCCTGCCATTCGACTCTGGTGGAAAAAGACTACGAGGATCAACTGGTCATGAATCAGGGGATTCTCCTTCAGGCCCGGCACCGCTGGCCGGACCTGCCGCAGTACCTCCCCGATGCCTTCTGGGAACTAACCGGCAACGCTGAGATTCCCGAGGATCTTCCCGCCGGCATCCGCTATAAAACCCTGGTTCCAGCGTATGGACTTATTATTTCGAGCCTCTGGCCGCGCCGCCGTCTGGGACTGTTCCAAAACCGGTTCCGCTTCGACCACGATCCGGATTTAGAGATCATCCAGAACAGCACCCAACAACTACTGGAATTCTTACAGGAACAGCACACCCGGACGGTCACCGTCCATCTGAACTGGCCTGGAATGGAAGCCGACTGCGCTGAACGTCGGCAGGCCGAACAGATCCTGGCTGTTTTACCGGATACGGTAACGATCTGGGAATTGCCACCTGACGGCAGCCTGGACTTCATGCCCTTCTGATTAAAGAAGCCGGAAAACGAGAAGGCCCAGCCTTCCAATCTTCCAGCTTCCAATTGTCCATAAAAAACTTTGGGGAGGCCCTTTGTCCTCCTCAAGGAGAGACACCGTGCCTCCCCGGCCAAAACCCGAGGAGAAGAAAAATGGAAACCTATCGTGAAAACCTGATCGTCCTCTGCGCCGAATTGTCCGGCATGTACGTGGAACGCGCCGCCCTCAAGGCCTCGCTGGAATCCCAGGAGCGCCAGCTGGAGCAGCGCCGCGTCGAGCTGCTGAGCGTCGTCGATTGGAAAGCGCTGGGCTCCAACGAGCAGCAGCGCGCCGTCGCTATCACCGCTCTGCTGGCCGACGATGAAGCCTGGGCCTATCAGCAGGAATCGGTGATCTCCCGCCACAACGATCTGCTGTTCCTCGACGCCAAAATCGCCGGCTGGGAAACCCGGATCTCCGCGCTGCGCTCCGCCATCCGCGAAATGCAAACCATGGCCCTCGCGCCCTGGCTTTTCGAGGAAGCGGTGGACCAGTTGCACTTGCAGACGGCCTCCCTGCCGCGCCCTCGCCGGCACAGCCTTTTCAAAGGCGATGGGCCGCAGACCGTGGAGGAGGGCTTCGACGAGATCGAAGAGGCATAACGGAACGCCCGATGGACACAATCCTGAATCTCGACGGGGAGATAACCGTCACCCAACTGGTGTTCTATCGGAAATTCCGCAAGCTGGAAGTGACCCTGCTCTGCGCGGGTCCCGCCGGCGCCCCTGGACGGTATGTCCAGTGCCTGCTTCACGATCTCAGCCTCGAAGAAGAAACCGCGATTCAGGAAGAATGCCGGCAACCGACCCTGGGCGGCCGGCTTTTGGAAACCGCCACTTGTTGGTGCTGGACCCAAGCGCCGGAAGCCGCCCTCGATCTGCTGTACTCCACCGAACTGATCCTCGAAATGGCGGCCTACCTCGCCGCGCAACGGTCTTGACCATTTATTTCCTGGGGTCCTGGACCCCAGGCTTACTTGAGGTCGCCCCTTCAGGGCTGAGAACACCTGACAAGACACTTTCTTAAGCCCTGAAAGGGCGGATTAGGGTAGCCTGGGGTGAAACCCCAGGAAAACCAGGGCCGCAAGGCGCCGGATTGATTTTTATCCCCCAAGGGGAGGCCCATTGTCCTCCCCCCAAGGGAGCACAGCGGGTCTCCCCGGTAATCTTACCGAGGAGCAAAAACCATGGCGACGAAAATTGAACTGCCGCCCACCCTCAAGATCCGCTTCTGGTGGGCCGATTGGCACCCCGAAGCGTTGTTCGATCCCATCGAGTCCTTCAGCCTGCGCGATCCCGAAAGCTGGGAAGTGATGACCGCCAAAGATTCCACCTGGCGTTCGCCCAAGCCCGGCGCGACCATCCAGCAGCTCCGCGACTACATGGAGGAGCACAACCTGGCCGTCATCGCCCATCAATGCGGACCCACGACTCGCCGGCGCGGACATTGGGAAGGGCTCTATGAACTGAGCATTGGTC
This sequence comes from uncultured Geobacter sp., assembly GCA_964536305.1. Lineage (GTDB taxonomy): Bacteria > Desulfobacterota > Desulfuromonadia > Geobacterales > Geobacteraceae > RPRC01. The sequence continues at coordinate 52,526 of CAZHVY010000024.1, read as the reverse complement.
CTTTTAAAGAAGTAGACAGGCTACAGTAGACAGTAGACAGGAAGAGACATCCTGTCCCGGTAAATCCCTTGCATTAACCATCCAACTTTACCTGGAATTTGCTGTCTACTGTCTGCTTTCTACTGTCTACTGATGGGGGGGAGACGTAGCTCTCCCCCCCGGGGAAGCGCGTCTCTCTCGTTCAAATTCAAAATTGAGAACAGGAGAGACCCATGGAACTGACCCACGCTTTAAACCCCTTGATGCACACTGCCGTTCAGGCAGGATATGCTGTGATCGTCATCGCTGCGGTTGTGATCGGTGTTGTGATGCTCTGCGGAGCCCTGAACACCTTCACTGCCCATCGATGAACCGACAGCGACAGGACTACGGTCCACCCTTTGGCTACGGCCACCTTTGCCAGCGAGAGAAAGCCCTAAGCTTTCTCTCGCTGCTCTTTCAGTTACCCCTACGGCTCTGCCTTTCGTCGGCAGACGAACTCGCTTGTTCCCATCGCGGGAGGCGCTTTCCCGCAAGGGATTTTTGCGCCTCCCGGTCATTTTTAAACCTGGAGGAATCATGTCTGAAACTTATTTCGATCCCCATGCCCTCGACTTTATCGCTGAGGTCCGCTATCTGTTCACCCATCATGCCGGCTATTATGAACACCAACACCTGTCGGTCCGGCAGGTCTGCTGCACCGTCGCCGATCCCATTCCGGGATTCTGGCTGCTGCCCGATAGCTACTATTCATCCCGCCTGCCTCAGCTCTTTGATACGCCCTGGGGCCTGGCCTTCACCGCCTGGAACCTGGGCCGCCGCCTCGATGGCCGCTTTGCTTTCGTCTCGCCCCATCTCCCCGAAAGCGAGCTGCCCCCGCCGGCTCAGATCCCGGTCCTGGGACAGGCTGTCCTGGATGCCCACCGCGTCCTCCGGGTCTACACCGAACAAGACCAATGTCGTTACACCCTGCCGCTGACTCCCGACGATTACTTCAACTGGGATGACTTCCGGGATCTGGCAGGGGCCTTGCATCGCACCCGGTGGCTGCTGGCGAAAGCCGGCATCGCCGTCTATCCGGCATCCTTTCAAATCCTTTAACCCCAGTTATCACTGCCATTTTCCAGTTACCCCGATAGGGAGGCGCTGCTTCCCTTCGGGGAAAACCGCGCCTCCTGAATTAAACCCAAGAACTTATTCAGGAGGATTCCATGAACGTGCAAGATTTGATCCCGCTCTACTCCGATCATCAGGCCGCGAGTTTCATCCGCGCCTTGACCACCTACAGCCAGATCGGCTCGAACCGGGCGACGATGGTCTCGACCAGCCGTCACCCCATCCCCGGTCTGCCCCATGTGATCTGCGACAGCCGCGATACCGGCCCGCTCAAAGCCCCCTGGGGCGCCGTCCAGCCGGCCGCTCTCGCCTACGGCAGTCAGTTCTACAGCTATCTGGCCTACCGGCTCTTTGTTACCCAATCCCTCAAGCCCGGCGCCACCCCGCCCGCAGTCCAACTTCCCCAGCTGGCCGTCGCCACCTTTGACGCCGTCACGCGCCAGGCCACGGTCTATCTGGGAATGCCGGAGGAAGGCACCGCGCCAACCCTGGTCGAGAATCAATCCCCGATCTGGGAAGGTCGCCTGACTCAACAGGATATCGGGCTGACGCCCCTCGCCACTTACCAGTCTCAGGAGAATGTCCTGAGGATCATCCGCGAAGAGCTGGCCCGCGCCGGTGTTCCGGCTTACCCCGCTGAACTCTACGGCCAAAAAGCCGCCCCGGACTACCCCTGGGTCAACGGTCGGGGCCTGCCCCTGCCGCCGGCCCGGGTCGCCAATGATGAAATCTCCGTCCCCCTGCTGGGCTACGCCGTCGACAACGACACCACGGAGATCGTCTACCTCTCGATGGTCGGCCACAAAACCGCCTGCCGCTCGATCTGGGGGAGTATCAACACGGCGCACAAACGCCGGTTGGATTTCCAACAGTTGGGCGGCATCAACGGCTCGGCCTGCTCCAGCCACAACTACACCACCTGCAGCACCGTCGTGGATCCGGATATCGGACTCACCCGCTTGCAGATCATCGACCGCCGGGCCCTGAGCCAGGATGCCTCCGATGTCGCCTACCTGGTCATTCCCAAAGGGATGGCCGATGCCGATATCTATGAAGCGTTCGCGGTCCGGCTCAATGCCGTTTTGCCGATCGGCGTCCTGCCGGCCTGGGGCGAAAAGCTCCGCTGGGCCGGCGATGAAGCCGGGTTGGTGAAGAAATGCTTCGCCGCCGGGGATGTCGCCGCGGTCTACAAGATCGCCCCCGACAAGCTCTGGCTCACCCTGATCGAAGAGCTGCTGAAAAGCGGCGAACTGACGATTTCGTAAAACGTGATGCGTAATGCGTAACCAGAAACGGATTACGAATTACGCATTACGCCTCTGCAATTCGATAACCTGAATCTAAATCCAAATGGGAGGCCGTTGAAATGGCTCGCTTGATTAATGCTGAAAAAATGGGCTTCTTTGCCTGCCCCACGTCCGTCGTGGAATTGATTTCCCGCTGGCTCTCCGCCGGCAAACAGGCCGTGCGCCTGCTCGATCCCTGCGCCGGCGAAGGCAAGGCCCTGGCTCAGCTCGCGGCCTCCCTGCAAACGCAAGGCGCCGTGACCGAGACCTGGGGCGTCGAACTCAGCCCCGCCCGGGCGCGAGAGGCCGATCAGGTGTTGGACCGCGTGTTCAACACCGCCTGGCAATCGACGCGGGTCAGCAAGGAGTCCATTGGGCTGCTTTACCTGAACCCGCCCTACGATCACGATCTCGACGGCGACAACCACCGGCTGGAAAGTGAATTCCTGCGCACCAGCCTGCCCGTCCTGCAAAAGCAGGGTGTGCTGGTCTATGTAGTGCCGCAGCACATCCTCGGCTTCAAAGCCGTCGCCCGGCTGCTCGTCGAATACTTCGACCAGCTGACCGTCCGCCGCTTCCCCGATCCCGAGTTCGAGCGCTTCGGCCAGATCGTGGTCTTCGGCCGGCGCCGCTCCAGCCCGCTGGCCGTCTCCGAAGAGGAGATCGAGGCCCTGCGGCTGCTGCGCGATGCCGATCTGCCGCCCCTGGGCGATCCCGCCGCCGGCTGGCCGCTGGCAATCCCGTCGGCCACCTCCAACGCCACCTTCTACCGCATCGACCGCTCGGCCGCCGAGGATATCCAGACCGCCGGCGCGCTCCCCTGGTCCGCGTCGCTGCTGGAGGCCTTCAAGCCTCAGACGGCGCAGATCGTCGAGCCGCCGCTCCCCTTGAAAAAGGGCCATGTCGCCATGCTGATGTCTTCCGGCGTCATGGGTGCGATGGTCATCGAACAGCACGGCCAGCGCCATCTGATCAAAGGCCGCGTCCTCAAAGTCCAGGACCACTCCGAAAGCATCACCGAGGAAGGGGACACCGTGACCACGATCAAGGATCGCTTCATCACCTCGGTGGGCCGGCTTTCCGCCGACGGCGTGCAGGTGATCCAGGACGATGTGTCCGGCCTGACCGACTTCATGGAAGAGTACGGGGAAGCCATCGCCGGGAAGATCCTGGCAAATCAGCCCCGCTACGATCTCCATCCCACCGAGGCCGAATGGACCCACGTCGAAAGCCTGGGTAAAGGGCGCGCCGCCCTCCCCGGCCAGAAACCGGGCCTGCTCGATGTCCAGAAGCACGCCGCGATCGCCCTCACCCGCACCCTGTTCTCCAAAAGACACGCCATCGTCCAGGGAGAAATGGGGTGCGGGAAGACTACGATCGGTTCGGCCGTCATCGATCTGGTAGGAAAATACCCCGCCATCGTCGTCTGCCCGCCCCATCTCGTCGACAAGTGGTGCCGCGAGATCACCGAAGTGATCCCCGGCGCGCAGGCCCGCGAGATCCGGCGCATCGGCAAAGGCGAAAACGGCGCGGACGTCAATGAGGTCCGCAGTTTCCTCAACGATTTCCACGCCGGTCGCCTGGGTCCCAAGGCCGTCGCTGTCGTCTCCGAGACCTCGGCCAAGCTGGGCTCCGGCTGGACTCGCGGTGTGGCTACGCGCTACACCCTCAGCCAGATCAAACCCGGCGAATATGTCGAACCTTCCGTCCTGGAGGGAATCACCGGGCAACGCAACCGCTTCAAGGCTGCCCTGGCCGCCTACACAGCCGCCCGCGCTCAACTGCTCCGCAGCGAAGCGCCGACGGCCGAGCTGCGCCGGCATGTCGCCATGCTGCGCAAAGCGGCCCTGGAAACGGCCGACGCTTACCCGGTCTGCCCGGACTGCGGCAGTCGGGAGCACTTCACGCATGGCAACGGCTTCCTCTATTACGAGGAACAGCCCCGTGCCTGCGATCACTTTGTGCCGGGTTGGGAACGCGATGCCCAGGGCCACAAAGTCCTGAACGACGCCGGTTCCCCCACCTGGATCTGGAGCCGCCCCGACGACTTGAAAGCGCCTTACCCCGCCTGCGGCGGCCGGCTCTATCAGTTCGCCGGCCACGGCACCCTGCGCCGGTGGAGCATTGCGGATTACATCCGCACCCACGCCCCCCGCGTCTTCAAAACCCTGGTCGCCGACGAATGCCACAACTATCGCGGCAAAGGCAGCGATCGGGGCCGGGCCTTCCATCACCTGGTCAAGGCCACCCGTTACGCCCTGGGCATGACCGGCACGATCTACGGCGGCGAGGCCACCAGCGTCTTCTACCTGCTGGGCCGGCTCAACCCCGCGATCTTCCGGGACTATCCCTTCGGCGCGGAAGGCGAGAAACGTTGGGCCCGACAGTACGGCGTGTTGGAGACCAAGGTCTACAACGGCAAGGAGGCCGATCCCGACGAAACCGAGCACGGCGGCTTCAGCGCCCGCAAGCGCAGCAAAGTCGTCGTGACCGAGAAGCCCGGCGTCAGCCCGGCGATCCTTTCGCAGTTCGTCGATTGGTCGATCTTCCTGGGCCTCAAAGACCTGGGGATCACTCTGCCGGACTACGATGAAATCGCCAGGGGCGTGTCGCTGGGCAGCGAGCTTTACCAGCAATATCGCAAGATGGAGAGCATCCTGCGGGCCCTGGGCCGCAAGGACATGGGCTACCTGTCGTTGTGGCTCCAGTGGTCGCTCAGCCGGCCCAACTCGGCTTTCCGCGATGAGGAAGTCGTCAAGAAGGAGTTTGTCAAAGTCGGCCGCAAGCAACAGCTGGCCGGCGAGGTCCAGATCATGGAGCTGCCGGCGGTCGTCGCCGGCGAGGCGGTCCTGCCCAAAGAGCAGGCCTTGATCGACTTCTGCCGGAGCGAAAAGCAGCAAGGCCGCAAGGTCATCGTCTTCGTCCGTCAAACCGGCGTACGGGATATCCAGGAGCGGATCGCCGCCGTGCTCAAAGCCCGCGACCTCCAGGTCACCGTTCTGCGCGGCTCGGTCGATCCCCGCAAACGCGAAACCTGGATCGATCAGCGGGTAGACGGCATGGATGTGCTGATCTGCAATCCCCGACTGGTCGAAACGGGGTTGGATCTCGTCAAATTTTCATCCATCATCTTTTTCGAGGTGGAATATTCATTGTTCACCGCCTGGCAGGCCATGCGCCGGGTCTGGCGCCTGGGCCAGCGCAAACCAGTGAAAGTGTTGTTCCTCACCTACGAGGGCACCATCGAAGAAACCGCGCTCCGTCTGGTCGGCCGCAAGATGAAAGCGGCTCAGCTGCTTTATGGCGACTCGGTCGGCGGCGCCATCGTCCCCGACGACGAAGGCGACTCCTTCCTCATGGAACTGGCCCGCACCGTCCTGGAAGACACCGCCCTGCCGGATCTTTCCGGGCTCTTTGCCTCGGCCCGGGCCCAGGCCTCCGCCGAAGCCTTGCCCGAAGAAATCGCCGAGATCCTGGAAACGGTCGCCCCGAAAGGTCCGTTGACCTGGGCCATGCTCCAGGAAATGGTCAAGACGGCGGAGAAACCCCGCCGCCGCCCCTCGAAACCGGCCCCGGCGCCCACCGGGCAAATGCTGCTCTTCGAGCTGGCGCCGGCTACTGCGTAACCGAACGGAATTTCAACGCAAAGAGATTTCAACGCAGAGTCGCAGAGCGGCAGAGACGCAGAGATTTTTAAATTTTCTCTGCGTCTCTGCGCCCTTCGCGCCTCTGCGTTAAATATCCTCCGTCCAGAAATAACCCAAGAAAGGAAAAACCTATGTCTACCCAACAGGATCATGCTGAGTATGTCCAGAGTTCCCTGCAGGAGTTGCTGACTGAGCCCCCGGCCCCCGTGGCAGTCGAAGCCGATGGCTTCTTCACCGACGCCGACCTGATCTACCGTTACACCCGGGCGCAGGCCCTGGAAGACGGCGTGCTCGTCGACATCTCCGACACCGCCCACGAAGCCGGCTTCACCTGTCCGGTCGCCGTCACGGCCACCGTCTGGGCCATGGTCGAAAGTATCCCGCCCAAGTTTCAAGGTTGCCAGAGTATCTCCGGTAGACTGTGGGACCTCGTCTATATGGCGGTCATGGAAATCCGCCGGCACCGGAGAGAATCGGGAACTGAACTGCTGTACCGGTTCATCATGCACCACGGCCGGCAGACCTATGTCACCTTGAAAATCGTCTTCGGCTCGGGCGATGATGGGGAACTCGTAGTCACCATTATGTTGCCCGATGAGGATTGAGGTACCGTCCCTTCGCGCTACGGCGCACATTACACAGGCCCAACCATTGGTTGGGCCTGTTATTTATTTAAATAATCTGTTGTCTAATTAAACTTCAATCCAAAAAGTCCGCCTGTAATTTGTGTATCAGTGAGCTTAACAGGCAAAACATAGGGCTCAAGTTCATATCCTCGAGGAAATTGATCTGAATTAAGGGTTACAATATATTGAAAGCCTATCTCTCTTGCCTTTGCAGATCCCACTTGTAAAGCTCTTCCTATTTGACGCTCGTCTACACCATCAAATAAGTGACTATCATGCACCAAGAATCCAGGACCAATTCCTCTTTTTTTACAAATTTCCTGAATCATCAAATCAAAACAGAATATTTGCATATTACTAATTCCTTTACTTTTTGCTCCATGAATTTTTACTCCAAATTCCGGACCATTAAGAGTAGAATTAATAGTTAAACTGCCCGCATCATCGTATAAAGAATGAGAGATTTCCTCAAAGATTACAATGGCATCCTGCAATAAAGAATTTTGTTCAGAAAAATCCTGTCTCAAGCGTAGCTCTAAGTTTTGCCTATCAATTTTCATTTGAGTTTCCAGTCTTTCCATCTTCTCTGCCAATGCAAATCTCTGTCTCAATGTTTCAGTTTCCGCTTCTTGACGTGCTAATTTACTTTGAAGTTCTACAAATTGATCTAAAGCCCCATGAGATCTTAATATAGCAATCGCATTAGAATACTGAATACTTAGTTCATTGAGCTGACGATCCCTCTCTATAATCCTACTTCTGGCATTATCTACTTCCCCTTTTAAATAAAGAGCTCTATTCCGAATGATAGTTTCATGAAATTTTCTTACATCTTCAAATCGAGTTTTTGCCGCATCTGGTAAAACCACTCCAACTTCCTGATATAAATCAGCAAGATCCTCAACTGGAGGTGGCGCTTCATCCCTCAAAGAATTTTCTAAATTCTTTAATAATTCTGTATCTAAAGTATTCGAATCAACTAATTGATTCATCTTCCGAGTTAATTCAGAAGCCTCTTTTTCAATTTGTTTGTATTCTGGAAGAACATTGAATTGTTCAATAGTCTCTTTCAAACTGGTCAAACGTCTTTCTGAAAGGGCCAGTTGAGTTCTCAGATCAGCCGTATTGCCAATGGTCTGACTAAGTAGCCCATCTTTCTTATTAGCATTCTTCAGCTCTTTGAAACTCTTCTCTTTCTCTCTTACATATTCCCATTCTTGAGGTATGCTCCAATCCAAACCCATCAAAAAAGATATAGATACCTGTTGGTCATACAACTTTTGTTTACTGGTATGAAATAGAGGCTGTAAAAAACCGCCTTCAGACTGGCGACGAGCAAAATAACCAAACAAAGATCGAATAGAAGGTTTAAATTTATTCTTTAAAATTTTCGCCCCTTCATCATCTTCCTCATTTTCATCTTCATCCTCTCCGTTGTTAACCAAAATATTAAAAAAAGTGGACCCTAAAATACTTTTCCAATTCGCATTGGTTAGCACATATGATTCTAAAAAGTTCTTCGAGATTAAAGAAAACTCACCTGGCAAATCTCCTTCCAACAATTTCATTTCCACTTTACTTGTTAATTTTCCGCGTCTTTCAATCTCCACTCTTGCTGTTCTTAAATCAAATTGCATAGAAAAAGCATGATCGATTAATGCATCATTCTTAAATATAGAATCTTTATCAACGTTTTCTCCAGTCAGAAAATGTATAATTCTAATGAGACTGGTTTTCCCCGCACGATTACGTGTTTGACGATCAGAAGAATCCGGACTCTTATCAGCTAAAAGAATATTAAGACCAGGTTGAAAGTCTAAATTTTTGAAAGTCGGCAAAGAACTAGAAATTCTGTAGATCATTTCGTAACCTTTCTAATAAGTCCCTTTTCCAGCTGAACAGCCTGGATTGTATACAAAAAATCCAAGGCTAAAACAAACCAATCAAAAGTTAATATTCCATACGACTCATTCTGATCTCTATTCTTTTTAATCTCTGCCCAGATCCAAGAAACTGTTTTAGGTTCACTTAAAAGATGAAGGATTTCTCCCCCTATTGCAAGCAAAGATCGAGTCTCGGTTAATCTTTTGGTTGGTAAAATCATATTTCTTATTAACCCATTAGGCACGTTCAAAGATATCACAAGATTCAAATAAATAAGCCAATACAACTAATACCGCAACTTCATGGGCAGGAGTTCTGTGTTCTGGAAAACCACCACTAGCGAAATTCCTCAATTCCATAAAAATGAGATCATTTGAAAGAGTTCTAGTTTTTAATTCTTCATACTTTTTTCGAAAAGCTTCAACTACCCGATCCCCATAAAGTGGATCGGAATATTGCGAAAAAAATTTCTTTACTTGATCTGATTTTGTCATACCGGCCAGCAATAGCACATTGATACCCTCAGACAAATCATTAAATTTCAATTTTTCAGGCGAAGGAGGTCTCAAATCCGGGAAGGAAGTCTGGGGCTCCTCAGTAATATGGTTTAAAACTATTTTTAACTCCTCAAATCCAACGTGAAGCATATCATCACTGGTCGGTACATAACCAAACAATGCACAAAGATCTTCTCCCCCTAAAGATCGTACCTCTTGCTCAATTTCTATCCGTCCCCAATGTTTAACCGTAAGATTCGTATGTAATTTACTAAGCTCCAACAATTTATTAACCACATCAGGCCCCAGTCCATCCTGAGAATTATGCACAAAAACCCAGGTATCAAAATATTGTCTCCAATAAGGTAAAGCACCGTTAAAATCTTCTTCAATTTTTCTCACGGCTTGATCTGCCGATAATTCGTTAGGCGCGTAAACTTGAAATAGGGTTCTCTTTGATCCCAAATAACCATCGTTTTTTCTATCGCCTACGTTTCCCCAAGGACGTGTACGAATGAAATCCCCTGGATAACGTCTTTCCATTATCTCAGAGAAAAAATCCTGAAAAGCATTCCCCTTAAGTTGCAAATAATTATTATGAAAACGAAGCTGATAATAAGCCCGGGCCATTTCATCCATAATCCCCCCTCGTATAAAGCAAACTTAAGAATATTGTTTCACAACACACATGGCAATTCCTAAAATTCAATGGAAACCAATTCACAAATAAAACAAACCAAAGGGTCAGGAACCCTTTAACAAATATGGGGATAACAAGTAATAGTTTACCACAACTCGACTCAAAATAACTATGCAATCAAAATTTCAGAAATCCAATCAATGATTGGGCCTATTGTATATCTCGCTTCGCGGCAACCATTGTCTGCTCCATAACCATCTTTCGTTTCCCCTTTCAGAGTACAGAGAGCAGAGGGTCAGAGTGCAGAGTCAAGAAAAAGCTGGGGACGAAACCCGAAACCCGTCGAACCTGCCAGGATCGTAATAGCTTCTGTCGCGAAAAGTACAGCGGGCGTTGGATAGATTGAAATCGAATGCACCGCCGCGCACCACGTGACGAACCTCCCTATTTGCATTCACATCCTCGCGCCCATCATTGGCTTGATAAGGATATTTGAAATCCGGCTTCCTAGTATCCTTACCCCACAAACTCCGCGTCAGCTCCCAGACATTTCCACTCATATCCAGACACCCATAGGGACTCGCACCATCGGGAAAGATCCCTACCGGCGTCGTATCGCCCAATCCCAACTCATCCGTATTCGCCCACCCCTCAGCCAAGTCACCCCAGGGATACTCCCGCTGATCCCGATCTCCCCGCGCCGCCTTCTCCCACTCCGCTTCAGACGGCAAGATGATAGTTTTGCCCGTCATCCTGGACAACCACCGGCAATACGCCAGAGCATCATCCCAACCCACATTCACCACCGGATGGTTCTCCTTGCCCTTCGGCGGCTGCCCATCTTCCCAATCTCTCGGCGCTTTGTATTCCGCCGCTTCCACGAAAAGCCGATACTGCGCGTTCGTCACCGGTGTCTTCGAGATCAGGTAACGCTCCAGGTACACCCGATGCACAGGTTTCTCCCGGTCCGGCCCATTCTCACTCCCCATCCAAAACTCCCCGGCCGGCACATCGCACCACACCGGCTCTCCGTAAGGCAACCGCCAGAACGCCGGCTGCGCTCCAAAACCACCGCTTTCGATCCGCCCCAACGCCTCCGCCGCTGACGCTCGTCGCTGGACCCACAACTTCAAATCCCCGACTTCTTTACGCAACGGTGTCTCAAAAACCTTCTTCAACCGTTGTTGGATCTCATTTCCCAAATCCCCTTCCAACCGAGCAGACCCCACATCCCGCACAGCCTCCGCCGCCAACACCAAGTTATAATAGGGCTCCAGTTCCTTCTCGCATTCCATCATCACACGGATTAATTCTGTTGCCCGCTTCTTTCCCTGCGTGCTCAAATACCCCGCTTCCAGCAAAATCACTTCCCGCCACCAGGAATCTTCCAACCGCGTCGACGTGTATTCCTTGTAATCTTCTCGATCCGCCACCGCCCGTGCCGCCAGATGTTCCTGAAAGGTCAAGTGGTTGAAAGCATAGATTCCCTGCCCCCGTTCCGTCAATAACCCACTCCGCTCATTAATCAAGGCGACAAAACCATCCACAGCCTTTTCCGTTTGCCGCTCATCCTTTAACATCCCCTGAAACGTCGGTGTCAATTGTCGGTGTAAATCATCCAGTTCGATCTCTCGAATTCGCTGTTCCATCATCCACAACGCCACCGGCTCCAACAAACCCCGCCGATCTCCTGAATCCAGTTCCAATCCTTGCAAGATCGTCGTCGCTGATAAACCTTTTACTGCATCCCACTGCGCCAGCAACACTTCCAGCGCCTCCTCATACAACTCCACCCGCCGCTCCGGCAACTGCGCCCGATAGCGATGCACCAGGGCAATCACCGTAAGCAACAATGGATTCACCGCCAGTTCCCGCACCCGGCTATTTCCTCGAATGGCCTCAATCAAAGATTTCGACTGCCGCTCTGCCTCCCGTAGAGCATACTCTGTCGCAGCTCCCGCCAGCGTCATTTCCACCGCTTTGTTCCAATATCGCACAAAGCAGGCGATGTCCTCATCCGTGAAATCGCGTACCGTCGTCGCCTCGTAACCCTCGCCCAACCGCGCCCCGCCCGTATATCCCACAATCCGGCTCGTCACCACGTAACGGTTCTGCGGATATGCTACGGTAAATCGTTCCACAATCCGCGCAACCCGTTGCCGGGTCTCCATGCTTGCCACTTCGTCCATCCCATCGAGCAACACCACGCATTCCCCGGCCTTCAACCGCTCTGTAAAGAAATCCACCGGCAAAATGATCTGCTGGTTCTCGAAGTAAACCCGCAGGTAATTCAGGAGCAACTTCGGTCCATCCGCGCCGTTGTCGAGATGCTCCTTTTCCAGGTTGCGAGCGAAGTCCCGCAACGGCAAAAAAATCGGCAGGCGGCGCTCGTCCAGACTCAGCCGCTCTTTGACCGGACCGGCCTGCAGCCAATCTCGGGCATAAGTCAAAGCCAGATAACGCAACAATGTCGTCTTTCCCGAACCGGGATCACCCAGCACGGCCAGTCGGGAATACAATCCCAACGCTTCCTGTACTTTGACTTTAACCTTCTGTTCGCTCTCCCGACGGTGGCTTAGCCGTTGCGATTCGCCCGGCGCCAGGCGGGCCTCGGCCTCGATCCAATCCGCGTCGGTTACAGTCTTGCGCACGGTGGCAGTCAGAGTGACGTAAATTTCTTCCAGCTCGATGCTCACCAAGCCGGAGGAAGAGCGAATGCCTTGCAAAGGCAGGCGCCGGTTGGATTCGATGACGTGGGAGAGATAGCAGGGCATGGCGTTGGTAGTATCAGGACGGGAAGGGAGTTCCGATGCCATTACAACGATTTGTCGTTGATCGTAATAATTTCCGGCGACATTATTCTGTTTCTGGACTTCCTGTTCTGTCTGGATAAAAACTGGGGAAGATTGAGAAGGAACTTTTATCAGGTTAGCTCCGCATTCTGAACAAAACTTGGAGCCGTCTAAACATTCATGGCCACAGTTGGGACACTGCATGGGGCCCTCCATGATGGGTTTGGTTGCTGGTCTCGTTTTATATTAATCCAAATCACATCTCACGCAACAAAATAAATAATCATTCGTGACTCTCTAAAAATTGCCGGAGTTGAAAAATGGCCTACAATGAGAGAGTTAATCTGAGTCCTCGGAGGTAAACTATGCCATTTAACCTCGACGTATGGCAGATCAAAATAAAGCAACAACTTCCTCAATGGAAAGAACACTGGCGCACAGGCCAAAGCAGCGGTCTCGTAACGCTTTATTCTTTTGTAGTTACAATGTCATTGCTTCCCGTGGTCGAAGCTATTCAGCATAACGATCCGGGATGGGCGGCTTTAACCCCTTTTTTGGCCAGTGCAGGCGGAAATCTATTGGCCAATGTAATCCAGTTTTGGAAGGATGAAAGCACAGCGGCTTTGCAATTGGATGATGGGCTGAAATCCCATCCTGAAGATCATGCAGCGTTAGATGCTTTGCTAGAAAAATTGGATGTGATTTCGCAGTTACGCCTCACCTTGGAGATCGACGAGCGGGCATGGTTCGATGAGACGTTAAAATCGGAGTTAAGCGAACTGGGAAATTTGGCGCGTTACGAAGGAATCCTAAATGGTTTTGAGGCCATACCTCCAGGTGATGATACGACGGCGGGTACTGGAGATGTGGTGTCCGGTAACAAAATAAAGATTATAGGGAATAACAATCTGGTTGGAAATGATAATTACCAGGATAACCGTATGTATTTTCAATCTCTTCCTGGTCCCGATCCGGTTAGTTTGCAACGTGCTTATCTAATTCGAATGATCGAATCGACAGGAAAACTAACGCTTTCGGGGATTGATCCCAAAGCTGCCAGTAATATGGGATCTCTGTTAAACCTGAGTGCTGTTTATACAGGATTGTTGACGCTAACTTCTGAAGAACGTAAACAGCCTAAGCATAGTGAATCCTTTTTGGAGCGGCGGGAACAGCGCCGGCTTTCAGCTGTAGAGCAGCTTGACCGGCATTCACGGTTAGTATTGTTGGGCGATCCTGGTAGTGGAAAATCGACTTTTGTAAATTTTGTTGCTCTCTGCCTGGCAGGGGAATTACTGCAACAAGATCCTGAAGTTGATAACTTACCGTCGAATCTATGGGAAGGATTAAATCTGCAGCGATTAAGAGAGCCTTTACCTTTGGATAAAACTGTTAGCGATTCTAAAGAGCAGTTATTACAGCCTTGGTCTATAGGAGCATTGTTGCCGATACGCGTGGTTTTGAGGGATTTCGCTGCCCGGGGATTGCCGGAGTCTGGAAAACGGGCAACAGCTAAACATCTTTGGAATTTCATGACGGCAGAACTTGAAACTGGAATACTACAGGACTATGTTCCGCATTTAGAAGAAACCTTGCGAGACCAGGGTGGGTTATTGTTACTTGATGGTCTGGATGAGGTTCCTGAAGCCGAACAACGACGAGAGCAGATCAAGCAGGCCGTGGAGGATTTTGCTGCTGTTTTTCCAAAATGCCGTATTTTGGTGACCAGCCGCACTTATGCTTATCAGCAACAGGCTTGGCGGTTGGATGGCTTTATCGAAGCGGTATTGGCACCCTTTGGCCCTGGGCAAATCGATCGTTTTGTAGAACGTTGGTATATGCATATTGGACAGATTCGTGGATGGAATGTGAGGGATTCTCAAAGCCGTGCAAAGATGTTAAAACGTGCGATTCAGAGCAGTAATCGATTGCAAGGGTTGGCCATGTGGCCTTTACTGTTGACTTTGATGGCTTCTTTACATGCCTGGCGTGGAGGGAGTTTGCCGGAAAAACGGGAGGAGTTGTATGCCGACGCTGTGGAGTTATTGTTGGATTGGTGGGAACAACCCAAAGTGGTGCGGGAACATGATCGGGTAATAGTACAACAACCCAGTTTGGCTGAGTGGTTACAGGTTGATCGAACGAAAGTGCGTTCAGTGTTGGAACATCTAGCTTTTACAGCACATAACGCTCAACCGGAGTTAGTGGGGACTGCGGATGTTCCTGAAGGGGATTTATTGAGTGGATTGTTGGGAGCGAGTCGGAATACAACAATCAATCCAGCTCAGTTGATAGATTATCTTAGTCAACGAGCTGGGTTGCTTTTGCCACGAGGGGTACGTGTTTATACTTTTTCGCATCGGACTTTTCAGGAGTATCTGGCCGCCTGTTATTTGACCGGCAATGAATATCCACGCCGGTTGGCGAACTTGGTGCGCAGTGCTCCGGAACGTTGGCGGGAAGTGGCGTTGTTGGCTGGGGCTAAATCAGCACGAGGAAGCGAGTTTGCACTTTGGGCATTGGTAGAACGGCTTTGCAGCAATTGGCCGGAAGTTGGGAACCAAAGTATGGAAGATGCCTGGGGGGCTTTAATTGCAGGGCAGGCACTGGTAGAAAGTGCCAATTTGGGGCAGGTGGATGGTCCAGATCAGGAAAAGTTACATCGTATTCGGGCCCATTTGGTGAAGATTTTGGAAGAAGGAAGATTGCCAGCTATCGAACGTGCGGCAACGGGTCGTGTACTGGCAAAGTTGGGTGATCCGCGGCCGGGGGTAGGCTTAAATTCGGATGGCTTGCCAAATATTGCATGGGTAAAAATTCCGGCAGGTCCTTTTTTAATGGGAAGTGTTGACGAAGATGGGCAAGCCTACAATAACGAAAAACCGCAACAACAGGTGGAATTGCCGGGATACTGGATAATGAAGTATCCGGTAACACAAGCACAATATGGGGCTTTTATTGCAGCGGAAGGGTATAGTGAACGTCGGTATTGGACGGAGGCTGGATGGAAATGGAAGGAAAGCGAAAGGGTCACCGGGCCAGGGCAGTATGGAGATCCATTTGATTTGCCCACTCATCCGGTAGTAGGGGTAAGCTGGTATGAGGCTATGGCATATTGCCGATGGTTAACAGAGGTTTTGCAAGCTTATCCGGGTGCGGTGCCAGCGGAATGGCGTAATCAACGTGTGGAAGTTCGCTTACCATCGGAATCGGAATGGGAGAAGGCAGCGCGGGGAGCGGACGGACGAATCTATCCCTGGGGAAATGAACCGGATTCGGCGCGAGCTAATTATACCGATACGGGAATTGGGACAACCAGCGCAGTTGGGTGTTTTCCGGGTGGAATGAGCTTTTATGGAGAAGAAGAGTCGTCTGGAAATGTTTGGGAATGGTGTGCGACGAAGTATGAGGGGAACTACGAAAATTATCTCGGGAATAATGACTTGGAAGGGGATAGTTCTCGGGTTTTGCGGGGTGGAGCCTTCGGTAGCAAAGCAAGAGATGTCCGTTGCGCGTATCGCTACATCAATTATCCATACCTTCGTCTTCGGTACTACGGGTTTCGGGGGAGAGCTTTTCCTTCTAAATCCGATTCTGAGATCTGAAGCGGTTCGCACCTGAAATAAGGATTTATTGTTGCCCTTGATCGTGTAAATATCGTTTTTCCAGAGGCAACTTATTCATGAAAAACCAGCCCGACCGTTCCACTGGTGGTGCCCCGCTCCCTCCGGATTTTGTAGTGCTGGTGGTTATGCTGGCCGTCGGGTTGACCTGTTTGCTGTCCTTATTGGGTTGGGTGCTACGGAATTATCTATTTCCGTAATGACGTGTCTGCAAGCCGGGAAAATTCACATTTCTAAGGGAGGTCAGGGATGGATCCAGCAGCTCTTGCGACGGCAGTGGTAGCCTTTTTGATTCCATTTGTGGCTGAGGCGGCAAAATCGGCCGCGGGGAAGGCCGGCCAGGCTTTATGGGAGAAGGTGGAAACGATGTTCAAGGGAAAGCAGGCGGCAGAAACGGCTCTGGTGGATTTTAAGCAGCAACCTGCCGATCCGGACAATCAGGCTGCCTTGCGCAAGGAATTGCGGAAGCTGGCCGAAGCCGATAAGCGCTTTCATGATGAACTTCAACAGTTATTGGAAGCTGCGGAGAAGGCAGCTCCTGCTGGTGTTTCCTTTCACGCCGATAACAACAGCGGTACGCTGGCGCAGGGGAATAACAATACGGTGGTGGGAGCTGGAGGATCTTATGTCGGCGGCAGTGTGGGCGGAGATGTGGTAACCGGGACGAAGGCCCCGGCTTTCGATCAGCGGGGGCAACAGGTGGGAACACAGACCAATATTGCCGGTGATGGGTACATCACGAACGAGAAGAAACAACGTTGATTCAGTTGGAGGCGCGATGAAAGCCTGTCCTCAATGCGGCACTCAGTTGGACGACAAGGCCCGTTTCTGTAGCGACTGCGGCGCTCCTCAGGGAGCGCCGCGCGTTGAATCCCGCGCGGTAACCGTTCAAGGGGATCATTCTACGGGAGTGGGATCTCAGGGAGCCTTTGTGGGTCATGATGTGGGTGGGGATCTGGTGACTGGAACGAAGACGGAAAATCATTACCACGGCCCCGATCCTGCCGAAGCCCGCCGGCGCTATTTGATCCAATTACGACGGTTCTGCAATGTCTTGCCGCTGGCCGCGATGGGAGCCGATGAAGGCACGGATGAAGAGGTTACGTTGGATCGGGTCTACATTGACCTGGATACGACAGCCCGCCGGCCGCTTACCGAAACCGAAAAAAAGAAACAGGAAGAGCCGTGGTCATCCAGAGAGAATGCCAAAGACCGCCCGGTGACGGTTTTGGAAGCGGCGCGAGATTTCCATCGCCTGGTATTGCTGGGCGATCCTGGCGGCGGAAAATCGACTTTTGTGCGGTTGATGGCCGCTCAACTGGCGACTTCCCTGTTGGGCGAAGGCCCGGCGCCTTTTGAAGGAAGCGCGGGGTTGTTGCCGGTGTTGGTAACATTGCGGGATCTGACGCCGGTTTTGCAATCGCTGAAGCCGGAATCCCTGTCGGGCGTAGATCGGCAGGCGACGTTGGCGCAGGTGCTCCGCGATCGGGTGCTCGCGGACCTGAAGCGGCTGGAGGTTGAGGACTTTGCCGAAGGTTTGCGAAAAACCTTGTGCGAGGGACAGGTATTGCTGATCCTGGATGGCCTAGATGAGGTGCCGGCGGCGTTGCGACGGCAGGTACGGGAATGCATCCATGCGGCTTTAAAGCAATATCATCCGGCCCGGGTGATGGTGACCTGCCGCATTCGCTCTTATGTGGGTGAGGCGGTTTTGCCGGCTTTTGAAAACCGGACCCTGGCGCCGTTTGATGAGGATAAGATCCAGGCTTTTGTTCAGGCCTGGTATCGGGTCCAGCGTGATTTTGGTCGGGTGGATGCGCTGCAAGCCGATCAGAAGACTGCCGATCTGACGCAGGCGGCGTTGGCTTCCGATTTGCGTGAGTTGGCGGAAAACCCCATGTTGTTGACGACGATGGCGATTATCCATCAACGGGAGATCGGTCTACCCCGGGAACGGGTGCGTTTGTACGGGCTGGCCGTGGATGTATTGCTCCGGCGCTGGCAAAAGCGCAAAGCGGGGGAAGATGGGGATGCAAGTCCTGAGTTGGGCGCTTTGTTGAAGGCTGATTTGAAGCTGCGGGAAATTGTAGAACGGCTGGCTTATGAGGCGCATCGCCAGGAACGCAGTGGATCGCAAAACGGCGGGGATTTGGAACGTGGTGCCGCGTTGCGGCTTTTGGAAACGCCCATCTATCTGGGGCAGGTGGGGTTGGCCGCCGAATTTCTGGATTATGTGGATCGGCGCGCGGGGTTATTGGTGGGGCGCGGCGGTGCCGAAGGGCAACCGGAGCTGTACAGCTTCCCCCATCGGACCTTTCAGGAATATCTGGCCGGCTGTTATATCGTGGGGCAGCGGGATGCCTGCCGGGAGATCTGGCAACGGGTCGGCGAGGGGGATGCCTGGCAACTGGCGGTGCAGTTGGGGGCTGAGGAGTTGATCTATAACCGGAAGAATAAGAATGAACTCCTGGATCTGGCCTATAGTTTGCGGTCCGTCAAGCCGGCGGCCACGGTTCCTGAATGGCGGGCCGGCTTGTGGTCGGGACAGATGGCGGTGTTGTTGGGTTCCCAAATTATCGAGGCGGACAACTGCCGGCCGGATTGTGGTGGGGCTTATCTGGAGCGCGAGATCGAGCATCTGGTGAAACTGATGGGAAGCAATCATTTGCCGGCTCTGGAGCGGGCGGATGCCGGGCGGGTGCTGGCAAAGTTGGGCGATCCGCGACCCGGAGTGGGGCTGCGGCTGGACGGCTTGCCGGATATTGCCTGGGTGGAAATCCCGGCGGGTGCTTTTTTGATGGGCAGCGATGAGAAAGATGATTGGGCGTTAGATAGCGAAAAGCCGCAGCGGCGGGTAGAGTTGTTGGGATACTGGATGATGAAGTATCCGGTGACGCAGGCGCAATATGGGGTTTTTATAGCGACCGGGGGATATGCCGAGCGGCGGTACTGGACGGAAGCCGGGTGGAACTGGAAAGAAGGCAAAGGTATTACGGGGCCGAATCGATTTGGCGAGCCATATGATCTGTTGAACCATCCGGTGATAGGGGTGAGCTGGTATGAGGCAACGGCTTATTGCAGGTGGTTGACGGAAGTATTGTCGACTCGACCGGAGTGTTTGCCTGGAGCTTTGTCAGGGCGGCGATTTGAGATTCGGCTGCCGTCGGAGACAGAGTGGGAAAAGGCGGCGCGGGGAACCGATGGGCGGATCTATCCCTGGGGAAATGCGCCGGATCCGGAACGGGCCAATTACGACAATACCAAAATTGAGACGACCAGCGCCGTGGGCTGTTTTCCAGGCGGTTGGAGTCCTTATGGTTTGGAAGAAACCAGTGGGAATGTCTGGGAGTGGTGCGCGACCCGGTGGGAAAGTAGTTATAAGAATTATCGTGGGGATAACGATCCGGAAGGAACCGACTCTCGGGTGTTGCGGGGCGGGGCCTTCTACCTCATTACAAGGCTCATCCGCTGCGCCTATCGTAACGCCAACAGTCCGTACAGCCGTTACGGGAACTACGGGTTTCGTGGGGGCGTCTTCCCATTCTGATTCCGACTCTGGACTCTGATCCCTCTGGTCTCTGGATCTCTGAACTCTGGGGGGAGTCTGAGGGTCAAGACCCTCAGGGCTAAACCATGTGGCCACGGCCGAAAATTTGATTGATGGAGCTACCATGGCGAAAACACACAAAGAGCTGGTCCTGGATTACCTCTGGTCCATTGCGCCGGAAACGGCTTCCAATGCCCAAATCCGGCAGGCGACGGGGATTGCGTCGCAGCAATCGCTTTACATGCTCACTCAGGATTTGATGCAGCGCGGGCTGATCGTGGGCGAACAGGTGGGCCGTGAATGGCATTTCGGGGTGAAAGAAGATGCCGCATCGTTATTGGCTTCTCCGGGGGATGTTTCGTCGGCAGAGCTGAATTTGCCGGGGGCACGTTTCACCGGCGCTAGTTTTGAGATTTGGGCCCGGAATGTGTTGCAGCTCTATTACGGTGTTCCGCTTCAGCCGGGGAAGGTCGGCGATGTTCCCAAACTGTTCGATTACGTTTCTCCCGATTGTATGCTGGTCGGAGATGCCAAATATTTTACCCGGGTGCAGGGACAATATCTCCCGCCGGCGAAATTTTCCGTCATTGCCGAATATGTCTGGCTGTTGGAAAAGACGGAAGCCCGGGAATGTTTTCTGGTTTTCGGCCACGATCGGGAAGTCCCGCAGTTATGGCTGGCGCGTTATGGGCGGTTGTTATCCCCAAAGGTGAAGTTCTATTTTCTCGCGGATGACGACAACGCTTTGTTGGAAGAGTTCAACTGACGTTTAGGTTTTCATAACGGGTTAAAATAGAGGCGCGCTGTCCCCGGCGCGCCCTATTTTATACCCGATGCTTCTCCCTCTTGAACGAAAATCTAAAATTCTCCGTTAACGATACCGCAACCATAATATAATGTTTTTATTCATCTAATTAGCTCATTTAAAAATGCAATTACTCTGACTACCCGCTTCATTATCTACCATTAATTTGCCCCAGGAAGTAATTTTCTCTGCATTATTGCAATGCTTCTGTCACTCGGCACGGTATACTTTCTATGCTATTCTGTCGAGGTTGTTTAATCGTACTTTAACATCACTTTAAATAGGCTGATAAGTTCGTGATCATTTTAACTCGCAAGAGTCCTCTATTGTAATGTCCTTGCCGAATTTTGCTGCCCTTTCTTGAGGATCATTCCAGGCCTTTAAGTGGCCTTCGATCTCCAGAACTCCGTCTGCGGAGTTGTGCGGCTCATCGGCATTGACATTGTTTCCTGAATCGCTCCCGAATCCCGCCGGAATGCTTCCCGAATTGTGCCGGAATCAGTTTTGGCTCTTTTCTGTGGTAAATTGAAACTGGTTCCAGGCACGGTTCACATTCTGGCCTGAATGGGAGATACATCATTTCTGCAGGAGGTTGGTTTTCATGGATGTAAGGCTTACACAACCGCAGGCCGCCCGTTTGCCCAGGTTGCTCCATCTGGAGTATCTGGTGCGCGAGCTGGCCGAAGAACTGGGCTGCACGACCGACCAACTCCGTCATGCCATTGCTGTGGGTTGCCCCCATCGAAAAGTTGGAACCGATCAGATTTACATCGTAGGCGATGAATTCAGAGATTGGTATCTACACTGCACTCAACGTCGCAAAATCTCTCTTAAGCCTGAAGAATTCTATTGTCTACATTGTCGTGCGGGTGTGACGCCGGCTCGAATTGAACGGCGTCCTCTGCTCAATCAAGTGGTGATAGAGAGTTCTCTATGCCCAATTTGCGGAAATCGTATCAATCGATTCCGATCAGGAACTGAGGTGGATTTATGAAGCGGCGGGCTGAAGCTTTGATCAATCGGCGCAATTTTGCAGATACTCGATCTTATATGGAGTATTGCCTGGAAGTGCGCCAGAATTCCGATTTGACCGTGGAGATGGTTCGTTGCGGAATGGACAATCTGTTGGAATGGGCGACGGATTGCCCTTTGACGAAGGCAGCAGATTTGCGACCTACGCTTCCGGCTTACTTGAATGACCGGCCGATCGGCCCGGCTTATCGCCAGAAATTGCTGGCGAATATCCGCGCTTTTTTCTTCTGGGCGCGGGATACCTGGGCGGATCGTTACGGAAAGTTGGGCCGGAGCTGGGTGGAAAGTTTGCAGTCGAAGAAGGGAGAAACTGAAGTGAAAGAGATGAATATTTTTGGTCTGGAGCAGGTGCGGGCGATTACTGCCTTGACCCCCGAAACGTTGGCCGAGGAACGCGATATTGCTGCGGTAGCCATGTTGTTTTTGAGTGGGATGCGGGACGGTGCTTTTTGCACCTTGCCGTTACGGGCTGTGGACTGGTCGAAAAATCCGGTCCTGGTCCGGCAGTGGCCTTCATTGGGCGTGAAGACGAAAAACAGAAAAGCGGCCAATACTTTTTTGTTGCCGCATCCCGAGCTGGAAGATCTGCGGGTCCTCTGTCGCGCCTGGCAGGCGAAGGCCGAGGCGGCGGTCGGACCGAAGGGGCAGTGGTTCACGGTGATCTGTCCGCAGGGCGAGATATTCGATGCGGATCAGACGCCTGGCCGGTTTCGGAGCCAGGTATTCCGGCGCCGGATGAAGGCCCTTTGCGAGCGGGCGGGGATTCCTTACCTTGCGCCTCATCGCATCCGGCATGGACATGTGGTCTATGCGATGGCGTCGTGCCGATCGCTGGGGGAACTGAAAGTCGTCTCCCAGAATGTCATGCACGATGATATCCGGACGACGGATGCCGTCTATGCCGATCTATCGACCGATTTGCTGGGCGAAAAGCTGCTCAGCCTGGGGCAAAACGAAATTAAACCCGGGGCGATGGATCTGGAAGCGATGCTGGCTGAGTCTATGCAGGGCGATCCCGAACTCAGCACCGTTTTGCGGCATCTTATGGCTGTTTTGACCAAGTGTCTGGCGCAGCGGGCCTGAATCGGATTAATGAACGGGTTCACATCTTTGTGATGTGGACCCGTTTTTGTGCCTCTATCCGTGAGGCCGTAGGTTCGAGCCCTATCTCGCCCACCACCCATTTAACACCAAAATAAAGAGGCCCGGCTTTTTGCCGGGCTTTTTTTATTAAAGTTCATCCTTTTCATTGTCCGAGAGTCTGCGAAAATACGGGCTTTTCTCGCAACAGATTCCACAATTGTTTCATCCTCTCCGGGCTTTTGCGGCAGTAATCCAGCAGCAAATTGATTATTTCAGAGCGTTGCAATCCAGATCCTAATTTGTCGTACACTTCGGGATAGTAATCCAGACACAGGGATTTGATTTCCACTTCATCCAATTTTTCCAGAAAAGGACGGATCTCCCGAGGCGTTAACGGTTTTTCGTCAGGAATAGGAATGGCCGGGGAATCCTGACACAAGGGGTTGAGCAAAAGCCATGTTTTTAAGAAGCGGCTGGCTATCAGGTATTTATCTTCTTTACCATTGACATAGCCCAGACGTTTTAAGATATCTATGCAGGTGTAAAGTTGTTCGCTTTTTAATCCCAGATTCCGATTCAATTCCAATTCGGTGGTTTCCCCTCGATGGGCCAGTTCGTGGAGCAGTGCGCATTCTTCAGGCAATAAGGTCGAGCAATCGTTCTGAAACAGGGCCTGCAAGTTTTCCTCTAGAACCAGATCCGTTTCCCTCAGCGGTCGCAGGCTTCGGTTGGTTTGAAAGAGCCGTTTGCACAAGAATTGAATCAAATAAGGGGACCGGCCTGACCAATCCATGATGGGGTTAATCAGGTGCGGATCGACCGTTACACAGCCGTCTCGATGTGAAGTCTGGCAGATTAGATCGACGGCTTCCGCTTCCATTAGCGGGGACAGGTATTCAATTTCTATTCCAAAGAGAAAGGGTGTGGTATTCCAGTTTCGTTGCAGGGTATTTAATTTTAGAAGGCGACGGGTGGCCGAAAAAATGACACGGATATTGTGACAGCCATGAAGGGCTCCCCGTAAGTGATTGAGATAAGCGTCCTCGAACTCCAGCAATTTTTCCGCTTCATCGATCAGAATCAGAAATTTCAGGTTTCGGGTTTCGGCGATTTCATCGAGAATTTGAAGGCTCTCACAAAACTCTCGCGATGGGCCCCAGGGGAGATCTCTTAAAACCGATCTTTTGTGAGCTTTGTTTTTCAGAGTTTGGATCAGGACCTGCCCCATTTTGAGCGAGTCGGCGTCCGTAAACTGCAAATCCAGGTATATCCCAATTCCTGGACTTTGGGCTTCTAATTGATGAAGCAGGGAGGTTTTACCGGACCGACGAGTTCCCATCAGATAGATAAGTTGACGATGTTCATCCAGTAAATTTTCGATAAGCTCTTTGCGCCCATAAAAATCTGTTTTTAAAACTGGATTTCCAACCGTATAAGGATTAATCATCGTTGCGCTCCTTTTCTCCACCATTCCAAAAATAAATGGGTTAAATGGGCATGCTCCCCGGCAAACCGCACTATACTGCGAAGGCTTTCCCGTGTAAAAAGTGGAGTCCCGTTGGTTTGAAGGGGGGGAAAGTATAGGATCTCTTCGTCCAGAATGGTGTCTTTGATGACGGACTGTTGAATTTCCGAGAAATTGGACCAGATATTAAAATATTCTTCCGCTTTTTCCTGGAGTGCGATTTCCACGGCATTGAGAACATCGACAGGTTGGACGATAAATTTTCCGGAGTGACTTTCCGGTGTCAGGCGGTTGGTGATGGTGGAGAGGCGATCCAGCATGGCGTTGATGGTCAACAGGCATAGACGTTGAATATCGAAGGGTTTGAAGTCGCTGTATCTCAGCAACGTATCCAGAGCCTGTGAATCGTAAAGGTAATACCCCTGTACCGGTTCTGTGATTAGCTG
This sequence comes from uncultured Geobacter sp., assembly GCA_964536305.1. Classification (GTDB taxonomy): domain Bacteria; phylum Desulfobacterota; class Desulfuromonadia; order Geobacterales; family Geobacteraceae; genus RPRC01. Next base: position 28,058 of record CAZHVY010000024.1, on the reverse strand, counting down.
ACGGGCTTCGGTTTCATCAAACGGTTGAAGTTCTTTTTCTTCAAAGAGGTTGTACCAGGGGCTGGTAAGTGTATGTTGAACGCGTTGAATTTTTACCCCTGCCATGATGATTCTCAAATAGGCGCCACAGGGACTCATCAGGAGACTGCGAAAGCATTCTTGCGTTCGATCGTTGTATCCTATAAACTGGTCCATTTCATCCATCAGCAATACAAGTCGAATTTCCCGGCCGGAATGTTGAGCTTCCAGAAATTCGATGATCGTTTCCAGATCCATTTCCAGGTCGACATGGTCATAAATCTCGGTTTGAGTGGGATCGGTCAGTAATTCGGTAGGGATTCTGGCCCTTAGTTCGATTTCCTGGCGCAGGGAAAGGAAAAAGTCTTCCTGTAGGATCTTTTGCAGGTCTATGAAAATGGGCAGGAAATAATAAACTTTGTCCTTTTGCGAGAGCGTCTGGAGATGGTGCTCCAGGTTCATCAACAGGGAAGTTTTTCCGATGCGTCGTTCGCCATGGATCAGCAAGTTGTTGTTGGGAAGGCTGTCGAGGATGGAGCGGATGAGCTGCATCCGGCCGAAGAAACCTTCGGGGGCACGGATGGGGGCACCGGCGACATAGGGATTATAGCGACGGTTGATGGCGGCAATGCGGCGTTGGCGCTGGCGTTCAAAGATGCCGGCCTGCACGGAGAGCGTTTCCAGGAATCGGAGATCGGTTTCGTCAAAGGGCAGGCCCCCATCGCGATCCAGTGAAATCACTCCCATGACCTGGCCTTCGAGCCACAGGGGCGTCAGGATCATCGATCGAAAAATCCCGTGGGTAGGAATCGGCGCCTGCACAAAACGCGGGTCTTGTTCGACATCGAGCACTAATTGAGAAAGCCCCTCTTTGGCGACCCAGCCGCCCAGACCTTCGCCGATTCGAAAGGAAAATTGGGAGAAGATCTCTTCGGGGACGCCTTCTCCCAGATCAGGGACCAAAACGTTACCTTCTACAATAAACAGTGTACAGCGGGTGGCATTGAGCGTTTCCCGGGCCTCATGAACAATCATCAGGAACATCTCCCGACGATCGGAAACGCCGTCGGTGCGATTGGCCACGCGATTGAGGGTGTCGAGATAGCGCGCCCGCCGCTGAAGATTGTCGTATAGATTGCCTTTTTCAATGGCGATGGTGGCTACGTTGGCCAATCCTTCACACAGGCTTTGGTCGGCGCGATCAAAGGCGTTGCGGCGCGGGCTGGCCAGATTTAAAATTCCCATGACCTGGCCCTGACCATCTTTGAGCGGCACAGCCAGTTCGGAAAGGGTGGTGGTGCGCCAGGGCTGGTAGTCCGGTATTTTGGCCACGTCGCCGGCCCAGGCAGAACGGCCTTCTCGAGCTACCTGTTCCATAAGTCCGGTTTTCCAGTTGCAGGTACGTTTATTCAAGGGGATTTCCAGATCCACCAGCAGATTGCCGTTTTCCCAGATCGCTTTGAAAATCAACGGCGATTTGTGAGGATTTCCCAGCGCGATGGCTCCGTAGTCGGCGAGTTCGAACAATTCTACAATCGCTTTTAAAATCACCGGGAGGGGGTTGATTTCGGCGCCGATCGTCCCGACGATTTTTTGTAGGGCCGTGGTGTCTTTTTCCCGTTGTTGATAAAAATAGGCATTTTGGGCGTTTTCAATGGCGATGGCGGCCTGGGAAGCCAGTAAGGTGATCAATTCCAAATCGGAGGGGGTGAATTCTCGCAATTTCATGTCGTTGAGATAGAGTACTCCGATGACCCGTTTGCCGGCTTTGAGGGGTTGCCCGATAAAGGATTTGATTCCCCATTTATCTACATCTTCGCTGATGTTTTTGACTTTGTTGGTATCCGACACGATCATGGGTTTGCCGGTTTCGCAGATAATCCGGGTCAGGCCTTCTTCAGACAGGGAAAACCGGGACGGTGCATATTGATCGGGCCCTCCTACGGTTTTGGTAATGCGGGTCCCGTCGTCGTTCAATAAATAAATGATTCCAAAGCCGGTTTGAATTTGGGTCAATTTAAGGGCGTTGGTGATGATCAATTCCGATAAGGCATCCAGATCCAGGGTCATCAATTGGGTACTGATGCTTTGTAAGCGGGAAAGCTGTTCAAAGAGACGGGCGTTTTCGTAGGCGATGGCGACCTGATCGGATAGGGTGTTCAGTAAACGTAGATCGCTTTCATCGAATCCGTTGAGGATATCCTTATCGGCTGAGATTACCCCGACAACCCGATCCTGCACGATCAAAGGGGCCAGCAGCATGGAATGAGGGCGACCCGAGGGGATCGATTGCGGATGCCGGTCTACATCCGAGATATTTTGGGATAGACGATTTTGGGCCACCCACCCCACCAGTCCTTCTCCCAGATGGAATCGCAGGGCGGAAATTTCTGTCTTTTGATTGCCGCGTCGTACAAAGGGGCGTAGTTCTCCGGTGGGTTCCATCAGAAAAAAGGTGGAATTGACGCATTTGAGGGTTTCATTGACAATGTCCAGGACAATTTCAAACAGTTGTCGGGTGGCGCGTTGGCTGTTGATGAGGTGACCGGCCTGGTTCAAGGCTTCCAGTTCTCGAATCCGTCGGGAGTTACGCACGGCCTGGCTGACCTGCAATGCAAAGGCGGTTAAGAGTTGAAGATCCTGTTCATCAAAGGTGCTGGATTGGCTGTTTTCTGCCGAAATAACGCCGTATACTTTTTGGTCCAGTAGAATTGGCACATCGACCAGGGCCAGGGGCGGCGGGCTGGACCAGGTATCGTCAAAGCGGGGATCTTCCCGGGTATTGGAAACCAGGACCGATTGTCCATGTTGAGCGACCCACCCGGCTACCCCCTGGCCTACTTTGAAAATTCGTCCCCGATTCAAGTGTTGGGCCCGGGTTCCGTAGGCGGCCATAATGACCAGCTCATCTCCCTCGACTCGAAAAACGGTGCAATGTTTGCATTCGAGGGTTTGAGCGGCCTGATCGGCCACACGATCCAGGATGGCTTCTTCATCGGATAAGCCAACCAGTAAGGCGCCGACTTCATTCAGTACCCGATAACGGGCAATCTGGCGGCGCGATCCTTCCAATAAATAGTCTTTGTAAATGGCGGTGGCGGCCTGATTGCCCAGTAAAACCAATAAATTTTCTATGGCGGATGTATAAAAGCCGGCCTGATCGTGATCCAGGGTCAACAACCCCACGACCTGTTCCCCATAAATCAAAGGAATTCCTACCCAGGAGTGCACATTTTGGGTTTCGGGATAGATTTCCCAGGCGGGAGTGGCGGCGGTATGGCTTAAGATCAGCGGCTTTTTGTTGGTCACCAGTTCATGAATGAGGGGGTCCTGAGAAATGGGGCGCAATAGCCATTCATTGACGGAGTTTTCGTCAAAGCCCCGATAAGCGATCAGTTTTCGGGTATCCCCTTTGATGAGCTGCATGGTGCTTTTACGGTAAGGAATCACCTGGCTTAAGGCTTCCAGGATTTTTTCTGCGACATCTTTCAGGCCCCGGGCGGCGCTGATGGTGGCCGTGACTTCGTAGAGGATTTCAGCCTGGCGACGCAAGGTGCGTTCTTGTTCGATCAGGCGGGCATTGTAAATCGCCAGAGCTGCCTGAACTGCGATAAATTCAATGATTTCTTTTTCTTCGGCTTTGAAGAAATGGGGGGCGCGATAGTTGATAAAGAGCGCTCCTAATTTTTGGTTGTTGGCTCGTAACCGCACTCCAGCCGATGAGGCAATCCCTTCACGGTGGATAAATCCCTCCGGTCCTTCTTCCGGCTGTAGCTCCTGTGTTGAGGACCAATCCCGGGCGGCGTCGGTCGCATAGAGGGGATGTTCCTGCTCCAGCAATTTAAAGACAAGTGAGGGCTGCTTGCTTCTCAAGCGATGCTGGTTTTGGAGATGTTCGGGATTTTGCAGGGCTCCCCAAATGACGGGGGGGACGGAGATCGAGTCGGTCTCCTCCCAATATTCATAGAGAGTGACGATGTCGGCATTCAGGAGTTCTCCCGAAAGAGCGACGATTTTACAAAGCAGGGATTTCAAATCCTGAGCGGAGGTCAGCGATTGTCCAATCGATAAAAGTTTTTCCAAACTGGCAAAGTGAACCCTTTTTTTCAAGATGGGTTTTCGATTATACATGGTTGTTATTCCTGCCTTTCAATCTCTACCTTTAGTATACTCAGCAGGTGTGACAAAAGTGTGACACAGGGCCTTTGATTCGGGATTGTCGGAGGGCTGGGGCCGGTTTACCAGATAAAGGGGATCAGGCGATACTTTACCTTTTTTTGATAGGCTGTGTAACCTTCCAGCTCTTCTATCAACATTTTTTCCTCGCCGATAATCCGCACGACCAGGATCAGCATCGCAACGGCAGAGAGGAGTAGCCCATACACGGAGCCGACCAGCAGCGGTCCCCCCCACATCAGCAGCGTACAGCCAAGATAGAGCGGGTGTCTTACAAAACTATAAGTTCCGGTGGTGATCACCTGCTGTTTGCGGTCGCTCTGGATTTTGACCATCGCCGAAAGGTAGGTGTTATCAATCGTGGCTCGTTCGATGAGATATAGAGCCGGCAGCAAAAGAATTCCTCCCAGAATTTTCAACCAGAGCGGAAAGTCGGGCGACCAGTGAAAACGTCCGGCATCCAGAGGCAGGGTGATTAACCACATCACGGCAATGGCGAGAATTGCCATCATGAGGTACTTATCCCATGATTTCTGGTTTTCCGACCCCGGGGCTTTCGTTCGTTCCGTCAACAGGGCCGGATCTTTCCAGTAAAGATAGATGATATTGAAGAGAATCATGGCATCGAATCAGAGGCCGAAGATCCACCCTTCTACCCAACGCCAGTTCCCCGCCAGCAATAGAGTGAGGGCCGGAAAGAACAAAGCACTCATCACCAGATTCAATAAGAAAGCCAGGGGAGACATTTTCTTGTTATTTTCTGCGGACAAGGTGATGCCCTCCTTTTCAGGTATTTTTGATGCTCAACCAGATCAAAACCATTCCCGTCTTGCCCGGGTTGCAAGGACTCCGACCCACGATGGGGATTATAGGATTGCTATTTTTTAAGTCAATAAAAAACGATCTGTGCGAATAGCCCGGAAAAGCGGGAGAAAAAAGCCTGTATATTCGCGCGCAATAACACAGACAAAAACGATCTGTGCGAATAGCCCGGAAAAGCGGGAGAAAAAAGCCTGTATATTC
>CAZHVY010000024.1:0-22741 GCA_964536305.1 uncultured Geobacter sp. | reverse complement strand
AATAACACAGACAAAAACGATCTGTGCGAATAGCCCGGAAAAGCGGGAGAAAAAACATATTTTCGGCGGCTTTCTGAAGCCGCCGAAAATATGAATAAAAACAATCTCTCTCCCCCCATCCTGCGCGTCGTTTCTTACGGAAAAAGCGCCTGTTGCGGGACGGTGCTCTGCCGATTGCGGGGTGTGAAATATCCCATACAATGGACCTATGACGAAATTAGCAGAATTGTTGGAAAGCGGGGTGTCGGAGAACTTACCGAAGATTGCGCGGCAGTCGGTCAGATGGCTGTGGCATGGCGATTATTGGGATGGCCCTTTGAGCGGCATGCTTCTGTATCAGGGCAAAGAATACTGGTTTCAGATGTTTGAAGAGAACGATGAACCTGATTCGACCGGCTTTTATCGGCGGTTCGCCGTCCTTGAATTGACGGAAGTGCAACTAAGGGAAGAACATTACTGGCATGAGTTGTTTCGAGAAAAGGTCGGCACGCACACCGATTACGACGAGGCCGGACGATGCGATCTGGGGGCCTTAAAGCCCCAAGAGTTATGGCATGAGTTTTATGATGCTTACAAGGAGTGCACACCTTCTACTTATTTGGAAAATACCGTTATCGGATGGATGGAAATCTAAGCCTTGCTGATTTAAGGAGACACAGTTGATGACGACTAATCTGGATATAATTGCGGCGGCATTGAAACAGGTTCAGACCACCGGGACTCATCCTGACAGCAATTTCGTCATTTTCAACATCGATACTTCTAAAAACTACTACGTGCAACTGGCAGTGGAGAGTAATCCGCAGAACGGATTACATGCCGAAGCGGTGAGCAATGAGTTTTTAGATCCTGAAGCCCGGTTGGACCAGGAGCAAATCCGCCGGCTGCATTTATTGGGCTGGAAAGATCCTGAAAGCAGCCCTAATTATGAGCGGGATTGGATTGCGGCGACCGATGCCGATCGGTGGGCGATTGCCCGGGAAATCCTGCAAACCTGCGTGGATGTGTACGGCATGTCCCCTCATCATCAGCTGGACGTGATCACGGAAATTTCTTGATGGGCCATGAATCGATTCTTTACGGAGCGATTTGCGGGGCGGCCTGGAAGATCACCGATTATCATCGGCTGCAACTGCTTAACGAAGCGGTTATTGCGGCGTTGCCGCCCCAGGATGAATGGCCCTTTTTGACGCGCCAGCTTTTTGCGTTGCCGGGCGGGACTCCTCAGGAGGGCCGGTATCGCAGCCAGCTCATCCATTTTGGCGGCACTTTCAAGGCGATTGAATGGGAATGGGGCCCCTGGCTGGCCAAATTCGAGCAACTGTTGAGCCGCCTGTTTTGGCACGAGGTCTATCTCCATTTGCGTACGGAAGGCACAGTGGGCTCCTGGGATTATTATTACGAGGCCCTGGATGCCCGGGAATGCTTTTTTGAGCAGGAGCCGCCTCTGCCTGCGACGAAATGGCAGTTCACTGGCGGTCCCCGGCATTTTAATGAACAGGGATTGGATGGGGAGACTTTTCCTCAGACCTGGATTTATTCCGCGGGGATATGGAGTGCAGGTTGAGCCTCTTCATGAAAGGAAGCTGTCATGGACGATAAAATTTTGGTGACCTATGCCAGTCGTACCGGGACGACGGCCAGCATTGCCGAATATATCGCGAAAACTTTGATGATGAACGGATTGTCGGTGGCTTTGTTGCCGATGGAGGAAGTGAAGGATCTTTCCTCTTACTGTGCCGTGGTGGCCGGGAGCGCGGTCCGTAAATCCAAATGGCTGCCCGAGGCGGAACAATTTATCCAGACCCATCGGGCTGAGCTGATGAAGAAGCCTTTCGCCATCTTTTCGGTCTGTATTACGATGGCGATGGGAAACGATGAGAAATTCCGCACGGCGGTGAGAGGCTGGACCTCTTCAATTCGCGAGCAGGTTCGCCCGGTGAGCGAGGGGATATTCGCGGGAATGCTGGATTTCAAAAAGCTGCCCAGGGGATTGGATTCTCTGTTGCTGCGGCTGGCCGTCGCCTTGCGGATCTTCCCTAAAGGGGACCGCCGGGACTGGGAGGCGGTTCGTGTCTGGGCGGAAGAGCTGCCCGCGCTTTTGAAATAAAAAATACCGGTGCCGTCAGCCCGGAAAATGGAAGAAAAAAAGCCCGTGTTTTGGCGCGCTTTCTGAAGCGCGCCAAAACACAAAAAACGCAATACCGCATAATTCACTCAGATTTCACCGCAAAGGCGCCGAGGGCGCAGAGAAAAAAGTCCGTATTTTTGCGCGCATTCTTATGCGCGCAAAAATACAAACAAAAAAACTCTCTTTGCCTGCTTCGCACCGCGCGTCGCCTTTTACCGGGCAAAAACTCGTTGCGGGATGTTAAAACCACCGACCACACGGATAAAATTTATTCCGTCGTGGTGATTTTCTTCCCGCGTTCGAAGACGCCGGGTTTATGGTTGTTGCGTACGGCCAGAGCTACGGTGAGTACCTGAACCGGCAGAATTTCCAGGATAGGCAGGCCGGTATCGGATACTTCCGGCAGGGTGTAAAGCGACTCGCCGGTTCCTCTTTTGACCGTTTCCGCGCGTCCTCCCGCCTTGCAGATATCTTCGGCCAGACCGGCATTCAATGCCCGGCCCGCGCCGCTCCCTTCAAAGATCAGCGTCAACAGCGTCGGTGAAACCATCTCAAAGGGGCCATGGCGGAATGCCGCGCTGCTCATCCCCTCGGTCGGGAAATGGGCCGCCTCTTTGGTGATCAGCCCGCCGGTTCCTGCCGCCGCCAGTGAAGGTCCTCTGCCCGTCAGGATCAGATGGCGAATGCTTTCCAATGATTCGATGGCCGACTCCAGGTAATTTTCCCAGCGGGAAAGATAGGCGGAGGTGGCTTCGACGGCGGCTTCAAGCTCCAGGAAGGTCGGCTGCGGGTCCTGGTGCGTCAACAGATCTCCTAAGACGGTGAGTGCCGCCAGGGTGGCGAGATAAGTTTTACAGGAAACGGTCGCTTCATTCCCGGCCTGCGTCGTCATCAGCGCTTCGGCTTTGTGGGCCAGCGGACTGTCGGGGGTATTGGTCACGCCCAGTACCGGAACGCTGCCTTTTGTCAGCTCCAGCAGCCGGAGGATTTCGGCGCTGTAGCCGGATTGTGATACTGCGATGATCAATGTTTCCGGCGTGAGCGCCCGGGGGGCGAAGTGGATGAGTTCCGAGGTCTCGAACATTTCGGGATAGAGGCCCCGTTCGATCAATGTAAGCCGTAAGGGATGCAGGGCATGATAAGAAGAGCCCATTCCCGTCAGGATAAGGCGTTTCAACGAGCCGTCGCCCAGACGGTCGGCTAACCGGTCGATCCTGTCGTCAGGCCGGGGCGATAGAGCGCTCAGGGTATCCCCCAGTGCTTCGGGTTGATGCAGAATGTCGTTGATATAAAGGTTGTCGGCAAGCAAAGGGTGCATGGTTCACCTGTTTTAATGATGTAAAGAGAAAAAATCCCTGTGATGTAGATCATAGTCTCGGGTAACCTTCCAGGGTATTGTATAAGTATCCAGGTACTTATCAAATTTGGGAGGTTATCATGGACGCTGACATTGCTGCACAAGGGACTGTGTTGATTCCTCCGGCCGATTTCCCGGTGAGTTGGTTGAAGCCTGAATGGGGTTCGTATCATTGGACCCGCGACCTCGAACATATCCCCGATCCCATTCTGCCCATGATGTACACTGCTTCGGGAGTGATGGCGGTTGCCAGCCGGGAGCGGGTGGCGCCGATCTATGAGGAGGCTATCGCCCAACGCTATGACTGGCTGATCAACAATTATCTCTACACGGCGGTTTTGCCCTTCCAGGGGAGTCCGGAAGAGATGGCGGCCCGGATCCGGCGGAACCGGGAACGGCTGATCTCGATCACTCTGCGTCTGGATGAGGTGTGGGAAAAAGAGTGGAAGCCGGCGATTGAATCCCATTGGGCCTTCTGGCGGGAATTTGATTTGGAAAATGCTGCGGATGAGGCGCTCCAGGCCCACACGGAAGAGAGCGTTCAGCGCGGCGCCCACCTTTATGAAATCCATTTCCGGATGGCGGCGCCGATGTGGTTTGCGCTCGATGAATTTGTCGTCTTCTACCGGGATCTTTTCCCGGAAAAAACGGAGCTGGATGCCTATCGGCTGTTGGAAGGCTTCGACAATAAAACGATGCTGATCGGGCGGGAACTCTGGCAATTGAGCCGGCTGGCGCGTGCGGCCGCTCCGGTCTATCGAGTTTTGACGGAGGAACCGACGGCACAGGTCTGCTCCTCTTTAGCGGGTTTTGCCGAAGGCCGGGCTTTTCTGGCCGGGTTGCACCGTTTCCTCGATACTTACGGCCATCGTTCCAATCTTTGGGACTGGTGCCGCCCTTCCTGGCATGACGATCCGACCCCGGTGATCAACAGTTTGAAGACGTACGTGGTCCAGCCCGACCGTGATTTGCCGGCCGAGCAGGCCGCTGCCGTGGCCCGGCGTGAGGCTGCTATTGCCGGGGCCCGGGAGGCGTTGGGGGGCTATCCCGAGCCGGTGGTGACCCGGTTTGAGCAGTTGCTCAAGGCGGCTCAGATAGCTCAGGTACTGACCGAGGACCATGCTTATTACACCGATTTCAACGGTTTCGGTTGGATTCACCGGGTTTTCTATGAATGGGGCCGGCGCTTTACTCTGGCCGGACGCCTCAATCAGCCCGACGATGTCTTTTACCTGAAGTTACAGGAGTTGCAGGCGATGATGGGCGATCCGACGATGGATTGCCGGGCGTTGACCCAACAGCGGCGGGCTGAAATTGCCTTTTGGGAAACGTACGAGGAGCCGCGGGAACTGGGCGTCCGTTCCGAGGCTCCTTTGTATGCCTATTCGCCCGAGGCGCGGCGCACCCTTCGTTATTTGCGGCTTTCCATTACCGAATCGGCCGCTGAGACCGAAGCCGGGAACGTTTTGCAGGGGCAGGCGGCTTCGAGCGGCAAAGTGCGCGGGCGGGCTCGCGTCATTCAAACGCTGGCCGAGGCCTATCGTTTGGAAAAGGGCGATATTCTGGTCACCGCGACGACCGGTCCTTCCTGGACGCCGCTTTTTCTTACGGTGGCTGGTGTCGTTACGGATATGGGGGGCGTGCTTTCTCACAGTGCCATCGTTTCGCGCGAGTATCATCTCCCGGCTGTGGTGGGTACTTGCCGGGCCACGGAGCGGATTCAGGATGGTCAATGGATCGAAGTCGACGGCGATCAGGGAATTGTAACGCTCTTGTGAAAGGAGGTCGGCCATGTTGGATATCTACTGGCTCGATACCCCATTTTGCCGTGATCCGTTGCGGGTGGGCGGCAAAGCCGCCGGGCTGGGGCGTCTGGCGTCCCGACATCCGGTTCCGCCGGGTTTCTGTCTGGCGGTCGGCCAGAACTTCAAGACGGACTCTTTCCCCCGGGAAGTGGCGCAGGCCTATGCCCGGCTCGGGGAAAAGTGCGGGGTTCCCCATCCGGCCGTTGCCGTTCGATCTTCTGCGGTGGATGAAGACGGCGCCGCGAATTCTTTTGCCGGCCAGCATGAAAGTTACCTCAATGTCATTGGGGCTGAGGCCGTGACCGAGGCGATTTCCCGCTGTCTGGATTCGGCCCGTACAGAACGGGCGCAAGTTTATCGTCGTTCGCATGGATTGGAGGCGGCCGCTGGGGTCGCGGTGCTGGTGCAACAGCTGGTCATGGCCGATATTTCCGCGGTGGTTTTCAGCGCCGATCCGCGTACCGGAGATTCCGATCGGGTGGTGATCAATGCGACCTGGGGGTTGGGCGAAAGCCTCGTCGGGGGGACCGTGACGCCGGATCTGTATGTGGTGCAAAAAGCGGATTTTGTTCTGCTCCGGCGGGAGATCGCGGATAAACAGCGGATGACGGTTGCCCGGCCGGCCGGCACCTGCGAAGTTCAGGTGCCCCGCTCCCTGCGGCAGGAGCCCGTGCTGGTGGCGGAACAAATTGCGGCGCTGGCGCAACTGGCGGTCACTCTGGAGGCGAGCCAGGGCCGGGCGGTCGATCTGGAATGTGCCTTTCAGAAGGGGCGGCTTTACCTTTTGCAATGCCGCCCCATTACGACCCTGGAGGCGTAAGAATTTGCTGTTTGTGTAGCATCCCGCCTGTCGTTGCGAGCTAACAAAAGCCTTTTGCGGGAGGCTCAAAATGTCTTACGAACCGGTTGAACGCAGGATCACCGGCCGATCTTTAATCCCAGGGTGTGCAGCGCCGCGATCAGGCCGGTCTGGAGATCGCTCAGCGTCTCCACCCCCGTCCAATCGATCCCCAGATCGACAATTGTTTCGGCCACGGCATCGGAGATGCCCGTGATGATGGCCCGGGTGCCTTTCAACTGGGCGGCGCGGATCGTCTGGTTCAAATGGTTGGCTACTCCGCTGTCCAGAATCGGCACGCCGGTCACATCCAGGATGACAATTTTGGCCCGGTAGCGGTTGATCCCTTCGAGCAGATTGCGCATCAGATCTTTGGCCCGCAGGGAATCGATGCTGCCGATCAACGGCATGACGATGATCTGATCCAGTACGGGGATAATGGGAGTGGCCAGTTCTTTCAAGGCGTGCTGTTGCGCCTCGATAATTTGACGTTGTAATCGTTCCTGTTTCAGTTCGACCTCTTTGCGCTCGGTGATATCGATCTCACTGGAGACGATATTGACCACCTCTCCTTTATTGTTGCGCAGGGGGTAGAAATGTCCGACCAACCAGCGGGCCCGTCCTTCATGGCCGCTTTGGGCCGGGGCAAACTGGAATTCCCCGGTTTTGATATATTCTCCGGCGATGACCCGGCGGATCAAGAAGGGCAACCCCAGTTTCTGGGATTGTTCATCGGTGAGGATATTAAATTTTCCGACCGCGTTTTCGGCCGTCGTTTGATAGAGTTCCTCCCAGGCGTGATTGACGGCGCTCATCGTGCCGTCCAGTTCGTAGATCTCCAGGGCGAAGGGCGACTGTTGGATCAATCCTTTGAATCGCGATTCGCTTTCTAGCAGCGATTCCTCCAAGAGTCTGGAATCCGTGATGTCGAGCATCAACCCCACCATTTCAGGGATAGTTTCTCCATTTTCGTCGATATAGAAGTAGCCCCGGTCGCGGACATAGATGTAATTTCCGTTTTTATGCCGCAGACGATAGGTGACATCATAGGTGTTCAGGGAATGGCCGGCATTTTCGATCTGGCGAACCGTAACCTCACGGTCGTCGGGATGGAGCCAGGATTTCCATTCAGCGACGGTATTTTCGATTTGAGTGGGATCGTATCCCAGGATTTGTGGGAGCGTTTTTCCCCAGACAATCGTTCCTTTGGAAGGGGAACAGGTGTAGGTGATCATGCCGGAGAGTTCGCTCAGTTGTTCATAGCGCCGGCGCCAGTCCAGCATTTCGGCCGTGTGCTGTTGGACCTGAGCTGCGACCCGCGATTCCATCTGTTTCCGGTCGCTGATGTCGTGGATCACGGCGAGAATGCGATCTTCTCCTCCCAGCGCGAGCCGTTTCAGCGTCACTTCGGTCCAGAAGGGCTCTCCCGTTCCTTTTTTGGCCCGCCATTCAAAGGTTTGGGGGCCTTCGGCCAGGGTTTTTTCAATCCACTTGCCGGCTTCTTCTGCCGTGTAGGGAAATTCATTGGCGCTGTAATCAATGATGGTAGCGTGGGTGGCTTCTTCGTAGGTACATTGATAGAGGGCGCACATCCCGGCGTTGACATCCACAATGCGACCCGTGGCCAGATCGTTGATGATAATGGCATCATGGATCGTATCCAGGATGGATTGATAATCTTCCGCATGTAAATCCTTTTTCATAATGAATTCCTTCTGTTTTTCCAGCAGGTCGTTTCAGGGATGATAATGGGCTACGGCGTCCATCGCGGCCAGGGTTCTCTCCGCAGCATCTCGGGTGAGGTTGGTTTCCAGCAGCGGCAGGTAGATTTCCTCTTCTTTGGCGAAATGGACCTTGAGCAGAGCATAAAGGCCGTAGAGCGTTTGTTGGAGCAGGGGGAGGTTTTGAGGAAGGGAGCCGACTGTGGCCAGCTCTGCGAGCCGGGTGATCAGCTGTTTTACTTCCTGGTGATCTCGACTCATGGTGGCTGTGGCCTGGTAATTGCCCAGCAACGCCGCTACGACGGGGTAGAGGACGGCATCCTCAGCATGGGCATGCGGGATAAGATGATGGCTGAGAAATTCTAGAGCGGTTTCCAGTTCTCGCTTCAGGGTTTCACCGGGAATGGTAGGGGCATGGGCAGCGATTTCCCGCAATTGTTCGACGGACGGCCACAGTTCATGATGTTCATCTTTCAATGCTTGAAAGGCTGACATTTCTTTTATCCACCTCTTTAATGACATTAAAGAAGATTGTATTCGATTAAAACAAAGATTGGAAGTAGCTGGGGGGTCTGGAAAAGGGCAAGGAAAGTAGACAGTAGCAAGTAGACAGCTCCCGTCGCCGGGGCGGCTCTGGAAAAGGGCAAGGAAAGTAGACAGTAGCAAGTAGACAGCCCCCGTCGCCGGGGCGGCTCTGGAAAAGGGCGATGTTTTGGCGCGCATTCTGATGCGCGCCAAAACATAAACAAAAAAACTCTCTCTGCCTATCCTGCGCGTCGTGTTTTACGGGGAAAGTGCCATTTGCGGGACGCTCTAAGATGAAAAAGAGATTCAGATTTTAACGCAGAGACGGGGAGTCCGCAGAGAGACGTAGAGAGGGATAAATTATTTTTCTCTGGCTCTGCGTCTCTGCGTTAAAAATCCCGGCTATTTTCAGAACGGTTTTATACCTTAGACGGAACGTTTTTGTAAAACAGCGTGGCCATTCCGATTCCCACAATCGTTAAGAAGAGAAAAATCCCCGTCTCGACCGGATTGATCGGTAACCCGGCCAGCGCCTGATTGATAATCATGGCCATAATGGCAATCAAGAGGACCATTCCTTTGAATACCACCACCGACGTGATCAGATAGCCCCAGGCACTTTTCTTCAGGAGCAGCACGCCGGCAAGAATGCTCAGCGGCACGATCAGTCCCAGATCCATAGCCTGAATAATCAGCGTGGTATAGTGCTCCAATCCGACCGGGGGGAGGCCCTGGGTGAACGAAGGCGCCAGCCGTCCCAGCCACATTAAGGTCAGGACCAGGCCGATGAAAAAGAGGAAGCCGGCGATGGGAGCCCGGGGCAGCCGGTCCGAAATCTGTCCCGGCAAAGCCTGGAGATCCACCGTGAGCAGGGTCAGAATCAAGGCGAAGAGGCTCAGCGAGTAGAGCGCTACATAGACCAGAAAGAATGGGTTGTAGAAGACCAGGAAGGTGTAAGAGAGGTAGGTGTAGAGGAAATAGCCCAGGGTTCCGGCGAGCATCAATTTGCCGCGCAGCGTTCCTTTATTGAAGAGGTAAGCCGTATAGATCAACAACGGAATTCCCAGGAATAGAGTCACGGCATCCTGGGCCAGCCCCTGGGCGACCGTGGAGACCGAATCATAGCGGAAAAAGCCGTTGCCATAAAGGGAGATGGTTTCACCATGGACCGAGGTGAATTCTTTGGGGCTGCTCTCTCCAACAAAGAAGAGGTCGGCTATCGTAGACCCCAGGGCCAGCACGGCGATAAGTGCAACCAGTAAAAGAATGGTCGATTTCTGCTTCATTTAGATCAGCTCTCGCGCCCAGGCCCGGATGGCCTCCCAGTTACGGAAATCGCCTTCGGACATTTTGATAACCTTTCCCAGCAATTGGAAGAAAAAGGGCAGTTTGTTGTATTCGACTTTGCCGGCGAAGAAGCCCTCATGGTCCGATTTGTAGAGTTCGCGAATGGGATCGAGGTAGGCGGAGACCGCCTGGCGGTTTTCCGGGGTATCTTTCTCCAGGGTGGCGCAGGCCGTGAAGAAGGCCGTGGATTTCTGAGCCAGGACGCCCTGATTTTTCTTGACGAAGTCGACCGCTTCGGGAGCCCAGCGGCCGGCGCGCACGGCGCTGCCGACGATCAGTTGATCGTACCCGTCGAGGCTCTTAACATTCTTCACCAGGCTGACATCGACGCTGCGTCCCTGGGCCTTCAATTCATCGGCGATGGCCTGGGCGATTTCGCCGGTCGATCCACAGAAGCTGGCATAAGCGACCAAAATTTTTCCTGTCATGGCGGTTTCTCCTTCATTGCTGATAGATTCATAAAATTCATGCTTCGGTTCGGCAGTGCCCACAACGGTCACGCCGCTGCAAACGAGGGCGGTGGCGCCCAGGCCAAATCCGAGAGTTTTGAGAAATTGACGGCGATCCATAATTGAATATTGTCCTCTTATTGAACGGTGTTTACCCGGACTAAAAAAAAGAGCCTATTTGACGGCCAGGCTCTCCAAAAACGCTTTCATCGCTTGTTCACTGAAGCCTCCGAATTCCCGGGCTGCATCCCGCATCACCGTTAACTTCAGCATGGCGATGCCGTGGGCGCTGGTCCAGAGTAGGGTTGCCAGCATCAAAGGGGTCATTCCTTCAGGCAGGCGCATTTCTCCACGCTCTATTCCCTTCTGAATCCGGGCAGGAAGTCCGCCGAAATGAGGATCAGCGTTGAGTTGTTCGATCCCGCCAGGGCCCGCTTCGGGTGAGTTGAACATCAGAAGATAATGTTCCGGGTAGGTTTCCGCAAAATGCAGGTACCATTGTCCGGAACGGAAAAGTTGTTCGATGACGGGCAGGTTTTCCAGATCTTCGTCCGGATTTAATCCCGCGGCCAGATTCCAGCCTTCATCGCGGATGGCCTGCAGGATCGCCTCTTTGTTTTCGAAATATTTGTAGATGGCGGCGGGACTGTAATCCACGGCATCCGCCAGGGCCCGCATGGAAAGCCCATCCATCCCCTGGGTGAGGAGCAACTTGCGGGCGGTTTCCAGGATCTTTTGTTTGGTCAAATCATGTCGACGGGTGCTGGGTTTGTTCATTTAATTATACACTGAATGATTTTTGAACATCGTTCACTTATTGTACCTCGTTTTCAATTTCTGTCAAACAGGGCGATCCCTGAAAACGTGTTGCGCGCGCTCTCGTGAGAACGCGCGCAAACCTGACCTAAAAAATTTGATTGCCCCGTTGGATAACTCTTGACCTGTGCGGTTAGCCCAGAAAAGCGGGAGAAAAAAGCCCGTATTTTTGCGCGTATTCTTATACGCGCAAAAATACAAACAAAAAACTTCTCTCTTCCCATCCAGCGCGTCGTTTTTTACCAGGCAACTACCTGTTGCGGGGCGCTAAAAACAAACCTCATTGATAGAAAATTAGCCGTGGAGTGTCGTTTTTGAAAACGCTGAGTTACTTTTGCGGTATTGCATAAAATAGTTTGCGCGCGCGCAGCTACAAGCTGCGCGCGCAAAACGAACCCGAAAAAATTGATTGCCCCGTCGGATAACTTTTTTACAGGCCGTTTAAAAAATTAAAAAGACCTGTAGAAATTAGAAAGTTTTGGATTTAGGGTTAGGTGTAGGTGCCAGCGGGGAGGAACCGTAAGTGTACCAGGTGCCGGCGGAATAGACATACCAGGCCTCTGCCGTGCAGCTCAGGCTGTTGTTGCAGGTTGCCGACCAGTTGCTCCAATCGACCACCTGGCCGCCGACGACCCGCTGAATGGTGACATTGGTGGTAATCGATTGCCGGACGGTACAGGTCGTCGTGGCCTTGCCGATAACCACATAGGTACTTACGCCATTGACCAGGCGATATCCGGTAAAGGGAGTGTTTACGCTAACCGTACAGGTACCGGCAGCCAGCGGCTGGACGGCCGGCGCAGCCATGGTGGGGGAGGCGAGAAGGAAGACAAAAATCGCTGCGCAGAGGACACGCACTAAATTGGTACGAAGCTTCATCTAATCGTTCTCCTTGAACTGTTTGAGTTTATATCCGACAAACAGAACCGTCTTGCGACGGGGCAATCTGGAGGAGAAACAAAAGGTGGGCTTCTACGTTGTTTCCTCGGGAGAGGAAAGATTTGATAGCAGTGAACCTGTCCGTAATTATATCCAATTCTGGAAATTTGCAAGAATTAAAACTTTTAAACGAAGGGTATCAGTTGTAAAGGAATACTCCTTGCCGTCAATGGGGTCGAGGCTTTGCTTGTTTTTGTATTTCAGGGAAAAGATCGGGGCGTTGTTTTTTGACCTCTCTTCGCGTTGTGCTACACTCTCCCTGATAATTTTTGAAAGCGCAGTCACTCCTGAAAAGTGGTAGAAAAAACGACCTGCGCAGTCACTCCTGAAAAGTGGTAGAAAAAACGACCTGTGCGGTCAGCCCTGAAAAGCGGAAGAAAAAAGCCGATGTTTTCGCGGGCTTAAGAAAGCCCGCGAAAACATAAACAAAAAGCTCTCTTCCTCCATCCAGCGCGTCGTTTTTTATCAGAAAAGTACCTGGTGCGGGGCGGAAAAAACGGCCGTTGGCCCACCTGACAAACAAACGTACAGGTCGAAAAAACTTCCTGATCTGTGCGGTCAGCCCGGAAAAGCGGTAGAAAAAAACGGTGTTTTGGCGCGCTTTCTGAAGCCCGCCAAAACACAAATAAAAAACTCTCTCCCCCATTCCGCGCGTCGTATCTGACCTGTAATGAATTATTTGCGGGATGCAAAAAGCGGATTATTAACTGAACCAACAGACACCGATCCAGGTGGAGGAACATTCAATCTATGAAAGCCAAAATCATCGTGAACGGCCGTGAATACGACAGCGTCGAGGATCTGCCGCCGGAATTGCGTCAGAATTACGAGCGGGCCATGTCCCTTCTGGCTGATTCCAATGCCAATGGGGTGCCGGATATTATGGAGGGCATGGTTTCTCCCTCCGCCCCCGTGCAGGTTCAAACGGTCCAGACCTCCCGCATCGTTTACGAGGGGCGGGAATATAACAGCCCTACCGATCTTCCGCCGGAAGCCCGCCGGCGTTATGAGCAGGCCTTGAGCAAATTGAACCAGGTGGCCGGGGGAATTATTTCGGATATGGATCCGCAGCCGCCTGTGGTGAATTCCGGGGCAGTCGGCTCAACGGATGATCCCTGGGCCTTGCCGCCCCTGGTAACTTCATCTGAGGAGAATCGTGCGGCGCGGGTCCGACAGCTGGCGCTGGTCCTGGGGATTTTTCTGATCGTCCTTTTGATTGCAGTGCTCGTCCGGGCTTTTATGTAACCTTATTTTCTCGATCTGCGCGGTTTACCCGGAAAACAGGGAAAAGAAACGACTTGGGGGCATCCGAAAAATGCGAGGAAAAAAGCCCATGTTTTCGCACTGACAGTGCGAAAACATAACAAAAAAACTCTCCCCCTGCTTCGCACAGCGCGTCGTTTCTTACGAAGAAAATGCCTTATGCGGGACGCTAAAAATAGGGGAGAAACTTCAACCTCCGGAGGTAGCCCTAAAAACCAGGAAAAGGAAAGTCCATGTTTTCGCGGGCTTTCTGAAGCCCGCGAAAACATAACAAAAAACTCTCCCCCTGCTTCGCCCAGCGCGTCGTTTCTTACGAAGAAAATGCCTTATGCGGGACGCTAAAAATAGGGGATCCATTTCAAGGCAATCCCATATATGGGGAAATTATCGGGCTCTGAGCCAATATACAGGGTTTGTAATAATAGTTGTGTATAGGCCTGAAAACGTCAAAGGTGTGGATAAGTGCCCATTTATGGGGGAGAAGTCCTCAGAAATGTGGAGAACTTTTGTTCAATAGACAAAACGGGCGTTTTTTTCGCATCGACGCCACCCGCGGCGATACGAAAAAACGCCCGTCTTGTTTACACTACCGGATCGCGGAAATTGTAAATAGCGCCCTGCCGTTCCCATCGCCGCCCGCAGCTGCACTTGAAAACTGCCTGGGGCGGTGAGCCCAACGGGGCCCGACATTCCGGGCAAACAAAGAACAGATCGGCCGGAGCCGCCGCCTTTTGGGCTTCTGCCCGGGCCCGCGTAAAGACGCTGGGTGTCCATTGCCAGAATTCCCCGGTGAATTGAACCGCGCCGTCCATTCCCACCAGCAAGCCGGTCGGGAGATACCGTTTCAGTAGTCCCGCCCGGAAATGAGAGACGGTGCGGATGGCTTCTCGATGCAATCCTACCTGTTCCAGCTGTTGCCAGATCCAGCGGGGATGAAAATCGAAGTTCAATTTGACGAATTCTACCGGCTGCGGATCGAAGGGCGACCAGGTTTGCCGGTGCGCCCAATAGCGTAGCAGCGCTTTGAGGTTTTGCTTGTTGGCAAATTCCAGGATGAGCGCCCCATTGGGAGCCAGGATCTCCGAAAGCCCTTTTAAGACGGCCGGCGCATCGACGGCGTGATGGAGGGTGCGGATGATGGTCACGGCATCGAAAAGCCCCGAAGCAAAGGGCAGTTTGTAGAAATCGGCCTGGACAAAGAGATAGTGCGGTTTCCCGCCAGGGGCCGTTTCGCCTAACCGCGCTACCGCCTGTTCCAGCTGAGTGCGGGCATAGTCGTGAATGACGACCGTTTCGTAACCAGCATAGAGATCGGCCAATCGACCAAAGCCGGCGCCGATTTCGATCAACCGTTTGCCTTGCGGCGGGAGCATGGCGCGCATCGCAATGCGTTCCGCGCCGTCTTCGTAGGCTCGCGTTTCGTTCCAGAATTCGGTGCTGTACTGCGAGCCTTCATAGCTACAGATGGGACGATCGCTCATTTTTTAGTCAGAATCTCCGCGAGGGAATTGGGCAGGCTTTTCAAGAATTTGTTGATGGGGCTGAAGACCAGTCGCAGCTGTTCGATGGCCGGGCCCATACCGGCTTCGTCCAGGGGGATTTCCACCGGAACTTCCATCACGACCGGAATGGTGGTTTCCACCGGCACATCCAGGTCGAGGGCTACGGGCAGGCTCATCCCTGCCGGCAGATTGAGACTTACGGTCCCGTTGATCTCGCCGCCGCCGCCGGGCAGATAGAAAGTGGCCGGGGCCGTCAGCGGGACATCCTGGGTCAGGACGACGTTGGTGTTTTGTTCGAGCGGCAGATTGAAGGAGATCGGCAGGGGATGGTTGATGGAAACCGTTGTCTTGATCCGCGTTTTACCCAGTCCGGCAAAAGCAGAATCCAGGTTGTCCAGTAAGGGTTCCGCAATTTGGGTCTTGGCCATGAAGATGGGCCCGATTGCCAGGAGCAGAACCAGGACCAGAATGATATTCACGGCAAACGAAAAGATAATCGCGAAGTTTTTAAAAGCTTCCCAGAAGTGTAACGGCTTTTTGGGTTGGGGGGTGACTTCGGCTTTAGACGCGGTCTGCTCCTCCATGCTGACCTCCTCGAAAAGTATAAAAGTATCTTACCACGCTCTCATTTTAGCGCAAGCAAAGCCAATTTTGCTTATTTATATTTTTTCGCGCGCCGTCTGCGGCGCGCGAAAAAATATATCTCATCGATACAGCCCTTCCTGGCGGATGTAGGTCTCCACGCCGGGTGGCACCAGATAGCGCAGCGGCAACCCTTCGCGCACCCGCCGGCGCAGATCCGTCGCCGCAAAATTGACCGGGGGCACGTCCAGCCAGACAATGCGGTCGGTCAGCTCTGGAAAGCGCAACTCCAGCGCCGGCCAATCGGCCTGCATATCCGGCCGCGGCATGACCGCCAGCCGGGCGCGTTCCAGCAGGCTTTCCGGCTGATGCCAGGTGGGCAGATCCCGCAGGGAATCTTCCCCCATCAGGAAATACCATTCGGTCACGGTAGGATGGCTGGATTGCAGCAGCGCCAGCAGTTCGGTGGTGTAATGGGGCCCAGGGCGGTCGAGATCCGTGCGATCCAGCAGGAAGGCGCCATTGTCGGCGATGGCGGCCTTGACCATGGCGGCCCGCTCTTCCGGCAAAGAGAGCTGGTTCTGTTGTTTGTGCGGCGGCTGGCCGGCCGGGACGAAGAGCACCCGCTCTAGTTTCAGCTGGATGCGGGCTGTTTCGGCCAGGGCCAGATGGCCGTAATGGGGGGGATCGAACGATCCGCCTAACACTCCGTAACGGGTCATAATCTTTTCCTGTCGCCTGGTAAGTTAATGCATTTTTCGCGCGCCCCCGAAGGGGGCGCGCGAAAAATATAAATTCTGTTATTTCCCTTTCAATCCGCGGAGGATGCGCTCGGCATTGAAGGGCAACGTGTTGTACCAGACGCCTGCGGCGCGACGGAGCGCATGATGCAGCGCCGATGCGACCGGAATAAGGGGCATTTCAGCGATACCCCGGGCGCCCCAGGGCCCATTGGCTTCGGCTTCCTCGATGAGGATGGTTTCCACCGCGGGCGGTACATCGGCGATGCCCGGCATCAGATAGGTGGTGAAGGTCGAGGTGAGCGCCCGTCCCTCTTTCTGGATGAAATGTTCGGTCGTGCTCCATCCCAATCCCTGAATGACGCCGCCTTCGATCTGTCCCTGCGCCAGGGCGGGGTTGATGGCCTGTCCGACATCGTCGGCGCAGATCAGCCGCAGACATTTCAGCGTGCCCAGCCGGGTGTCCACGGTGATTTCGGTGCCGATGGTGACGTAGCCGTAGGAGAAGTTGGGATCGCCGTGTCCCGTCTGCGGGTCGATGGGGGTGGTTTTGGGGGCGAGGTAGGTGAATTCGCCGCGTGCCGGCCGGTTTTCCGCTTTCCAATCTTCCAGGGCGGTGGCGGCGGCGCCGCGGATGGCGTTGCCGATCATAAAGGTCATCCGCGAGGCGGAGACCGAGCCTGAACTCTGGCTGGTGGCGGTATCTCCGGGGGCCAGCCGGACCTTTTCCAGATCGATGCCCAGGGCTTCGGCGGCCATCTGCCGGATGACGGTATAGGTGCCCTGTCCGACTTCAGCCGTGGCCACGAAGACGACGGCTTCTTCAATCTGGCTGTCGCCGAAGAGTTCCATGGCCGCCCAGGCGTTGTCCTGGTAGCCGAAGGAGAAGCCGACATTTTTGAACCCCAGGGCGATGCCGACGCCACGCTTCAGGTAGGGTGGATCGCCGGGGCGGGGTGACATGTCGGGCGCGGTCCAGCCGGACGGCGTTTCTTTCCAGCCCAGAGATTCGGCGGTGGCCAGGAGGGTTTTTTTCAGCCCTGTGGCTTCTTCGGGAAGCGGCCGGCCCCACGGCATGGGATCGCCGGGTTCGACCATGTTGCGCAGCCGGAATTCAACCGGGTCGAGGCCGAGCGCTTCGGCCAGTTTGTTCATCTGAGATTCGCAGATGAAGTTGCCCTGGGGGGCGCCGAAGCCGCGGAAGGCCCCGCCGGGAATGTTGTTGGTGTAGACGCCCAGCACCAGGGTGCGGACGTTGGGTATGCGGTAGGGTCCGTTGACGGTGAGCAGCAGGTTGCCCATGACTTTGTTGGTGGTGTAGACATAGGCTCCGCCGTCGGCAATGACTTCCGTGTCGGCGGCGATGAGCCGGCCTTCGGCATCGGCGGCCCAGCGCGCTTTGGCATGGATACCGTGGCGTTTGTGATGGCCGATGATCGATTCCTCTCGCGTCCAGACGATCCGCACCGGCTGATGCAGGCGCAGGGCGGCCAGCCCCAGCACGACCTGCACGGAGAGATCCTCGCGGCCGCCGAAGGCGCCGCCGATGGCGGGATAGATGACGCGAACTTTATCCTCGGGGAGCCCCAACGCATGGGCGATCTGCCGGCGGTCCTCATGGGCCCACTGGCCGGCCGAGACGACGGTCACCCGCTCCTGATCGTCGATGTAGGCCAGCCCGGCTTCGGGCTGCAAATAGGCATGTTCCTGCGGCGGCAGGTTGTATTCGGATTCGACGACGACGGCGGCCTGCGCCAGGGCGGCATCCACATCGCCGTGGTTGATGCGATGGCGGGAGGCGACGTTTTTCTCAAAGACCAGTTCGGGATGGATGGGCGTGTGGGGATGGGGGGGATGCAGGATCGGCGCTTCGGGCTTTAAGGCGTCGCGCGGATCGGTGATGACCGGGAGATCCTCATATTCAACCACGATGAGGTCGCGAGCGGCGGCTGCCTGTTCTTCGGTAGTGGCGACCACGGCGGCGATCTGATCTCCCACGAAGCGGACGATGTCGGCGCCGGGGATGGGAGAGCCGGGGCCGCAGAGTACAGGCTGATCGGCGTACTGTAGGCCGTATTCGTTGACGGGCAGATCGAGGGAGGTGAAGATGGCGATCACGCCCGGGACTTTCATGGCAGTGCTGGTGTCGACGCGGACGACGCGGGCGTGGGGCCGGCGGGCGAAGAGCATTTTCATGTGGAGCATGCCTTCCATCACCAGGTCGCCGGGATAGGTGGCGGTGCCCAGGGCTTTGGCCCGGGCGTCGATGCGGGGTACGGATTGACCCACGTAGTTGCCTTTCATTTTAGATCGAGCTCCTTCTTGTAGTTGAAATCTCTTCTTCTCCAGAAGAGACGAGTTTTGATTTTAGCGGTTAGCCCATAAAGGCGGGAGAAAAAAAGCCTGTGTTTTTGCGCGCATTCTTATGCGCGCAAAAACACAAACAAAAAAACATCCTCCCCCCCTCCAGCGCGTCGCTTTTTACCGGCAAAATGCCGTTTGCGGGACGTTAAAATGTCTTCCCCACAGATTGGAAATTTTCTCTACCGGTGCGATTAACCTTAAAAATAGGGAAAAGAAAAGCCCATGTTTTGGCGCACTTTCTGAAGTGCACCAAAACATAAACAAAAAAACTCTCTCTGTCCATCCCTCGCGACGTTTTTTACCGGCAAAATGCCGTTTGCGGGATGCAAAAAAGCTAACCATACAGGCTAATAGGTTGTTAAGGGCAGTTAAGAGTGTAGGCATTGTCGGGCAAAGGATTGCCCTGATTATCGACGGCCGGCAGCCGCTCGCCAGTCTGCGGATTCCAGATCCCGATCGTGATGGAATAGGGCCCTTGCGGCAGGGGGGCCAGTTTGCGATCTTCGGAGACTTCTTCTCCCGGTTGCCACTGGTCGAAGGGGAAGAGGTTGTAGAGGGGATCCCCATCGGCCTGGGCCACGATTTCGCCATGTTCGCGGATATGGATAAAGGGTTTGACACTCCCGGCATGGGCGATCATACGCCAATGGAGACGGAGGACCGAACTATCTTTGATAGGATCGAGATAGGCACACGAGACATAAGAAAGCTCGATGGCATTTCCAAACCGGGCCTCGATGTGGGTGTCGGGTTGGATCGGCGGATCGGTGCGCAAAGAATCCAGCCGGCCTGGAGAATTGAGCGGGAAAAGGTTGTTGGGAGCGTAGGTCGCCATTTCTATTTCTGTGGCCCGGCGTAGATCGTCGGCCGTGGGCGCTTCTCCGGACGGTTCAATGGTAAAGGGGATATTTTCAGGCAGCAGATCCCCCCGGGCTTTGCCGACAGCCATTTCCGAGTCACCGCCGTGGGCCTGGACGAACATATCGATGGTGGTCGGCGGCGGCAGCGGAATGACGCCTTCGTGGCCGAGCGGATAGGTGCGCTCTTTGAAGGTCATCCGGCCTGGCAAATTGATAAAAAGTGTGGGGTGGTTTGCATAGTCAAGCGTATCGCTCAGTAAATCCCCGGCCTGTTCGTAGATTTGACTTTCTTTGAAAAGGAACCAGCTTCCTGGAAGTAACAGGCCGATAAGAAGGGCTGATTGCCAGAGGACCTGAGGGAGGCGAGGCCGGTTTTCATCCGGATTGGAATGGAAGAAGGCAAATCCCCACAGCAGGGCGGCGCTGACTGCCACCGGATAGAAAACCCGGGGCGGATCGCGGTACCAGTTGAAGGCCTGGGTGGCGATCGGAATGGCGCTCCACAGGATCGCCCAGCCCATGCCGAAGAGGTAGATCCGGAAATTTTTTTGTCGATAGAGTCGCCAGCCCAATCCGATGAGGGTCAACAGGCCGATGACGGTCATCAGCAGGATTGCATCGAGGCCGGTGGACTTGCTCAGCGGGACGATCAACCAGGCGATGGGGAAGGTGAGGGTCTGGATCAGGACGACGAAGCTGTAACCCGGGTGCAATCCGGTGAAGAACTGGTGCGGCACCTCGCCGGCAAATCGGCTGATGCAGAAGAGCGGAATCAGCGAGACGGCGACGGCGGCCAGGGGCCAGATCCAGTCGCGCCGGTTGCGCTGTAAGTAGGGCTCAGCCAGCAAGGCGGCATAGAGGAAGAGGGCCGGCCCGGCGACGACGGCGCCTTCGTGGGCAAAGCCGGCCAGCAGGATCAGGAAAAGGGCCAGGATGTGAAGTAATGTTGAATTACGCCGATGGGCGACTCTGTAAATCAAGAGGGCGCCCAGGGTCAGCCCCAATGCCAGGGGATAAGAGAATGCGCTGGGCCAGAAAATGACATCGAAAGAAAAAGGAAAAAAACCGAAGAACCCGATGGCAGAAAAGAAAAGGATTATGGGTATTTGGGCCGCCGTCAACTTTGATATGTCTTTTCCTCTCCAGTTTGCAGTGAGAACCAGTACGACGACCAGAACGACGCAGACCAGATGTCCGAACATGGTGAGCGGATGAAGCACTTCGGGCGTCAGATTGCCGGTCAACAGGTAGATCAGTTTCCAGATCAGATAGTGCAGGGGGCGATAATCTCCGTAGGGGCCGGCCTGGCTCCAGAAGGCCCAGATTGGAGTGGCTTTGGTCCAGGGCACCTGAAGCAGATCGTCGGAAAAGAAGGGGATTTTGGGCGCCAGGGACCAGGCATTCATAATCAGGCCTAACAATAGGGCCCCCCATATCCACCAGGTTGGGATTCTGGATGATCTGACCTGAGTTTTTCCGGTCGTCATGATTCGGCGGTCTCCAGCGTGAGAATGCGGCGCAGGACGGCGACTGTGGCCGCATAGGTGGGATCCATGCCGTAATAGGAGAGGTTGCGGGCTCCCAGGTTTTTGCCCTTACTCATCGGGGTATCCGAGGCGTAGTGCAGCGCGCCGACCTCAAAGGGGATCGGGTAGAGGTTGACCAGTTCGTCGGTGGGATAGCGGCGCGGGCGGATGAATTCGTAGAGCGCGGAGAGATAGGGACCGGCTTCCATTTCTACGTCGGTATAACCGGCGTTGTGGAATCCGGTCATATAGGGCTGGTTTTGCAGGAAGGTGCCGCGCACGGTGATGGCCCGCTGGTTGTCGAGTACATCGCCGTAGACCAGATAGGGCGAGACATCGGCGGCCCGGAAGATATTTTCGAACATGTAGGTGTTTTCGGAGTGTTCGTCGTAGACCACATTGGGGATCAAGACATCGCCGACCTGCCCGTTGAGGGTGGCGGCCTTGCC
The DNA here is from genome assembly GCA_964536305.1 of uncultured Geobacter sp. Classification (GTDB taxonomy): domain Bacteria; phylum Desulfobacterota; class Desulfuromonadia; order Geobacterales; family Geobacteraceae; genus RPRC01. The sequence goes on along the minus strand of CAZHVY010000024.1, from coordinate 1,527 downwards.
GATGAAGTAGGTGCCGCAGAGTTCTCCCACGCTGGAGGCAATCTGCGAGAGCAGGTGATAGGCGGCAAAGCCCAGCGGATAGTCGATGTTAAAGATCAGGGCGCGGCTGGCCGCCAGTCGTTGTAGCGGCAGATCCTGCAGCCGGGGATCGAGGTCGGCCGGGATCAGGCGGGCGATGTCGATGATCTGGGCTTCGAGGTCGAAGGTGTGATGGCTGGGGATGCGGACGATGCCGCACCGTTGCTCATGGGCATTGCGTTCGGCCTTGAGATCCTGGCCTTCGGGTGTGGCCATATATTTCTTGAGCAGATAGTAGCGGAAGTTATCGGGATTGCTGCGCACCTCGCCCCGTTCGATCCGGTTGAACTCTTCGCGGAGATCGGCGCCGGCGGTGGAGCCCAGATAGTTGCGCAGCCGCCCTTCCTGCCGCCGGGCAAAGCCGGTGAGCATGTTGATCAGGCTGTGGGTGTTGCTGGAGACAAAATAGACCGGGCGCTGGTGAAGTTCCAGCCCGGCCTGGGCTGCGATAATATGTTCCCACCATTGTTGGGTGGCCCGGCGGTAATCGACATGGGTGCCGGCCAGCAGGCGGACGGCGATCTTTTTGCGAGAGCTGGCGATCTCTCCCATGATCTTAGGGAAGCGGGCGCCGTAGAGATTTTCCAGGCGGTTCCAGTCGTCGAAGGAGAGCCTGAGGACCTGGCGGGTCTCTTCGCGGAGTTCCGAATCATGGGTGCCGTGGGCCGCCCAGTGTTGCAGCCGTTCGGAGAGACCGGATTGCAGGGCGATCAGGGCGTGCATTTTGTTCCATTCGATCTGGAAGGCGACCAGGATGGGGATGATATCGTCGATATCGGAGAGGCTGGCGATATAGGCGGCCAGCGTTTCTTTGCCGTCGTAGGCCATGCGGCGGCGGCGACCCGCTGCAGTGACGGGCTGCCAGTTTTCTATATCGGGGTAGCCGCGGCGGTGAAAGACTTCCTGGGTCTGGCCCAGGACGACCAGCCGGACGCCGGCCATACAGTCGGGCAGGCGCAGGCTGCTGTAGATGAAAGCCGACATATCGGGTTCGATTTCGTCGGCGCCCGGATGGAGGGAGGAGTTCATGCCGATGTGGGTTTCTCGCAGGGTGCGGATCTGGACTTCGTCGGAAGACCGCAGCAATGAGTAGTAGGTCCGCATGTAGAGTGTGATTTCGTCGGAGCTTTCGTGTGGAACAGTTCGTTTCATTAACTCACCTTTAGATCTTTTATTTTACCCGTTGTTGAAGGCGGACCTGTTCCCTTTTCAGGCAATTTAAGGTGTTGTGTCTGACGCCTTTAGCTTTCTTACGTCCCGCACCCGGTGCTTTCCTGGTAAAGGGCGACGCGCTGTGCGAAGCAGGGAGAGATATTTTTTGTTTATGTTTTGGCACGCTTCAGAAAGCGTGCCAAAACATAGGCTTTTTTTCTCCCGCTTTTCAGGGCCAACCGTACAGGTAGAGACTTTTTATTTATTTTTTGCGACTTCAGAAAGCGTGCCAAAACA
>CAZHVY010000023.1:0-54941 GCA_964536305.1 uncultured Geobacter sp. | reverse complement strand
ATGAGCAGATAATAACATGTCTCAAATTCATATCAAGTTATATGTCGGAGTAGTATTAGTACCTTTTAACAAGGATGGTAGTCAATGGATACGAACAACACGGGTTCCCGGAAGAGGGCATGTTTTTTTAGGGACGACAGCGTTCATGCAAATTCTGGAAATAAAGGTGGGAAGTTTTTATTGCGGGCATTTCGGAAGGCCGCATCCGCTGGAACTGTCGGATTTTTCGCGATGTGCGCGCTCTTTTTGGCGGTCGGGTTATCGGCGTGCAGATACTTCTATGCACGTTGCCATTACGCCGGATAACGGATTCTACCACGTCACGATAAAATATGCGGCCGGAGACCGCTATCTCATCGGAAGGGAATACGGTCTGAAGGTCTTAGCGGCCGTTCCCGATTATGAGGAGCTCACGGACTCTTATCTGAAGGAGTTGCAGGCGTTGTCCGCTCCGGTGACCGACTTGGGGATTCCCTGGACGGAAGGGGCCATTCCCTTTGCCGTCATGATCGAACGGGCACAGGAGATTCGGAACCGGATCGACCCGCGCTACCTCCAGGAGCTGGACGGGTTCGCCTCCACCTTGAGCGGCGGTTCCCACGATGAGCTGGGTGACGGCAAACTTTCCCAAAACGAATATCTGATCCTGAACCTGGTTCCGGATATCGCAACCTCCACGGCGTGTTCCACGTTGGCCGTCTATGGCGAGCGATCCGCCACGGGCAAAACCATTGTGGGCAGGATCACGGACTGGTTTCCCGGAACCAAGGGGCAATTCGGCGCCCTGAATGCGGTCGTTTACTCAATCACCGGTTCGAAACAAGTTGTTTCCTTCGGATGGCTCGGCGTGCTGGGAAATCTGGTCGCCATCAACGAAAACGGAGTTTTCATCGCAAATCTGTACAGTGCTGTCGGGGAACCCTATTCCGCAGTCGGCAGGCGTTCCATTCTGTTTGACATTCGAAAAGCCATGGAAACCTGCTCGACGCTTGATGAAGTTGCTGACTTCCTGAAGGATCCCTCGAAACTTTACGGGTACAACCACAACATGTTCCTTGCCAACGCGACAACCGCGAAGGTGCTGGAAAACAACTTCAACAGGAATCGCGCATTAAGGAGTTCCGACAGTGTTCTGAACCCGGGCATCGAGTGGGGAGTCGACGAGGCTATGGCCAGTGTCAACTCTTTCCTGCTCCTCGGAAACTACGACAATCATACGCCGGTCCCGGTCAATACCGAGCGTTGGGCCAATTACAAAATGATGCTTGCCGCCCAGGGGGAATCGGTGGATTTCGACGGCATGAAATCAATTATTACCTATCATAAGCCGGGCGCCGAAGGCGACGATAACGGAGACATATACGGAAACGTCTCTGTTCAGGCCATCGTCTACTCCTTTGCTGATAATCGCCTGGAACTCTGGGTGCATCCCCACAGCGGCGAGTTTGAAGACCAACCGCAACTCGTCTCGGTAACAATGCCGTTTACGCCGTGACCTTTGCTTAATACAACCGGTTACGCCCTGATTTCGACAACCGTACCGTGCGGAGCCAGGGGGGCAAAGGGGCGGGGCCTGTTTAATGTTGAGCTCTGCCTCCCCTTGTGCGCTGCAGACGTAATTCTCAGCATCCTTCAACTCTTCCATAATACCCCGGCCGTTTTGGCTTTTAATCTCTTGAGATTCAATATGTTCTAATTGCCTTCCAGTCACAGACCACCTGCTTAGCAGGTGGCTTGAGGAAAGACCCTAAAAGGGGCTAGTTATCGAAATTTAGCTCTTCCTGACGTTCAATCTCTTCCTGATTCCGGACGTATGCTCGGATGGTTTCTTCATCTAAGCCGATTGTACTGACACAGCAACCACGTGACCAAAAGTGCTTCCCTGTGGAGCCTCTTTACATCCCTTGCAACTGTCGATGTATGTGGATAGCTGACTTGCCTTTCAGGTAGCCGACCACCATTGCAAGGCTATACTTCTGTTGAACACTCAATACCAGATGGATATGGTCAGGGCACGCCTGCCCTTCTATGAGCTCCACTTCCTTCTGACGACACAACTGACGGATGATCTTTCCGACTTCCCTTCGTACGCGACCAGAAAGCGTCTTCTTTCGGTACTTCGGGACGATCACCACATGGTATTTGCACTCCCATTTTACATGGGATAAACTTTGCCACTCTCGCACGGCATTTCCTCCTGATGCTGGCCCTTCGGGGCTTTCCTCGGGAAGAAATGTCGCTTCTTTCGCTGGAACGGCATAGCCTTTTATAGTCACACCGGCATAGCCGGTGGTTTACTGAAAAGCTGAATCATCAGAAATCATGACGGCGCAGCAGGTGACCCGTAAAGGTCTTTTCATTGCTGCCAGGGCCGTGGGAGATGATCTCGAGGGGATGGTCCTTCCATATTTCCTGCAACCGCTCACTTCGAACGATATGGCTGGCTCGAAGGTCCGGCGGCGTTTCCTCATACCGTGGGATGGCATCTTCCAGGAGGCGGGTACGCTCTTTCCCTTCCGCCCGGAGCAGGTCCTCGAACGTGAGGTTTTCATATGACCGGCAGATATTCCGGATCTGTCCGAAACGATCCGCATGCGTCAGGGCCAGGCCGTCGATCCCCCCTGCGCACCGTATGGCGTAATCAAGCAGAGCAAGGTCCGGCCATCCTCTTCTAAAAGCACCCTGCATTCCGGAAGCATTGTTGTGCAGCTCGGGCAGCTCTGTCTCGACGGTTCCGCCGCTTGCCTCCGCATCAGCAAAGGTGGGCAGGGGGCCGGCGCCGTGGCGGGTCATGTAGGTGCGGATCACACCCAGGCGGATCATGCCGCGCCGCGAGTCGTGTTCGCGAAGCATTTGGAGCGGGTTCGTAAATCCCGCGTGACTCGGGGTCACATGGGGCCAGAACCCGTAATCCTGGTCCAGAAGAATTCCCTGGGCGCCTTCGAAGAGAACGGTTGCGTCGGAATCGAGGATGCGCCCCGCAAATTCATCAGGGACAAACTGCAACCCCAGGGCTGCGGCATGCATCCGTTCCGCGGCGATTCGGGGCAGCGGGGGGAACTTCAGATCAAGGAGGAGTTCCCCTATGTCATCTCCGGATTGCCGGGCGACGGCAGAAGACTGGCAAAGCCGGTCCGCCTCCCGGATGTAGTAGTCCTGCTGGCGGGCCAGTTTTCCGCGCAGGGATGGGAGTTCCTTCAGGTCAGACGGGAAGACCTGCAGATCGGGATCGCCTCCCAGGGCAAAGGCCTCTCCGATACCCAGTCCGCAGCTTCCATGGGCATCCTTGCCGCGGACGAGTTCCCGGAGCCGGTTGAAACTTCTTTGCAGGGGAGTAAGTATGGTGGCGCCGCTGGAGATATAGAGCCGGCTGAGGGGATCGCTCACGCCCTTGGACCGGAGGACTTCGGCTTCGGTACGAAGGGCGAGGAGATCGAGAAAAAAGAAGCGGGAGAGATAGGTCTTCACCCGGGGGCGAAAGGATCCGGCCGAGAACTGCGAGAAGGTATGGTGCCGGCCGTCCCCGGTGATGACGTTGTGGCCTGCCTGGGCTCCTCCGTTGGCGCGGATAATCCAGTGGGCAGCCAGTTCTTCTGCCAGGAAATCAACGACGGAACCTTTTCCTTCATCGCCGAACCCCAGTCCGGCCACGGCCACGGTCCGCATCTGTCCTCCGGTCATAAGTATCCCACCTTCATGCCTCATTAATCCAGAAGCCTGTCAGAGGCGTTTTGTCTGTTTGGGACCGCTGTCCTTATCCGATGGAGGGAGATCGAGCGTATCGATGCGGGGACGCGGCGCCACATTCAGGGCCAATCCTTCCAGGGCCTTTCGCGTCTGCCCCACCCGGGCGGCGATCTGTTCCCGTCCCTGCAGATCGCTGATATAGGAGTTCAGGTCTTGGCCGGCCGCCACCATGCTCAGGGCGCCGAGCATCACATCGCAGATCGTCGCGGGATCCTCGATTCGCAGTATATGCCCTTCAGTGAGGACTTCACCCCACTGTTTCAGGATGACCTCGTCCCTGTAGCCTGCGTACTCATCCCGGCTGGAGGTTTCCTCCCCGCTCGATCGTGCCCGCGCCGGATCGAACTCGAATTCATACACGACAACATTGCTTCTATTCCCTGTCTCTCCCTTGCCTCCCACAACCCCGTCGAAGTGACGGACCTCGCCCGCAACCTCCACCTCTACGCGAAAGTTCGTGGGGCCGTGGTCCAGCTCATGGAAACGGTAGTTCTGCACAAAGATCCTGTAGCGTCCTTTCGGAGCCTCTCCCTTTGACCAGCGGATGTTCTCCACCGGTTTGGTTGTTTCTCCCTGCACGTTCATGTCCACGTCGAGCCAGCCTTTGCAGGCAGACTGTTTGTGCGCATAGTAGATCTCTTCTCCCGAGGGCGGGATGATGTGCAGGTCCAGATCGTTCCGGTTGTTCCAGATGAGCGATGCCCGAATGTCCACATTTTTGTATTGACCGCCCGCGCCCTCGACCCGTTTCTGTATCTCCGCGTCGATGTCGGATTTGCGATCCTCCCACGATTTCTGCGGATAGATGAGGAAGACATGAAACCGCTCCCGGAGTTCCTGAAAGATTGCCGTAGAGTCCACATCCCCTTCCAGGTCGTCTCCGATAAAGCGCTTTACCTGGAGTGATGATACCCTGGGATAAAAACCCTCGTCGCCCACAAAGAAGAAGTACCCCTTTTCCCCCCGTTCCAGGCATTCCAGTTTCGTGTGGCGGGCATAGTAATAGGCGGTCAGTTCGTAGGATTCCTGGCCCGTTCCCCCTCCGCCCTCTTCGAGCCAGAATTTGCTCAGGGCTTCATCGAGCCGGTTGTCGGCCTCGAACTGGCTGGCCTGAATGGGGGCCGCATCACCCGCCTCCGCGTCGCCGATGGCCGCGAAGCTGATGGCCGCGCCCTCCACGTAGCCCTTCATCTCTATCTGCCCGATGAAGGTCGGTAGCTTTTCGTACATGACACGGCTGTCGTTCCCCCGTGATCGGGTCACATCAAGGGCGACCACGATGGGGGTGGTGTTGCGGCATTCCCGTTCCTGCTGAAACGGGTTGATGAGGGGATGTACCTCGCGGCGCTGACTGGCGGTTGTTCCGTTGATGCCGTACCCCTGGTAGTTGAAGGCGTCGGTGTTGGAGGATCGGGCCTGTCGAGCGACATCCTGACTGTAATTTCCGTGTCCCATGGTTCTCTCCCGAAAGTAATGATGGTACCTGCTTATTGGTCTGTTCGATATTCCCGGCAGCTACATCTGAAACTCGATGAATTGATGGGGTCCGAAGACCTCCTGCCGCAGGTCGTCCAGCCGCCCGTACATCTCCCAGGCGTCCTGGGGGCGCTGCACCGCGGACCGGCGCACGAAGAATTTTATGAAACGCTGGATTCTCTCGTCCACCGTCGCCGGCATCTCATCGGTTTCGATGTTCCCTCCGAGGAGGAAGATCATGCATTTGCCCGCCGAGTAGAGGTCCGAAGCGGGGAGGGGCGGTTTTTTCTCGGCCACCTCGGGGGCGCTGTACTGCGCGTTCAGGGCGCGGAAGCCCTGGCCCGTGGCCACGGGCTTGTAGATGGAATAGGCCCAGTCCAGCAGAAAGAGGTTGTGATCGGACGGCGAGAGAAGTACGTGGGAGGGCTCCACATTGCCATGGATGACGCCTTTGCTGTGGGCATAGCCGAGGATGCTGAGCAGCCGGCGAAAGACCCAGATGATGTGCCGCTGTGGAATTCCGTTCGGGTATTTCTGTTTCACCCGATTCAGATCGAATCCCTCCACCCTGCCGAGAATCAGGCCCATTCTTCCGTCCTGGGTTCGCAGGTCGTCGAAAACCGGGGGAAGATGCTTTGCGTAGACACCCGGATCCGAAAGAAGATACCGCAACACGCGAAGCTCATTCTGCATGAGATCATTGTCCGCCGGGTCGGTCGCCAGCTTCAGGACTATCGCCCCTCCGGATCTGCCCGAATCTGTCATCGTGCCGGAGTATACCGTTGAAAGGTCTCCCTGAGCCAGGGTGCTTTCAATACGGTATTCACGTTCGCCCACGCTGATCGTTGTTCCGTCGCTGCTGGTGGAGGCCTGCCGCGACTCGTTCCGTCCGTAGGTGTGGTCGGCGATTTTTGCGCGGGCATCCTCGTAGAAGCGGTGGAGCAGCGCATTGGCCTGTGCGGCCGCCTGGCGGGCCTGTTCGTCCGTCGGGTAGAAATCGGGATCGGCAATCTGGAGAAGTCGCATATAGGTACGCTTCACCTCGGCGTTCACTTCGGCATCGCTCATCCCCTGCACGGGCATGCCGAAGACATCCTCCGGATTGTGGGCGTTCCGTAATTGCGAGAGTATCTGTTGAAGTTCTTCCATGGCAACCTTCGATAACGGGGACGGATGGACTAAGCGTCTGGCCCTTCATGTACGCTCACGCCCCGGTAATTGCACTTTCGAGCGACGGCATTTCCACCTCAAGTCGCTGTATGACCTCGCGAAGCCGTTTCCCGTCAAGGGTTTCTTCCACATCGAGAAGGTAGCGGGCCACCAGGCAGACAAGCCGCCAGTTTCCCGGTTGCCCGAGGAACTCGTTGCATTCGCGGAGAGCCGCGCCAGCAAAGTCATTCTTTTTCTCCGCCGTGGTCAGGTCATTGAGAAGAAGCTCGGCCACGGCAAGGTCCGAAGCGGCGGCCTCCAGGTTTTTCTTCCCGGTGAACAGGTATTCAGCCGAGAGGCCTGCCAGGGAAACGAGAAGCCGTCCGTAGAGGCGCTCCCGCGGGACCTCGCCGTTCGATATTGTATCTTTCCCGGAATGCTCCACGAATCCCAGCATCTCGCACCGACCCGGGGAACGTGCTATGGAAACCCGGTTGATGCGGATCTGTCTGCGATGCGCCATGACGGCATGTCCTGCCTCATGGTGGGCGGTGGCCTCTTTTTCCGTGTACACGTTTCTGAAAAACATCTCGGAATCCGGGGAAATGCAGGTCGAACACACTGTGTCCAGGGCCGCATTAATGAAATTGACCCGTAACGGGGTCATCCATTCAGAGGCCATGCCTTGCACGTGCCTTGATGGAACAGAAATCAGCCTTCTTGCGCACCGAAAGACTAGCACGCAACATAATCAGTAGTCAATAATTAACCATATTAATGAAACAGCCCAAGGGGGGACCTAAGGGCCAGTCCAGTGAATTACAAATTTACGCGTTATTCTCCTGATGCGATTGAATAGGACCTTGCCTCTTGCCGAAAATAGTTGCTTGACAAAAACAATTTTAAACATTATTAATTATTTACATATAAAAAAACAATAAACAACCACCTGATTCCTCCGGTCTTCTCATTTCCCCACATCCTACAGAGCCATCCTCAAGTAATTCCTGGGTTTACAGGGGCAATACATTATTCCATGGAGGCGAACATGTCTGTTCAATCATCAGCCAAAGCCGGTGACGCATATGCCTGTGACTTTTCCGTACGGCTCTTCAAGCCGGCAACCCTGTTTGAAAAGGAGATAGCATACGGCAAATGGCTTCTGTTTGCGCCGGATTATCCAGGGTTGCCTGTTGTGGTTACTGAGGACATCCATCAGATCCTGAACAGATTCGAGAAAGGCGCGCGGGCCTCTGACGCATTTATACCTGATGGTGATTTTGACCGGACATGTTCAAGCCTTCTATTTCTCGAAGAACGCGGCTTCCTGCGAAGCGAACCCGTTACCCTTCCTTACCCGTTTCCTTCCGAGTCCATGGGAGTTCCCGGATCGTTTGGTGTATGGCTTCATATCGTAAACAAATGCAACCTGACCTGTGAATACTGCTTCGTGGAACACAAAAACAACGAAGTCATGCAAGTGGATGTAATGGAACAGGTAACTGACGCAATTTCGCATACCGCTCTATCAAGAAGGATAAAGAAGTTCGAGCTGAAATTCGCCGGAGGCGAACCGACGTTGGCGCTTCCCGCCCTCGAAGCCTTTCATGACATGCTCACGGCCAAGCTGGAGGGAACAGGCATAACCTTTCAGACAGCGGTGCTCAGCAACGGAACGATTATGAACGAACGAATGATGAACTTCCTTAAGCGGCCGGAAACAGGGATAGGGATTTCCCTGGACGGATATGGTGAAACCCATGATATCTACCGTCGTTTCAAGAATTCCGGCCAAGGAAGCTGGCGCGTCATTGAAAACAATATCCGCACCCTGCGCCGGCACGGCATAACCCCTTACATTATGGCCACTATCAGCCAGGCCTCATGCGCCGGTCTTTCCGAATTGTTATCCTGGATATATGAAAATTCTCTTCGATGCCGACTGAGCGTAGTACGGCAACCTTCCGGGTGCCGCAATTGCAGCGACAGCGCGGTCTCCGATGGATACAACGAACTCTGCGAAGCAGTCATCGAGGCGTTTGATGACGCTCTGACGGCTCTCGAACGGTCTGACATTTTTCTGAATCTGAATTCAGCCATGGAGATTTGCGAACTGCACTTCAACCAGCCGGCGCCCGGCGTGTCGTGCAGTATAGGCCACAGTCATATCGTCATTAAACCCGATGGCGCCATGGTGCCATGTCCCATGATGATTGACGAAAAAGGGTATCTTCCGGGCAAAGACCTGCTTACGTCATGCGCGGAAGGTTTTTCCTACAGGCGTTCCGACGGAGATTCACTCGAAGCCCATGAATGCCTTTCCTGCCGATGGTTTCCCGTTTGCGCCGGAGGGTGTGCCGTAAGCAATTTAAGGCTCAATGGTCACCCTTTCACCAGATCAAAACTGTGCGCCTTCTACCGCGCAATTATCCCTCGTTACCTTGTCTTCTTTGGCAGAAAGGCGCTTCAGGCGGCCGAGCTGGGAACGCTGGGCCGTCATTCCAGCCTCAATGGCGTCGATATATGAGTTGAAAGCCAAGAAGGTGATCACAAAAAGACGAAAGGAGATGGATCTATGCAGGAAGAAAGCGGATTCAAAAAGACTCTCGCCGCCCTCTCGAAATCCAGTTCACCAAGCCTGAAAGGAATTGTTGTTGACGAGGAGAAGGACAGTATAACCATACAATCAGGCACATCAGTGTTCCGCATTCCCCGTCAGGCTATCTCCAAAGAGGAGAAGACCGCGGATGGCGTCATCATTATCCTGAACGAGGGAGCGAAAATCGTAAGGGAGACTCTCGTCGACACCGCTTCACTCGGCGTCATCACTGAAGGAGTTTTCGGAGCGGGTCTCGGCGGATTTGTTGCCAGAGACTGCGATTGCAAATGCCTCTGCGAGTGCAAATGTGATTGCGATTGCAGGTGCCTGTGCGATGACAGTCAACTGGATAATGTTATGAGGCAGGTGGAACAGTTGGCCAGATTCGGACAGCTTACCGTCAAACTGACTCCGAATTTATCATTAACCAAAAGAAGTTTCTGAGATGCGTAATTCCAGTAATTGAATACACCCTGAACCTCATGTTTATTGTGAATATTCAGTAAATCTATGTTTCAGACCCTGCTGTCCGGCTTTTCAATCAATAGCGACGCTTTGGGGGAAATAAGGGCGTCTTCAGACGCCCTTATTTCCGCAGGTACAGACGGACCGCACAAGCTTGATCCACATCACTCCATACAGTTCGGAACACCCCGGGAAAACGCAGGTACAACTTACCCTTATCGTTTTGAACCGGTCTTTCTGCTTCGGCCCAGGACCTTAGCCCGCAGGCATCCTCAGCTATCCAATCCCTTTGGGATTGTCCGCCCTGGCGCCGTTTGATTAGCGACTTCCTCCCGCCTTTTCACCCTTCCTGTCATATCACCCAACCAAGTTGTCAACCGATTTAGCTGTTTCAGGTTGACAACTCTCTCTGCCCTGTGGTACCTGAAATGGCGGAGGTCCCCATGAAATTGCAGCCACGCGATATCAGAAACCGGATTCTCGACGGAGGGATGATAACAGAGGATGAGGCCCTGGAGCTGGCTTCCCTGTCCGGTTGCGACCTTTTCGATCTCTTTTCTTCCGCCAACCGCGTCAGAGAGCGTTTTGCCGGGGAACGGGCGCATCTCTGCTCGATCATCAACGCGAAATCAGGACTCTGCCCGGAGGACTGCGCCTTTTGCGCCCAGTCGATCCGAAACGACTCCCTTACGCCCGTTTATCCCCTTAAATCACCGGAAGCAATAGTCGAGGCGGCCCTTGAAGCGGAAAGGAACGGTTCCTCCTGTTTCGGTATCGTCACCAGCGGCACGAGCTTGGAAAACGGAGAAGAGCTGGACGGAATCTGCCTGGCCCTGCGGCTGATAAGAAAACAATCCACAGTTTCCCCTGCATGCTCCCTCGGCATCATCAACCGCGCCACGGCCGTGAAGTTGAAGGAAGCCGGCGCCGGCGCCTACCACCATAACCTTGAGACCTCCCGTTCCTTTTTTCCCCGCATATGCTCAACCCACGACTACGATGAAGATGTCGCAACGGTAAGGGAGGCGAAAGAGGCAGGTCTCAGAGTTTGTTGCGGGGGTATCTTCGGCATGGGGGAAAGCATGGCGCAACGGATTGAGCTGGCATTCACCCTGCGGCAACTGGACGTGGATTCGGTCCCCATGAACTTTTTGAACCCAATCCCTGGTACTCCTCTTGCCAATGCGGATTACCTGACGCCAATGGAATGTCTCCATACCATCGCCCTGTTCAGGTTGATCCTGCCGGCCAAAAGGATAGTCATCTGCGGCGGACGTGAAAGGAACCTGCGGGAATTGCAGTCGTGGATATTCTTTGCGGGCGCCAGTGGCGTCATGATCGGCGCCTATCTGACCACCAGCGGCAGGGACGAGGCCCGAGACCACATGCTGCTGAGGGATCTCGGCCTGGAAATAGCTTCAAGTCGATCCTGAACCGGTCTTTTTTTAAAGGGAACAGACATGAATCCAAAAGGAGTCTTTGTTACCGGAACCGACACCGGGGTCGGCAAAACCATCGTCTCGGCGGCGATAGCGCGCCATCTTCACAACAAGGGGTTACGCGCGGGTGTAATGAAACCGGTTACCAGCGGGTCCACGGTCACTGGAGGAGCCCCCGTATCCGAAGACGCGCAACTTCTTCGATGGGCTGCTTGCAGCGACGCTCCTGCCGGCGACACATCCCCCTATGTGCTGCGGGAACCCATAGCGCCGTCCGAGGCCGCAAGGCTTGAAGGGGTGGCCATAAACCGTTGGCGCATCAGAGATTCCTTCGAGCGTCTTGCCGGCAGCCACGACTTCATGGTCGTGGAAGGCGCGGGCGGACTTCTTGTCCCCCTCGCGGACGATCTGCTGGTGGCTGACCTGGCAAAGGACCTGGACCTGCCGCTCATTATCGTGGCACGGCCCGGACTCGGTACCATAAACCATACCCTGATGACCTGTGAATGCGCCATTTCCAGGGGAATATCCATCCTCGGCTTCATTCTCAACGGCCAGGAGGCCCCCCCCGGCAAGGCAGAAGCATACGCATCGCGACTCATCGCGAGGTTTTCCGGTCTGCCGCTTCTGGGGGTGCTTAAACGCTACGGCGGATTTGATGAAAAGGAAATCGTGATCAGGATGGCGGATGCCCTGGATAGAGAACCGCTGGCCGATGCCCTGAAGGGAGAACGTGAATGAACCCCTATGATACGGAAACACTCCGTGGGTTTGACCGGAAATATGTCTGGCATCCGTTTACCCAGATGAAAGACTGGGAATCCGAGGATCAGATCGTCATTGCCCGTGGGCAAGGGTCCCATATCTTCGACACCGACGGCAACCGCTATCTGGACGGGGTCGCCGCCATCTGGACAAACGTGCACGGACACTGCCGTCCGGAGATTAACAAGGCGGTGAAGGAGCAGGTGGATCGCCTGGAACACTCCACCTTGCTGGGGCTCGCCGGGGAGCAGCCGTCGATCCTGGCCAAGCGCCTGGTGGATATCGCCCCGCCCGGACTGTGCAAGGTCTTCTATTCCGACAACGGCTCCACCGCCATGGAAATAGCGGTAAAGATGGCTTTTCAGTACCATCTCCACCGGGGAGGCGCCTTCAAGCGCAAGACCCGTTTCATCACCTTCCGCAACGCATATCACGGGGACACCATCGGAGCGGTCAGCGTCGGCGGCATCGACCTCTTTCACGGGGTCTTCCGCCCTCTCCTTTTTCCCGTCATCCAGTCGCCGTCGCCATACTGCTACCGCTGCGAATGCGGCGGCAGCGGCGCAGAGGATTGCGGCCGCCTCTGCCTGGAGGAACTGGAACGTCTCATGGAAACCCACGCGGAAACCACCGCGGGCCTGGTTATCGAGCCGCTGATGCAATGTGCGGGCGGCATGATCGCCCAGCCGCCCGGCTTTCTCAAAAGGGTCCGGGAGCTGTGTGACCGTTACGATATTCTCATGATAGCGGACGAGGTGGCCGTGGGGTTTGGCAGAACCGGCGCCATGTTCGCCTGCGGGAAGGAAGGGGTTACCCCTGACCTTATGGCCCTGTCCAAGGGGATAACCGCCGGCTATCTTCCCCTGGCCGCCACACTGGCTACCCGGAAGATCTACGACATGTTCCTGGGAGACTACAGCGAACTGAAGACCTTTTTCCACGGGCACACATTCACCGGCAACCCCATTGCCTGCGCCGCTGCCCTCGCCAGTCTCGACCTGTTTGACAAGGATTGCCTGCTGGCCAGCCTGCCCGCGAAGATGTCTTACCTGGAGAAGCGATTGAGGGACATGGACGCCCTGGATCACGTGGGCGAGACGCGCAGGGTCGGCATGATGGGGGGAATTGAGCTTGTGAGGGACAAGGAGACAAAAGCGCCCTATCCATGGGAAGAAAGGATAGGGGTCAAGGTCTGCCTGGAAGCGCGCAAGCACGGCCTTTTCCTCCGGCCGCTTGGTAACGTGATAGTGATTTTCCCTCCACTGTCCATATCGCTGGAGGAGCTGGAAATACTCATGGACGGCATCCATTCCTCCATCCGGAGCATAACAGAGGGATAAGCCTGGCTTCCGGCGAAACTGACCGGATCCGGAGGGGCGATTACTCAAGGGTAACGAAACGCCGGTTTTTTACTACGGTGATATATGTCGAACCAGCCGTGTCTCCGAAGCGATCCAGGACTATCTTCCTTTGAAGTCCCTGAAAGACGCCCATGGCCGGGATCGCGTCCTTCAGCGCCTCCCCCTTGTTCCGTCCGGCCAGGGCGTCCATGACCACTGTGGCGGCATCATAGCCGGCAACACCCGGAAAGCCCGGATCCTGGCCGAAGCGGGCTCTATAAGCCTTCCGGAACCGGAGGTAGCGGGGTGTCGTATTGTCATGGTCGAGAAATTGCGCGAAAAAAACCCCTTCCACGTCCTCTCCTCCCAGTTCGATAAACCTTTCCGTTGACCCCCATTCCGAAACGGAAATGGTGATTTTCCGGTTGAGTCTTCGTATCTGCTGACAGAGCAGAGCCGCGTCAATGCCGCCGCATACAAGGACAACCAGATCCGGCCGACGACTCAGGATATCGCGCACCAGGGGAGAAAACGCGACGTTGCCCCCGGATCTGAAAGAACTGACCGATACGATGCGGCCGCCGCGCCTTTCAAAGGCGTTCCGGAAACCATCCATCCAGCTGACTGTGTAGGAACTGTTGCCGGTCTCGTAAACCAGAGCCGCCCGGCGGCGTCCGGTTCTCTCGATATGGAATATGGCGCTCTTTGGCGCGTATCGCCCGGTGTCCGGAAGAACTCGAAGGAAGTGATCATCCAGACCGGTCAGCTGGGTGGTGGTCACGGTGGGACTGACCGCCACCAACCGTGACTCATTGAGAATGGGTACAACGGCCAGGGCCATGCCGCTGGTCATCGGACCGATTACCGCCTCCACTTTCATACTCACCAGCTCGCGTATAACCTTTGCGGCGGTATCCGGGTTGTGCCCGTCATCACGGATTATCAGCTCAACCGGGCGCCCGTTGACCCCGCCGGAGGCGTTTCTGTCCTCCACGGCGAGAATCGCGCCGTTTCTGGCGCCACCCCCCAGGTCAGCCACCCGTCCCGATATTTCTCCCACAAAACCGATTCGGACCGGCTCCCTTTCACAAGCGCTCAAGAACAGCGACAGAATGACCACCCATAACAGGGAGGACCATATGCTCGCCTTACGCGATACTGGGTATGGACACATTATCGATCCCGTGTGGATCCAAAGGTACGGCCATCGAACCGGTTTCCAAATAATCCCGGAAACAGCGGTTCGGGGTATCCGTGGAGAGCGTCTCATTCATATTTCATTGCTGCTCTTCGCAAAATGGAGCGGCCACGGTCGATACCGTCTGGACCCGAAAAGTGTTTTATCGGCTGTAGGAAAATGAGCTTGGAGCAAGAAGGCAATCGAAGCTAACAAAGGATGCCTCCATCAGCCAAATAAAGGATTATACGCTCAGTATACCCGGCGTCGTAATTCACGCAAACCAGGCTTGCCGCGGTCCAGGGGGCATCAAGACATGACTTCGGGCGAAGTTCGTCTCCTGAAAAGCCGTGTGCCTTCAAAGGTCTTTACCAAAGCCCGATACGTCTTCTTCAGCAAGGACGTTCCTGATTTTCCATAAAAAATCGTGGGGAGAGAAAGGTTTGGACATCAGGTGGCATGTTTCCGGAATCCCCTTCTGCTCTACAATGTCAGCTGTGTATCCGCTGATGAATATGGTCTTGATGTCTGGCCTGAATTCTCTGATCTCGTCATAGATCTCCTTGCCGTTTTTCTTCGGCATGATCACATCCAGCAGCAACAGATCCACTCCTCCGGCATTTTCCGTAAACATCTTCACAGCCTGCTCACCATCGCCGGTGGCGAGAACCCGGAAGCCGTGGTTTTCCAGGAGCGTGCGGGTCATCTCGCGCACCTCTGATTCATCCTCCACCAGGAGAATCGTTTCCGTTCCGCGGGGCGGCAGGACATGGGCTGATAAAGCGTGTTCCGCGCCGGCTTCCTGATCTTCAAGGGGCAGATATATGCGGAACGTGGACCCTTCTCCGGGCTCGCTGTAAACGCTCAGAAAGCCGCCGTGCTTACGGATTATCCCATAGGCTGTGGACAAGCCCAGACCCGTGCCCTTCCCCACCTCCTTGGTGGTGAAGAACGGTTCGAAGACCTTCATTCTCGTTTCTTCGTCCATGCCGCATCCGGTATCGGATACCGAGACGAGGGCGTATTCTCCCGGTGCGCCGTAACCGTATACGCGCACGAAATCTTCATCAATGTGAACGCTTTCCGTCTTGATGGTCAGCAGACCGCCGCCCGGCATGGCATCCCTGGCGTTGGTGGCCAGATTCATGAACACCTGTTCCAGGTGCCCGGAAACGGCCATGAGCGGCAGCTTTCCTTCCTGAAGATTCAGACGAAGTTCCACATCCTCCCCGATGAGACGCTCCAGGAGCTTGCCGAGTTTCTGAATGTTTTCATTCAGATCCAGGGGTTTCGGGTTCATGGGCTGTTTACGGCTGAAGGCGAGCAGATCCCTGGTGAGAAATGAGGCCTTTTCCGCCAGCATCGTTACCTGACGCGAAAAATGTTTGGCGCCGTCGTCATTCAAGCGGTCATGCAGCAGATGCTGAAAACCGATGATGGCGGTGAGAATGTTGTTGAAATCATGGGCGATTCCCCCGGCAAGCTGACCTACCACCTCCATCTTCTGCGCCTGGAGATACTGACGTTCCAGCTTTTTCCGCTCGGTAATATCCATTGCGGTTCCGACGAAGCGCGCGGTTTTCCCGGTGGCGCCTTCCATGGTCACCCCCCGTGCGTGAAGCACCCGTACCGCCCCATCGGGTCTTATGATGCGGTATTCGGCATCGTAAGGCATACCTTTTTCAAGGGTCTCGGTAATCTTCTCCCGCACTGTTTCCCTGTCATCCGGGTGGATATAGTCGAAAATGGAATCATCCGCCCGTCCCCCTTTGCGGGGAGACACTCCCAGTATGCGGAAAAACTCATCGGAACGGAGTTCCTCGTCTCTTTCCAGGTCATATTCCCAGCTACCCAGTCTGGCGATCTTCTGCGCCTCGGCAAGGTTCTTCTCGCTGGCCACCAGTTCCAGCTCCATTCTTTTCTGCTCTGCGGCGGTCCGCAGAGACACGATCCCGTATGCCAGGTCGCCCGCCAACTGGCTCATGAGATTGATTTCCTCATCATTGAATGCATCTGCTTCAAAGGCGCAAACGGTGAGCGCGCCCAAAACATTTCCCGAATGGACAAGCGGCGCCGACAGTGAGGAACGATAGCCTGTTCTGACGGCCAGATCCCGCCATGACGCATAGCGCGGATCATTCATTACATCACTGACCACAGAAGGACGCCCTGTCCGCACCGCCGTACCCGTAGGACCTTTCCCCTTGTCACCGTCGAGCTCCGTAAGATACGGCATCTGATTAGGCCCGGGGTCCAATCCAGAAGAGGCAACGATGGTGACCCGACCCTTAAAGTCATTGTGGGCGAACGCTACCCACGCGCAACGGTATCCTCCTTCTTCCACCAGAATTCCGCATATATTTTCCAGAAGTTCCTTTTCATTCCCCTCACGGATCAACACTTCATTACACTTAAGGAGCATCCTCAGGGTGCGGTTCATCTCCTGGAGAGACTCTTCCGCGCGTTTGCGCGCGCTGATGTCGCGGACTACGGCAATCTTTCTTTCCCTTCCGTTTATTGCCGCATTTTGCAGTGTTATTTCCGTCCATAGGGGAGTTCCTTCCTTGCGGTCGAACCTCTGATCGAAGCGTTGGGGCATATTGCCGGAGTGTCTCAGGAACCAGTCACTGATGTTAATGGATAAGTCGTCGGCGTACCCGGTACCTTCCACCGACCTGGCGGTGAGGGCATGTTCGGCGCCGGAATGCCCGAACAATTCGCGGGCCTTTCGGTTCATGTCCAGGACTTCCCCGTTGTGGTCGCCATAGATGATTACCGCGTCGTTTACCGTTTCCAGCAGGGAGCGGCAGCGGGTGCACTGCTTTCTGGCAAAGGCTATGACCAGCAGAAAGAGCAGGACCGAGGTTGTTATAACAAAGAAGACACCCTTGAAAGTGGAGAAAAGGATAATCTCGTCCGAGGTCGTAAGGATGACCCTGAGAAGTCTGTCAGTAAAATATATCCATAGGGAAGAGACGAAAAAGTATACGCCGGTTATTTTCCCGGCCAGTTTCCAGTTAATGTCCTTCATTTTCATGTTTTTCCGTTTTTCAAGTTGGAATCACTCACGCATGGGCAATCGAATTGGCAAATGAGCCAGGGTTCGCGCCGGTTTGATTGCGCGGTCGCAAATTCATGCCGCGACTTTGAAGTGCCTCACCATGACTTGCAGCTCTCTGGCCATTTCCGCCAACCTTCCGGCCGCCTCCGCCGATTCATGGGCGCCCTTTGCCGTCTCATGGACCACATCGGTAATCTGTTGAATATTACCACTGATTTCTCCTGTCGTCGCGGTCTGTTGTTCCGCCGCCGTGGCAATCTGGCTGACCTGCATGGTCACCGCATTGACCTGATTAAGGATATCCTTGAGCGCATCGCCTGATTTCGCGGCTTCAACCGTGCCGCGTTCCGCCTCCTTTACTTCTTCGTGCATCAGGGTCACGGCGTTTTGCGTCTCCAGTTGTATGAACCTGATGGTCTTGCTGATCTCCTTGGTGGCCTTCGTTGTCCGTTCGGCAAGAGCGCGCACCTCATCTGCCACAACCGCGAACCCCCTTCCCTGTTCTCCGGCCCTGGCGGCCTCAATGGCCGCATTCAACGCCAGGAGGTTGGTCTGATCCGCGATCTCCTCGATGGTTTCTACGATTGCGCCTATCTCTTCCGACCTGTTGCCCAGCATTCCGATGTTGCGGGCGGTTTCCCTGACTCCTTCCGAAATGCGGTTGATTGCCGACATGGTGCCTTCCACCACCACGGAACCGCTTTCCGCCGAATCATTGGCATTGCGGGACCCCTCGGCGGCCAGCGAGCAGTTGCCCGCCACTTCGTTAGCCGTCGCCGCCATCTCCTCGCTGGCCACAGCCACCGTCGCAGCCTGGGCCGCGACCTCTTCGGCATTGGTCGCCATCATCTCTGAAGAAGAGAGAACCTGGCTTGACGCGGCGGCAAGGTTCTCCGCGGATTGCGCGATGCCCGATATGATTCCCGCAAGCCTTTCCAGAAGACTGTTGAACGATTGGCACATCTCTCCGACTTCATTGTCCTTCCGGTATCCCAGGCGCTGCGTCAGGTCCCCTTCCCTCTCCGCAATCAGCATGACGTCATGCATCTTGTTCAGAGGTGAAAAGAGACGTCGGATAATGAACCAGTTGATTCCGGCTGAGAGGAGGAGAATCAGACAGGTCAGAAGGATGGAGGCCATCCTCAACTTGTCGTACGAGCCAAGGAAAATACTTTTTTTGACGCCGGTATAGATCGCGCCGATGACCTTGCCTCCCACGTCCTTTATGGGTTCATAAGCGGTGTAATACCGCGCCCCGAGGATATCCGCCTCGCCGCGGTAAGGCTTTCCTTCTTTAAAGAGAGCGTCATGGGCGGGACCGGTCAACCTGGTTCCTATGGCCCGGCTTCCGTCATCCTTCAAGACGTTTGTGGATATCCTCTCATCACCCATGAAGATGGTAGCGGTTCCACCGCAAAGCTCCTTGAGCCGGTCCGGAACCGAGAAGTCGTTGTTGAGGGCACGGTCGCCCACGTACAGCTTTCCCTCCCTGACGCTGTAAACCCCGCCGTACCTTCCCAGCAGGTCCTGGAAAGTCTTTATCCTTGTCTCCTGTGATTCCATTGCCTGCTGGCTCAGAACGGCGCGGAATTCGCCGAGGCACACCATTGTTGTAACGGCCAGGGCCGCAGTGACTATGGCCACATTGACGAGAATGAACTGCGAACGAATCTTCATTGACTCCTCCAGGGGGTTGGATTAACCACCATGTTCGTTTTTCCGAATATTCAGGGAATGGCGTCTCTTCAGACCGATTCCGATCTCTATCCAGGATTTGTGACTTCCGAGGTACCAGGATTTCACGACTGGATATTCCCAACGGAGGCGCAAATATCCTGTTATCACTTATCGATTTTTGACCGGATTGCTGAATCGGGAATTACCTGAAAGAGGGGGTGGGAATACCTGAGTAGCAATAAAGGTTAACCGGCGCTATTCCAGTGGGGTAAGCCCTTCGCGGATGGCGTATCGGGTCAGCCCGGCGACTGACTGGAGGTTGAGCTTCTTCATTATCTGCTGTCGGTGTGACTCCACGGTCTTGATGCTTACATGGAGAGTAAAGGCGATTTCCTTGGTGTTTTTTCCTTCGGAGATGAGCTGTAACACCTCCTTTTCGCGGGCAGAGAGGAGTTTGAGGGTGGATGGAGAGGTCTCGGGTGGATTCTTCAGGTAATCTTTCACTATCTGGTCCGCCACATCAGGACTCAGGTAGACCTTGCCTGCCGCCACGGTCCGGATGGCGCGCACCAGCTCCTCGGCGGCGCAGTCTTTCAGAAGGTAACCTTTTGCGCCCGCGGAAAGCACTTCCACCACAAACCTGCGCGCCGAATGCATGGAGAGGGCCAGAACCTTGATTTCCGGATTTTCGGATACGAGACGGCGTGTCGCTTCGATGCCGTTCATATCCGGCATGGCGATATCCATAACCACCACATCGGGCAGCGTCTCCTTCGCCAGACGAATGGCCATCCTGCCGTTGTCCGCCTGAGCCAGAACAGAGATGCGCTCCTCCTTTTCCAGGAGAGAACGAAGGCCTTCGCGTACAATCTTGTGGTCGTCGGCCAGCAGTACCTTGATGCTCATGACAATCTCCAGGTAATGAACTTGCTATTCCTTTGCAAGCGGCAAACTTATTGTTATTCGCGAACCGTGAGCCGGAATTGATTGTATGAACATCTCTCCGCCCATATGATTGACCCTGTGCTGTATGCTGAACAGACCGAAGCTCCTGTCTTTATCCCCGCGGCACAGGGATTGGGAGAGAGTGAATCCCGCGCCGTCATCCGCGACGCATAATTCCAGTTTATCGGAAATGAAGCTCATCTCAACAGCCAGGCGCTTTGCCCGTGCGTGCTTCACGACGTTTATCATCAGCTCCCTCGCCATCTGGTAGAGGGCGATGCGCGTATCCTCGGAAAGATCGAACGCTTTTCCGTCATCCCTGAAGGTGGCGTGAATCGCGTATTTCTCTTGGAATTCCTCGCAAAGACCTTCCAACGCCGCCCCCAGCCCCACCTCATAAAGAAGGGGCGGGCTCAATTGAAAGGTAAGGGAGCGGATTTCATGAATAGACTGACTGATGTATTCCCGCAATTCCTCCAGCAGCCCCTCGAACATTTCGGCCGGCATGGACCGGCTGAAAGAATTGAGGCGGATCTTGCTCAACGCGAGCATCTGTCCCACCTGGTCATGGAGTTCCGTTGCGATCCGCCGGCGTTCACGCTCTTCCGCCCTGGAGAGCTCTTCCGTCAGATCACTCAGTTGAAGTGTCCTCTCCCTGACACGGAACTCAAGCTCATCGCGCGCCTCACGCAGCTCCTGTTCAGTCTTTTTGCGGTCCGATATGTCGGTTATGAAGCAGCAATTGTATTCCTTGCCCGCATAGACCAGGTAATTAGCCTGTATTTCAACGGGATAGACGCGCCCATCTTTCGAGCGATGGAAACTTTCGAAGGTATAGCTCCCTCTCTCCCGCAGCGTCCGCCACAGCTCGCTGCATTCATCTCTTGAAATACGGGGATAAAAATCCCATACATGCATTCCCACCAGCTCATCTCTGGAGTATCCCAGGGTGCGGCAGGCGGCTTCATTCACATAAATGAGGCGGAAATCCTGGGACATCCAGTGTGCCTGCATGTGAACTTTGTCCATGGCGAAGCTGGTAAAGCAAAGGGCTTCCAGAGCTTCCGAAAGTTCGGTGGTCCTCTCCCCCACCCGCCGTTCAAGTTCGTCACGGGCCATAAGGAGTTCCCTTTCCACCCGCTGGCGCTCGGCCAGCTCTTTGCGCAATTCAAGGGTCTTCCTGCTCACCTGGCCGGTCAGGGATCGATTCCAGAGGATGATGCCCCCAACCATAAGGGCGAATATGCCGAGTCCGGCAAAGGCTGTTTTCCAGGTCTTTCTGGTAAGGAGCATCACCTGGGACTCGAAAGGCACCCACTTCTTGTATATCGTCTCCCTTTCGCCGCTGCTTATGGATGCCAGCCCCTTTTCGAGGATGGAGTTCAAAAGGGGCCAGTCCGCCCTGGATGCCAGGGAGGGACTGTAATGAAACGCCAGCTCCCCGGCAACGCGAAGATTGGTTATTCCCTCCCTTCTCATGACAAAAGAGGTGATGAGGAGATTGTCAACAAGGGCTTGGCTGACGCCGAAGGAAACGTTGCGCAAACCTGTTTCCATATCGGGAACCATATCCGGGATTATGCGTGGGCAGGCCAATGACAGATAATCTTCTGACACATGCCGGATAACTACCGACACCTTTTTTCCGGCCAGTTGGTCTGGGGTGAGATCCGGGTCCGGTTTGCTTCTCGCGACGATGACCAGGGGGATTTCCAGATAGGGGCGGGTAAAGAGCAGAAAAGAAGATCGTTGGGGCGTTTTCGTGGCGGCGCCAACAAGATCCGCCCGGCCTTCGCGGATCGCGTTGAATATCTCTTCCCTGTTCCTCAGTCTCAGGACCTGCAAACGCAACCCGGTCCTCTTCTGTATCAGGGACAGGTATTCAGCGGTAATACCGAGGTAAGCCCCTTTCTCGGAAAAGAATTCCATGGGTTCGTATGCGGGGTCCGGTGCTACGCGGATCACGGGATGCCTGGTGATCCATGCCTTTTCTTCAGCGGTAAGGTGGACGTGTGGGGCGACCGTGCCGCTTCGAGAGGAATAGTATTTGATAATACAGATAAAAAGGGAAAGGATCGCCGCGGCTATCAGGGCGGAATGTCTCAGACCCTTACCAGGCCTTGTTCGGATGACGGACATCATGCGGATTTCTTTGGATAAAAGGTCTTGGAAAAAATCTTTCCCGGAAAGAGGGAGGGAAAAGAAAACAGGCGTCGTACTGATGAACGGCAAATACGGGGCGCGCTATTTCCTTTCAAGGTTGTCCCGAGAAACTCTTCTGGCAATACGCAGTTCATCATCCCTTGTCAGGGCTTCATTGTCCAGCCGGGCCATGAAGACACGGTCAAGTATCTTCTTGTATGCCGGCCCCGGAGTTACTCCCATGTTCTTCAGGTCGTCGCCATTGATTGAGCAGCGAACCCCCTGGAGCTGGGTGAAGTACAGGGAAACACATTTCCGGACGCTTTCACTGCTTGACTTTGCCATAAGATAGAGAAGGACCTCCGGTGGAAGTCCCTCCAGCCAGCAATAGATCTCGCTCCGTCTGATCTCCGGCCCCCGCGCGAGCCTTCGTTGCATGGTTTCCATCACCGCCCCGACCCGTTGCCGCATCTCCACCAGGTGTTCCCGGTAGTGCTCGGACAGAGAGAGGCGCAGGCATGTCTCCCGGAACTGTTCGGGGAGGAGGTCTTCACACAGAACAAGGAAGAATATCACCCATTTTTCGTAGTGACGGTCCAGGAAGAGGAGGTCGAACCAGGAGACGATCTTTACCGACTCTTCCAGCATCTTCCGGATTTCAGACGTCAGTTTCATCTCCGGATGGATAAACTGGAGAAGCCCCAGGGAGGCCATCCGGTCCACCGCGCGCAGGGGCTCTTTTTCCTTCAGGATTATGACCAGTTCCGTAAGGAGCCTTTTCCCGCCGAGCTTGCTGAGGAAATTCATCTTCACGGCATTGCGGATGAGATTTTCCGTATGCTTGGAGATGCGGAAATCCAGGCGCTGTTCGAAACGAAGCGCCCGGAACACCCGTGTCGGGTCTTCCACGAAGGAGAGATTGTGCAGGACGCGGATGATCTTGTCCTGCAGGTCCCGCTGGGCGGAGAAATAATCCACGAGAACGCCGAAATCCCTGTTGTTGAGTCTGATGGCAAGGGTGTTGATGGTGAAATCGCGACGGTAAAGGTCCATCTTCAGGGAGGATCTTTCTACGGTGGGAAGCGCCCCCGGAGACGCGTAATACTCGAGCCTGGTGCTGGCCACATCGATCTTGAACCCGTCCGGAAAGACAATGACAGCGGTGCCGAATTTCTGGTGGCTTTTCACCCGGCACCCGTGCTCCGCGGCATAGGTCTCCGCGAAAAGGATGCCGTCCCCTTCAACCGTGACATCGATATCCAGATTTTCCGTTGCCAGCAGGAGATCCCGCACGAAACCGCCCACCGCGTATACGCAGAGGTCAAGCCTGTCACCGGTTGCGCCCAGTTCTCTCAGGATGGTGAGAACCCTTCGGGAAAGTTGCCTGTTCATGGTCCCGTCCAGCCGCCGCCGCCGGACCGGAATATCGTTCCTGGCCATGTCATAGGTATTCTTTTCCCGGTCATTGAAGCCGGCATACATGACCCTCAGCAGATCTGTTCGGGTGATCACGCCGACAATACGGCCGCCATCAAAGACCGGAACAAGGCGCCGTTCACGACCCACGATATAATCCTGGATCTCCGAGAGAGGTGTGTCCGGGACGGCCCGCATGTATTCACTGTGCATGTACTCGGTGACCGGCACATTTCCCAGGTCATGGTAGAGAGCCCTTTCCACGATGCGCCTCGAGATGATGCCGATCATTGCTTCACCGTCCATAACGGGCATGGCATTCACGTTGTAACGCGTCAGAAGCTCCCTGGCCTCGGAAATGACCGCTGTGGAAGGCACGGTCTTTACCGGCGCCGACATGATATCCGCGGCGGTACGCTTGGGAGATACCTGCCTGCGCAGAATATCTTCAAGGCGGGCGACGACCTGGATCAGTGTCAGCTCCTTTACCGTAGCCGACGCGGCGTTGGCGTGCCCGCCGCCTCCGAATTCCCGGAGCACGGCGCCGACATCAACCTCGCTGATGCGGCTGCGGGCAACGACATACACCCGTTTCCCCATGTCCACGGCGAGAAAAAGGACATCCAGATTTTCCATGTCGCGGATCATGTGGGACAGGACGGCGATATCGCCGATGTAGTACTCCACGGACGCCTGGGCGATGGTTATCTCGACACCGTCGATGGTAATCTTTTTCAGGGATTTCAGAAGGTCGTTCAGAAGGGACACCTGTTCGGACGTCAGTTCCTGGGTAATGAAGTCGCTCACGGTATTAAGGTTCGCGCCCATCTCCAGGAGCCACGCCGAAGCCAGATAATCATCCACGGTGGTGGAGGGAAAGACAAGATTGCCCGTATCTTCGTATATGCCCAGCATCATCAGGGTTGCTTCCACTGGTGATACCGCAATGCCCTTTGCCATGAGGATCCTGGCAAGGATGGTCGTGGAAGAACCGCATTCGCGGATTTCGCCCCCGGACGGCCGCAGGTCGCCACGGATCTCCGGATGGTGATCGTATATGTGGACATCCACCCCCGGCCGCAAGGCGGCCTCGGCCAGTCTTCCGATGCGCGAAGAATGCTGGCAGTCAACGAGGATGAGACGGGTGACGCTGGAGACATCCACATCCTTCAGCCGCTTGAAGTCGAGCGCATAGCCCGTGGACTTCAGGAAGAAGTCGCGCATGCTCTTTTCCTGGGAACCGGAAAACACCATCAGGGCGTCGGGATAGAGCTTCTTTGCCGCAACCATTGCCCCGAGGCAGTCAAAATCGGCATTTACGTGGGTGGTTATTACATCCATAGTCTTTCCGGGAAGGGTTTGGGGAAGCGGGGCGAGGTCGGCAAGGGAGAGCCTATCCGGCGGCCTTTTTTTCCAGGGAGCTGAAGATCATGTCCAGCACTGCCTTCTGTCCCGCCTCGAACTTGTTCAGGACAGCCAGGCATGTACCCATGGGAAAGTGGTCGTGAAGATAATCCGCGTCATGGCTGGAAAGGAGAATGATCCTGTTCTTGTTTATGCCCGCCTCGGCAGCGTATTTCAACAGCTTGGAGCCGTCGAGCTGCGGCATTTCCAGGTCAATGATCATCAGGTCCAGTTCCTTGTTCATGGCCCGCAGGCCCTGGAGCGGGCTGGTGCAGGTCTGTACGTCCAGCAGGGGATAATAACGCTCTATGTATGAACTGAGCAGAACGACAAAGGAGGCGTCATCATCAATTATCAGTATCTTTCCCATGTAACTCTCAAATCACGCCCGGACTCGTAGTACGATGAACGGGGATATGATGGCGTAAAGGCGGAAATCTGTCCATCCTTTTCTATGGTGCGCGATTTTCGGAAAGACCGCCTTCAGTCACCCTTGATGCCCTTGGTGGTTGTATAGACGAATCTCCTTACAACCGGATTGAGGCTTGCCTTAATCTCATCGGGGGTTCCGGTTTCAATAATCCGCCCATCGTGGAGCATGGCGATCCTGTCCGAAAGGTAGAGGGCGAAATTGAGGTCGTGGGTAACAATAACGGTGGTGTTGTGGTTGGTCTCCCTCACCTTGATGATGGTGTTGGCCAGGTCATCCGAGTTAAGGGGATCCAGTTCCGCGGTGGGTTCGTCATACAATATAAGGTCCGGATTCATGGCCAGGGAGCGGGCGATGGCCACTCTCTTTTTCATGCCGCCGGATAGTTCGGAGGTCCTCAGGGATTCGGTCCCTTCCAGGCCGACCATGGCAAGCTTCTCACTGATTATCTCCCGGATGCGCGCTTCCCCGCAGACCCTTTTTTCGCGGAGCCACAGCCCCACGTTCTCCCCTACGGTCAGGGAGTTGAAGAGGGCCGAAGACTGGAATACCATGCTGTACCTGTAATCACGAACCATACCCCGCTTTTCTTCATCAAAGATCGGGACGCCGTCGATGTAAATCTCGCCGCTGTCGGGATAGTCAAGCCTCATGATAAGCTTCAGGAGAACGCTCTTTCCCGTGCCGGAGGGGCCTATAATGGAAAAGGTCTCGCCCGGACGAATCTCCAGGTCCACGTCCTTCAGCACATGCTTTTCTCCGAAGGATTTGTTGAGCTTGAAGACCCTGATGCCGACCGCTTTAGTGTCTCGCGCGTCGATGCATGAGTCTTCAATGCTGCGTTCGGAAATATCTCCGATCAGTCCATGGGCGATCTTGAGCAAAAAACCTTCCTTCCCGGAGTCAACCTCCGCTGGCGCCTTCATAAACATGTGGGCATTCCGAGGGCCACGTCAATTCTTCCGTCTGTTCATACCGCTTAATGCGACACAGATGAAGATTATCCCGCATACTACGGCGATGAATATCCAGTCTCCGACACTGAACCCGAACATATTGGCATTCTCCGGTTAGAATTGATGGATATCTGTCACAGGGGCGTCAAGGGCAGGAACCATTTCCGCTCCGGGAAGGTGTCTATCCCCGCGTTCCTGCCCACCTGAAGATAGATACTGATATCGTCCCATGGCTGGTCAAGGATTCCGTCATGAATGGCCCAGCTTCTGCCATGAACGGTCCGATCAAAGCCCGGACGGCGGAAAGGGGTAGAGCCGTCCAGCCGCCGGTGATAGATATTTCCTTCCCTGAAACCCTCGTTGATCTCCAGCATGAGCCTTTTGCCGGTGATATAGTCGAATCCGTATTTTTCATAACGGATGGCGTTATCGTAGGAAAGCGGCTCGGCGACGATTATCTCCATGCCAAGAGAATCCACGAACCTTTCGAAGAGTCTCAGGAACTGGGAGAACATCCTCATGCCGCGATGGGTCTGATTGGGAAAAAGACCGGCCTCCATGGCCCGGATCTCTTCCGGGATGTTTCTGCCCAGCGTGCAGAAGCTGTTATCCCTGCCCCACTGGTCGACGTCGACGTCATAGCGGGGAGAATCGGGATCCTTGATGATGCAGAAGGCCAACTCCATCTGGTTGTAGTGGGTGTCGGCAATCTCGAGAAAAAATACGCAATCCCGCGCATCGGGCGTCAGACGCGTCTCGATGCGCAGGAAGCCGAGACCTTCAGGGGCGATGAAGCGCATCTTGCGTCTGCCGTCCGGACCTTTGAAGGTATCGGGAGAGATGGCAAAACGCTCATAAAGGCTCGTCGGGAGTATGGTGCGGTAGATCCGCTCCTTTTCTCCCTGTTCAAGGGAATTTATGTCCCGCAGGGTAAACAGTTGCCTCCCGCGGGAATCTTCCAGATGCCTGTTGCCGGGAAGCCTAGCCATATGCGCCGATTATGACCGGAAAAACCTTTTTCCTGATTGCCCGGATGCTTTTTTCAACGGCGTCAAGGGCACGGTTGCGATCATCGTCTTCCGCCCAGTGCATTGCATCCAGGAGCATTCTGTTGGGATAACCCAGTTCCTGGATGGTCCTTACAAATCTGGCCGGTAATCTGGGTGACAACTCCACGCCATTCATGATGGCCCATGCCAGTGTCCAGGCCCGCGCTACGTTTATGTTTTCATATCCGCCTCCGCCGACTGCCACCCACGGGATCTTCAGGGCCTTCAGCTTTCGCACCACATAGCTGTAGCTGTGGGTGGTGATTTCCAGGCGGGTAAGCGGGTCGGTGCGGAACGTGTCCGCCCCCAGTTGCGTAACCATGACGTCAGGATCGTATGCGGCGAGCAGTGGAAAAGCGACCTCGTCGAAGGCCTTCATGAACAGAGCGTCGTCCGTATGCTCCTTGAGAGGCACATTTACGGAATATCCCCTTCCCTTTCCGGTTCCGATCTCTTTTTCCGAACCGGTGCCTGGAAAGAAGTGTATCCCGCTTTCATGAATGGATATGGTCAGAACCTGATCCGTGTCGTAGAATGCCTCCTGCACCCCGTCACCGTGGTGGGCGTCCAGGTCCAGGTATGCAACCCGTTTTCCTTTTTTCAACAGTTTGTTGATGGCGACGACACTGTCATTCAGATAGGAGAATCCGGAGGCCCGGCTCCGATGGGCATGATGCCACCCCCCGGCCAGGTTGAACGCGATATCGTATCCATCCTCGGTAACAAGCCGCGCGGCCTCGATGGTGCCTCCAGCGCCCAGCCTCGCCCAGTCGTACAGGCCACGGAACACGGGGTTTTCGATATCTCCAAGACCGTATCGAAAATCGGCCCGCGGCTCGTCCGAGGAGCTGAACTCCCTGAGCTTGGCCAGATATCCGTGGGAATGAAAGGTGAGGAGGTCTTCCTCCGAGGCCGGGATACAGTCCAGGATAGCGGCGTCAGGCCGGCGCAGGAGTCCGTAGGCGGCCATCAGTTCATAGGCGAGCCGGAACCTTTGCACCTTGAAGGGATGCTCTTCTCCATAGCTGAATCCGCTGAAATCCGGTGAATATATAAGCGCCGTCTTAGAAGTCATGCCCATGCCCGCCCGTAACCTTGTACTACGGCCGGCACAAGTGCGTCAACAGCATTTTACTTCATGAAACAGCCCATTTTTTTATGCAAATTTCCACCATGCCCGACAACAGAAAGCGTGTTTCGCCCTGCTTGGCGGAACTGGTGGAGTCAAGGGTCGCGCAGGTAATTGGTTCTCGTCGCCGGGGAACGGAACACTTCTCAGGACATTGACATTTACTTCTGTGAAGGATTTAATAGCCGTCAAAATTCAGGATGAAAGGCTCGAAAATGAAAAGCGAAACCGAAGGCTTCGGCCGTCTCATGGATCTGATGAAAAAACTGCGGGCGCCCGGCGGATGCCCGTGGGACGCCGAACAGACGCACGAAAGCCTTAAGAGATATCTCCTTGAGGAAACCTATGAGGTAATGGAGGCCATCGATTCCGGTTCCCCGGAAATGCTGAAGGAGGAACTGGGGGATCTCCTGCTTCAGGCGGTGTTTCATTCCGTCATTGCCGAAGAAAAGAGTGAGTTTACCATGGACGAGGTGCTCCAGGTCCTTTGCGAGAAACTGATCCGCCGCCACCCCCACGTGTTCGGAGAGCTGGAAATAAACAGCATCGAGCAACAGATTGATAACTGGGAGCGAATAAAGAAGACCGAGAAGGGGGACGAGAGACGTTCTGCCCTCTCCGGGGTTCCCTGCCATCTTCCAGCCCTGCTGCGCGCCCAGAAGATAACGGAAAAAGCGGCCAGGGTCGGATTCGACTGGGACCATATCGATCCCGTTTTCGCGAAAGTTCTGGAGGAACTGAAGGAACTGGAGGAAGCCCTTCTTTCGGGAGATCAGGAAAGGATGGAGTCAGAGCTGGGGGACCTTCTGTTCGCCATCGTGAATCTGGGCAGGTTTCTCTCCCTCACCCCGGAGGATGCCCTTCGGAAGACCATCGCCCGTTTTACAATGCGATTTTCCCATGTGGAGGAGACCCTTCACGGGAGAGGAAAGACCCTTCCCGAGTCCTCTCTGGAAGAGATGGATGAACTGTGGGAAGAAGCAAAGAAAAGGGAAAAATGACGGCCGGTAACATTGGTTCCCGCTCACTAATCTGTTTCCCTTCGGAAATCGTCCGTGGTTTTGGGACGATAGGGTCTTTTCCACAACAAATGTGGAAAAACTGTTGACAAGAATGTTGATAACCCGCGTTTCTGAATCTCTTCAAGGGAATTTTACTGTTTGCCTGTTTTTTAATCACCAACAAATCCTATTTTATTCAGCATGTTACACCCAGGGCTAACGATTCAGGGCAGTTACAGACCCTATGGATCGCGTTATTAATTAAATCTACAGTCAAACAACTCGGGGTGTGAATAACAGGCTTATAAAAGGAGAATTCCGGGCTATAAAACATTTGTTTATTAATTAGTTTATTATTTTATTTAAAAAATAATGTTTTCTGGGTCAGAGCAGGAGCGGATTCAACCTGCCCCCCGAGGTCCAGCGGCTTTCCTTCCGAGCCTTTTTCGGACCATTCCAATGGCCCTCCCCGTTTCTTCGCAACGAAGCAGGTGGGCGCACAAGAGGAAGACTGCTATCCCAGTTCCGATGGAAGCGAACAGCACACCTCCCTTCAGCAGCTTCTCCCCTGGCCTCGACCAGTCGATAAGCCTCATGCCCCAGGCCACCGCAAGCCCCATTGGCGCGGATGCCAGAAGGGTCTTGGCGCCTTCGAAAAGGATCTTTCTCCCCCCGAAGGGACCGACCTTCCTTCGGACAAACCACAAAAGTAGCCCCATATTACAAAACGAGGAAAGTGTTGTCGCCAGCGCCAGTCCACCGTGAAGGAGGGGCCCCATGAGCGCGAGACTGAAACCCGCATTGAGTAGAAAAGCGACAAACGCGGTCAGCACAGGGGTCTTCGTATCCTTGAGAGCGAAAAAGGCCGGGGCCAGAACCCGCACCAGGGCCACGAAAGAGAGACCTATTGAATAGTAAAACAGGGCCTCCGCCGACCTTACCGCCTTCGTGTAATCAAAGGCCCCGCCCATGAAAAGGAGGGTGAAGATTGGAGTCGAACAGACCATGAGCCCTATGGTAGCCGGTATGGTGATGAAGAGGGTCAGACGCAGTCCGAAGGCCAGAGAATCTTTTACTCCGGACATATCTCCATTGGCCGCCTGTCTGCTCATGGACGGCAGAACCGCCTGTGCGATAGATACCGTAAATATCCCTTGGGGAAATTCAAAGAGGCGCTGTGCGTAATAGAGATAGGAAACGCTGCCCTGGGGAAGAAGCGATGCCAGGATCGCCCCGACAGTGATGTTCAGGTAGTAGACGCCTACACCGAACACCGACGGTCCCATGAGAAGGGCAATCCTCCTGACGGCCGGATGCCCGGGGGAGAAGCGGAAGCGAAGGGGAAAGCCCTTGCGGAAAAGAACCGGAAGCTGAAGGAGCAACTGAAGCGCCCCTCCAAGAAGGACACCAACCGCCAGGGCTGTTATGGGAACAGAGAACCACCCATGGAGGAAGATCGCGCAAAGTATCATGGAAAGGTTCAGAAAAACGGTGGAGATCGCCGGGGTGAAGAAATGGCGTACCGTATTGAGAATCCCCATGCACAGGGCAACAAGGCTGATAAAAAAGATGTAAGGAAACATCAGCCTGTTGAGCAGGACCGTTAACTCGAGCTTGTCCGGTTCCGTCCGGAAGCCGGGAAACATCAAAGAGACTATGAGCGGAGAGAAGATGATGCCGAGTATCGTTACCACGGCCATGACGACCGTCAGGAGGGAAAAGCACACATT
Organism: uncultured Geobacter sp.; assembly: GCA_964536305.1. Taxonomy (GTDB): domain Bacteria; phylum Desulfobacterota; class Desulfuromonadia; order Geobacterales; family Geobacteraceae; genus RPRC01. The sequence goes on along the minus strand of CAZHVY010000023.1, from coordinate 23,844 downwards.
GGCAAGTTCCCGCGCCTCATCCTTCCCCTTCCTGGTGTAGTATTCGGAAAAGGTCGGCACAAACGCCGACGTGAGTGCGCCCTCGGCAAAGAAGCGGCGAAGCATGTTGGGAATCTGGAAGGCCGCGATAAAGGCGTCGGTGGCGTAACCGGCGCCGAAAAGACGCGACTGCACCATGTCCCTTACCATGCCCATGACCCGGGACAGGATGGTGGCGGCCCCGAGGATGCCCGCGGCCCTGGCTATGTGTTTTTTTTCCGTCATACCCCCTCCTGGACGATGCTTCAGGGGTATGTATCACAGCCTGGAGATAATTGGTAGGGTTTCAGAGAATCTCGTCCAGAAGAGCCTCCAGTTCTCCAGCGCCGGTTACCGGAAGTCGGCACGCGCCGCCGGCGCATACATTCACTACAGTTTTGCTCTCCCTCTCCGGCCGGTCGTTACCAGGGACGCCTTCTCCCGCCCACCGCAAAACCAGACCGGGAATGTAGCGTTTGTGCAGGCAGCGAAGCATGGCGTACGCCTCCGGCGAATCGACGGCCCCCGAAAAGGTTATCTCTGTATCGTCATCTCCAAGGTAGTCAAGGGCCGCAAGGAAATGCAGAGCAGCGGCGGGCCGCTGGGAGATGCTTCCCATAAAGGCTCTCAGGATACCCTTCCCCTCTTCCAGGAGCCTTGCGTCCCGGGCGGCCTTCCCCAGTCTTATCAGGTTCATGGCGGCGACGGAATTGCCGGAAGGGAGCACGCCGTCGTGCCATCCCTTCTTCCGGACGAGGATGTCTTCCACATCCGATGCCGTGTCATAAAGACCGTAGTCCTCCCGGTCGCCGAACAGACGAATCATCTCCAGGGACAGATCCCTCGCTTCGTTCAGGAGGGTGGCATCAAGGGTTGCTTCGTACAGCTCCAGGAGACCCCATACCAGAAAAGCGTAATCCTCCAGGAAAGCCGGTATTTCCGCCCCGCCCCGGTACCAGGCGCGCAGCAGGCGGCCGTCCGCCCTCTTCAGATTCTCCATGACGAACGCCATGGAGGTCTTTGCCGCGTCCCTGTAACTGGCCTCGCCGGTAATCGCATAGGCCTTCGCAAAGGCGGAGATCATCAGGCCGTTCCAGGAAGCCAGAATCTTTTCATCCCTCAGGGGACGCTTTCTGGTTCCCCTTGCAATCAGTAACTTACTACGCCATATTTTAAGTTTTCCATCAATGATCTCCGGACTAATACCCTCTTTCTCCGCGAATTTCTCCTGTGACACTGCCATGCTGAGGATGTTGCGGCCTTCGAAATTTCCCTCCGCGGTTACGCCGAAGAACCGGCAGGCCAGGGCGCCGTCCACTTCTCCCAGGACAGCGGCTATCTCGTCAGGGGTCCAGGTGTAAAACTCTCCCTCGGACCCGTCGGTATCCGCATCCCATGCCGAATAGAAACCACCCCCGGGGTCCGTCATCTCGTTCAGAACAAAGGTGAAAATCTCCCTCGCCATATCCATGAACGCCTTCCCGCCCGTTGCCCGGAATGCGTCGAGGCAGGCATGGGCAAGCATGGCCTGGTCATAGAGCATTTTCTCAAAGTGGGGAACCAGCCATCGGGTGTCAACGGAGTAGCGATGGACACCAAAGCCTATCTGGTCGAAAATCCCTCCCCGGCGTATGCTGTCAAGGGTGAATCCGGCCATATCCAGCGCCATGGTAGCCCCCGTCTTCTTCCAATACCTGATCAGGAAAAGAATATTGAGGGGAAAGGGAAATTTCGGCGCCTCTCCGAATCCTCCCCGGATGCCGTCAAAGGACATCTTCAGAGAACGGAATACCGCATCGGGAATACGCTCGCCTTGCAGGGAACCGGCCGACGGCGCGACAGCCCTTTTCAGTCCGTCAAGAGCCTGGGCGCAGTTCTGCAGCACCTCCGTTCGATTGTCGCGCCAGAATTCCAGGACCCTTCTCAGGAGGTCAATTATCCCGGGCATGCCCATCTTCTCTTCCCTGGGAATGTATGTGGCAGCGAAAAAGGGCTGTTTGTCCGCGGTCATGAGGATCGTCAGGGGCCAGCCCCCGCCGCCGGTCAGCATCTGGGAAACGGCCATATACTGGTCATCGATGTCCGGACGCTCTTCGCGATCTACCTTGACGGCCACGAATCCGCTATTGAGCGCTTCTGCGACAACGGGGTCTTCGAAAGACTCCCGCTCCATGACATGGCACCAGTGGCATGTGGCGTAACCAATGGAGAGAAAGATCGGCTTATCCTCCCGCCGCGCCTTTTCAAAGGCCTCATCGCACCAGGGATACCAGTCAACCGGGTTTTGGGCGTGCTGCAGAAGGTAAGGACTCCTGGCGAACACGAGGCGGTTGAACCCGGGTCCCCCGTCCGGGGGCAGGCTTGTTTTGTCCAGGGCATCCAGCGCCCGTATCCCATCGTTTCCATTCCTGTTTATTTCCATATGGGTCATGGCTTTTCTCCGCTTGCATTCTCATGATAAAGAAGGGGTACCCCGCTTCATCCGTCGGCGACCGTCCGTCCACTCCTGATTATCGGCGGCGGGCCTCATGTCTAGAGAAACCAGTATACCAGCATATGGGATTACGTCATCAGACGGCTATCCCCATGGCGCTTCAATCCCGAAACTTAATGGGAAATTATCTCATACCTGGCTTCAACACCATTTTGCGGTTCCAGTTTTTCAAGCAGCATGGCGCCTGCGCCTTGAAAAAGCAGCTGAAGAAGCGATTTCCTTTTTTCCGGAGGGTAGACAAGTTTTGGCTCTCCCTTTATGCCGGCCATCTTTGCCGCGGTATCAACGGCATCCTGAAAATTTCCAAGGCGGTCTACCAGTTTCCTTGCCAGCGCCTGTTCCCCGCTGAATATTCGTCCGTCGGCCAGCTCCCTGACCTCCTCCAGGGGGATTCTGCGCCCTTCGGAAACCGCTGTTATGAACTGTCCGTGCATGCTGTCAATGACCCCCTGGAGAACTTCCCTGTCTTCCCTGGTCAGGGGACGGACCGGAGAGCCGCTGTCCTTGAATCTGCCGCTTTTAAGGATGAAAGACTTCATTCCCACCTTGCCCAGCAGCCCCTGGATGTTGGACATCTTCATGAGAACACCGATGCTTCCGGTTACAGTCCCTGGGTTTGCGATGATAATACTGGCCGGAGCGGCAATGTAGTAGCCCCCTGAAGCGGCTACGCCCCCCATTGAGACGACCAACGGTTTCTTCCTGACGAACTTTCGCACCTCTTCCGAAAGTTCCTGCGACGGGCCGACCACTCCTCCTGGAGAGTCTATCCTCAGGACGACCGCCTTGATCTTCCTGTCGTCACGGAATTTGTTCAGCTGCATGATATGGTCGTGGGCATCGATAATAACACCCTTTACCTCAAGCACGCCAATGGCGCCTCCCCTACCGATATTTCCTTTGTCACCAATGAGATACATCGCGATGCCAATGGAAATGATGAAGAGTAGAACAAGTGATACAGTTATTCCGGCAATAATGAGCACGATTCTTTTATTCATCGCATGGACCCCAATGTGGAACTGGATTTGATTCGCTTTCTTCATCCTTCATGAGCGGCAGTCCCCATTCGCAAGGATGGCGCCGCGATGCTATCAAGGGAGGGTGGAATCATCAAGGATGTCGGAAAAAACCAACTCCGCTAAAAGATTGTTTTTTTTGATTGAAATGATGGCAAGGGAATGAGTGGCGGCGTCTTTTTTAAGAGAACCTGGATTAAGAAGCAATGTGTTTCCGTGTCTGCGTATGAAAGGTACATGGGTGTGGCCGTACAGGGCGATCTCAGCCCTTTCACTGGTTGTTTTCATCAGCAGGTTATCGAGTCCGGCCTTTACCGAATAATGGTCTCCATGGGTTGCGAAGATCCTTGTGTCATTAATGTTCAGAAGAATCTCACGCGGGCATCCGCAAGCGAAGTCACAGTTGCCGGCGATCTTGATTATCGGTCGAGACAACGCGTATTCAATGCAATCGGCATCCGCCACATTGTCGCCGAGGTGAATGATGTGATCAACGGCGGAAATGCGGCTCAACATGTCAGCGGCAAGCCCATAGTTCCCGTGGGTATCAGAAAGAACGGCAATCTTCATGGTTTTCTCTATTCATCTGGCGGGGTTTTCTGACGAGCCCCCCTGCCGCCAGGTCAGGCGGAGCACTTTCAGGAAGGGCTTTCAATACCCAGACGCCGCATTTTCTCCACCAGCGTGGTTCTGTTCAGATTCAGCATGGCGGCCGCCTTTGCCTTTACCCCTTTGGTGAGAAACAGCGCATCACAGATCATTTTTCTCTCCATTTCATTAACCGCACGCGCCAGATCCACGCCCCTCTCCGTTACCCTTGTCATGAATTCCTCTCTGATATTGGAGGGGACATCGTTGGCCATGATGCGTTCACCGTCGGTGAGGGTTACTATCCGCTCCACGATATTCTCCAGTTCCCGGACATTTCCTGGCCATCGATAGGCCTCGAGCATTTCCAACGCCTCGTTTGAGATGCTCATTACCGGCCGCTTCATTTCCTTGCAGTTCTTTTCAATGAAGTGCTTGACGAGGGAGAGAATGTCTTCCTTTCTTTCGCGGAGGGGGGGGAGGAGTATGGGGATAACATTAAGGCGATAGTAGAGGTCTTCCCGGAAAGCGCCTTTCCGCACCTCTTCTTCCAGATTCAGGTTTGTCGCCGATATGACGCGCACATCAAGCTGTATGGTCCTGGAGGAGCCAATCCGCTCCACTTCCTGCTCCTGCAGGATCCTCAGCAGCTTTGTCTGGAGATGCATGGGCATGGTGCCGATCTCATCCAGGAAAATGGTCCCGGTTGTGGCGGTCTCGAATTTTCCTGCCTTATCACGGATGGCGCCGGTAAACGCGCCCTTGACATGGCCGAACAGTTCGCTTTCCAGGAGTGTCTCCGGTATGGCGGCGCAATTGACCGGGACGAAGGGCCGGTCTTTTCTGTGGCTGTTAAAATGGATAGCCTTGGCCACAAGCTCCTTGCCGGTCCCGGACTCTCCCAGGACAAGGACCGTCGAATCGGTGCCGGCAATCCGTTTCATACGTGAAAAGACCTTCTGCATCGGCGGAGAGTTGCCGATGATATTGGTAAAACCGAATTTGTTGCTCAGTTGCTTTTTCAGGTAGACGTTTTCCGTGAGAAGCTGGCGTTTTTCAAGGGCCTTGGAGATGATGATGGACAGTTCGTCAAAGTTCAGGGGTTTGGTAATGTAGTCGAATGCGCCTTCCTTCATCGCTTTCACGGCGGTTTCCGCGGAGGCGTGTCCGGTGATGAGGATAACCTCCGTGCCGGGTGAGCATTCTTTTGCCCGCTTCAGAATGTCGATGCCGTTACCGTCCGGAAGGAGAAGGTCCGTTATAACGATATCAAACTCTTCATGGGCGAGGAGTGACAGTCCGATTTTCCCGGACGCAGCTCCTTTCACATGAAAGGCGGACATTTTCAAAAGCCGGGTCAGAGAGTCGCGGCTCAGGTCTTCGTCTTCAACCAGGAGAATTTTCGCTCTTTCTTTCATCGCCACCTCACATGAAAGCTTTCCTACTCATAGCATTTTCCATTCGGGCTGGCAAGGGTGGTGATGAGAAGGCGCCATTCCCATCACACGCATTTGCGGTTGTTTGCCGCCTCATATATGCAAAAAGGGCGCTCCGACATTCCAGAGCGCCCTTTTTGCATAGCTGGCGTGATCCCATGGAGTGAAGATCAGGAGATCAGTATCTCCACCTTTCCTTCCTTGCGCAGCTTATCCACATAGTCATTTATGTCCTTCCTGATTTTCCGGCTTTTCAGAAATTCCTGTATTTTCTGCTTTGACTCATCATAGGTAACCGTTTTAGCCGGCTGTTTCTCCATTACCTTGATGATGTGGAAGCCGAAACGGGTTTCCACCACCTCGCTTATCTCCCCCGGTTTAAGGGCAAAGGCGGCTGCTTCAAACGCCGGGACCATCTGTCCCTTGGTAAAGGCGCCCAGGTCACCTCCCTGAGCCCCGCTGGGGCAGGTTGAATTCTCTTTCGCCAGGGCCGCGAAATCTTCCCCGGCCTTGATACGCTTCAGTAACGCATTCGCCTTTTCCCTGGCCTTTGTCTTGTCCTCGTCGGTGGCCTTCGCGTCCGTTCCAATCAGGATATGGCTGGCGCGCACGCTTTCGGGAATTTTGAATTTTTCCGGATTTTCGTCGTAGAATTTTTTCATCTCGGCTTCCGTTACCGTCACCTTGGAAGCAATCCGGGTCTCTATCAGATTATTGATATAGATTTCCTTCTCGGCAAGGGACTTGAAGTCATTTTCCGTCATGCTGTTTTCAGCCAGAAACTCGTCAAACTTGGCGGGTGAGGGAAACTTGGATTTGGCCCCGTTAACCTGGTTTTCGACCTTCTTCCCAATATCCTTGACCTCAATCTTGCGGGCGGCCTGGTTGAGAAGCTCCATGGAAACCAGCTCATTCAGGACCGCAAGTTCGGCCTCCTTTTTCCTGTCGGCCGGAAGCGCGCCGACGCCCCCCGTCTGTCTGAGCATGACCTTCATGGCCCGGTCAAGCTCGGATCTGGCGATGGCAACGCCGTTTACTCGGGCAACATCCTTGGAAACAGGCGCCTGCGAGGCTCCGCTCTTTTTGGGGGCGGCCTTTTTCTTGCCCGCGGCCAATGCCGCGCCGTTCATGGAAATCAGCGAAGCGAGAAAAAGACAACTGAGAAAGAGGAAGGTTTTCCGCATAATAATTATCTCCTTTACAGCTATATTGGTTGCCTCGAATACTAGCATGACCGCTGGCGCATTCAAAGTTGATTTTTGCCGGTACTACCTGTTCGTTCGAGAAGAAACCTTTTCATTTTCAACTCCTGATAGGTCATTGACTTTGACCTGTGAATCTGGTTTTATACCGAATTAGTATAATTGTATTGAAGATATCCGGCCGTATGGGGCCTTTCGGTCCGCCCCGCCACAAATTTCTTCCGGATTATTTCAGGGAGCCCAGAGATGGAAAAAAGGATTTTCAAGAAGGTACTTGCCGCAAACAGAGGCGAAATCGCCATCCGAATCTTTCGCGCCTGCAATGAACTGGGTATTGGAACCATTGCCGTATATTCACAAGAGGACAAGCTTTCCCTGTACCGTTACAAGGCTGACGAAGCATATCTGATCGGCAAAGGAAAAAGTCCGGTAGACGCTTATCTGGGCATCGATGAACTAATCAATCTGGCAAAGGACAAAGGCGCGGACGCCATTCATCCCGGCTATGGATTTCTTTCTGAAAATCCCGGGTTCGCCGAAAAGTGCGAAGAAGCGGGCATCGTCTTTGTCGGTCCGACAGCGGAGATGCAACGCAAGGTGGGTGACAAGATTGCGGCGCGCAGAGTCGCCATGGCGGCTTCCGTACCCGTCATCCCCGGGACGGAAAACCCGGTCGTTGAAGATGAAGAGGCCATCGAATTCACCAGAAAGGCCGGATATCCGGTAATCATCAAGGCAGCCGCCGGTGGCGGCGGCCGTGGAATGCGTGTCGCGCGCAACCAGAAGGAGCTCATAGAGGGGCTTGCCAGCGCAAGGAGTGAAGCAAAAGCGGCCTTCGGAAACGCGGAGGTGTTCCTTGAGCGGTTCATTGAACAACCAAAGCATATAGAAGTACAGATCCTGGGAGACAATTATGGAAATCTGGTGCACTTCTTTGAACGTGACTGTTCAATCCAGCGCCGTCACCAGAAAGTCGTTGAATTCGCTCCTTCATTAAGCATTTCCCGACAAATGCGTGAAGAACTGTGCGCCGCCGCGCTCAGGGTGGCCCGTCACGTCAGTTACCGGAACGCCGGAACGGTGGAGTTTCTGCTTGATCAGGAAGGCAATTATTATTTTATCGAGATGAACCCCCGAATCCAGGTGGAGCATACCGTCACCGAGATGATCACCGGCAGAAACCTCGTTCAGGCGCAACTTCTGGTGGCGCAGGGATTCAGGCTTGCGGACCCGGAAATCGGCATCCCTTCACAGGAATCCATTACCATGTGGGGACATGCCATCCAGTGCCGGATTACCACGGAAGACCCCAAGAACCAGTTCGCTCCTGATTTCGGCACCCTCAAGGCATATCGCTCGCCCGGCGGTTTCGGCGTGCGGCTCGATGCGGGGAACGCCTTTACCGGCGCCCACATCACACCTCATTACGACTCTCTTCTCGTCAAGATCAGCACCTGGGGACTTACCTTCAGTGACGCCGCCCAGGTCATGAACCGCTCCCTGCAGGAGTTCCGCATCAGGGGGGTAAACACCAATATCCCGTTCCTGGAAAACGTGGTTACCCATCCTGTCTTCCTGGCCGGAAAATGTGACACATCGTTTATCGACAAGCATCCCGAACTGATGAAGATGAGGGAGAAGAAGGACCGGGCCACGAAGATCCTTAATTTCCTCGGTTCCGTGATTGTAAACGGTTCTCCGGGCATTACCAGACCCTTGCGCTCCGCCGACCTGCTGGATGCCAGGCCCCCCCAGATCGATAATTCCCTGCCCCGACCGACCGGGACGGCCGAGATCCTTCGGGAAAGGGGCGCCGAAGGCCTGAAACAATGGATACTGGATCAGAAACGCATACTGATCACCGACACAACCATGCGCGACGCCCACCAATCCCTGCTGGCGACCCGTGTCAGGACATTCGACCTGCTCAAGATTGCCGAACCCACATCCCGCCTGGGCGCCAACCTTTTCTCCCTGGAGATGTGGGGAGGCGCAACCTTCGACGTCTCCATGCGCTTCCTCAAGGAGTGCCCCTGGCAGCGTCTCCACAAGCTGCGGGAGGCGGCGCCGAATATCCTTTTCCAGATGCTGCTGCGCGGCTCCAATGCCGTGGGCTACACCAATTATCCGGACAACGTGGTGGAGCGTTTCGTGGCAACCGCGGCCGAAGCAGGGATCGATATCTTCCGGGTCTTTGACTCCCTTAACTGGACTAAAGGTATGAAGGTCGCCATGGACGCCGTTCTGAAAACCGGCAAGGTATGCGAGGCATCCATTTGCTACACGGGTGACATATGCGATCCCAAACGAGACAAGTACCCTCTGGAATACTATGTCTCCCTTGCCAGGGAACTGGAGAAAATGGGCGCCCATATCCTGGCCATCAAGGACATGGCTGGACTCCTCAAGCCATTTGCCGCCCACAAACTGGTAAAGGCTCTCAAGGAAGAACTGGGCATTCCCGTCCACCTGCACACCCACGACACGTCGGGAAACGGCGAGGCTTCCCTGCTGATGGCGTGCCAGGCCGGCGTGGATATAATAGACGCGGCGCTTTCTTCCCTGTCGGGCCTGACCTCTCAACCCAATCTGAACGCGGTCATAGCCGCCTTGCGGGGCAGTGAATGGGATCCGCAACTGGACGAGAACGGCCTGCAGAAACTGGCGAATTACTGGGAAACCGTCCGGGACTATTATGCCCCCTTCGAATCAGGCCTGAAGAGCGGTACGGCGGAGGTCTACCATCACGAGATCCCCGGAGGGCAGTACTCAAACTACAAGCCCCAGGTTGCCGCGCTGGGGCTCCTGGACCAGTGGGACGAGTGCAAGGAGATGTATCACAAGGTAAACCATCTTTTTGGCGACATCATCAAGGTTACGCCTTCTTCAAAGGTGGTAGGCGATATGGCCATATTCCTGGTCAAGAACAACATGGACGTGGAGGACGTCTACACCCGGGGATCGGAGATGTCCTTTCCCGAATCGGTGGTGGGTTTCTTCAAAGGCATGATTGGACAGCCCTACGGTGGTTTTCCGGAGAAACTGCAGGAAATAATCCTCAAGGGTGAAAAACCCCTCACATGCCGCCCCGGCGAGCTTCTCGAACCGGTTGATTTTGAAAAGGAACGCCTCAATCTGCAGGAAAAAGTGGGTCATCTGGTGGACGACAAGACCCTGCTTTCCCACATCCTGTACCCGAATGTCTACCCGGAGTTCGACCGCCATCGTCTCGGCTATTCCGACACATCGGTCATCCCCACTCCAGTGTTTTTCTACGGCCTTGAACCTGGACAGGAAACCGCGGTGGAGATAGACCCCGGCAAGACACTGATAATCAAGCTGAACGCCATAGGGGCTGTTCATTCGGACGGGACGCGGCAGGTGTATTTTGAGTTGAACGGCCTGGCGAGACAGGTGACGGTAAGGGACCTGTCGGCGATTACCGATGAGAAGGAGCGGGCCAAGGCCGACCCGTCAAATCCGCGCCATATAGGCGCGCCCATGCCCGGCAAGGTTCTCAAGGTCCATGTCAAGGTCGGTGACGAGATAAAAACTGGAGATATCCTGATGGTCACCGAAGCCATGAAGCTGGAAACCAACATAAAGGCAAAAGGCGACGGCAGGATTGCTGAAGTAAAATTCGAAGAGGGAGAAAAGGTGGAAAAAGAAGACCTCCTTATTGTATTGGGATAGTTATGGTATAAATTTAGACATGAAAAAGGCCGGGCGCCTGAACCCGGCCTTTTTCATGCAAAGGCCCCGGAAAGGATAATCGATGCAACTGCCAAAGCGCGACGAAATGTTGCATGTCATAGACAGCCTGACATCCCGCTACCTGCGCGGCAAAATCCGCGCGGTCAAGTTATCTGTCATTGCGCTCCTCTCCGGAGGGCATATCCTTCTGGAGGATATTCCGGGGTTGGGCAAAACGACCCTCGCCCTGGCGCTTTCCGGCGTACTGGGGATGACTTTCGGACGGATCCAATGCACCAGCGACCTGCTCCCTTCCGACATTACCGGACTATCAATATTCAATCGCGAAGAAGGAAAGTTCACGTTCATGCGCGGCCCTGTCTTCAACAACCTGATGCTGGTCGACGAGATTAACCGCGCCATGCCCAAGACCCAGAGCGCCATGCTGGAGGCCATGGAAGAGCAAAGGGTAACCGTAGAGGGAGTTACCTACCCCCTCCCCTCCCCTTTCCTGGTCATGGCGACCCAGAATCCGGTTGAGCAGGTGGGGACGTACCCCCTTCCCGAATCCCAGATGGATCGTTTTCTCATCAGGACCGGAATCGGATATCCTCCCGAAGATATTGAAAAGACGATAATAAAAGGAGGGAGCATACGTGATCGCATCAGGGATCTGGCCCCCCTGATCACCCTTGACGATATCATGGAGGCCAGAAAGACGGTTAAAGAAAAGATTCTCCTTTCCGATAAGATTATCGAATACATCTTTTCCATTGTGGCGGCGACACGTAATCACCCTTGTATCCTGACCGGTATTTCCACCCGGGGCGGGATAAACCTGGCTGAAGCCTCCCGGGCCCATGCGTTCCTCGAAGGGAGGGACTATGTGATCCCCGAAGATGTGAAAGCGGTCGCCTTGCCGGTGGGAGCGCACCGGCTAATCCTTCTTCCTGAACACGAAGCGCTCAACAAGGAGGATTTATTTCTGTCGGTCATGAAAAATATCGCCATTCCCATGGTGTAACCATCACCAAATCCGGTTTCTGGTACATTGCCATTACCATCCTCATGGGCCTGGCGGCAATTAACACCGGCAACAACCTTATTTTTCTCATTGTTTCATCTCTTCTTGGATTCATGGCTGTTTCGGGATGCCTCGGATGGCTTAATCTCCGGGATCTGGATGTGACCATCCAGTTGCCCGACGAAGTTTACGACGGTATTGCTTCTCCGGTAACCGTACGCCTGGCAAACCGCAAAAGAGTCCTCTCCTCCTTCCTCCTCCGGCTTGACGTAGCAGACAGAAGCGCCACCTTTCCCCTTGTGGATAAATGTTCCGTTGAGACGGATGTCCTGACCATCACTTTTCAAGGCAGAGGTAAGAAGATGATGGAAAAAGCGGTCATTTCCTCTCCCTTTCCCATAAACTTCTTCGTCAGGCGCAGCGCCTTCCCGGTTTCCGACTCACTGATCGTATTTCCCGCTCCCCGAGAATGTGTTACGCAAGGCGCCGCGGGTAAAAAGGAGTCCAGGGGAGAAAACTTCTCCAGCAGAAAAGGATTCGGCGGAGATTTGACTTCAATCCGGGATTATAAGGAAAGCGATCCCATCAAAAACATCCACTGGCGGCTTTCCGCTCGACAGGGCGAGCTCAAGGTCAAAGAGATGGCAATGCCGACCGAAGACCCGTTGATTATCGACGTTCTTTCCCTTACGGAGGGCGGGCTGGAGGAAAACCTGTCCTGCGCGGCTTTCCTCATAAACAAGGCCTTCCGCGCAGGTCGGCCCGTCGGGATGAGACTTGGCGTCCGCGTCATCCGGCCTGACGTTTCCCGGCCGCACAGATTGCGGCTTCTTACGGAGCTGGCGGTGTATGGTACCCGTTAAAACCATTCTGGAAATCCTTGCCATTGCCACCGCCATCCTGGGCACAGTTCCCCTTTTCCCCTATCTCGGCGTTATCCCGCAAGTGGCCTTTCCCGCGGCCCTGGCCCTGGCTATAATCTCGGAAAAGATGGGGTTCCCAAACCTTAAAGGCTGGAGGGCAACCACCCTGACCGGGATATTCTTTCTTTATTATTCCCTTCAGATCTCCCGCGACAATGTTGTTGATCCTTCGGTCAACCTCCTTGTAATCCTCCTTTCCATCCGCCTCGCGGGAGAGAAGAGTCCAAGAAACTACCTCCAGATATACGCCCTTTCCATCTTTGCCCTCGCGGCCTCTACCCTCTTCAGTCTCAGCGGGATCTTTCTCCTGTATCTCCTCTTGATCCTCCTTTCCATTGCTATCTCTCTTGTACTTCTGACATTCTTTTCCATAGACAACCGGTTGACCCTTACCCGCCACGGCATGTGGCGCGTCTCCTCGGTCGCGGCCTTCATGCCCATTGCGGCAGCGCCGTTGATCCTGCTTTTCTTTGTCATTCTCCCTCGGCCCCAGTTCCCTCTTTGGAACTTTCTGGCGCCTCCGGTGGAAAAGGCAACCGGCCTCAGCGAGCGGGTAGAGCCGGGCGCCGCGGCAAGCGTAGCGGAGGTTACTACCGTTGCCCTCAGGGTGCGTGGCGAAAGGCTCCCACGATTAGCCCTCTATTGGCGAGGGGTCGTCCTGAATACCCCGAAAGGCAAGGCCTGGGTCAGGACGGAACTCGACGAAAGCGTGTCCGTTCCGGCAAGGCCGGCGGGACTGGTCCGGCAGACGGTATACTCCGAATTGAGTTCCACCCCCTGGCTGGTTTCCCTTGATACGCCCCTGTCGCTGCACGGCATCCGTTCCCTGAAACTGAGCGACCATGTCTTCAGAAAGACCACTCATGCGTCCGGAAGGATAAGATATGAGACCGTTTCAGATATCAGGGGGGTAATCGGGGCGCAAAGGGATATGGATCGGAGTTTCTACCTTAAGTTACCCGAGGGGCTCTCTCCCCGAATTGTCTCTCTGGGCGCGGATATATCAAAAAAAGGACGAACAGCGTCTCAACGACTCTCTCTTGTGGAAAGCTATTTTGAAGCCGCCGGGCTTCGATATTCGAACCAGGATATGCCCGTCTCCGATGCGCCCATGGACGAATTCCTCTTCAGGAAAAAAGCGGGCAACTGTGAATTCTTTGCATCTTCTTTCGCGGTAATTCTAAGGGCGGCCGGGGTTCCGTCAAGGCTCGTGGGAGGATACTTCGGGGGTAATTACAATGAATTGGGTGGATATTATCTGGTAACGGAGAATATGGCCCATGTATGGGTAGAGGTCTTTATCGAAGGGACCGGGTGGATCCGGAAAGACCCGAGCATCTTCGCGGCGAACTTTCTTGGCGAAAGGGAAGCGAAAAAGATGGGCTTTCTCCTGAAATCCAGGCTGCTTCTGGACTCGCTGAGCTATTTCTGGAACCAGGCGGTAATTAACTATGACCTGAACAAACAGATAAGCCTGTTCCGCTCAACGGGTTCGGCGCTTCGCGATTTCTCTCTCCCCTCAGGATTAAAAACTGTCCTTCCGTTTATTCTGGCCGCCGGCCTGGCCCTTGCGGTCTTCCGGCAGGGAATGTGGAGTCTTGGTTCGCGTGAACAGAGAATCGTCCGCAGGTTCATGCGCAAAGTCGCCAGGAAATATCCTCATGCATCCATTGACTCTTCCACTGGGCTGCTGGAACTTTCCGACCAAGTGAACGACTCTTCAGTGAGGAGGTTTGCCCAGATTTATTACGGGGCCGTCTACAGGGACAGAAGGCTTTCCTCTCAGGAACTTGACACCCTCTCCAGGCTGTCCGATGGTTTTTCATTGGAGTCGCGGGCAACCGGATCGCAAGACGAGAATCGGGCATAAGTCGTTGACTTCATGCTATTTTACTGCTACATTTCTCATTCCCGAGGTGCCTGGCGCATGCTTCTAATCGCTGCTCTTCAGCAACAGTCCCCCCCAGAAATCCTCAACAAGGAAGGAAAGCCAGCGGATATAAATCAGATTTAAATTGAACAAAGAAGGTGCGAATTGACTTCTCAAAAACAAAAATTCCTCGCAAGCGCTCAGAAATACATCCAGAAGGGACAGTTTGAACGCGCCCTGAAAGATTACGAGCAGGTTGTCACAGCCGATCCCAAGGATGTGAAACACCGGCAGAAGCTTGCGGAACTCCTCGTAAGATGCAACAGGCGTGAAGACGCAATCCGTGAATATGAGACAATAGCACGCTATTATGATGATAACGGCTTCAACCTTAAGGCCATTGCCGTTTATAAGCAGATTCAGCGCCTCAACCCGTCCAACATAGAAATATCTCTTTCCCTTGCCGCGCTGAATGAAAAGCAGGGAATGATCGGAAACGCCCTTTCGGAATACAGAACCGTCTTTCTCCACTATGAAAAATCTGGAAGGGCCGAGGATGCGCTGCATATACTGGAAAAGATGCGGGGTGTCGACCCTGATAATGCGGACATCATGCGCAAGCTGGCGGAAACACTTTATGCGTCGGGCGCCAAGGACAAGTCTTATCAGGAATTTACCCACCTCGCCCTTGTCCTGAAGAACAGAGGCATGTCGGAATACTATGAAAAGATCTGCTCCATAATCGCCAGCCTGTTCCCTGAAAAAACCGACACATCCATGGACATACTGTCGGAGCAGATCCGTAACGGTGTGGCCGGCGATGCCCTTCCCAGACTGAACCAGCTTCTTGGCGACGACCCGGACAATCCGAAGATTCTGGCCCTGCTGGCCGAGGCGTACAGGATTTCCGGCGATGCCGGCAACCGCAAGGAGATTCTGAAACGACTGCTCCGACATAAGCCAGGCGATTTATCCTTGATAAAAGGACTTATTGAGTGCTCAGTGGAAGAAAAGGACGTGGAGGGCAGCCTTTCGCTCATTGAAGAGTATCAGTCGCCCCTTTACGAGAGCGGGGCGCTTGGCGAGATAGAGCATTACTACACAACCCTCCAGAATTTCGTTCCATATGATACCCGTATCCTCGAAGCCCTGAAAAGGCTCTATGAAACGACCGGGGAAAGCTCCAAACTGGCCGATGTCGCGGTAAGCCTGAATATCCTCAACCAGAAGGCAGGCGGGAACAATGTCCCTCAACAAGGGCGGGACGGCCGGTCGGATTCCTCCTCGACGGACCCTTCAGCCGTTGAGGATTTGCCATGGGGGGATGAAATCGACCTGTCGAATACGGCTGATATCATCTCGGATCGTTCTGGAAGCGCTATTGAAAACACGCTGGAAGACTTTGCCGCGGTTGACCTGTCATCAGGACCTCCGGAAACCGGGGTCACGGATATCGACGACTTTGAAATAGATATATCATTCGATCTTCCCGAAGACGAGCATACGCTTTCCCATCCCACGGAAGAAGGGGAATACGGGGAATCCTCCCTGACGGAAAAGGAATACGACGGAACGGATTCCCATGTTTTACCTGAAACAGCGGACGAAGGAAATACCGATAAGTTTGAGGAACTTACGGAAGACACGGCATTACCTTCCGTCGACATTGAAGCGCCGTTCGATTTCTCTGAGGCAATGGAAGATAATGTTTCTCTGGTGACATTGGACGAGCCCGCCGACTTCCCGGTCGATTCCGAAGTCGAGCTCCCTTCGTTCATGGAAGAGATGGACGCTTCTCACGAACCGGAATCAACCCTTTCTCTTGAAGCATTCAGAGAGCATCTGGAAACCCGGATTGAAAAAGAAGACGCCGAAACACATTACAACCTCGGTATAGCCTATATGGAGATGGGTCTCCACGATGATGCAATCAAGCAGTTTCGAATTGCGGCAAACGATCCCGAGCGTGAACTGGACTGCCTGACGCTGCATGCCGTATGCAGCAGGGAAAAGAACGATTACGAAGACTCTGAGCGAATCCTTTCCATGCTCCTTTCACTGAAGGGACTTCAGCCTGAAAGGGCGCAGAACCTTCGCTACGAGCTTGGGATTCTGTATATGGCCTCCGGACGAAAGGATGAAGCCCTGCAATCCTTCCGTGAAATATTCGTGGTTAACCCCGGGTTCCGGGACACCATGAATCTGATATCGTCCCTGACCGGCAACACCGGGTCTCTGGATCTTTCGGATGTGGACGACATGGAAATTACACTGGAAGAAATCGAGTAATATCGGCGCCGGCCATGCACGGACTCGATCTTTCCGTTAAGGTAGTTTTATCTCCGAATCCGAAAGGAATAACAACTGTATGGACAGAATCTGGGCGCCCTGGCGGATGGAGTTTATACTGAACGACAAGCCGGAGGGATGTATTTTTTGTCTTGGTGATAAAAAGAACCCTGAAACGGAAAAATCCAGACTGATCCTTCGCAGGGACAACAACACATCCATCATCATGAACCGCTATCCATACAGTTGCGGCCATCTCCTGGTTTCACCCCTCCGGCACGTAGCCGACATGGGCGATCTTCTGCCTGATGAAATGCTTGAGCTTTTTCAAAACGTCAGGCTTTCGTGCCGCATAATGAAAGAGATGCTCTCTCCCCAGGGGTTCAATATCGGCATAAATATCGGAAAGGCGGCCGGCGCCGGGGTGGATGATCACCTGCACATCCATGTCGTCCCACGATGGGTAGGCGACACGAATTTCATGACCCTGGTCGCTGATGTCAGGGTTATGCCGGAGAGTCTCGATGCGACTTACGAGAAACTTCGCGACCGTTTCCAGGATGATTTCCCCGAAAACCCTTCATGAACATGCCGGAAACTGAAGATCACCGGTTTTGTCACGGTCGTATGATACCCCCCTCAACCAGTTACCCGGAATGAATTGATATGAAACAAGAAAATATATGGCGTCATAGGGGTTTTCAGTACGCCGCGGCCGGACTTTCTCTTGTTGTCGCGGCGCCGGCTTTCTGGGCGCTTATCCGGCTCGCCTTTCTTTCCGACCCGAACGACACTTTGCTTATCCGGATTATGGGGGAGCCATCCAGCTACTTCGAGAATATTCTCCTTTACTGCTATATCGGAACAGGAGCGGCGGCCATTGCTTCTATCTCGGGATTCATCCTGGGCAAATCCGGTGATGAACTGCGTGAACGCGCCAGGGAACTGGAGGAATTGCACAGGGCGGGCGTGTCGCAGGCGGAACTCTTCGAGAGCCGGTGCCGGGCCCTGGACGGCACCATCAAGGAGTTCCATAGAATCAGCTCAAGGATCCAGAGATCGCTGGATCTGAAAGAGGTGATTTCCCTCTGCGCTGAAGGTCTGCATGACGTTCTGGGATTTGAACGCGTCAATATTATGATGGCCGATGGCGAAAGGAAGAAACTCCATTTTCTGGTCGCCGACGGCAGCCCGGGATTCGATCTCGACGAGGTCGCGCTCCCCCTCGACAACAGGATAGGAATTATTTTCAAGTCTTTTTCCGAACGCAAGCCATACCTGATTGACGATATCAGCAAATGCCCACCCGAATACTGCCTCCAACCTCCTTTTGACGGAATCAAACCGCTTCGTTCGCGAAGTTTTTATCTCTGCCCGATTGTGGTCAAAGGAGAGTCAGTAGGCATTCTGGGAATCGACAATGCCTACAGCCGCCGGAACGCCAATGAAAGCGACGGAGACACCATCAGGCTGTTTGCCGATCAGGCCGCCCTGGCTATCACCCGTATCAACCTGTTAAAGGCCATAGATGTCCTTGCCACCGAGATGGAAAACACCTTTTCCGGCTTTCTTCCGAAACGCAAGGTTTTTTCCAAGGCGGTCCACAGCCTGAAATCCGCCATCGATTCCCTCTTCGCCGGCGCGGGCAAGATTGCCCGCGCCTCGGAAAATGTCATGAACACCGTGGAAGAGACCAGCTCCGCCGCCGGTCAGATTTCCGTATCCATCGACCAGGTTACCACCAATCTGAACTTTCTTGCCGAAAGCATCGAAAAATCCGTTTCGGCCATGGAAGAGATCCATGCCTCAATCAAGAACGTGGAAAAGAACGCCGCGGTCTCCCACGAGGTTTCACGGCAGGTTACCCTGAATGCGGACGAAGGAAGGGAGAAGGTGGAAGAGACCATTGCCGCGCTGGCCGAGATACAGAAATCCGTTGAACTGACATTCGAGGGCATCATGCGCCTCGCGGAAAACAGCGGCCGTATCGGGAGCATCGTCAATGTTATCAGGGACATAACCAAAAAGACAAACCTGCTGGCGCTGAACGCATCAATCATAGCGGCCCAGGCCGGCGAATTCGGAAAGGATTTCGGGGTAGTTGCCGAAGAGATGCGCGCCCTGTCCCACCAGACCGGCCAGATTACCGGCGAGATCTCGGTCATTATTTCCTATATTCTGAATGACTCCGATACAGCCGCGAAAAACATCACCTTTTCCAAGGAACTGGTCGGGAAGGGAGTGGAGATTGGCCACAAGACAGGCGAAACCCTCAAGATTATCAACGAAAGGGCCGTTCACTCCATGGAGATGACCGAAGAGATCAAGTCGGCGACGGAAGAACAGGTCCGCGGCGTCAAACTGGTTACCCAATCCATCGAAGACGTGAGTACTATGGCATCACAGATATATAACGCGTCGAAGGAACAGTCGGAGGCAACCAGGAACATCCTCAGATCCATCGAATCCATCAAGGAAATGGCCATCAATATGGTCAAGGCCACCGAAACACAGTTGAAAGACGGCTCGGATATCGAGCAGTCCGTGAATTCCCACATCAAGACTACCGAAGAGATCTTTGACAGCATGGAACAGAGAAGGAACCAGAGCATCGCGGTTGTCGAGGAAATGGAGAACATCAAAGGCGTCTCGCTCTAAAAACAACTGGCCTTTTCCTGCCTGATATGATACATAAAACAGCATTATGAAGAGCCTGGATAAGGCCTTCAATCAAGCGCATGTCAGCATACGATTTCCATACCGCCTGGA
This sequence comes from uncultured Geobacter sp., assembly GCA_964536305.1. Taxonomy (GTDB): domain Bacteria; phylum Desulfobacterota; class Desulfuromonadia; order Geobacterales; family Geobacteraceae; genus RPRC01. The sequence goes on along the minus strand of CAZHVY010000023.1, from coordinate 4,519 downwards.
TTCTTCACGGAACCGGGACGGGAGGCGATAGCCGATCTGACGCGGGATTGATTCCCTCCCGTTTCGATATGCAAAAACGCCCCCCAACCGGGAGGGCGTTTTTTGTTGGGAGGACACCATGAAGCGCAAGAATACCATCCTTGACATACGCAAAATGAAGCAGGATGGAGAAAAGATATCCGTGCTCACCTGCTACGATTACCCTACCGCGCGGATACTTGATGAAAGCGGAATAGATATTCTTCTGGTCGGCGATTCGGTCGGGGTGGTGTTCTCCGGGTACGACAATACCCTCCCCGTGACCATGGAGGAGATGATATACCACACCAGGGCCGTGGCGCGAGCGGGCGCAAAAGCGCTCCTTGTGGCTGATCTCCCTTTCCTCTCCTACCAGATCGACATCCGCGACGCCCGGTACAATGCCGGAAGGCTGGTCAAGGATGGCAAAGCGGAGGCGGTCAAGCTGGAAGGCGGAGAGAACATCGCCGACTGCATCAGGGCTATCGTTGACATGGATATCCCCGTCATGGCCCATATCGGACTTACTCCCCAGTCGATCCACCGGATGGGAGGCTTCAAGGTCCAGGGAAAATCGGCAGGCGCCGGCGAAAGGCTCCTGGCGGACGCTGTCGCCGTTCAGGAAGCGGGCGCGTTTGCCGTGGTTCTTGAAGGAATCCCCCTCAAGCTGGCCGAACGAATCACGGCCGAACTGGACATCCCGACCATAGGAATCGGCGCCGGCCCCTTCTGCGACGGTCAGGTGCTGGTCATACACGACATCCTCGGTCTGTGCGAGAAATACTCCCCGAAATTCGTCAAGCATTACGCGGATGTGAAATCCATCATCGCCGAAGCGGCGGCGCGTTACTCCAGAGAGGTAAAGGAAGGTGGATTTCCAACCGAGGAGCATTCGTTTGTCTGACATCAAAGTAATATCTTCCGTTCGTGAAATGCGCGAAACGGCGCGCCTGGCGCGCTCCCAGGGAAAGTCCGTCGCGTTTGCGCCGACAATGGGTTTTCTCCACGAAGGTCACGCCTCTCTCATGCGTGAGGGGCGCAGGCTAGGAGACATTCTGGTTACCAGCATCTTCGTGAACCCGACCCAGTTCGGCGCCGGCGAAGATTTCGAATCCTATCCGCGTGATCTCGGGCGGGACCTGGAAATAGCGAGGGATTGCGGGGTCGATATAATCTTCGCCCCCACTGCTTCCGAGATGTATCCGAAAGGTTTCCAGACCTGGGTGAACGTGGAAAAGGTTTCGCTTCCCCTGTGCGGCGCCGCACGTCCCGGCCACTTTCGCGGTGTGACAACCGTAGTGTGCAAACTTTTCAACATAGTCATGCCGACTTGCGCCCTGTTTGGTGAAAAGGATTTCCAGCAACTGACGGTGATACGCCGGATGGCGGCCGACCTGGACATGGATGTGGAGATCATCGGAATGCCCACGGTAAGGGAACCTGACGGACTTGCCATGAGCTCACGCAACGCCTATCTGTCCCTCGCTGAAAGAAAGGGCGCGCTCTGCCTCTCGCGAGCCCTTGACGCCGCATGCTCCCTTTACAGGTCCGGCGAGTCATTGGCGGACGTTCTGCGCCATGAGCTGATAAATATTCTGGAAAGGGAACCCTCCGCGAGGATTGACTATGCGGAACTCCGCGACGCGGAAACTCTGGAAGAAGTCTCAACGGTGAATGACCGGACGGTAATCGCCCTGGCTGTGCGTATCGGCGCCACCAGGCTCATTGATAATGTCATTGCGGGAAGGGGTATCACATGGAAAGAAAAATGCTGAAGAGCAAGATCCACCGGGCAACCCTGACAGGTGCCGATGTGGAGTATGAAGGAAGCGTCACCATCGACAGGGCGTTGATGGACGCCGCGGACATCCTCCCATACGAGGCCGTCTGTATCTGGGACGTAACCAATGGAAGCAGGTTTGAAACATACGCCATAGAAGGGGAAAGAAACTCCGGAGTCGTTTGCGTGAATGGGGCGGCGGCCCGCCTTGTGGCGCCGGGCGATCTGGTGATCATCGCAAGTTTCGTCTCCATGGGTGAACAGGAGGCGCGGGCCCACGAACCGAGGCTCGTTTTCGTCGACGAGAGAAACAGAATGCTCCCCTCACGCAAGGAAAAGGCCGGCCAGGGAAACCTGCGAACGGTTTCGATGCAGATGACGGCATGACGCAAGGCGCATCTTGTTGCGTTTGAGGCTTTCTCTGGTACAAATACACAGGCGATGTTTCATCACTATCCCTCCAATCCGCCGCCTCGGAGATTGCCATGAAGATTTACTCGGCATCCCATTTATGTTCCGTCTCGCGCCCTCCCATCGAAGGGGGAGCGATAGCGGTCAATGAAGGAAAGATTGTCGCCGTCGGAACCCGTTCCGAGCTCGCATCCGTCCGCGGCGGGCCTGTCGTCGAGTATCCCGGATGCGTCATCATGCCAGGCCTGGTCAATGCCCACAGCCATCTGGAACTGACCCATTTCCCATCGTGGAAGATCAGAAAAGGGATTGACTACTCACCCAGGACCTACATCGACTGGATTATCCAGGTAATTAAGATCAGGAGGGCGCTTGCAGACCGCGAGATTGAACAGTCAATTCTCGAAGGAATCCGAATCTCTCTGGAATCAGGCACTACGGCCATTGGAGAAATCCTCTCCGACACCCGCTTCTTTCCCCTCTATCAACGGTCGCCTCTCGCCGGCAGGATCTATCTGGAGGCAATCGGGCAATCGCCCGCCCATTGCCAAAGCATCATGTCCCGCATTGCGGTGTGCGTCTCCGGTTCCCGGGACAGCAGGATACAGCCCGGCGTCTCCCCCCACGCGGTCCACACGCTTTCTCCCGCACTGTTCAGAGCGGTGGTGGAACTGTCGGAAAACAACAGCCTTCCCATGGCGATACACCTGGCGGAATGCAGAGATGAACTGGACTTTCTCTTCGACTCTTCCGGCCCCATCGCCGAGAAACTGTATCCTTTCGTTGGCTGGAATGAACACCTTCCCCCTCCCCGTCGCACGACACCTGCGGCATACCTGGACGGATTCGGACTTCTGACATCCCGGACAACCGCGGTGCACTGCGTCCACATTTCGCCGGCGGAGGTGGAGATCCTCCAGAAAAGGGGCGCCGGCGTAGTACTCTGCCCCCGTTCCAACGAAAAGCTGGATGTGGGCAAGGCGCCTGTCCGTCGCCTTAAAAAGGCGGCTATCCCCCTTGCTCTGGGCACGGATTCCCTGGCCAGCAATGACTCCCTCTCCCTTCTGGATGAAGCGCGCTTTCTCCTCAACCAGTTCCCGGAAGACTTCAACCATTCCGAAGCGCTGCGCATGATTACCCTGTCAGGGGCATCCATGATGGGCATGGAACGCCGGATCGGTTCCCTGGAAGCAGGAAAGGACGCCGACTTTCTCGTTGTGGAGGTCAAGGGACCAGGACAGGCGGGAATTGAAACGGCCATCATAGAAGAAGGGAAGATTCTGGATGTCTTCCTCCAGGGAAAAGCCATTGACGGTCCCATAGCCACTGACCCCCAGGAATCGGACTGAAGTTTTCCGTGGCAAATAGGCGGCCGGTTTGCTATCATGAACACTCAATGAGCGAAAAGATTATCTGCAACAACAAAAAGGCCTATCACGATTATTTCATAGAGGAAAAGATCGAGGCCGGCATGGTTCTTACCGGAACCGAAGTAAAGTCCCTGCGGATGGGCAAGGCCAATCTGAATGACTCCTTCGCCACCGTTAAAAGCGGCGAGGCGTTTCTCAATAACCTGCACATCTCTCCTTACGACTTCGGCAACCGGGAGAATCACGATCCTGACCGGATGCGCAAGCTCCTTCTTCACAAGAAGGAGATCACCAAACTCTTCAGCAGGATTCGTGAACAGGGTTACTCCCTGGTCCCTTTGCGGCTCTACTTCAGGAACGGCATGGTCAAGGTGGAGATGGGTCTGGCAAAGGGAAAGAAGCTCTACGACAAAAGGCAGGACATGAAGCAGAAGGATCACAAGCGCGAGATGTCGCAGGCGTTCAAGGAGAGGCACAGGGGATAAGGGCGGGATTCAGGGTTTCATGTGCCATGAATAGCCTGGCGGTTGACACGAAAGATAAAATTCAAAGGGGGTGTACTGGTTTCGACGGGGATAATAAGCAAAGGTTGCATGCCGAGGTCCGGGTGGCTCGTAAAACAATCCGGGGCGAATTAAACGCCGACAACTACGAATACGCTTTAGCAGCTTAATAACCTGCTAACGATTTGCCGACCCTCTCCCACGGGGAAGGACAAATCGTCATTTCAGTGGGATAGCCGAGGGGAGCGCCCGTGACCCAAGGCGAAATTAAAGCGGGATCGCCAAGTGAATATCCCGGCCAGTGGAGCTTCATGCGGTTAAATCAATAACTGGTATAAGCATGTAGACGCCTTTAGTGGATGATCTTCGGACCCGGGTTCGACTCCCGGCACCTCCACCATTTAGAAAAGACAAACCCGTCTCTCTGGGGTCATTCT
>CAZHVY010000022.1:0-55419 GCA_964536305.1 uncultured Geobacter sp. | reverse complement strand
ATACCGCTTGCAAAGCCGCGGAGGCAAAGGTATCATCACCATCAAGACCACCGAGCGCAACGGCTGCGTGGTCGACATCAGGCAGGTCACTGACGAAAACGACCTCATGCTCATCACCGACCAGGGCAAGATCATCCGCATGGCGGTGTCCGGATTCGGCGTCATCGGCCGCAACACCCAGGGGGTCAGGCTGATGGTCACCGAGGAGCAGGAGCGCATAGTAGCCGTGGCCCGTCTTGCTGAGAAGGACGAAGGAGACGATGGGGACGAGCCCGTGACCGGGGAAGAAGCCCCGGCCGTCCTGGAGGATGGAGAGGAAGTTTAGGGGGAATTGTTTTGCAATAACAGGCCACGGCGGGGGTAATAGCCGTTAGGACAGGAGGGCGATATGGGAACCGTAGGTGTAATAGGAGCCGGCAGCTGGGGCACGACGCTGGCGGATCTCCTCGCCAGGAAGGGGCACGAGACAACCCTTTGGGCTTACGAGGCCGAACTGGTCAAGGAGATGGAGGAGACCCGCATCAACTCCGTTTTCCTCCCTGACATTACACTTTCTCCCAGGTTGCGTTTCACCAATTCCCTCCGGGATGCCGCTTCGGAAAAGGAGATCGTGCTGTTCGTGGCCCCTACCCAGGTCTTCAGGGGGGTCATGAAGGGAGTCAGCCCTTACCTGGGCGAAGAGACACTGCTGGTGAACGCCGCGAAGGGGGTGGAACTGGATACCCTCATGACCATTTCCCAGATCAGCGCCGACCTTCTGCCTCCCCGTTTATTCGAAAATTTCTGCGTCCTGTCAGGCCCCAGCTTCGCGCGTGAGGTTGCCATGAACATGCCCACGGCGGTGGTGGCGGCATCCCCGGACTGCCTGGTTGCGCGTCGTGTTCAGGAAGCGTTCTCAACCCCCTCTTTCCGGGTATATACCAACAGTGACATGGTCGGCGTGGAACTGGGAGGTTCCATCAAGAACGTCATAGCCATCGCGGCCGGCATTTCCGACGGCCTGGGCCTGGGATACAACCCCCGGGCGGCCCTCATCACCAGGGGCCTGGCGGAAATGGCCCGGCTCGGTCTGGCCATGGGAGCTCACTCTTCCACCTTCGCCGGTCTGGCCGGAATGGGTGATCTGGTACTGACTTGCACCGGCGACCTGTCACGCAATCGTACAGTCGGCATGGGGCTCGGCCAGGGGAAAAAGCTGGCGGAAATCCTCTCCGGGATGCGAATGGTGGCCGAAGGGGTTAAAACGACGGAATCGGCGTATCGTCTGGCTCAGCGTATCGGCGTGGAAATGCCGATTACCGAGCAGGTTTACCGGGTCCTCTATGAAGACAAATCACCCCGTCAGGCGGTCTTGGACCTTATGACCAGGGATCTCAAAGCGGAGGGGCTGGAATTCAGCTGACAGCCCCCCGGCGCCGAGGGACTCTGAAATATTGATTTACCGGAACCGTGAAAGCCAGCCTGAAGCCGGGATACGGGTGGCACATCGAACTTTACGAGTCCTTAATCTCTTCCATAAAGACAAGCGACAAGTCGGCGCTTCCCCTCAACCCGCCTTTTCCGTAGCCGGTGTCCATGAAACTTCACCTTACCATACGTGTGAAACTGTTTCTGTCCATCCTGCTTGCAATCCTGGCTTCCTATTCCCTTCTGCTTGTCACAACCGTCCGTAATATAAACGCATCGTTCGAGGAAAAGATATCCAGGGATCTGGAAGTCAATCTGCGCTTTGTCAGATACCAGTTGTTCGCCGGCGCCAATCAGATAAAGTACGCGCTTCTTCTCCCCGCCAGCCGGCCGAAGACAAAAGAGTATCTGTTGAAAAGAAATAAAGCGGAACTTTCCGGAATTCTTCTCAGTATCAAGGATACACATCCATTCATCAGCTTTGCCGATTTCGTGGATGACGACGGAAAGGCGGTCGCGAGCCTCAGCGACAGGAAAGGCGCATCTTCCTACGAACTGGAGGCCCTTGCAAAAACGGCCCTGGACAAGAGGGAACCGGTTATTTCCTGCGAACTGGCAATGCCGGCTCTATTAATGAACGACGGAAGCAATACGGCCGGTTCCCTGAAAAAATCCGGTGAGCCTCTCCTTGTGGCGGCCGTTGCCATCCCTGTCATCGACGAGACCTCCAGGACTCTCGGAGCGCTTATTTCAGGGGTTCCGGTAACCAGGGACTCCGTCATCCCATACCGTCTCCAGGAAGCCTTCGGGGGCGAACTGCATGTAACTTTTCACCAGAGGAATCTCAGACCTTTTGCCAGTGTGGAAGAGGATCTGGAACTGCCTCCAGAGACGACAGAGGCTATTCTCTCTTCTCTGGCAAGGGGCGCCGCCTATCGTGGGGAGATTTTCATCGGTGACTCTCCTTTCAAGGCCGTCTTTGAACCCTTGCGCAATGTCAGAGGTGAATTGGTCGGGGCGCTGTCAGTGGCCCTTTCCGGAGACTATTTCCAGAGGATGAAAAAGGAGAGTCTGGGCGGCATTCTTGTGTCGGCATTGTTCGGGGCGCTCTTTTCCCTTCTCATAGCGTATATTGCTTCGAGATACTTCGCCGTTCCGCTGAAAGAGCTTTCGCGAGGCGTCCAGTGTATCGAAGCTGGTAATCTCGATTATCGTGTCGCTATTGATTCCCCGGACGAATTCGGCGCCCTTGCCGGATCATTCAACAGAATGGCCGATTCCCTTCGTGACAGGGACAAGACCATCAGGGCGAAAACCTTCGACCTTGAGGCTCTCAACCGCTGTCTCCACGAAATGAATGATCTCCTTGAATCCAATGTTACCGAGAGAACCGCGGAACTGGAGATGGAAAAGGGACGGCTGGAGGCGATACTGACGAGCATGGCGGAAGGGATGGTGGTTACGGACCGCGAAAACCGTGTAATCCTGTTTAATCCGGCGGCCCAGAGAATCTTCGGCATGGCCCCCTACAAGATAATAGGACGTCATATTGACAACATTGATGTCAAAGGCGGATTCCACCACCTGGTAAACAGCATACGGGATATGCGGACAGGGGATCTCCTTACCGGAGGTGAGAAGGACATCAGCATCGACGGAAAAAGACTGTCGGTAAATTTCTCTCCCCTTCTGGACAAGTCCTGGGAATTCGCGGGCGTCATCATGTCCATTCGCGATGTGACCCGGGAGGAAGAGGTGGACCGGATGAAGACGGAATTCATTTCAACGGTTTCCCACGAACTGAAGACACCCCTTACTTCCATGAAGGGTTCCCTGCAGTTGATCCTCCGTAGAGAAAACAAGGGCTCGGAGATGGAGCGCGAACTGCTGCGTGTCTGCCTGAGAAATACCGATCGCCTCATAAGGCTGATCAACGATATACTGGACATCAGCAGGATAGAGTCGGGAAGGGTTGATTTTGAGATGAAGCCTTACTCCATGGAAAAAATAGTATCAGAATCCATTGATGAGATAACCGGTTTCGCGAAAGAACACGGCGTGCGAGTTGTCCAGGATCTTGATCCGGGACTGCCGCCGGTATTCTGCAACCATGACAGGCTGATCCAGGTGCTGACAAACCTCCTGTCCAATGCCGTGAAGTTTTCCGCGGCCGGGAAACCGGTCAAGGTAGGCGCGCACAGTAAGGATGGTTACCTGGTGGTCTCCGTTTACGACCAGGGAGAAACCATAGATTCCAGAGATCGGGAAAAGCTCTTTCAGAAGTTTCCCCAATTGCGCGGCCCGAATAACGGTGAGCGCGGCGGGACGGGCCTGGGCCTGGCCATCTGCAAGGAGATAATCGATCGGCACCACGGCAGGATATATCACAGAGCAGGAAAAGACGGCGGGAACATCTTCTGTTTCACTGTTCCCGTCCACGGGGAACAAACATGACAGCGGCGCAAGAGAAAATACTGATTGTCGATGACGAAGCTGATATCGCTCTCATACTGAAACTGCAACTGGAAGACGTGGGATATGCCACCAGTCGCGCCAGGGACGGCATGGAGGCCCTGGAAATGCTGGAGAGGGAAAGCTACTCCCTGGTGCTTCTGGACATCAAATTGCCTAAGCTTGATGGAATAGGAGTCCTGGAAAGGCTGGACCCGTCTCCCAGGGATCAGGCGGTAATCATGATGACCGCCCACGGAAGCGAGAAGATGGCCGTGGAGTGCATGAAAAAGGGCGCTCTCGACTATATCGCCAAGCCGTTTTCCGCTGAGGATCTGCTGAACAAGGTGGAACGGGCGCTGGAGTTCAACAAGAACAGGAAGCAAATCAACAGCCTCCAGCGTCAGTTGGAGGAAGAGCGGAAAAAGATGGAGGCCATTCTGAGCGGCATGGCTGACATGCTGGTCGCGGTAGATGAAGAGGGGCGGGTGATCAGTGTCAACCGCGCGGCGGAGGAGTCCTTCGGCCTTGAAAAAGGCGCCTGTCTGGGAATGCCCGTAGAGGACCTTGTGAAAATCGCTGACCTCCCTCTCCGGAGTCTTCCATGCCGGATGGTTCTGGAAACCGGGATCCCCTGCCTTGATGTCACCTACAACGTGCGGAGCCGCGGCCGTGTCGTGCCGGTGCTTTCCAGCGCGACTCCCTTGTTCGGGGCCTCCGGAGCTCTCCTGGGAAGCATGGAGATCCTGCGGGACATTTCCCACCTGAAGGCGCTGGATAAGGAGCGGGAGGAATTCGTCAGCATGCTTACCCATGACCTGAAGACTCCCCTCACCGCCGTACTGGGTTCCATAGATCTGGTGCGTGAGAGCCGCCTGGGCCCGGTAAACGATGAGCAGAAGGATTATCTGGATTCGGCGGTGGAGAGTTGCGGGGAGATGGTGGAGATGATAGATACCCTTCTGGACGTCTACCGCTTCGAATCCGGCAAGATGGCGCTTGCCTTTACGGAAGAGGACTTCGGATCGCTCATACGCAAGGCCGCCTCATCTTTCCGTTCCCTGGCGGAGCGCTCCGGTATCCGCTTTTCCATCCTTGTGGAAGATGGCCTTCCTGATGTCAGGGTTGACCGGAACAAGGTGGTGCGTCTGTTTGGGAACCTGTTTTCCAACGCCTTCAAATTCACTCCCGAAGGGGGAGCGGTCGAGGTTTCCGCGCTGATGCTTGACGATCCGTCGACCGTCCTGGTAAATATTCCCCCAGGCACCTATCCAGTGGATAAACTACCGAAAAAAGGCCCTTTCATGATGGCGCGGGTTCTGGATACCGGGACCGGCATACCTCGCGAAGCCCTCAGCACCATTTTCGACAAATTCGTGCAGGCAAAGAATCGCAGAGCCGGCAAAACCAGGGGGAGCGGTCTGGGGCTGGCCTTCTGCCGCAAGGTCATGGATGCGCATAACGGCTACATCTGGGCTGAGAGCGATCCGGGCAGAGGGAGCTCTTTTTCGGTCCTCTTTCCCGTTCAGCCCGGCAATCAGGCCACACCGTGAGCAGGGACGCGGTTGTTATGGGGGTAAAGCGATGAAGAAACGCGGAGGTGAACGTCGTTTCCGGGAAACGCGACCTGAGAATATCTTCAGGACCATGAGCAATTCCCCGCTGTCCATCTTTTTCCAGGACAGGGAGCTCCGGTATACCAGGCTCTGCAATCCATTGCCGGGAATGAATTCCGATCATGTCCTTTCCAGGACGGACGAAGAGCTTTTTTCTCCTGAAAACGCCGCGAGGCTCACGGATGTGAAGCGCAGGGCGCTGGATGGCGAGACGGTGCTCAAGGAGGAGATATCCCTCATCAGCAACGGCGAAAGGTCTTTTTTCGAGATATCCGTTGAACCGGTCCGGGACGAGGCGGGCGCCATATCGGGAATCAGCGGCGTCATGGTGGATGTAACGGAGAAGAAGCGGATCGAGAACTCCCTCGCCAAATCGGAAGAATTGCTGCGCCGGGTTCTGGAGACCATACCCGATCTTCTGTCGGTGCAGGATCGCCGGATGCGCATCCTCTACAGCAACTGGCATGGCGGTTATGAGTATGTGCCGGAAGAGATGCGCAATGGACATCCCTACTGTTATGACGCCTATTATCCTGAAAAGGGAGGGGAGTGCGAACCATGCCATGTGCGGGAGGTCTTCAGAACGGGCAGGCCCTTCTCCATGGAAAAGGTAAATCCTCGTATCGGCTGCATGGAGGCCCACGCATATCCGGTGTTTGATGAATCCGGAGAAGTGGTGATGGTCATCGAGCACATTCGCGACATCACGGATCTGAAGCGTTCCGAAGAGCGGCTGTCCCGCATAAACGATGTCTTCCTGGAATTCGGGGCCGATGCGGATGAGAACATCAACCGTATCACGACCCTGTGCGGAGAGCAGCTGCACGCGCGGTTCGCCTTGTACAACCGGCTGGAAGGCGGCCATCTCCATGCAATCGGCCGCTGGCGCACCCCGCCGGATTTTCCTTCACAAGACGCGCCGGAGGGCCGGGTCTGCTTTGAACTTATCCGGGGGGGGGGGAATTGCGCAGGCGTGATCCGGGATCTTCCCGGCTCATCCTTTGCCGCGACCGATCCGAATGTGCTCCGCTACGGCCTGAAGACCTGCGTGGGCGGAGCGGTCTCCTTTGACGGGATCACCATCGGCGCCCTCTGCGTCTTCTATGAAGATGACTATGTCCCCAGCGAGGAAGAAAAGAGGCTCCTGGGAATCCTCGCCGGCGCCATTGGCATCGAGGAGAAGCGGAAGCGGGCGGAAGAGGAGATCCGCATGCTGAACCTGGAACTGGAAAAAAGGGTTTCCCAGAGGACAGCCCAGCTGGAGTCGGCCAATCGTGAACTGGAGGCCTTCGGTTATTCCGTTTCCCACGACCTTCACACCCCGCTGGTGATAATTGACGGTTTTTCCCGTGAGCTGAGGGAGAAATACGCCGACCGGCTCGATGAACAGGGCCGCTCCTACCTGGAAAAGATCCAGGCCGCCGGAAGGCGAATGGGTATTCGAATAGATGCCATTATGCGGCTTTTCACCCTCTCCAGCGGTGATATCCACAGGGAGGAAACCGATCTCAGCCGTCTGGCGCAACTGACCGCCGCGGACCTTCGCCAGCGTGAGCCTGACCGCCGGGTTGAGTTCGCCATAGCGCCTGATGTGCGGGCGCAATGCGACAAGCGCCTGGTGAAGGCCGTTCTGGAGAATCTGCTGGGAAACTCCTGGAAGTATACGGCCCGCGGCGATTGCCCGCTGATAGAATTCGGCGAAACCAGGCATGGCGACGAGACCGTGTACTTCGTCAGGGATAACGGAGTAGGTTTTTCCATGGAACAGGCCGGAAAGCTCTTTCTTCCCTTTCAGCGCCTCCATGACGAAGAGGAGTTTGCCGGGCACGGCATAGGCCTTGCCATGGTGAAGCGGATCATCGATCGCCACGGCGGCCGCATCTGGGCCGAGGCCGAGGTGGACAAGGGCGCGACGTTTTATTTCACCCTGCCTTAGGCGGCGGAAACCGGGGGCTCCATGACTTTGCGACAGGAAGATTTTTTCAGGACCCTGGCCGGTGACATTGCCGACTGGGGGGAAAGGTTTCTCCGGGTGCGGGCCGGGTGCGGGGAGGAGGCGGCCGGGCAGGTGCTGGGGGGGATTGCCGAGTGGCTGGGCACCGACCTGGTGGACGGCATGCCGGTAATAGCCATGGAACGGTGGAACATTCTGGACGCGCTGGCTGAGGAGCTGCTCCAGGGATGCCGGGCGTCCGCCGCCGGTGAAGCCGGTGCGGAAGAGAGGGTCCGGCGGATAATCGCCAGGGCGCGGGAACTGTCATGAGCGGGGAATTTACTCTGAAATGGCTTGCCTGGGAGGTGACCAGGCGTTGCAATCTGCGTTGCGTCCACTGCCGCTGCTCGTCCCACGAGGCTTCCACGGAGGGTGATTTCTCCACCGATGAAGGGAAACGCCTCCTTTCCGATATCGTTTCTTTCGCCAATCCGGTGGTGGTGCTCTCCGGCGGCGAGCCTCTCCTCAGGGAAGACATCTTCGAGCTGGCTTCTTTCGGGACCTCCCTGGGGCTTCGCATGTGCATGGCCACCAATGGTTCCCTGGTGGATGACGAGGTGTGCCGCCGCATGGATGAGGCAGGCATTCAGATGGTTTCCCTTTCCCTGGACGGAAGCGCGGCGGAGATCCACGATGATTTCCGCCAGTGTCCCGGCGCCTTTGACGGAGTCATCCGGGCCGCGGAAACCTTCCGCCGCAACGGCCGGAAATTCATCATCAACTCCTCCTTTACCAGGCGGAACCGCTCCGATATCCCCGCTGTCTTCCGCCTCGCCAAATCGCTGGGCGCCACGGCCTGGTATATGTTCATGATCGTTCCGACCGGCCGGGGAGCGGATATTCTGGAGGAGCTGATCTCCGGGGACGATTACGATGAGATCCTGGAGTGGCATTTCCTCCAGGAGTCGCAAGAGGACGAAATCCTAATGCGTCCCACCTGCGCCCCCCACTATTACCGTCTGGCGCGGCAGCTTTCCGCCGCCCGGGGGATCAAGCTGGAGAGACGTTCCCTCTCCTTCTCCACCGGGGGAGGCAAGGGGTGCATCGCGGCCCAATCCATCTGCCTCATTGACTGTTTCGGCAACGTCAAGCCCTGTTCCTACTTTCCCCGGATAGCGGGCAATGTAAAGGAGACCCCCTTGCGGGAGATCTGGGAGAAATCTCCTCTCTTCCTGGAGCTTCGTGATTTCAGCGCCTACAAGGGCAAGTGCGGCCGGTGTGAATTCCTGAACATATGCGGAGGATGCAGGGCAAGGGCCGACGCGGTTTACGGCGATTACCTGGCGGAAGAGCCTTTCTGCGGCTACATACCGGCGCGGGATCGGGCCGGAGCGGGAAAAGGCGGCGCAAAGGGATGATTTACCCGCCCGGTCTATTCCTTGACATGGTTTGAGCGCTCCGGTTAGAGTGGATAACCTTTCCGGGGCATGGGGACCTTTGCCTTTACCCGCTTATTCAATGACAGGAGGCATATTGCAATGTCCGAGACTAGCAGGCTCCGTGAGCAGCTGGAGCTGAGAACGGCCGAGCTGAGGACGTGCGAGGAACGTTTCCGCAATATCATCTTCAGGAGTGCGGACGGCATCCTTCTGGTGAGCCGCGAGGGTATTATCCTTTTCGTCAATCCGGCGGCGGAAAGGATTTTCGGCAGGAGCTCCGGTGAACTGGAAGGGAAACCCTTCGGCTTTTCCCTGTCCGGGGAAAGAACGGAAATAACCGTTCCCGGCGCCGGTGATGAGACCCTGACCATGGAGATGCGGCTTGTGGAAACCGAGTGGGAGGGAGAGAAGGTCTACCTGGCCACGCTGCGGGACATCACCGGACGCTTGCGCATGGAGGAGCGGCTCAGGAAGAAGAAGGAGCGGCTGGAGGAGCTGAACAGGACCCTTGAGGAAAAGATAAGGGACGAGGTGGCCAAAAACCGCGAGAAGGACCATCTCCTGATCCTCCAGAGCCGGCAGGCTGCCATGGGAGAGATGATCGCCGGCATCGCCCATCAGTGGAGGCAGCCCCTGACATCCATATCGCTGCTCATCCAGGATCTGGGGGAAACATACGTCTTCGGGGGATTCGACAAGGAATACCTGGACGACACCATTAGCAAAACTCTGAATATTATCCAGCACATGTCCCGCACCATCGACGATTTTCGCGGATTCTTCAAGCGGGACAAGGAAAAAAAGGCGTTCAACCTGCGACAGAATGTGGATCGCGCCGTTTCCTTTGTGGAGACCGGCCTTCGCTATCACAATGTCGCCGTCGAAGTGGACATTGATGACGACCTGATTGTTGTGGGGTACCCCAACGAGTTTTCCCAGGCCCTGCTGAACATCATCGGCAACGCCAGGGACATCTTCCGCGAAAGGCTCACGGAAAATCCGGTAATACGCATTGAGGGATACAGGAAAAAGAAAAGGACGGTGATAACCGTCACCGACAACGGCGGGGGGATACCCAGGGAGATCGTCCATCGCATCTTCGAACCGTATTTCACGACCCGCGCCCTTGAAAACGGCACGGGACTGGGACTCTCCATGTCGAAAACCATCATCGAGAAACACATGGACGGCAAGCTGACCGCGTGCAACGTGGAGGGCGGCGCCCAGTTCCGTATCGAAATCTGAAGGCCTATGGACGCATTCAAGCTCATCAGCGGTTTCGAGCCGCGCGGCGATCAGCCCGCCGCCATAAGGGAACTGACGGAGGGTATCCTCGCCGGTGAGAGGGAACAGGTGCTCCTGGGGGTCACCGGTTCCGGCAAGACCTTTACCATGGCCAATGTGGTGGCCGCCGTCAACAGGCCCACGCTGGTCATCGCCCCCAACAAGACCCTGGCGGCCCAGCTCTACGGCGAATTCAAGGAGCTTTTTCCGGAAAACGCCATCGAGTACTTTGTCTCCTACTACGACTATTACCAGCCCGAGGCATACCTGCCGACAACGGATACATTCATCGAAAAGGATTCAGCGGTCAACGACGAGATCGACAAGTTGCGCCATTCCGCCACCCGCAGCCTCCTCACCAGGCGCGATGTCCTCATCGTCGCATCCGTATCCTGCATCTACGGCATCGGCTCGCCCGAGTCCTACCAGGCCATGCACATCTTCTTCCACCAGGGGGAGGATTACGGACGGGACAACCTTCTGCGCAAACTGGTGGAGATACAGTACGAACGGAACGATATGGATTTCCACCGCGGCGCCTTCCGCGTGCGGGGAGATATCGTGGAGGTCTTTCCCGCCCACGACGACGAGCGCGCCCTCCGCATCGAGTTCTTCGGCGACACGGTGGAGGCGATTGCCGAGATCGACCCCCTGCGGGGGCAGGTCGTGCAGCGCATATCCAAGTGCGCCATCTACCCCGCCTCCCACTACGTGGCGACGAGGGAGACCCTGGAGCGCGCCGTCGAGTCCATCCGTGTTGAACTGGAAGAGAGGATCCGCTGGTTCCGGGAGCAAAACATGCTTCTGGAGGCCCAGCGCATCGAACAGCGCACCTACTTCGACATACAGATGATGGAGGAGATGGGGTTCTGCCAGGGTATCGAAAACTATTCCCGCCATTTTGACGGCAGGGCCGCCGGAGAGCCTCCCTACACCCTTATGGACTATTTCCCCAGGGATTTTCTCCTTATCATCGACGAGTCCCACATCACGGTCTCCCAGATCGGCGGGATGTACCGCGGCGACCGGAGCCGCAAGGAGACCCTGGTGAACTACGGCTTCCGTCTTCCCTCGGCCCTGGACAACCGTCCCCTCAACTTCAGGGAGTTCAGCGGCAAGCTGAATCAGGCTGTTTACGTGTCGGCCACCCCGGCGGAGTACGAGTTGAGGAAGGCAGGGGGCGTTGTGGTGGAGCAGGTGATCCGTCCCACCGGCCTTCTCGACCCGGAGATAGAGGTGCGCCCGGCCGCCGGGCAGGTGGACGACCTCCTGCACGAGATCCGTCAGACCTCGGCCAGGGGAGAGCGGACCCTGGTCACCACCCTCACCAAGCGCATGGCCGAGGAACTAACCGATTACTACCGGGAACTGGGGGTGAAGGTGAAATACCTCCATTCGGACATCAGCACCATCGAGAGGATGCAGATCATCCGCGACCTGCGGCTGGGCGAGTTTGATGTGCTGGTGGGCATAAATCTCCTGCGTGAGGGTCTGGACATCCCGGAGGTGTCCCTGGTGGCGATTCTGGACGCGGACAAGGAGGGGTTCCTCCGCTCCACCCGTTCCCTGATCCAGACCTGCGGCAGGGCGGCCCGCAATGTCTCCGGCAGGGTCATCATGTATGCCGATAACGTCACCGGATCCATGCGGGAATGCATCGATGAGACGGAGAGGCGGCGCGCCATCCAGTCAGCCTTCAACATGGAGCGCGGCATCACTCCCCAGACGGTGAAAAAGGGCCTCAGGAGCATCCTGGAATCCATCGAAGAGCACGACTACGTCACCGTAGCCAGGGTTGCAGAGGAGACCGAAGAGTATGTCTCCCCGGAAAAGATTCCGGGGCTGGTGAAGAAGCTGCGCAAGGAGATGCTGGCAGCCGCCAAGGAGCTGGAGTTCGAAAAGGCCGCGGCGTTTCGTGACCGCATCCGGAGACTCCAGGAACTGGAGCTGGCCGGGAAATGAAAGGGTTATGAGCCGGATGGAGAGCGGGAAAAACATACCTGCCGGAGACACCTTGCAACCGGCGGGAGCGCTTTCAGCCATGACCAATACCTTTGACCATGGCGGTTCCGTCTTCGCCATCGCCCGCCGGCTGGGGGCGCCGCCCGAGTCGCTGCTGGATTTTTCCGCCTCCATCAATCCCCTGGGCCCTGCCCCGGGCGCGTGCGAGGCGGTCTGCTCTTCCCTGAGCCTTGCGGTTCATTACCCGGACCGGGAATCCCTGGAGCTGCGCCGCTCCCTGGCCCGGCTGCACGGGGTGGCCGTGGACAACATCATCATCGCCAACGGTTCCACCGAACTGATCTATCTTCTGCCGCGCATGCTCCCCGGTAAAAAGGGGCTCATCGTCGCTCCCGCCTTCACCGAATACGCCCGGGCCCTGGAACGGGCCGGATGGGAAACGGAATACCTCATCCTTTCTCCAGGGGACGATTTCTCTCTCTCCATGGAAGGGTTGCGCCAACGCCTCAGTCTGGGAGTCGACGCCCTCTTCCTGTGCAACCCGGCCAATCCCACCGGCGCCCTTCTCCCCCTTTCCGTCGTCCGGGAGGTCTACGGCATGTGCCGCGGCGCCGGGACCTTCCTGGTTCTGGACGAGGCGTTCATGGATTTTTGCGAGGAGGAATCGGCGAAGGTGGTCATTGCCGGAAACGGCGGCGGCATCGTGCTCCGCTCCATGACCAAATTCTATGCCATACCCGGACTCAGGCTCGGCTATGCCGTGGCTGCCGCCGGGATAATTGAGCGCTGCGGCAGGGCCATGGAACCCTGGAGCGTGAACACTCCGGCCCAGATAGCGGGCGTCGCGTCCCTGGCCGCCGCCGGCTACCGCGAACGGACCATCCGCTACATCACGGTGCAGCGCCGTTTCCTTGGCGACGGCCTTGCCTGCATGCCGGGGCTGAAACCATTTCCCGCTGCGGCCAACTATCTCCTGGTGGAGATGAGGAACGGCATGACCGCCGCCGATCTCCGTGACCGGCTCCTCAGCCGGAAGATGATTATCCGTGATTGTTCCAATTACACCGGACTGGACCGTCGTTTCTTCCGGGTGGCGGTGCGGACCGCCGGGGAGAACAGCCGGCTTTTGCGGGCCATGGAAGAAATATGGTTCGCTTACTCGCGGGACCCCATCTGAACCCATAAGGAATAGGGAGCAATATCCATGAATACAATTTTTCTTGACGCCTGCCGGGGCCTGCCGGTGGAGCGCGTCCCGGTCTGGCTGATGCGCCAGGCGGGACGCTATCTGCCCGAATACATGAAGGTGAGGGAGAAATGCGGTTTTCTTCAGCTGTGCAAGACCCCGGAACTGGCCGCAGAGGTGACCATCCAGCCGGTGGATATTCTGGGTGTGGATGCGGCCATCCTCTTTTCCGACATCCTGATCCCCGTGGAGGCCATGGGGATGAAGCTGGATTTTTCGCCCGCGCCGGTCTTCGAGGCGCCGGTCCGCACCCTCAGCGACGTGTCGAGCCTGCGCATCCCCTCTCTTGAGGAAGACATGCCTTTCCTCCCTCGGCTGATAGGCCTCCTGCGCCGGGAACTGGAGGGGCGCGTCCCCCTCATCGGCTTCGGCGGCGCGCCTTTCACCCTGGCCTGCTACATGGTGGAGGGGAAGGGTTCCAGGGACTTCGCCACGGTCAAGAAAATGATGTATTGCGCCCCGGAGATTTTTTCAACCCTTATGGAAAAGCTGACGGCCATGCTCATCGCCTATCTGGGCGGCCAGATAGAGGCGGGAGTCCAGGCCGTGCAGATCTTCGACACCTGGGGAGGGATTCTATCGCCCGCCGATTACGAACGCTACGTCCTCCCCTATACGTCAAGGGTGATTGAGGGGCTGTCTGGAAGGGGCGTTTCGCTTATCCACTTTGTAAAGAACGCCGGCGCCATGCTGGATTCCGTGCGTAAAGCAGGCGGGGATGTGATCGGGCTCGACTGGCATACGGGCCTGGGAAGGGCGCGTGACCTCCTCGGTCCGGATGTGGCGGTTCAGGGAAACCTGGACCCGGCGGCGCTTTTCGGGCCCAGGCCTCACATCGAGGCGGAAGTGAAGAGGATCCTGGGGGAGAACCGGGGAAGGCCGGGGCATATCTTCAATCTGGGTCACGGCATCCTGCCGGACACCCCTCCGGACAACGCCGGATTCATGGTGGAATGCGTCCACCGCTTGACGAAAAAATAAAGGGGGCAAGGGTTCAAGGGGTCGAGGGGAGATGAAGCGAGACTTGCCGTTGTTGTCCAGGAAATCCCTCCACCCCCTGGACCCCTGGACCCCTTGGCCCCTCGAACCCTAAAAAACTCTTTCAAGGTTTCTCATGAACGAAAAAACCGCGGTGCTTCTTCTCCAGATGGGAGGGCCTGACTCCCTGGACGCAGTGGCGCCCTTTCTCCTGAACCTCTTCTCTGATCGGGACATCATCCGGCTCGGTCCGGCCTTTCTCCAGCCGGTTGCTGCCCGCTGGATCGCCCGGCGGCGCGCGCCGAAGGTGGAGTCCCAGTATGAGAGAATCGGCGGCAGGTCGCCCATCCGCGACCTGACCGAGGCCCAGGCGCGCGCCCTGGAAAAAAGGCTGGGGGGCGGTTTCCGCTGTTTCGTCGCCATGCGCTACTGGCGGCCGTCCATCCTGGAGGCCCTGGCCGCGGTGAAAAACGAGAGGCTGACCCGCATCATCTCGCTCCCCCTTTATCCCCACTACTCCCGCGCCACCACCGGTTCCGCTTTCAACGAGTTGCGGAGGGTGCTCTCCCTGTCGGGGACGGGGTTTGAGGTCTCATTCATCGAGGATTTCCACAACCGGCCCCTCTATATCGATGCCCTGGCTCAAAGTATTGCCGAAGGTCTCGCCGCTTTTGACCAACCCGATGATATCACCCTCCTCTTTTCCGCCCATTCCCTTCCCGTATCCTTCATCGAAGGCGGCGATCCCTATCTGTCCCAGGTGAAGGAGACGGTGCGGCTGGTGATGGAGCGTCTTCCCGGCATGCGCCACGAGCTGGCCTTCCAGTCAAAGGCGGGGCCGGTGAAATGGCTGGCGCCCTCCACCGAAGAGACCATCGCGCGCCTCGGCCGGGAGGGGCGACGCAACCTGCTCGTGGTCCCGGTCTCCTTTGTCTGCGACCATATCGAAACACTCTACGAGATAGATGGCGCCTGTGCGGCCCTGGCCAGGGAGCACGGCATCGGAAATTTCCGCCGCGCCCCATCCTTGAACGACTCGCCCCTCTTCATCGACTGCCTGGCCGCCCTGGTCGAGGGGGAAGCCTTTTCCCGGTGTAATCCGTGACCATGGGCCTGAAAGAGGTTTTCGGGATTATGGGCTGGAGAGTGCCCCGGGGGGTATGAAATGACGGCCGCAAGCCTCGCGAAAAAGCTGTTTCCCGAAGAAACCTGGCCTCGCATATGGATTGTCGGCGGGAGCGTCAGGGACTATCTCCATGGAAAAGCCGGAGAGGATCTGGATCTCGCCGCCGCCCTGACGCCGGAGGAATTGATATCGCGTGGTTTCAGGCAGGTTGATCCGGTCAGCAGCGCCCCAATCTGGTTCCGCCACATCGCGGCAATCGGCAAGATAGAGGTCACCAGGCTCGATGGGGAGGAGATGCTGGGTGAGGATCTGGCCCGCCGTGATTTCACGGTAAACGCCCTGGCCATGTCCCTTGACGGGGAGGTCATCGATCTGTTCGGAGGGATTCGGGACCTGGGGCGAAAGGCGCTCCGCGCCTGCTCGCCAACGTCGTTTCAAGACGATCCCGTACGGATATTCCGGGCTTTTCGCTTCGAGGCGGACGGGTGGCGCATGGACTCCGGAACAGAGCGGATGATAGCCGGGGCCTCGTGGGAGGGGCGTTTCAGGGGCATCCCCGTGGAGCGTTTCAGCCGCGAACTGGTCAAGGCCCTGGCCGGAAAAGAGCCGGGCCTGTTTTACCGGAGAATGATGGAGACGGGTGTGGGCGGGACATACCTCCCCGAGTTGTTCGCCATGGGCGCCGTGCCGGCGGGACCCGTTGAGAGACATCCTGAAGGTGATCTTTTCACCCATTCCCTTGAGGTCATGCAAAGGACGGCAGCCGCCATCAGCGCCCCCCTGGCCAGGTTCTGCGCCTTTTTTCATGACCTGGGAAAACTGGCGACCGATCCCGCCCTCTACCCCGCTCACCATGGACATGACAAGGCCGGACGGGACGCGGCGGGAAGGTTCTGTGACGGGCTCCGCCTCCCGGTTTCCTGGAGACGGGCGCTGACAGGGACCTGCCGTTTGCACGGTCATGCCAATAAATGGCGTCAACTCCGGGATTCCGCGAAGATTCTCGTGGCCCAGCAGGCCTTGAAGGCGGGGATTGCGGACATCCTTCCCCTCATCTCAGCCGCCGACAACCCTCACGGAACGGACATGACGGGGTGGGATCGGGCCTTGGGGATAGCGCGCATGAAAACAGCCGATCTGGGGATCGAGCAGGCCCGTCTGGAGGCGATGCCGGCCAGAGATCGAGCAGGCTTCATTTTGCGGAAACGGGTGGAGATGATGCGCGGCCAATCATGAGGCGATATAGAAGCAGCGAATCAGGCAACGTCGTTCTCTTCCAGATACACCATTCTCCGGATATCAGGGTGAAAAGAACCGTTTCCGGATAGGCGCAATTAGATATTGACGGAGACGGACTTGTCCGTCTACTGTACCTCATTGACTTCACCGATGTTATCGCCTTGATATACCGTATCGACGGCAAACTCTCAGGCAACTTGAATCAGACGCAGTTCTTTGAAGGGAGCGGCGAAAAATATTGAACAAAAGGGGGCAACCGGCACAGATTCATCGTACAGGCGGGGATTGAGCCAGGTAAAAGAGATCGACTAAAAAAGGGGGATGCTATGCAATTCATGTTCGGAATTCCGAGTTTTGTTCACTTTGGTGAAGGAGTTTCAGGGAAACTGGGTGAAACAGCGGCGGGGATGGGCGCGAAAAAGGCCTTCGTGGTTTACGACAAGGGAGTCAAGGCGGCTGGCATCGTGGATGGCCTGATCGCATCCCTGAAGGCAGCCGGCGTCGAGGCGGTCGAATATGACGGCGTGCTCCCCAATCCTCCCGATACCCAGGTGGAAGAGGCGGCGGCCATCGCCCGCTCCGCCAATGTGGATCTCATTGTAGCGGTCGGCGGTGGCAGCTCCATCGACTCCGCGAAAGCCATCAACATCCTCCTCGCCAACCCGTCGCCCATAAACCAGTATGACGGCATAAATACGGTGAAGGCCCCCGGAAAGCCCCTGATAGCCATTCCCACAACCGCGGGAACAGCCAGTGAAGTCACCGCGTTCAGCATCGTCACCGACACGGCCCGTAAGAAAAAGATGGTTATCGGCGGCCAGTTCGTGGGCGCGACCCTGGCTCTGGCGGATCCGCTTCTCACCGTGGCCCTGCCGCCCGGAATAACGGCCTCCACTGGCCTTGACGCCTTGACCCATGCCATAGAAGCCTATGTTTCCAAAAACGCCATGATTCCCACGGACGTTCTGGCGCTGAAGGCCATTGAGCTTATTGGCAATAATATCGTGAAAGCGACCAGGGAAGGTTCCTGCGTTGAAGCCCGTTCCGCCATGCTCCTTGGCAGCATGATGGCGGGATTCGCCTTCACCAACGCGGTACTCGGGCTGGTTCACTCCATCGCCCATCCCCTGAGCGCCCATTTCAATCTCCCGCACGGGGTCGCCAATGCCATCGGACTTCCCCATGTAATGGAATACAACATGGAGGCGTCGCCCGCCAGATTCAGGGACATCGCGGTCGCAATGGGGATCGACGTGACCGGCATGAGCGATACGGCCGCCGCTCAGGCTGCCGTTGACATGGTTAAAAACCTCAATAAAGAACTTGAAATCCCCACCCTGAAAGAGTGCGGCATTACCAGAGACATGTTCGATCGCATTGCCGAAGATGCCCTGAAGGAGGTTTCAACCCTTTTCAACCCCCGGGAACCGTCCAAGGAAGATATCCTGGCAATCATGGAAAAAGCGTACTGACAGTGAGGTGATGAAGCCGGGGGAGCGGGCTTCCGCCTGCTCCCCCGGCGGGTAGATGAGGGGCGCTACCCGCGGGCGGTCCATGCGGGGCGCGCGCCCGGCTTGAAATGAGGAGGCTCTATGAAAGGAAAGGCGCTGGCATCGTTGCTTTCTCTTGTCTGCGTTTTGCCGTGGAGCGGTGCAGCCTTGGCTGGACCGACCGGCAACCATTTCACCAACGGAGGGGAAGGGATCAAGGTGGCCACCGTCGGCCCTCCCGGGTTTTACTACCGGCTTTACAATTTCTTCTATCATGCCGACACCCTGACAGGGGGTGACGGCAAGAAGCTTCCCGCGGATCTGGACGTCCTGGTCTACGCGCAGGTCCACCGCCCCATATGGGTGACCAACATCAAGATCCTCGGCGGGGACTTGCTCCCCAATGTGGTCATTCCCGTCGTGTATACGGACTTCAAGGCGGGCGGACTGTCAGACAGCCGTGTCTCACTGGGGGATTGCGTGGTTGAGCCCATCGCCATCTCCTGGCATGGTGAGCAGTGGGACGCGGTAATCGGCCTGATGGCGTGGGTACCCATCGGATATTATGACCCCAAGCGGCCTGGCGGCGCGGGCAAAGGCTACTGGACCGGGCAGTTCGACGCCGGCGGCACCTACTATCCCGACAAGGCCAGGACCTGGAGCATCTCGTGGCTCGGCCGTTATGAAACCCACGCTAAGCAGCGCGGTCATGATGTTCGCTACGGGGATGACTTCCACTTCGAGTGGGGCATAGGAAAGGCCCTTCCGTCCTCCGTCGGAATCGGGCCTCTCAAGGGCTTTGAAGTGGGAGTGGTGGGATATGCCCAGTTCCAGGTCACCGACGACAGGGGGAAGGACGTTGCCTGGGACAACGTGCATGACCGGGTCTTCGCCGTCGGACCGGAAATACGGTTCGCCATTCCCAAATGGAAAACTCTTGTGGAGCTGCGGACGAACATTGAATTCGGCGCGGTGGACCGCACCGAGGGAGTAATGACCAGCCTGAATATCACCAGGGCGTTCTGATCAATGGCGGAGATCGGAGCTCGTTTGCGCACAAAAGGGGGCCGGTTTCCTCTGGCGGCCCCCTTTTGTGCGCACGAACCTGTCACTTGGGCGGTATGACGGTCTATAGTGGCATAACCTGTTGTTTGTTGCTGAAGAAACCTGACGACATCCCTTCTTTCGACCTCGAATGTTGACACTCTTGAGCAAATAAATCATTCTTATTAAATCCTGGAAACGGCAATTGGAATCATCGGAAGTTAACGGCTTTTCCTTGTCTACCGGCCTGTATGGCCAGGGCCGCAAAGAAGGCGCACAGACGATCCACATTCTGCCCAAAACTCTATATGCCTCGAAAATTCTTAAAAAAATGGACTCCTGATCCTGAAAAGCTGAAAGCCCGAAGACATCTGCGTTTTTTGGGAGACGCCTTGCACGCCTCCTTTCTGTGGCAGTTTAATCGGGGAAATGTGGCAAAAGCCTGTGCAATAGGCATATTCTGCATGTGGATTCCCGTCCCTTTCCAGATGTTGCTGGCCGCTACCGGCGCGGTTTACTTTCGGGCCAACCTGCCTGTTTCCGTTGCGCTGGTTTTTGTCAGCAATCCGCTAACCACGCCCGCGATGTCTTATTTCTGCTATAAGATCGGGGCGATAATCCTGGGCGTTCCGGCGCGGAAATTCAACTTTGAACTCAGCATAGACTGGCTTACCAACGGCATGCTGCTGGTATGGAAACCTTTTCTTCTGGGAGTTTCACTGGCTGCGGTAGTGTCGTCGGTTGTGGCGTATTACGGCGCACTGCTGCTGTGGCGTCTGCATATCATACAAAAACTCAGAAGCAGCAGGGCGCTCAGATTGAAGCGGCGACAATAAGCGGATGCATAACGGCGATTGATCATGCAAGGACGAAAAGACTCGAAGAAATTCAAATAGTTTTATTCACTCTTTTCAGGGTGAAAGTGACTCCGCACTGCTTCCGCCACTGCCCTGCTGATGCCGGGCGCCTGCATCAACTCTTCGATACTTGCCTCGCGAACGGTTTTACTGCTTCCGAAGTGGCGCAACAGGCTCTTCCAGCGCTTTTCGCCAATGCCCGGGATCTTTTCCGCGCCCGGCCGCAGCGCTTCTCTGGAGCGGAGCCTGGAGTGGTAGGCAACGGCGAAGCGGTGCGCCTCGTCCCTTATGCGGGCGAGAAGGAGAAGCGGCGCCGAATTCTGGCGCAGCGTCACCGGGTTTTTCCTTCCCGGCAGAAAGACCCTCTCGTCGCTTCGCCGGATTTCCTCATCCGCCACGTCGCTGCGCACCCTGCTCTTGGCCAGGGCGGCCGTGTCCGGTCCGCTGACGCCCAGGTCGTCAAGGACCCGCGCCAATACGTTCAGTTGCCCCGGTCCGCCGTCGATGAGAAACAGATCCGGAGGCGGGTCTTTTTCAAGATCGCGGCAGCGGCGGGACAGCACCTCGCGCATCATGCCGTAATCGTCGGCGCCGGATACCCCTTTGATCCGGTAACGCCTGTAGTCCCTTTTCTCCGGTTGCCCGTTGCGGAAAACCACCCTGCTTCCCACCGCATGCGTTCCCTGTATGTTGGAAATGTCATAGCACTCGATGTGGCGGGGGAGATTCGCCAGATGGAGGCGGCGCTGCAACTCCTCCAGGGTCCGGCCGGCGCCTTCCCGTGAATGGAGAGCTTCTTCCACGGCTGTCTCCGCGTTCTTCACAGCCAGGCGCGCCAGTTCGGCCTTGGCGCCTCGGCGCGGCAGAAGGATGCGCACGCGCTTCCCTTTTTTATCCGTAAGCAGATCTTCCAGGTCATCCGCTTCAGGGAGGCTCACCGGCGTCAGTATTTCCGCCGGGATGAAGACGTCCCGGTTGTAGTATTCGTTCAGAAACGAAGCTATGCCTTCCGCGTCATCCATCTCCCACGAAAAGGTGAAGTTTCTCCCCCCGGTGAGGACTCCTCCCCTGATAAACAGCAGCGCTATTTGCAGCAAGGTGTCCCGGCGGGCGAAGCCCAGGGCGTCCATATCCCCGGTCTCCGTTACCATCTTCTGTTTCTCCACGGTGATCTCGATGGAACGGATCAGGTCGCGGAATCGCGCTGCCTCTTCGTAGTTTTCCTCCGCCGCTGCCGTGGCCATCCTTTTTTTCAGGACCGCGAGGAGGTCCCGGTTTTTGCCTTCCAGAAACAGGGCCGCGCCTTCCGCGAGGGCCGCATAGTCTTTCTTGCTGATCAGGCCCTGACATGGCGCCGCGCACTGGCCAATCTGATGGTAGAGGCAGGGGCGTCCCCTGCGGCGGCAGGTTTCCATCGGGTAATGCCGCAGGGGAAACAGGCGTCTCAGTTGTTTCAGGACATCGCGAGCCGCCGCGGCCGAGGAATATGGCCCGAAGTATCGGGCGCCGTCCCGGATTACCCTGCGGATTATGGTCAGCCTGGGAAACTCCTCCGCCATATCCATGCGGAGCGAGAAATAGGTCTTGTCATCCCGGAGATTTATGTTGTATCTGGGGCGGTGTTTCTTGATAAGGGTGTTTTCAAGGATGAGAGCCTCTTTTTCGGTGTCGGTGACGAGATAGTCTATGTCTGTCACCCGGGCCATCAGGAAACGGATCTGGTAGCGGGCGTCCTTTTCCGGCGAAAGATAGGAGCGTACCCGCACCCTGAGGTTTTTTGCCTTGCCGATGTAAAGAATTGCTCCGTCGGCGCTTTTCATGATGTATACCCCCGGCGCCTCCGGGAAGGAATGTATTCTGTCCTGTTGCATGGATTTGAGTATACGCACGGAGGCTTTTTCTGCCAAGAGAGGAATCGCGTGAAGAGGGGGGGCGGAATCCCGTCCGGCTTTCGGCGTTGTTGGCCGCGGGATGAGCCCTCTTCCCATAAGAAAACAGGGGTTCCATATCATGAGGCCCTCGATTTTTGCCGGAAAATACGATATTATTTTTTCACTTCGGCCAACCTTTCATGAGAGGAGTGAGTATGGAGCAACATGTGGAGGAAATCTTCAGCAAGGGACTTTCCGCTCTGGAGAACGGGCATATCTACCTGGCGCTTTCATGCTTCGAGCAGGCGGCCACTCTTGACAGGTCACCTCTGAACTGTTCCTATCTGGCGTTATGTCTGGCGAAGGTCCGCTCCCAGTTTCCCGAATCCATCTGTCTCTGCAAGGAAGCGCTGAAAGTCGACCCCGGAAACGCCCTCCATTATCTGCACCTGGGGCGCATCCACCTCATGGCCGGGCACAGGCAGAAGGCCCTGAAAATTCTCAGGCAGGGGCTGCAATGCAAGGAAAGCGCGGTAATCCTGAAGGAGATCAATCTCATCGGTGAGCGAAAGAATCCCGCAATCCCGGTACTCGCCAGAAATCATCCCGTTAATAAATACATTGGAATGCTGATGACCAGGCTGGGCCTGCGCTGAAGGCTTCAGCTTCGCCCGGTGGCGCTACCCCGTACGGCGTGGGATTAATTGACCTGCTTCAGGGTCGGTGATACCTTGTTTTCCATGCAGACCACGGAATGTGAAGCCATTGTCCTTGCCGCCATGGACTACGGCGAGGCGGACCGGATTGTTACGCTGTTCACCCGCGAACACGGCAAACTCCGCGGGATAGCCCGTAACGGGAAAAAGAGCGTGAAACGCTTCGGCCCCGCCTTCGAGATCTTCGCCCGCATCAGAATAAGCCTGGTTCTGAAGGAAGGCTTGTGCTCGCTCAGGAGCGCCGAAATAGTGACCGTTTTTCCGCGCATCCGCAGCCAGCTGGCGAAGATCGGATATGCGGGATATGCCTGCGAGCTGGTTGACAGATTCATTCCGGAGGCGCTTTATGTTCCAAGGCTCTATCGTCTCCTTTCCTCTTATCTTGAATACCTGGACGCCTTTCCTCCCTGTGCCGACGACCGGCGTTTCTTCGAAGTTAATCTGCTCAATATCGTCGGCTACCGCCTCTCCCTGGACTCCCGCGGCGGGGACCCGGGTGCCGGGGACGCCACGCTCGATATCCTGAAAAAGGCCATGGAGACCGGCAGGTTCGGGGTGATCCGCTTTTCTCCGCAATCTCTTGAGGAGGCGGGGAAAATCCTGGATGACTCCATCGCCGCGCACCTGACCCGTCCCCTCATGTCGCTGCACTTTCTGCGCGAGGTAAAGGTTGTTCACTGATAGTAAATAAAAGCCAATAATCCTTGACACAAAAGGGAGTTACGGGTAATCTAACGGCTCTCATATTTTTAGTAAAACTGAAAATTCATTACGGTACGGCCCTTTATTCCAGGCGCCAGCGCCACGTTTGATGAATCAACCGGAGGAAGCCTTTTGACCTTTCAAGACCTGATTCTCTCCCTGCAGGGATACTGGGCAGGGCAGGGGTGCGTCATCCAGCAGCCCTACGATGTGGAAAAGGGTGCGGGCACCTTTAATCCCGCCACCTTTCTGCGCGTTCTCGGACCGGAACCGTGGAACGTAGCCTATGTGGAACCATCCCGCCGTCCCACGGACGGCCGCTACGGGGAAAACCCCAACCGGCTTCAGCATTACTACCAGTTTCAGGTCATCATGAAGCCATCCCCCCTGAATATTCTCGACCTCTATATCAACTCCCTGAAGGCATTCGGCATAAACCCCAGCCAGCACGACATCCGCTTCGTGGAAGACGACTGGGAATCCCCCACCCTAGGGGCATGGGGGCTTGGCTGGGAGGTGTGGCTGGACGGCATGGAGATCACCCAGTTCACCTACTTCCAGCAGGCGGGCGGCATCGACCTGAAGCCGGTTTCCTCCGAGATAACCTATGGCTGCGAGCGCATAGCCATGTACCTGCAGGGCGTGGACAACGTCTATGACCTGGAATGGGTCAAGGGTGTCAAGTACGGAGACATCCACCACCAGAGCGAGGTGGAGTTCTCCCGTTACAATTTTGAAGAGGCTGATGTCGATATGCTGCTGCGGCTGTTCTCCATGTACGAGCAGGAGTGCATCCGCCTCGCCGAAGGGGGACTGGTGCTTCCCGCCTATGATTACGTCATGAAGTGTTCCCATGCCTTCAACCTTCTGGATGCGCGCGGCGCCATCTCGGTCACCGAGCGCGCCTCCTATATCGGGAGGGTGAGAAATGTCGCCCGCCTCTGCGCCGAAGGTTACCTGGCGCTCCGTGAGCGGCTCGGCTTTCCCCTTCTGAAAGGAGGGGCGCCGGCATGAGAAAGGAACTTTTTCTGGAAATAGGCACGGAAGAGATTCCGGCGGCTTTCCTGCCCAAGGCCATGGCGGATCTTGATACCCTCATCCGCAAGGAACTGGAGACCGCCCGTCTTTCCCATGGAGAGGTGCGGACGCTGGCGACCCCCCGCAGGCTGGCCCTTCTGGTGCGGGAGGTGGAAGACCGCCAACCCGACGCGGAGGTTACCGCGCTCGGGCCGGCGAAGAAGGTCGCCTTTGACGCGGACGGCAGGCCCACCAAGGCCGCGGAAGGCTTTGCCCGGGGCCAGGGCGTGGCCGTGGCCGATCTTGCCCTGGCGACCACGGAAAAGGGAGAATATGTAGCCGTCACGAAGCGCATCATCGGCCGTCCCGCCGCGGAGATCCTGACGGAGATCCTGCCCAGGGTCATCGGCGCCATTCCGTTCCGCAAGTCCATGCGCTGGGGGAACCTGGATGTCCGCTTCGCCAGGCCCATGCACTGGATCGTCGCCCTCTACGACGGGGTGGTGGTGCCCTTTTCTTTTGGCGCCGTTACCAGCGGCAGCGCCTCCCGGGGCCACCGCTTCATGGCCGACGCATCCTTTCCGGTGCGTGACTTCGACCATTACATGGACGAGTGCGAACGCCATTTCGTCATTCCCGACCCGGAGAAACGGAAGGAGATCATCCGTTGCGAGGTGGAACAGGCGGCCCGCGCCGCGGGAGGCAGGGTCCTCCCCGATGAGGGCCTGCTTGAGCAGGTAACCTTTCTGGTGGAATATCCAAGCGTGGTATGCGGCAGCTTCTCTCCGGACTTCCTCATGGTTCCCAAGGAGGCGCTCATCACCTCCATGCGCGAACATCAGCGGTATTTTTCCATTGTTGACGAGCACGGGCGCCTTCTGCCCAACTTCATAACCGTCAATAACACCCTGGCGGAGGATCCGGCCGTGGTCAGGCGCGGCAATGAGCGTGTGCTGCGCGCCCGCCTCTCCGATGCCCGTTTCTTCTTCGAGGAGGACAAGAAAGTATCTCTGGAAGATCGCGTGGAGGACCTGAAGGGCATCGTCTACCAGGCGAGGCTCGGCACCTCCCATGAGAAGATGGAACGATTCAGGAAACTGGCGGAAGGCCTTGCTTCACGGCTTTGTCCCGAAGTCGCCGCCAAGGTTTCCAGGGCCGCCTTCCTGGCCAAGGCCGACTTGGTGACCGGCATGGTGGGCGAGTTTCCCGAGCTGCAAGGGGTGATGGGGCGCGAATATGCCCTCATATCCGGCGAGGAAGCGGACGTTGCCAGGGCCATCCATGAGCACTATCTGCCGACGCAGGCAGGGGGAGACCTTCCGTCAGGCGACATCGGGGCCTTTGTTTCCATAGCCGACAAACTAGACACCATCTGCGGCTGTTTCGGCGTGGGGCTGATCCCGACCGGCGCCGCCGACCCTTACGCCCTGCGCCGTTCGGCGCTGGGGATTATCGCCATTATCCTGGATCGGGGATATGAACTGTCCCTGGCGGAACTGGTGGCCTCATCCCTGACGCTGCTGCGGGACAAGCTTACCCGTGACGAATCCCAGGTTCGCGCCGATGTGCTGGAATTCTTCCGGGGCCGCTACGTCAATCTCATGGCCGGCCGCTACCCATCCGACGTGGTGGAGGCGGTTGTGGCGATTTCCTTTGATAACCTGAACGATACGGCCTCGCGCATGGCCGCCCTGGCGGAATTCCGGCAAAGGCCGGATTTCGAGCCGCTGGCGGTGGCCTTCAAGAGGGTCTGCAATATCGTGAAGGAGGGAACGGATATCCCGGTGGATGCCGGGTTTTTCCAGGAAGAGGCGGAACGGGAATTGGCCGGGGCTTTCGACGCCGTTGCGTCCGTGGCCCGTGTCAAGACGGGCGAAAAGGACTATCTGGCGGCCCTGAGGGAAATAGCGGGTCTGAAAGGCCCGGTGGACGCCTTTTTCGACGGAGTCATGGTAATGGCAGAGGATGAAAGGGTGCGGAACAACCGGCTTGCCTTGCTTACCGGCATTGCCCGCCTCTTCAGCGCCATTGCCGATTTTTCGAGGATTTCGGCCTGACCGACAGAGAGGGAATATAGAGGGGTTGAGATATAACTCCCTGTAATTCTTGATAAAATGGGGCCGGAATCCGGCCCCTCCAACTAACTTAGGAGGATTGGTATGGCGGCAAAATATGTCTACTTCTTCGGAAACGGCAAAGCTGACGGTACGACGGACATGAAGGCCCTGCTGGGCGGCAAGGGCGCGAACCTGGCCGAAATGACGAGCATCGGGCTTCCCGTTCCCCCCGGGTTTACCATCACGACCGAGGTGTGTACCGAGTTTTACAAGAACGACCGCGCCTATCCTTCCTCGCTGAAGGATGAGGTGAATCTCAATGTCCGCAAGGTGGAAGAGCTGGTCGGCAAGAGATTCGGCGATCCCGAAAAGCCGCTGCTGGTGTCGGTCCGCTCGGGCGCCCGCGCTTCCATGCCGGGCATGATGGATACGGTCCTGAACCTGGGCCTGAATGATACGACCGTGCGGGGAATCATCAGCCAGAGCGGTGACGAGCGTTTCGCGTACGACGCCTATCGCCGTTTCGTGCAGATGTACGCCAACGTGGTCATGGGGATGGACGGCTCTCTCCTGGAAGAGCTCCTGGAGCAGAAAAAGGAGGAGAAAGGCGTCCATCTGGACACCGACCTGACCGCCGCTGACTGGAAAGAGCTGGTGGGAAAATACAAGGCGAAGATCAAAGAGACCCTGGGCCAGGATTTTCCCGATGATCCGCAAGAGCAGCTATGGGGCGCCATCGGCGCGGTCTTCGGCTCCTGGATGAACCAGCGCGCCATCACCTACCGCAGGCTGCACAACATTCCGGCGGACTGGGGAACGGCCGTCAATATCCAGGCCATGGTGTTCGGCAACATGGGGAACGATTGCGCCACCGGCGTCGCCTTTACCCGCGACCCGTCCACCGGCGAGAACTACTTCTACGGCGAGTATCTGGTGAACGCCCAGGGCGAGGACGTGGTCGCCGGCATCCGGACCCCCCAGCCCATCAACCGCGCCAAGCACAAGGAGGGCGACCTTCCCGCCATGGAAGACGTCCTTCCCGAGTGCTACCAGCAGCTGGTGAAGATCCGCGATATCCTGGAGAAACACTACAAGGACATGCAGGACATCGAATTCACCATTGAAAAGGGCATCCTCTACATGCTCCAGACCCGCAACGGCAAACGCACTTCCCGGGCATCCATCAAGATTGCCGTGGACATGGTGAAAGAAGGGCTCATCGATGAGAAGACCGCGGTGCTGCGCGTCTCCCCGGACCAGCTCGATCAGCTCCTCCATCCTTCACTGGACCCGAAGGCGCCCCGCACCGTTGTGGCAAAGGGGCTTCCCGCCTCACCGGGCGCGGCCAGCGGCAGTGTCGTGTTCACCGCCGATGAGGCCGAGGCAGCCGCGAAGCTGGGCCTGAAGGTCATCCTGGTGCGCGTGGAGACCAGCCCGGAAGATATCCACGGCATGCATGCCGCGCAAGGGATACTCACCGCCCGCGGAGGCATGACCTCCCATGCGGCCGTTGTCGCCCGCGGCATGGGAAAATGCTGTGTGGCCGGTTGTGGAGAGATAAAGGTCGACTACGCAAACAATGAATTCTCCGTGAACGGCAACGTCGTGAAGAAGGGCGACACCATTACCCTTGACGGCGGAACCGGAGAGGTGATGCTCGGCCAGGTGCCGACCGTGCCTCCCCAGCTTACGGGCGATTTCAAGACCATCATGGATTGGGTGGACAAGTACCGCAAGCTGGGCGTGCGCGCCAATGCCGACACGCCCAAGGACGCCCGGACCGCCCGTGATTTCGGCGCCGAGGGTATCGGCCTGACCCGCACCGAGCACATGTTCTTCGAGGCGGACCGCATCGCGGCTGTTCGGGAGATGATCCTGGCCGAAGACGTGGAAGGTCGCAAGAAGGCCCTGGCGAAGATCCTGCCCATGCAGAAAGGGGACTTCATCGGCATCTTCCGCGAGATGAAGGACCTGCCGGTAACCATCCGCCTCCTCGACCCGCCGCTCCACGAGTTCCTGCCCCAGGAAGACAAGGATATCGAGGCCCTTTCCAGGACCATGGGAGTGAGCGCCGAAAAGCTGAAGCACAAGGTGGAATACCTGCACGAATTCAATCCCATGCTCGGCCACCGCGGCTGCCGTCTTGGTGTCACCTTTCCGGAGATCTACGACATGCAGGTCCAGGCCATCATGGAGGCGGCGTGCGAGCTGGTGAAAAACGAAGGCTTCACCATCGTCCCGGAGATCATGATTCCTCTCGTGGCGGTGGTGGAGGAACTGAGCACCCTCAGGGCCAATGCCGTGGCCGTCTGCGAAGAGGTGCTGGCCCGCTACGGGGTAAAGGTGGACTACCTCATCGGCACCATGATCGAGTTGCCCAGGGCCGCGCTGGTGGCCGACGAGATCGCCCGCGAGGCGGAGTTCTTCTCCTTCGGCACCAACGACCTGACCCAGACGACCTTTGGCCTTTCCCGCGACGACGCCGGCAAGTTCCTTCCCCTGTACGTGGAAAAGGGGGTCTTGCAGGAGGATCCGTTCGTCTCCATCGACCAGTCCGGTGTCGGCCAGTTGGTGAAGATCGGCTGCGAAAAGGGCCGCGCCACCCGCGCCAATCTCAAGATCGGCATCTGCGGCGAACATGGCGGTGATCCGGCATCGGTTATCTTCTGTCACCAGGTGGGTCTCAATTATGTCTCCTGCTCTCCGTTCCGGGTTCCCATCGCCCGCCTTGCCGCGGCCCATGCCGCGCTTCTGGAGAGTCTGGGTTCCGAGCAGGCGACGAGGACAATCTGACAAGGTATGTGGAATGGAACCGCCCGCATGCGCGGGCGGTAACGGGGCGACGGATAGAGCCCAAGGTCAAACCGAGGAAGCAAATCACAGGAGGAAGCGGGAATGGCAAAAGGTGTGGTGAAGTGGTTCAATGACAGCAAGGGTTTTGGTTTCATCGAGCAGGAAAACGGGGAAGACGTATTCGTACACTTCTCATCGATCCAGGGGGACGGATTCAAGTCTCTTTCGGAAGGACAGCCGGTGACCTTCGACGTCGTACAGGGCGCCAAGGGGCCCCAGGCCGCCAACGTGGTAAAAGGGTAGAGTATTTATTCAACAGGTCGAAAAAAAGCCCCGGGCATCAACTCCGGGGCTTTTTAATGTATAGTGGATTCCACGGTATAGATTACCCTGTTCCAAAGCGAGGAAGTTAATGGCAAAGGACAGATTTCCCGTAACCCCTGCCGTGCGGGAGCTTCGTGAAAAAAATGCGCTGTTTACCCCCCATCTATATGAATATGAGGAGAAGGGAGGCACGGCGGCGGGCGCCAGGGAACTGGGCCTGGATGAGCACACCGTTATCAAGACCCTGGTTATGGAAGATGATCAGGGCAATCCCCTGATCATCCTGATGCATGGGGACCTTCAGGTCTCTACGAAAGAACTGGCCCGCATCCTTGGCGTGAAGGGCGTTTCCCCCTGCGCTCCGGAAAAGGCGTCACGGATGACCGGCTATCTGGTGGGAGGGACCTCTCCCTTCGGAACGCGCCGCCGGATGCCGGTTTACATGGAAGAAACCATAATGGGCCTGCCCACCATCTATCTCAACGGCGGCAAGCGGGGGTTCCTGG
Organism: uncultured Geobacter sp.; assembly: GCA_964536305.1. GTDB lineage: Bacteria > Desulfobacterota > Desulfuromonadia > Geobacterales > Geobacteraceae > RPRC01. Next base: position 25,361 of record CAZHVY010000022.1, on the reverse strand, counting down.
TCGCCATCTCTCCGGGAGAGGTGGCGCGGATCCTCAAGCCCGTCTTCGTCCGGGTAGGGATTGCATAACCACCTGTCGCCGCGTCCCTCACCCTCCTCCGGCTTACCTCCCTCCTTGTCATCGCGGCTGCGATTCCTTTTCAACCAGACCCTTGCCCTGTGCGGAAAACCGGGTAAACTGGACTCTGTTTTGAGGCAGGGCCGCCCAGGCGGATTTCCATTGAACGGAAAAAGGGGGAAATCATGGACAGTTATCGCTGCACTATCTGCAATTATCTTTACGAACCTGAAGCGGGTGATCCGCCCAATGGCGTTAATCCCGGAACGGCCTTCGAGGATCTGCCCGAAGAGTGGGTATGTCCCATCTGCGGCGCCGAAAAGAGCATGTTCGAGAAGGACTGACGGAAAGGAGAACGCCGTCAATGGCAAGAATACCGTATGTTGACGCGGATTCCTGCATAAGTTGCGGTATCTGCGTCGGAACCGCTCCGGAGGTGTTCCGCCTGAACAGTGATAATATTGCCGAGGTGTATGATCCCAGCGGCGCCCCGGAAGAAAAGATCATTGAAGCCATAGAAGGATGCCCGGTGAGCTGTATCTACTGGCAGGAGTAGCCTCCAGACTCATGGATGGCCTTTCACATCCCCCCTGTCCGCAATGGACCGGGGGGATTTTTTTATACATCCCCAGTTAGCGACACCTCTGTACCTTTCATTTTTCCCTTGCGAGAAGAAAAAAGGCGCGTCATTTTCTCTCATGTATTTCACTTTCCTGTCGATATGTATTCCTGTCACCCTGGCGCCGGAAATGCCGGAAAGCGGAAACCATGGATATGAGGAGCGGGAAATGGCTGGAAATACCAATATATTGCTGGAAAGCGGAACCAACGAGCTGGAGATTGTCGAATTCTGCGTCAACGACGGCGACAGGATAAACTATTACGGAGTGAACGTCGCCAAGGTACGGGAGATTATCCGTACTCCCAGGCTCACCCCGGTCCTTTCCTCGCCTGAAATGGTCGCCGGAATGATGTCTCTCAGGAACAGGATCATCCCGGTCGTCGACCTGGCCAATGTGCTTGGCTGGCGGCCCGCGGCCGAACCTGACAAGATTCTGGTGCTGGAATTCAACAGGGTTACGGTCGGCATTCTCGTGAACAGCGTTTCCCGCATCTTCCGTCTTTCCTGGGAACAGGTTGTCGCGCCGTCCAAGCTCAGCGAAGGCGCCTATGTAACCGGCATGGTCAAGATGGAGGGACGCCTGATTCTGATTCTGGACTTCGAGCGGATCATAGCCGAATTATGCCAAGCCACCGCCCTGGCCCCGGTGGATGAATCGATTACCAGCGTTCCCGACGGCGCCCGGCGCAAGGTTCTCGTGGTGGATGATTCCTCCTTCATCCGCAACGCCATCAGCTCCAACCTCCAGGCCGCCGGTTACCGCGTCGAAGAGGCCATCAACGGCGAAGAGGCCTGGGCAATCATATCCGAAAGACTGGCGGCGGATTCCTTCGACTTCGACGTAATCATAACGGATATCGAGATGCCCCGTATGGACGGTCTGCACCTCACGTCCCTTGTCAGGGCGAACGAGCGTCTGCGGGATATCCCCCTGTTCATATTCAGTTCCCTGGCCAGCGAGGACAACATCCGCAAGTGGAAGAGCCTGGGCGCGGACGGGATACTCACCAAGCCGGACATGCCGAACCTGGTGTCCATTATCGGCGAGGTTCTCGATGGAAGGGAGGCGGGAAGCTGAACAAAGGCTGGGGCAGCGGTTTTCCTGTGAATGGCAAGGTGGCGCGTTGCGGGAAAAGTGTGCTATCATGGCTTCCCCAATACGGGAATACAACTACGCCCGTTACAAGGAGCCTTCATGCCGTTGTTGAGGATACCGTCATTATCCGTACGTTTCATTGTCCTTGCGCTTTTCGTCTTCTCCATGGCCGCCTGCGCCGCCACCCCGAAACCGCTGCCCAGCGCCGGCCCGGGCAAGGCGGTGGAGACCCTCCAGTCCGAGGTCTCAATTTCCGCCAGGTCCGCGGCGGGGAGCATCGGCGGCCGCGGCTACCTCGTCTTCAAGAACCCGGATCGCTTTCACCTCGCCGTACTATCCCCTTTCGGCTTTACCATGATGGATGTGTTTGTCTCGGGCGATCTCATCACCTGCCTCGTGCCCTCAAAGCGGACCGCCTACCAGGGGCGTGTCTCCCAGCTTCCGGACGGGAACGCCCTCAGGGGATGGGGCATGATGCGCTGGGTGGTGGACACCCCTCGGGCCGGGGAAGGTATGGGCGCGGGCGCCAGGGAGTATCTGGCCGCTGACGGCAGGAAAGAGCTTCTTTCCTATGACGACAGGGGGCTGCTGGCGCACAAGTCGAACCAGGACGGTGATCGGGTCGCCTATGCGGATTATCACGACCGGAACGGGGTCGCCTTTCCCCATACCATAGAGATGGCGAACCGTGAGGGTGGCATGGTAAAGATCGTGTTTGACGAGCCCGAGGTCAATCAACCCGTTGATGAATCGGCCCTCACACCCGCCCTCGACGGCATCGAGACGCGCCCCCTGACGGAATTCCGCGGGCTCTGACCGGTCATGGCAACGGGTATTTTTCGCGCTCTGTTCGCGCTTGTCGAGGGTGGTATCCGGCGGCACATGGAGTGGCTCTTTCGCGTCACCACGTCCCGTCCCGGGTATGTCCTGGTTTTTGCCTTCCTGCTCCTCCTCCCGGCGGCATTTTCCATCTCTGCCACACGGTTCGAGACCGACATCTTCAAGCTGTTTCCATCGGAAAAGGGTCCCCTGCGCCTGTTCCTGGACTCTCTGGAATGGACCGGCGGGGCGAAGGAGGCCTATTTCCTCCTGGAGGGGGACAGCCGGAAACTGCCCGGTGAGGCCGAGGCTTTCGCCCGGCGCCTGCGGGCTGTGCGGGTGGATGGCGCCCCCGGATTCACGAAGATCACCTATCGTGTCTTCGACTCCGGTGAGGCTGAGTCATTCGCCGGCTTCATCGGTTATGCCGTAACCCATCCCCATCTGTTCCTGGAACCCTCGGGCGTCGAGGCGTTCCGCGCCCGGCTCCAGCAACCCGGCCTGGACCAGGCCCTGGCCCGGACTCGCGCCGAACTGGCCAGTCAGATGGGCATGGGGATGCGGGAACTTGCCGCGGCGGACCCCCTTGCCCTGCGGGAACTGGTGCTCCCCCGGCTGAAGGCGGCGAGCCAGGCCCTCAATCTCGACCCCCTGTCCCCCTATTTCCTCTCCAGGGACGGCCAGTTGCTGATCATGATTGCCGAACCGGCGAGGCCGGTGAACGACATGGCCTTTGCCCGGAAGCTGGTGGCCGGGATCAACGAGGCGCGCCGTGACGCGAAGGTGAGCATCTCCTGCGCCGGGGCGCATCTGTCGGCCGTCATCGACGAGTCGGTGATGAAGAGGAACATAGTCGCCTGTATCGTTTCATCCCTGTTCCTGGTCCTCGGGCTCTTTTTCTTTACCTACCGCCGGTTTCTTCCGACACTGCTGATACCCTTGATCCTCCTGTATGGAACGACCCTGGCCCTGGGGACCGCCGGGTTCCTTCTTTCATCCATACACATCATATCATTCGCCTTCACCGCCCTCATCGTCGGCCTCGGCACGGACTATTCCATCCACCTCTATGACCGTTACCGCTCGGAGCTCTCCGCCGGACGGGATCAGCGGGAGTCCCTGCGGCTGGCCTTCGTCGATACGGGACACGGCGTATTCATCGCGGCCTTCACGACCATTCTCCCTTTTCTGTCGCTGACCATGTCCGAAGTGCGCGCCTTGTCCGAACTGGGACTCCTGGTGGGTCTCGGGGTGCTCTTTTCCCTTTACGCCACCTTTCTGTTCCTGCCCCCGCTTCTTGCCTTTACCGGGCGCCAATCTTCCGGCGCCGCCCGCCGGCCGCTCCCCGGTCTGGGGCTGGGCCGGGTATGGGACTTCAGCCTTTGCCATTCCCGCCGGCTGATGGCCATTTCCCTGGTCGTGACCGCGGGCCTTCTGGCCTCTTCACTGTTCGTGCGTTTCGACGGAGAACTGAAGAATCTCCAGCCCCGGAGTTCCGAGGCCTTCCTGACCCAGGAGAGGATGGAGAAACACCTGAGCATCAGCCCGAAGCAGATGCTTGTGGCAGTGGACGGGAAGGACCTGGAAGACGTGCTGGAGAGGGGAGGGAGGATTGGCGGACTGGCGGAGCGGTACCGGCGCGAGGGCCGGCTGGTTGAGGTGTCTTCCCTGGAGAAGGTCATCAACGGTGAAGCGGCGCAGGCGGAGACTCTGGCCGCGCTGCGCGCCGGCAAAGGAGGAGAAGGGGCGCGCAAGAGGGTGACCGGGGCCCTGGAGCGGAACGGTTTCGCCCTTGAGCACTTCGCTCCTTTTCTGGAAGGACTGGGAGCGCTGGGGGATGCCGGGCCGGCGCCGGCCGGGGAGGCGATCTCCCGTCTTGCCGCGTCTCCCTTGAGGGGGGTTGTGGACCGCCACCTGATCCGCGACGGAGAATGGTATCACCTTCTTTTCTATCTGCATTACTCGGGAAAGGAGTTCCGGCAGCGGGACTTTATGCGTGACCTGGCGGCCGTCGATCCGGCGGCCCGGGCCACGAGCGTGGATCTGGTGAGCAGCCAGCTGGCCTCGTCCGTGGGGAGGAGTTTCCTGACAGGCTTCATCCTGAGCGGGACGCTTGTGCTCATCCTTCTGCTGTCCCGCTTCAGAACAGCTTCAGGGGTCCTCCTCTCCCTTTTTCCGGTGCTTTGCGGCCTGGTATCCATGATGGGCATGTTGTCGCTGACCGGTATGGGACTTAACTTCATGAACACCATGGTGCTGGTCACCATCATCGGCATGGGGTGCGACTACGGTCTGCAGATATCACACAGGACCGGCAGCGTCGCCATGGCGGAACAGCGGGAGAGTTTCGTCCAGTCCGGCCGGGCGGTCCTCCTGTCCGCCCTGACCACCATCGCCGGTTTCGGCTCACTGGCCTTCGCCGACTACGGGGCTCTGTCTTCCATCGGCTGGGCCACCAACTACGGCATAGGCGCCACGGCCCTGTTCGCCCTGGTGTTTCTGCCGGCGTTTCTCCGGCGCTTTGCTACCTCTTCCAGATAAAGCGGTCTACGGACCAATGGCCGCCGCCGGTCACCACCAGGGCCATGGCCATGCACAGAAGCGCCAGATTGTACTCGATGCCGTGCCCCCTGCCGGAGGCGCAGGTGGCGTTGAGGAAGAAGCCGTTGACCCAGGAGACCTTGTAGATGGCCACCGCCATGGTAATTGCTATGCCGGCGGCGGAAAATCGGGTAAGAAAACCGGAGAGAATACCGATCCCGCCGCCGAATTCGGCGATGATGGCCAGAAGAGTAAGGATTGGAGGAATGCCCAGGTGCGCCTCGAAATTCTTCAGGGTTGCCGTGAGTCCCTGGCCGCCGAACAGCCCAAGAAGTTTCTGGGCGCCATGGGCCGCGAAGATCAGCCCCAAGGGGAGCCTGATAAACAGAAGTGAGATGGAGTCCAGGGTGGATGCGGAAGAAGTCTTTGCCATAGCGAGCCTCCATGGAATGACCGGTGAATGCGTTTTTCAGTTATCGGCAGCAGATACTACCCCAAGCGGCGGCAACTTGGAAGACAAAAGAAAACGGCAAAATCTAATGGAGAAAGGAATCCAACCGCCCACAATGCGAGGATACATGGACTATGACACCATAGTGATCCTGGGACCCACGGCATCGGGCAAGACACGGCTGGCGGTGGGGATCGCCCGGGAGACGGGAGGCGAGATCATCTCCGCCGATTCCCGGCAGGTCTACCGGGGCATGGACATCGGCAGCGGCAAGGACCTGGATGAGTACGGAGAGATACCACATCACCTCATCGACATCCTGGACCCGGGTGAGGAGTTCAATGTCTTCCGTTTCCAGCGGTTCTGTTTCGCTGCCATGGAGGATATCCGGGGGCGCGGCCGGATACCGGTCATCGCCGGAGGCACGGGCCTTTATCTCGATTCCGTCCTGAAGGGATACCGCATGGCGGAAGTCCCGCCGGACCCTGTCCTGCGGGCGGAACTGGAACCCCTTTCCACTGAAGGGCTTGCCTCACGTCTTCAGGCCCTTAATCCGCGCCTCCACAACACCACGGACCTGCTGGATCGGGATCGCCTGACCCGGGCCATCGAGATCGGCGAATACGAGCGAAGCCATGAGCCGGAGCCCCTGCCGCCATTCAACCCCGTTATATTCGGCGTCAGGTGGGAGCGGAGCGACCTGCGCCTCCGGATCACCGAGCGGCTGAAAGCCCGTCTGAACGCCGGCCTCATCGAAGAGGTGGATCGGCTCCACCGGGAAGGGGTTCCGTACGAGACCCTCGAGTTCTACGGACTGGAATACCGGTTCGTAGCCCGCTTCCTGAAGGGTGAGCTGAACCGCAACGACCTGTTCCAGAAGCTCAACAGCGCCATCCACGACTTCGCCAAGCGTCAGGAGACCTGGTTCCGCCGCATGGAACGCCAGGGGATTCATATCCGCTGGCTGGACGGCAACGGCGACCCCCTGGCGGAGGCCTTGAGGTTAGTGAGGCCGGAGGGTGGCCTGTGATCCCGGTCAGGATGACAGCGAAGAGGTCCAGGGGGTAGAGATGAAGATTACCGTAAATGGTGAAGAACGTATGATAACCGCCATGAGCGTCGAAGAATATCTGCAATCCATCGAGTGCGATCCGATGCCCGTTGCGGTTGAACTGAACCGTTCCCTTCTCCGGAGAAGCGAGTATGGAAGCGCCGTTCTCGCCGAAGGGGACCGGTTGGATATCATCTGGTTCGTTGGGGGAGGATGAGAGGCAGGCCGGCATTTTTCTGGTCGTTGTTTTCGGGATTTCCTTCGGTGGTAAAGAAATTCGTGTTGACTGATTGCGCATTTTCCCATCCGCGCTATAGTATTTGCACGTTGTAGACTTCTCCTTTTGGTTCCCCCCTGCGGATGTCCTCATTTTCATCCACAGGGGTTTTTTTACGCCTTCCGCGTCGTTGTTGGCGGACCGGTGGACAAGCTCTATGAGTTTTGCCGAAAAGATGTTATTTTTTGGTAACTATGCAGCATTGTTGCATGGTCGACAAGAACTTGCTTCCCCTTCCCTTGACGGGCGGGGGAATCTTGCCGGTATCTTCAGATCTGTGCTGAAGTTACATTATTTGCAGAAAAATATTTTGGAGGGTCCCATGGGTCACGCACTGAAGGATCTCAACACTGGAGCAGGCTCCCGCGGCCCGGCCGTCTCGTCTCCCATTGTGGCGGAGTTGCTGGAGGCGTGCAAGGCCATGCTTCCCCTGGTCCGCGGGTATTGCGCCGGCGTAGAAGGCGTTGATGCAGTTGTCGGGAATGCCGAACGGGCCATCGAAAGGGCGGAAAGCGATTCGTTGCGGCAATGGGGAGCCATGCCCCCGAAATCGGGTTTTTTCGGCAGGGTCGGCAACCATTATGATTTCGAGATAACCGTGAAAAGGATGCACGAGAGGACGCGCCACTACCGGATAGAGGGACGCGATCGTTTGGGTCGCCGCGTCATCATCAGGGTTGTCAAGGACGAAGACCAGTTATCCGTCACCGCCGGAGAAGTGATATTTTTCAGAGGCAGGATCCTTGCCCATCGCGCCCTGTTCGGCGCGCCGGTGAACTACATCGAAGCGACCTCGGGAGTGGTCAAGGTGGAATAACGGCCGGATACCGGTCATGGTCCGCCGGTTTCGCCCCCATCCCGTCAGTTGTTACCCCTTTTTTCTCCTTCCCCTGGCGACAAGCAGAAACAGAACTCCGGCAGCGGCGAGCAAGGCGGCAATCCCGGCCATAGCGCCGGTCCCGATCCCACCGGGCGTCTTCACGGAACCCGCGCCTTCCGGCCGGTACCTCAGATCATCGGAAAGGACCGCGCCCCTTATCATGCCTTCGAACAGCGGCAGGTATCCCTGGAACTCCTTCTCCTTGGCGTAGCAGGAGATCTGGATGAAGCCTTTTTCGGTGAGAACAGTCCCCACCAGCCCGTTTATGGTTCCCACCCCCTGTACATCAACGGATATCCGTGTCCACAGGGTGTGGGCGGCCTCGTCCAGGACCGGCTCACCCATTTTCCCGTTGGCGGCGATGGAGGAAATGGATTCGCGGGCCCTGGCGAAGCCGGTATCCATGGCTTCGCCGATGCGCGCCATTGAGCGTAACTGGTCTTGCGGAACCTTGCCGGAGCTCTTTATCTGGACCAGGATGTAAGGGTAGGCGAACCATTTCCGCGCGGAGGAAAGCTGGAAGCCGTAATCGTAATCCTGATTCCCGGCTTTGGGCGCCATCCTGGCGATCTCCCGTTCGTATGCGTCCAGAACCTCTTCCGGAATAGGTTTCCAGCCTCCGGGCAGTTGAAGGGTGAAACCTTCTTTTGTTGGAAAAGGCGTTCCCGTCTCGACGGCCGGACATAAGGCGGCCGGCATGAGAAACAGGAGGGTAAGCATTAAAATGGATGTTCTTTTCATGGGATATGCTCCGTTTGAAAGCCATGCTCCGTGGGTTCGTGGTCCGGGCAATCGTTCAGTGGTCTGCCATCGATTCTGGGGGCGGTCAAGCCCGGAGAAGGGACCAGGGGCAGGTATATCCTGAAAACGGCGCCCTCATCCGGTTTTGAAGAGACATCGATAAAGCCGTTGTGCTGATTTATGACTCCGTAGACCAGGGAGAGTCCCAGGCCGGTGCCCTTGCCGACCTCTTTGGTGGTGAAAAAAGGCTCGAAGATGCGAGTCCTGGTATCCTCATCCATGCCTTTTCCATTGTCCTCAACCGTGATGCGCGCATATCGGCCGGGCTTTACCCTGCCGTGGCAGGGGAGCGCTCCATCCTCTGTTTCCAGCATGGCGCATTTGATGGTCAGGGAACCGCCCTCGGGCATGGCGTCCCGCGCATTGGAGGCCAGATTCAGGAGGACCTGCTCCAGAAGAACGGCGTCAGCCTGTATCCAAAGCTGACTCCCGCATCCGTTCACGGCGAGATCTATCTTTTCTCCCACCATCATGGTGAGGAGCGGTCCGGCGTTTTCCAGCAGTTGATTCAGCTCAATAAGCTGGGGCGTTATCCGCTGTTTTCTGCTGAAGGCGAGCAGGTCCTTTGTCAAGTCGGCCGCGCGGTTGCCGCAAGAGGTGATTTTTTCCACATAGACCCGCAGCGGATCATTTTCTCCCATTTTCACCTTGAGAAATCCGGCGTAACCGATGATCGCCGCGAGGATGTTATTGAATTCGTGGGCGATGCCCCCGGCCAGTTGACCCACTGCCTCCATTTTCTGAGACTGGTACAGCTGCTCCTCCAGGCGCCGGTTTTTCTCCTCGGCCTGTTTTCTCTCCTGAACTTCCCGTTCCAGCTCCCCGTATGCGGCGACGATCTCGTTGTTGCGATCCATGATGGCGCCGCGCAGCAGGAAGTCCGATCGTTTGTGTCGCTCCAGCGTATAACACATGAACATTCCGGTTATGATGAAGGAGAAGAAGATGAAGGTGTTGCTGATAAGGGCGGCCCTGGGCGTGCTTGCGCAAAAAATCGCGGCTATTTCGTAGAGGAGAAAGATGCTCCAGGAGAGTATGGTTGACGTGAAAAAACGGATCCGGTGATAGAAGAGGAGGCAGAGGAGCAATCCCCCGTAATACAGGTAATTGCCCGGCGGAGGCGCCTTGATTATCATGGCGATAATCCCGGCGCCGGCGGAGAAGCCGGCAATAAAGAACGCGGGATTCATGAATCTGCTGAAGTGTCTCCAGTAGGTAAGGAAGAATATCCCCAGGAGGATGGGGCAGACCGCCAGAAAACGGATATGCCACATCTCGAGACAGATTTCGGGCATTATCCAGTAGTCCAGGAAACCGTACGCCGCATAGAGAAAGCATCCCAGCAGCAGATCCATGCGGTACTGGGCGATGTTTCCGGCGAAGAAATCCTCACGGAACCCGGCTTCCAGGTCTTTGTCGAGAAAGGAGAGAGTGAATGGATTGAAGGGAGTATCTTTGCGGGTGTACATTCACTCAATCTCCTTGCCGCGGGCAATACTTTTTTCCGGTAGAACGTCTTTTTTTGAGGCGTGTTATCTGGCGCGTTTCCCGAAAATACCCCAATCGAAGGGCAATGTCAAAAAAACCATATCGATCCCGAAGAGGGATTCTCGACAAATCGAACCGGAATAATACATTAAAAAACAGATATTTATGAAAAGGCAAACAGGGGGTGAAAATCCGGAACAGATTTGCTTTGTTTCCGTGGGGTTTCTTGCGAAAGAAACGAAATTTACAACTGTTTCATTACTGGCCTGAAACAGGCTTGACATATATTTGTTTCCAGTAGAATGTAGTTTTATTTATGGCTTTTTCGATACCGGAAAACCCGCCGTCAGCGTTTCACGGTTTCAACCTTGCTTCACAGCCGGACTATTCCTGGAGGATAATGACATGAAAAGAAGGATAGGAAGGACGAGGCAGTTCCTCGGTGTTTTTTTCACGGCCATGTTTGTTTTCGGGTTATCTGGCTGTTCTTCAGACGAGACCCGGGACACTGTCGAGTTCGGTTCCTCCAAAGGGGGGCTGACGGTAACCATACTCAATAAATCGGGGAGAACCGCCCATATCAGATTCACGGGCGCCCCATTGAACATCGACAGGAAAAGTGATTCGGTTCTCAACGGCAAATCCGCCGATTTCAGCCTGACTTCCGTGAAGGCGGGGCGCATCTATATATCCTACGACAAGGCCCTTTCTTCGGATGCGCCGGATGGCGCCAATTCGGCCGACAAGGACTACAGGACCCGTTTTGACAAAGTCGAGCTGACCTATGGCGACGGCGGGAAAGCAAACCTGACGGCCGTTGATTTCTACTCGATACCGATGATTCTGGAAACATCGATACAGGGAACCGTCATAGAGCATCTGACGCTCGCCGGAAACCAGACGGGAAATAGTATTGAAGCCGCCTTGGCCGGTATCATGTCCGACCCTTCTTCCGCGGTGATCAGGGGCGGGGCAAGCGGGCACGAGATTGTCAGGATACTATCTCCGGTGAAGAGTCCGGGGGCATATGAAGGGTTTGACGCCTATCTTTCCACCTTGAACAGGTCAACCCTTACCATTGCGGGGGTCTTTTACGGAAAACCTTCCCGGAGCTACCATTTCACCGGCGCCATATCAACCGGGGCAATTACCCTGAGCGAAGGCGGCCATACCATAAACATTCCGATGACGAGCCTTATGTACAGCAAGACGGATCTCAAGGCCCATAACGGGATCTATACCTGCAACGGAGCATATACCGTGAATGGGGCGCCGCATCATGTGGCGGATAATGACATCTATTCCGCGGTCTACAGGGACCTCGTTACCGGATTCAACCTGGGATTCGTCAAGCCGGGCGCCAATGACAGTTCCAAATGGTGGTCAGCCCCTCCCTTCCAGGGCGCTTCGTACAATAAATACGCAAAGATTATTGCCAATACCTATCCAGGCGCCTATGGATTTCCGTTTACAGACAGGTACAACCATATCCTCGCGGACCTCGGAGGGAGGATCGACAGGCTGACGATAACCTTGCTCGACGATAACACATCACCTCATCCCTATAATCCGTCTGGAAACAGGAACCCGCAAACAGGCGTTGTCTCCTTCAACATGTCCATAGTAACGCCGGATGACAGCTTTAATACAACCAGGTATTTTTTCAATACACACGAGTATACGGGAGGAAAGGCCTATGACTTCCCGGGCACGGAAACGCCCCAATTCAATCCGGCCGCTTCCGGAGCGGCGATCAACAAGATTCCCGCGAAAGAAGGACTGAATATCTATGACCTGGTCCTTCGCGGGAAGAAGTTTCTGGTTCTGATAAAGGTTACGAACAGGACCGTGGAGTGGGGTTCCATATCGGGCGGAGGAAATGCCACCTGGTCATCACCCGTTCTCTACATAGGGGGATTGACCGAGTGAGCTAATTTGATGCCGTGTCAGGCTCGTCTTTTCGCCATTCTAAATAGCGAAAAGGCGAGCCTGACACCGTTGTTGGCGCAAGGGGGTCAGGCAATGGGTCTGACCCCCTTTGTCAATTCAAAATCGTTTGACAGCCGTTGGAGAAGAAGGCTAATTTCTATTACTGACTGAAAGAGAAACGTCCTTCAAGAGAGCAAGATGAACCATTGCCCTGCCCCCATCTCCGTGAAAGTTCCACTCCCCATCGATCCCGTGCTCCCTGAATTGTTGCGCGCCGTGGCGTTGTCCCCCAATACGGTGCTCCATGCCCCTCCGGGCGCGGGCAAGACGACCCGTGTTCCCCTGGCGCTTCTGGATCTGCCGGAACCGGGCGGGGGGCGCATCATCATGCTGGAGCCGCGACGCCTCGCCGCGGCTCATGCGGCCCACCGCATGGCCTCCTCCCTGGGCGAGGAGGCCGGCGGGACCGTGGGCTACGCCATGCGCTTCGAACGGCGCGTTTCCGCCAGGACCCGCATAGAGGTGGTGACCGAAGGGATCCTCACCCGCCGGCTTCAGGCGGACCCGTGCCTGGAAGGCGTCTCCATGGTCATTTTCGACGAGTTCCACGAGCGCGGCATCCATGCCGACCTGGCCCTTGCCTTCTGTCTTGAGGCGCAGCGGGAGGTGCGGCCGGATCTGAAGATCCTGGTGATGTCGGCGACCCTGGATTGCGGTCCCCTGGCGGAGCTGCTGGACCACGCGCCGGTAATTGTCTCCGAGGGGCGCTCCTTTCCGGTGGAGGCGCGCTATCTGGGTGAATCCCGCGACCGCTTCGCCTTGCGCATGGCGGGCGCCGTCCGCCGCGCGCTGTCCGAGACCGAGGGTGACATCCTTGCCTTTCTCCCCGGTTCCGGCGAGATCCGGGCCTGCCACGAGATACTGGCCGGTGACCCGGACCTCCGGACCATTGCGCTCCATCCGCTGTATGGAGACCTTCCCTTTGCCGAGCAGGAGAAGGCCGTCCTTCCGGGAACAGGGAGGAAGGTGGTCCTGGCCACCAATATCGCCGAAACGAGCCTTACCATCGAAGGGGTCAGGGTGGTGGTGGACGGCGGCCTTTCGCGCCTGCTCAGACACGACCCTTCCAGCGGCCTGAACCGGCTGGTAACGGTCAGGGAGTCGCGGGCATCGGCGGATCAGCGGGCCGGGAGGGCGGGGAGGCTGGCGCCCGGCGTCTGTTACCGGCTGTTCGGCCGCCATACATATAACGCCATGGTCCCCTTCTCCACCCCTGAAATCCTGGTCTCCGACCTTTCCTCGCTGGCCCTGGACCTGGCCGTTTGGGGCGTAAGCGATCCCGGTGTCCTTTCCTGGCTCGATCCCCCGCCCCTGTCCTCGTTTTCGGCCGCAAAGGACCTGCTGCGTGATCTGGGCGCCATCGACCGGGACGGACGTCCGACAATGGTCGGGAGACGGATGGCGGAAATGCCCCTGCACCCGCGCCTGGCCAGACTCCTGCTGCGGGGCGAGGAGCTGGGAATGGGAGGATTCGCTGCCATGACGGCCGCGCTCCTTTCCGAGCGGGACATCTTTCGCTATGGAGTTGGAGAGAGCGCGCGGGTGTGTGAATCGGACCTGCTGGAACGCTATGAGGCGGTTACCGGGAGAGCGAGCAAGGAAAGAGGCCCGGCGCGTGACAGCGCGGTTCGGGCCGTTGAGCGCGCCGCCGCCCAGTTATCCCGGCTGACGGGTGGAGGTCCGGCGGCGGGGAGTCGCGGGTCGCGGCCCGGGCCGGAGGATATGTCCAGGCTTCTCCTGGCCGCCTATCCTGATCGCATTGCCGCCGCTCGGGAAGCAGGGGGAGAGCGCTTCCTCCTGGCCAACGGCCGGGGCGCCCGTCTTTCTTCCAGGAGCGGTGTCCGGGGAAGGCCGCTTATCCTGGCCTTCCAGGTGGATGCCGGGACCGGCGGCGAGGGTCTGATCCACCAGGCGTCCGCCCTGACGCCGGAACAGGTGCGCCAGGAATGCCGGGAGCGGCTGCGAAGGGAAAGGACGGTTTTCTGGGACCAGGACCGGCAACGGGTCCTTGCCTGGGATGAAGAGCGCATCGGCGCCGTTGCCCTTGCCCGGAGGCAGGCGACGGCGTCCGATGAAGAGGCCCTCCCCCTGCTCCTTGGCGCCGTGCGTGATTCCGGACTGGAGGCCCTGGGATGGGGAAAGCCCGTAAGGGTTTTCCAGGGGAGGGCGAGGCTGATGAGGACCGCGTTTCCGGAAGAGGTCTGGCCTGATATCGAACCGGAGAGCCTCATGGAGACCCTTCCGCAATGGCTCGGCCCTTACCTGTGCGGCCTCCGGAGCAGGCGCGATCTCGAGGCCCTGGATCTCCTCGTCCCTCTGCGCGCCCTCTTTTCACGGGAACAGCTCCGCCTTCTGGACGAGCGCGCGCCAACCCATGTGCTTGCCCCAAGCGGGCGGCGGGCGGAGATCGATTACCTTTCCGGGATGGAGCCGGTCCTGGCGGTGAAGCTCCAGGAGCTGTTCGGCCTGGCGGACACGCCCGTGGTGGCCGCGGGGAGGGTGAAACTGCTTCTGCACCTCCTCTCTCCTTCGGGGCGGCCGGTGCAGGTGACCAGGGACCTCCGCAATTTCTGGGAAAAAGGCTATGGCGAGGTGAAGCGGGAGCTGAAAGGGCGCTACCCGAAGCACCCCTGGCCCGATGACCCCTGGAGCGCTACGCCCACGGCCAGGACCAACCGCGCCCTGAAAGGGCGCTCTTGAAACACCGGGCCGGCGTGTTATTGTTGTGGGAATGCTTGCGTCAAATCTCCGCATCCAGCTTAGAGGGGGGAATACGTATGAAAGCCATTTGCCGTGGTCCCGGCCCTATGGCCGCCGCCTTTGCCGCGCTGTCCCTGCTGTTTTTTCTTCCTTTCGCTTCCATGGCCGGGGAAATCACGAAAATGATTACCGGAGATGTGAAGGTCAAAACGCGCATGGATGGTGCCCGACGGCCGGTTTCCCCTCCCTCCGCCATTTATATCCAGGATTTCGAGCTTGGGGACGACACGGCCCGAAAGGACACCGGTGAGCGTGGCGGTATCGCCGGCCGGGTCTTGCCCCGCATGTTACGGCGCAACGATCCCCAGTGGACGGCCGGGCAGCTGGTAGAGCTGATGTCGGAGTCTCTGGTGAGGGGATTCACCGCCAAGGGGATAAAGGCCGTCCGCTCTATTCCGGGGGCCTCGCTCCCCGGAGACGGGTGGCTGATTCGCGGAGTTTTTACGGAAATGGACCAGGGGAAGCGGGCCGTTCGCGCCGTTATCGGTTTCGGGGCCGGCGCGACCGAGATGGAGCTCTACGTCTCCATCAGCGACCTTGCCATTGATCCGGATGCGCCGTTCATGGTCTTCGGCGCGGAAAAGGACCCCGGCAGGGCGCCGGGCGCGATCCTGCTCATGAATCCCTATGTGGCCGCGGCCAGGTTCGTCATGCAGAAGAACGCGTCGGAAAAGGACGTGCGCAAGACCGCCGGACGGATCGTGGAGGAGGTCGTGAACCATATGGGTACGCTGAAAAGGAACAGCGCGCCCGCCGCCGCGGGCGCAGACGGGCCAGGGAAGTGAACGGGGGAGCCCATGAACAATGAAGAAGATAGACCGGACACCGCCGGAAAACCCGCCATTCTCATAGTTGATGACAACGAGAACGACCGGCTGCTGCTTCGCTACTATCTCGATATTTTCCAGTGCCGCATTCTGGAGGCGGACAACGGCGCCGAGGGGTTGGCCGCGGCCGTCCGGGAGAGGCCCATCCTCATCGTCTCCGATGCGCTGATGCCGGAAATGGACGGCTTCCAGTTTCTGCGCGAGGTGCGCCGCACGCCCGGAATAAAACAGGTGCCCTTTGTCTTCTACTCGGCGGTCTACACCGGGGACCGCGACGAGGAGCTTGCCCTTTCCCTCGGCGCCGATGCCTTCATCGCCAAACCAAAAGACCCCGAAGAATTCGTCCGGATACTGAACAATATCCTGGCCTCGGCGGAACAGCGCAGGCCCGCGCCCAACGCTTCCCTTCTGGAAAACGACGAACTATATCTGCGCAGCTACAGCCGGGTCATCGCCACCAGGCTGGAGGAAAAGGTGCGCGAGCTGAGCGCCAGTGAAAGCAAGTTTCGAAGTTTCTTCCACAATATCCGGGATGTCGTGATAGTAGTCGACGGGAACTGGGTTATCATGGATGCCAATGAACCTGCTCTTCGAAAAGTTTTTGGCTACACTCTCGAAGAGATCCTGGGGAAAAGCTCGCGCATGCTGTTTGCGGACGAAGCAGCATACAGAAAGACTGCCAGGCATTACACTCCCGGCGAGGATAATCAGGCGCCTGGCCTTCTGGAAACGCTCTACCGCCGGAAGAACGGTGAATCGTTTCCTGCCGAGGTTTCGGGAAACATACTGAGAGACAAGGCCGGCAAGGATATGGGATACATCTCGGTGATACGGGATATTACGGAACGAAAAGCGCTGGAAGAGCAGCTTCACCACGCGCAGAAGATGGAGGCCATCGGCGTTCTCGCTAGTGGCATAGCTCATGATTTCAATAATATTATTACCGCCATTATCGGATTCAGCGCTCTCGTCCAGATGAAGATGCCGCCGGAAGACCCCTCAAGGGAAAATCTGAGGGAGATAATCTCTGCCGGAGAAAGGGCCGCGGCCCTTACCCGGGGTCTTCTGGCCTACAGCAGAAAAGACGCGTTGCGCATGGACGGGCTGGACCTCAATGAGGTTGTACAACAGTCCCTGAAGCTGCTCAAGCGAGTGATCGGCGAGGATGTGATCCTGGGCGTGACCCAGGCCGCAGAGCCCCTGTTCATACTTGGTGACAGCGGGCAACTGGAACAGGTCTTCATGAATCTGGCCACCAATGCCAGGGATGCCATGCCCGATGGTGGAACCCTGTTCATAGAGACGAAGAGGATTACCATTGATGAGGATTTCCATTCCAGGCGGGGATTTGGAAAGACAGGAGACCGATATGCGCTCCTGACCGTGGAAGATACCGGTCAAGGGATGGAAGAAGAAACCCGCCAGCGCATCTTCGATCCCTTTTTCACCACCAAGGAGTCGGGAAAAGGTACCGGTCTGGGCCTTGCCATCGTCTACGGAATCGTGAAACAGCACAACGGGTATGTGGACGTGAGTTCCGAGCCCGGAAAGGGGACGGTCTTCAACATCTATCTGCCGCTGACTTCCGTGAAGGTCGTGAAGACGGACCGTCCTTCCATGGCTGCCATGCGCGGAGGTGACGAGGTCGTGCTTGTGGTGGAAGACAACGAGGTGATCCGCAACCTCTTCACGGCAATCCTCGGGGAATTCGGCTATCAGGCCCATCCGGCGGCGGATGGTATGCAAGCGGTCGGAATCGTGAAAGAATTGAAAGGACGACTTGACCTGGCCATCATTGACATCATCATGCCGGGGAAAAACGGGCGTCAGGTTCTGGACGACCTGCTGGCCATTTCTCCGGAGCTGAAGCACATCTTCATGAGCGGGTATCCGAGGGATGTCATTTCGGGAAAAGCTCTCATCGATGAGCACGAAGAATATCTGCAGAAACCGGTTTCGCCCTATACGCTTCTGGAAAGGGTGCGCGACATTCTCGACGGCAAGCAATAGGGATTCCGAGGGGGGACCATGGCAACGACGGTGCTGTACATAGAGGACAATGAACAGAATCTCTATCTGATCACGTTTCTTCTGGAAAGCCACGGTTTCCAGGTGTGCGCGGCCCGGGACGGCAGGGAGGGGATCGATGCCGCCGCCGGTATGCGGCCGGATCTGATTCTCCTGGACATCCAGCTGCCCCTGATGGACGGTTACGAGGTGGCGGGCCGTCTGAGGGCCAATCCCGACCTGGCGGATATTCCCATTGTGGCGGTTACGTCCTATGCCATGGCCGGGGACCGGGAGAAGGCCCTCGCCTCCGGGTGTACCGGCTATATAGAGAAGCCCATTAACCCCGAGACCTTCGTGCAGGATGTTCAGAGGTTTCTGCCTGAAGGAAAGAGATGAGGTATGGTATCGCCGCCGGGAACGGGGTTTGAAACGGCCGGCGCAAGGGAGAGATTTTGATGTCGTTTTCCAGCGGATACGGATATCTCATCCTCTTTGCCTTATGGGCAATGTTTTTACCGGCCGCTGTTCCGTCACCGGCGCATGGTCAGGAACGCAAGACGGAACGGGTGACCATCCGCCTTACGGAAGAGGAAAAAAACTGGCTGGCCCGGCATCCGCGTATCCTGGTTGGCGCCATGAACGATTGGCCGCCCATCAATTATCTGGACGCCAACGGGACGCCAGCGGGGATCGGCAAGGATTATCTGGATGCAATGAACAGGCGCCTGGGAGGGGCGCTCGTTCCGGCGCCCGGTCTCTTCCAGGCAAACTACGCAAAGGCCCTTGGCGGGGAGCTGGACGCATTGATGGATGTCACCAGCCGGCCGCAACGGAAGAAGGATTTCAACTTCACCCGCCCCTACATCGTTATCTCCCACGTCATTGTCGGGCGCAAGGGGGGCGCCTATTTCAACAACGAGAGCGATCTCGCCGGCAAGACCATCGCCCTGGAGCGGGGCTTCCACAACGTGGTCCATTTCCGCAATAATTTCCCCTCCGTGAAGATCCGGGAATACCAATCCACTTCCGCGGCGCTGGACGCGGTTTCGCGGGGAGACGCCGACGCCTATGCAGGCAACCGCGCCGTGGCCGTGTACCTCATTGAAAAGGAGCTGTTCAACAACCTGCGGCTGATGGGGAGGCTTGCCGGGCCAAAGTCGGAACTGCAGTTCGGCGTCCGGAAGGCCGAACCTCTGCTGGTGTCAATCCTGGACAAGGCCCTCGCCTCCATCAGCGTGGACGAGGAGCATGCCATCCGTCGCAAATGGCTGAGGGAAGAGTCGGCCGGACTTGACCTGACCGGGGAGGAGCATGCCTGGCTGAGGGCCCACCCCACCATCCGGGTGGGGCTGGATTCGGACTGGGCGCCGGTGGAGTTCCGTGACAGGAACGGAGTTCCCCACGGCATATCCGCCGACTATCTGAACAGGATTGGCGAGATACTGGGAGTGCGGTTCGTTATCGTGAAGGGGGATAACTGGCGACGGCTTGTGGATGCTCTCAAGGGTCGTGAGGTGGACATGCTGGCCGCCGTTACCCGTACGCCGGAGAGGGAACGTTTCATGGTGTTCAGCGATCCCTATCTGTTCCTCCCCATAGGCATATTCACCCGGCGGGATGCGCTCTATATAGGTGACATCAAAGAGCTGGCCGGCAAAAGGGTCGCGGTGGTCGCGGGGCATTTCAGCGAGGATATCCTGAAGGCCGAGCGCCCCGAACTGGACCTGGTTTCCGTGGAGACGACGGAAAAGGCGCTGCGCATGCTGTCCCAGGGCCAGGCTCATGCATTCGTGGGGAGCACCATGACCACGGAGTACTACCTGGGCGAACTGGAACTGGATAATGTCAGGATGGCGGGCGAGACACCCTACCGTTATCAATTGTCCATGGGTATCCGTGGAGACTGGTCCGTGCTTGAGCCCATCATCAACGAGGCTTTGCGGACAATCCCGGAGAATGAGAAAAATGCCATCTATACCAAATGGATCGCCATGCGCCCCCACAGTCGCATCAATTACGGCCTTATATGGAAGATCGTGGGAGGCGCGCTGCTGCTGGTAGGGCTCTTTGCCTTGTGGACCTGGCGCCTGGGAAGAGAGGTGGACATCCGGAAGAAGGCCGAAGAGAAGTTGATGTTGAACCAGGCCCGTCTCGAAGAGCTGCTCCGGGAAAGGACCGCCTACACCGAGACCCTGCGTGAGGCCAAGGAAAGGGCCGAGGTAGCGGACCACCTGAAGTCGGCTTTTCTTGCCACCATGTCCCATGAACTGCGCACCCCGCTCAATTCCATCATCGGTTTTACCGGTGTCCTGCTGCAGCGCCTGGGAGGCCCGATAACCGCAGAGCAGGAGAAACAGCTCACTATTGTGAAAAGCAGCGCCAATCATCTTTTATCCCTGATAAACGACGTGCTGGATATTTCCAAGATCGAGGCCGGGCAACTGAAGGTTGCCCACGAGCGGTTCGACATGAAGGAATCGGTGGAAAAGGTTGCGAGGAGCGTCCGTCCCCTTGTCGAGAAGAAAGGGCTTTCCCTGTCCGTGGAAACGGGCGATGATGTGGGCGCTGTCGTGGCGGATGCCCGCCGTGTCGAACAGATTATGCTCAACCTCCTGAGTAACGCCATCAAGTTTACGGAAAGGGGCTGTATCTCCATCCGCTGCGTACGGGAAGGCGAATGGTATGTGACGACCGTTGCCGACACCGGCATCGGCATCAGCAGGGACGATATTGCTTCCCTTTTCCGGCCGTTTCACCAGATAGACAGCGGCATCTGCCGAAAATACGAGGGTACCGGCCTGGGCCTTTCCATCTGCAAGCGTCTGACCGAGTTGATGGGGGGGAGCATTACCGTGGAAAGCCGGGTGGGAGAGGGGAGCGTTTTCGGTTTTTCTCTGCCTGTGGAGGGGAGCGGGCATGCCGGACAGGGCCGGCGGGAAATGGAGGGGGAAGAGGATGTACGGCAGGATTGATGGCGATTTTCTAAGGCTTTTTGTTCGTTCCGCAGTGGCGCTGGCCATGGTTGCGTCCCTGTCTGGATGCGCCGGACCTCTGACGGTAACCGAATACGTGGATGGCATGGAAACCGGCCGGGAGACGGTCAGGTATGACGACAATGGACATCCGGAGATTATCCCGGAGGAGGGATATGTCGCCAACCCCTATGCAGAATCGTATTCCATTGAAAAAGAAGACTTCCAGCGCCGGGGCGCTGGTGTCGTGCCGGACTGACCGGTAAATTCCCCTCCAAGCGCCACTCCCCCCCTCCGGGTCTCTAGCCGAAGGGGGGAGTGGCATGTCCGGCGGCATAGCTACTTTTTGCCTGATGCCTTCTTCGTTTTCCCGGATTGACATTTCCCTATCCAGTAGTTTGACCATTCGGTAGCGGTAATGGCGCTGTCATGGTTCACGTCGATGTCGGCGAACCAGTAGATAAGGCTTTGAATGTACTCCTGTTTCGTCACTTTGGCATCCTTGTTGGCGTCCGCGTTATGGAAGCGGACGGTAAAGACCGCGACGCACTCGTTGACCGACAGCTTGCCGTCGTTATTCTTGTCCATTTTCCGGAACTGGGGTTGCTTGTTGCCGTTTTTGGGAGCGTTGCCGCCCTTCGGAGCTACGCCGCACCAGTAGGTTACCATCTCTTCCACATCCACCAGGCTGTCTTTGTCCGTGTCCATTTCCTTGTGGGTGGAGGTCATCCCATCCTCCATCTCGATCATGGTCACTTTCCTGTCCTTGTTGGCGTCCATCTTCGTGAATCGTTCGGAGGCGAATGCCTTTGCCTCTCCGCATTCCATGAATCCGTCCTTGTTGGCGTCCCCTTTCATGGAAGGCGCGGTTTCCGTTGCCATGGCGGCCGTCGCGCACGCCATGAGCAGGCAGAGAGATAAAAAGAGTGATCGGGTAGATTTGTTTTCCATTGTCTTGTCTCCTTGAATCGTTGTTGTAATTTCCTGCTAATGGGGATGTTAGCGAACCGTACCGTATTAAACGCGATAACAGGGCGGCGGTTCTTCTTTCCCGTTATCCTGCTTCAGCGCCTTTTTCCGGCGTCTTTCCCTCCAGGTATGGCTGGTGGAGCCTGATCGGTTGGGATGTCTTTCCCCGCAACCGGAGATTCAGCATCTCCACACCCACCGAGAATGCCATGGCGAAGTATATATACCCCTTGGGGATATGCATTCCCAGGCCGTCGCCGATGAGGGCGACCCCGATGAGGATGAGAAAGCTCAGCGCCAGGATCTTGATGGTCGGATGTCTTTCCACGAACGAGGCTACGGCCCCTGAAAAGAGCATCATGAAGCCGACGGCGATGACTACCGCGGCAACCATGATGGAAAGCTGACGCGCCATGCCGATGGCGGTGATGATGGAGTCCAGGGAAAAGACGATGTCCAGCAGCATGATCTGGACCAGGGTTCCGGCAAAGGAGGTGGCCGCGCGCGCCGAGGAATGCCCTTCCTCCCCTTCCAGTTTCTCGTGGATCTCCAGGGTGCTCTTTCCCAGGAGGAACAGGCCGCCCGTGATGAGAATGAGGTCGCGCCCGGAGATCTCCTTGCCGATAACCGAGAAAATCGGAGCTGTCAGTCCCATCAGCCAGGCAAGGGAGAAGAGAAGTCCGATGCGCGTGAACATGGCGAGGCCCAGGCCGGTGATGCGGGCCTTTTTCTGTTGGCTGAGGGGAAGCTTGCCCGCCAGAATGGATATGAATATTATGTTGTCGATGCCGAGGACAATCTCCAGGGCTGTCAGGGTGACGAGCGCCATGAGAGAATGGGGGTCCGTGGGAAAGTGCATGGGATGTTCTCCTGGGCGGGAACAGGCGCCGGTTGATTTTTCGGCCGCGCGCGACATTGACGTATTAATGAGGCCATTTGTGCGACTGCCGCATATTATCCCGGATTTTTCCATTTGTAAACGCGGAGTGTGCATGGATCGCGGCTGATGTGAACCAATCAGAGGTGAGAATAGTCCACGAAATGATGTAGAATATACGGGCACAAGCCCGAAAGGCAATCCGAGACATGGAGGTTTTATTATGAAATATGTGATCATCGGGAATGGAGTCGCGGCGAATTCCGCGGCGGAGGCCATCAGAAAAGCTGACGCCACTGGTTCAATTACCATCCTGTCCAGGAGCAGGCACTGTTTTTATTACGTCCCGGCGCTTCCCGAGTATCTGGCCGGTGAAAAAGAGGTAAAGGACTTCACCCTCCACGATCGCGCGTGGTACGAGAGAAAGAACATCGACCTCCATCTTGGCCTTGAGGTTACTGGTATAGACGCGAAGGCAAAGACGGTGATTACCGCGGACGGGGTTTCCTGGTCCTACGACCGGCTCCTTCTGGCCATGGGGGGGCATGCCCATATCCCTCCCATCAAGGGCGCCGACGCCGAGGGGGTGATGACCCTTCGGACCATTGACGACGCTGATCGCATCATCGCCAGACTGGGAGCGCCCTGCCATTTGATAGTCGTCGGCGGAGGACTGCTGGGTCTGGAAGCGGGCAACGGACTGCGAAAGAGGGGGATGAAGGTATCCATTGTTGAGCTGGCGGACCGTCTCCTGCCGAGACAGACGGACCCGGCCGCTTCGGCAATGCTTCGCAGGCAACTGGAGGGGATGGGTTTTTCCTTCCACCTGAATGTGAATCTGCGGGAGATTGCGCGCCGCCCGGGCGGTCTCTCGGTGATTACCGAAGAGGGTGAGGAATTTCCTTCCGACATGGTCCTGCTTCTTTCCGCCGGCGTCCGGCCGGAAACGGCCCTGGCGAGAGATCTGGGCCTGGAGATCGGTCTTGGGGTCAAGGTGGATGATCGCATGGCAACGGCTCTGGAGGATATCTATGCCGCCGGCGATCTCATCGAGCACCGGGGGAGATATTACGGCATCTGGCCCGCGGCCACCGCCCAGGGCAGGGTCGCGGGCGTAAATATGGCCGGCGGGGACATGACATACGAGGGGACGGTGCCTTCCAACAAGCTGAAGGTTGCCGGGGTGGATCTGGTGGCAACCGGAGAGCTGGACGCGGCTGGCGAGATGGAGTCCCTGGTCAGGTCCGATGAGGCCGGGCTTGTCTACCGGAAACTGGTGCTGAGGGATAACGCCATTGTCGGCGCGGTCCTTCTCGGAGACGTTCGCGGCGCGGATTATATCCAGTTGGCCATCCAGAGCGGCAGGGACATATCGGATCTGAAGGACGTGATCATGGATGAGGGGTTTGATTTCAAGCGTCTGAAACAGTCATAGCAATAAAAGTTCCCTCCCCCCTTGTGGGGGAGGGTTAGGGTGGGGGGTAAGTTTCAAGCCAGCACGTTGTTGCTTCACCCTCCCCCTGACCCCGTCCCGTCAAAGGGGGGGGGAAGGCTTTTGCATAGGGCTCAGTTCTCAGTAGTTGAAAGCCTTCACCTCGAAAAACGCCTGGGGGTGCTTGCACACCGGACAGAGCTGGAGGGCGTCGTTTCCGGCGTGGCCGTGGCCGCAGTTGCGGCACTTCCAGGGAACGGTTTCGGATTTCCTGAACACCGTGCCTTCCTCGATGGCCTTCAGGATCCTCCTGTAGCGTTCCTCATGCTCCTTTTCGATGGCGGCTATGGCCTCGAACATATAGGCGATATCGTTAAATCCCTCCTCGCGGGCCTCCCTGGCCATCCTTGGGTACATATCCGTCCACTCGGAGTTTTCTCCGGAAGCGGCGTCCCTGAGGTTGGAAATGGTGTCGTTGATCCCCATCAGGGCCTTGAAGTGCAGTTTCGCGTGTTCCTTCTCGTTGTCCGCCGTCTCCTGGAATATCTCCGCCAGTTGCTCGTACCCTTCCTTTTTGGCCACAGACGCATAATAGGTGTACTTGTTGCGCGCCTGGGATTCGCCGGCGAATGCTTCCTGAAGATTCTTTTCAGTCTTTGTTCCCTTGATGTCTGCCATGTTTCCTCCTTTTTGCCGTATCGGCCATGTCAATTTTTTGGTAATTTATACCAGGTAGGATTATATGTCAAATAATAAATTGTACAGCGGAGGTTTTTGAGTGTTTTCTCACTTGTTGCCATCTTTTGCAATTGTCCGGCGGTTCAGGTTGCAGGGTCTGAGGGGGCGATTGATGGGCCCTGAAGGATGGGATGGGTCGGCGGTGGTTGTCCGGATGGGTGGGTGAAGTGTCGTGAAGCAGATGTGAGAAGGGGCCGTGGTAATCGGCCCCATGCAGGAGAGGCCCTAAAGAAGTTTAACCACAAGAATGCGCAGGGGGGCGGGGCCGGGATTGGACCATCCGCGCATCTCGCCGGCCGGTATCTCTATAACCGTGTCCGGCCCGATCCTCCGTGTCTCCGTCCCGACAACCAGGTCTCCTTCACCGGCAAGGACGTAAAACGCCACGTCGAACGGGTTGCTGTGGGTCTCCAGCGTCTCGCCCGGCCGCAGGGCGAGATGGATCAGTTCGCAGTCCTTCCTGATAAGCATCTTGCGCGCGTCTATCTGTATCGGCGCCTTTTCGGCCGTTCGCAGTTCGGTAATCCGCATGGTTGTTCTTCTCCTTTCCTTGCGCTGATGGTCAAAGCAAGGCGCGTCTTGAAAAATCGCCCGGGACGGGGTCGGCCCGGGCGTCATGAAGGAGGATTGAAACGGCTGCTGCTTTTACCCGAGGATCTGCTTCAGGTCCTCATCGGGGGTGGAGATGGGGGCGATATTGAAGT
>CAZHVY010000021.1:0-57231 GCA_964536305.1 uncultured Geobacter sp. | reverse complement strand
AGTCCATCAGTCCCAGGGCCGGGTCGGCGGTGGCGGCCAGGGCCTTGTGGAAGAATGCGTAGACCTCGTCGTTGTGTCTTCCCAGGATCTGGCAGTGGTCGGCGTATGCGGCCATCCCCTTCAGGCCGTAGATGAGGATTTCGATGGCGGAGCGGACGTCCTCGTTCTCGTGAAGGGCGGGAATGCCGTACTGCTCGCCCTGCTTCACCAGATCGGTCGCGGGCGTCCAGGCGGCCGGACCTTCGGTGAACTGTCTGGCCTTGATGCCGTTCGCCTTGGTGAAGTCTTCTTCGTAGAGCGTCCGGGCCTTTTCCTTCATTTCAAGGCACTTCTTTATGGCCGCTTCCAGGCGGGCCGGGTCGAAATCCACGTTTGTGACCGTGGCGAAGAGGCCTTCCAGAAGGAAGACGTCCACGGCCTGGTCCTTGACGCCCAGGTTCCGCGCCTTGTCGGCGAAGAAGGCGAGACCTTTCAGGCCGTACAGCAGGTTGTCCTGCAGCGCCGCCACTTCCGGTTTCTTTCCGCACACACCCATTACTTCGCATCCGATACCCTTGGCGGCCTGCTCGCACTGATGACAAAACATTCTTTTTTCCTCCTTTTTGTAGTCTTTCCTTGGAACGCGGGGCTTTATGTCCGAACGTGGTTGTTTCCGCGTGATGGGAAAACTATATCGAAAAAGGAGATGCGCACATTGATGTGCATCAAGTTTTTTCAGATAGAACTTTTTCCCGGATAACGGGGCGCTACAGCATCCCCTGGGCCGAGAAGCTGACGAAAGCCCCATCACCGATGATGATGTGGTCCAGGACCTTGACGCCCATCAGCTCCCCGGCCTCCTTCAACCTGCGGGTGATCTCCCGGTCCTCCCGGCTCGGGGCCGGGTCGCCTGACGGGTGGTTGTGCACCAGGATGATGGCCGCCGCGGATTCACGGACCGCCGGGCTGAAAACCTCTCGGGGGTGGACGATGCTCTGGTTGAGGGAGCCTTCGGAGATGCGCACTTCTTTCAGGATCCGGTTCTTGCCGTCCAGAAGGAGCGCCAGGAAGTATTCCTTGCGCCGGTCGCGGAGTGAGTAGTGGTAATGCTGGTAGACCTGTTCCGGGGAGGTGAAGCGTTCGCCGTTTGTTAAACGATCCGTGTTCAGGCGCGACGCAATTTCAAGAGACGCCTTGATGGCCGCCGCCTTGGCCGGACCTGTTCCCTTGACGCGGCAGATCTCGGCCACGGTTGCGCCTGCCAGGGTCCTGAGGCTGCCGAATTCCTGGAGCATGGAGCGGCCGATATCAACGGCGCTCTGTTTCGAGACCGGGTTGCCGGTGCGGATGATGAGTGCCAGCAGTTCCGCTTCGGTGAGGGTCTCTGCCCCCTGTTTCATCAGCTTTTCCCGGGGACGCTCGTCCTCGGGCCATTCCTTGATCCCTCCGCCCATTATTTCCCTCCGTGCGCAAGATGCGTTTTACGGTTAATCAGTTCCCATGAAAAAACAAAATTTAACATGGAATGGTCCCTGGGGGAAGGTGTTTATGGGGGTGAAGGAGACGCCGGCGTGAAAGAACTCTCCGGCCGCTGCTACCTGATCACGAACAGGAGGAAGAGGGCGCCAGCGATGATGCGGTATATGCCGAAGGGGATGAAGGTGTGATTGCTTACGAATCGCACCAGGACCTTGATGCCTACAATGGAAAAGATGAAAGAGACAATGAAGCCGATCAGCAGGTTACCCCAGTCGCTCCCCTTGAAGGCGGCGGCGTTTTTGTAGACGTCGTAGCAGGTGGCGGCGAGCATGGTGGGCAGGGCCAGAAGAAACGAGAATTCGGCGGCCGCCTTCCGGTCCATGCGGCACACGAGGCCGCCGATTATCGTCGCGCCTGAGCGGGATACTCCCGGAATCATGGAAAGACACTGCACCACCCCGATGGTGAATGCAGTGCGGAAGGTGACGTCGGCCACATCGTGCACCTCCGGCCTGTGGTCTCTCATGTAATATTCCATGATGAAAAAGGCGATTCCGCCCAGGATGAGCGAGATACTTACCACAGAGGGTTCGAACAGTTGTTTCACCATTTTGTAGAGAGTAAGCCCGATTATGCCGGTGGGGAGGAAGCCGATCGCCAGCTTCAGAAACAGGTCCTTGCGGGCCGCGAGTTTTCGCCAGTAGAGGCATGCCACCGCCAGGATGGCGCCGAGCTGGATCGCCACCTCGAATACCATGTGGGTATCTGTCTGGTCCAGGCCCAGCAGTTCCGAGGCGAGGATAAGGTGGCCGGTGGAGGAAACCGGCAGAAACTCCGTCAACCCTTCGACGATGCCGAGAATAATTGCGTCAAAAGCCGTCATGAAATCTCCTGTAACTCCCTAAGATATTAAAAACAGGCGCTTCGCGACAATACTGGAACGGGGCATGGATATCAAGGGGAAATGGGTCGCCCTGTCTCCGTAACACAGCCGCAACATTTTTTGTATAAATGAGGGGGGAAAGTATGCTATTTGTAATCGATTTTTTTATTACGCCCCCGCCTCCCGGCCGGGGAGTGGAGGAAACATGTTCGGACTTATTCCAAAGGATGAAAAGTACTTTGAGTTGTTCAAGGACCTGGCGCGGAATATCGTGGAGGGCGCGCGTCTTTTCAAGGAGATGCTGGATGATTTCAACGACCCCGTGGCCAGCCAGAAGCAGATCAAGCAGATCGAGCACAATGGAGACATCCTGACTCACGATATAGTGAAAAAGCTCAACAAGAGCTTTGTCACGCCCTTCGACAGGGAAGACATCTATGCCCTTTCCAGCGCCCTGGACGACATCCTTGACCTGATAGACGCATGTTCCCAGCGCTTTGTCATGTACAATGTGGACAAACCCACCCCCACGGCGCAGGAAATGGCTTTTCTGATCCTCAAGTCATGCCAGGCCCTGGAAAGCGCCATATCCATGCTGGGAGGAAACCTTGAGCAGATTAACCGCTACTGCGTGGAGGTGAATTCCCTGGAAAACGAGGCGGACCGTGTCTGCCGGGAGGCCATCAGCCGGCTGTTCGATGAGGAAAAGGATCCTATCCAGCTCATCAAGTGGAAGGAGATCTATGAAACCCTGGAGCGGGCCTGCGACAAGTGCGAGGATGCGGTGAACATCCTGGAAAGCGTGGTGCTGAAAAATGCTTGATTCGGCGCTGCTCCTTTTGTTCCTGGTAATCGGCGCGGCGCTGGTCTTTGATTTCATCAACGGCTTTCACGATACCGCCAATGCCATTGCCACCTGCATCTCCACCAGAGCCCTGTCCATCAGGTCGGCTATCATGATGGCCGCCGGCCTCAATTTCGTAGGAGCGATGATTTCCACCAAGGTGGCCGCTACCATCGGCAAGGAGATCGTCGACCCATCCAATGTCACCCAGATGGTGGTCCTTGCCGGTATCATAGGCGCCATTATCTGGGACCTTATTACCTGGTACTATGGTCTTCCTTCATCCTCCTCACATGCCATCATCGGAGGCATCATGGGCGCGGTGATAGCTCATGCCGGGGTTGCGGCTCTCCATGGGGCCGGACTCAAGAAGATAATTCTCGCCTTGGTGCTCTCTCCGCTCATCGGCATCGCCACGGGCTTCATCTTTATGGTCATCATGCTGTGGGCCTTCCGGAACAAGTCGCCATATGGGCTGAACAAGGCATTCAGAAAACTGCAGGTACTGTCCGCGGCCTTCATGGCCTTTTCCCACGGCACAGCGGACGCCCAGAAGTCCATGGGGGTCATCACTCTCGCCCTTGTGAGCTATGGTTATATCGCCACTTTTCACGTTCCCACCTGGGTAATGGTCGCCTGCGCCCTTGCCATGGCGTTGGGCACCGCCATTGGCGGCTGGCGGATCATCAAGACCGTCGGTCATGATTTCGTTAAACTGCAACCGGTGCATGGCTTCTGCGTGGAAACCGCTTCCGCCGGGGTTATTCTGGGGGCTGCCGCGCTGGGGATGCCCACCAGCACCACCCACGTCATCACTTCATCCATCCTTGGGGTCGGTCTTTCAAAGCGGCTTTCCGCCGTGAACTGGCAGATTGCCTATCGCATCGTCTGGGCATGGGTGCTTACCATACCCGCCTCCGCCGCGGTCTCATTCGTCACCTATCAAACGCTGAGCCCCTTTCTGGGCAAATAAAACCGCCAACAACAACTGAACCGGAGATACCTCCGGGTTCAACGGGGAAATCGAAGGCTTGATCCGAAAATATGGAGTCATTGTTGAGTTGAGGATGGCGGAAACAGTTTCCCGGCGTCTTTCATTTCAGTTCTTCGCCGGTCTCTTCCATTTCCCGGGTCAGGAAACCCTGGGCCTCGTTCCCGCGGCGAAAACGGACGATGAGACAGTAGAGTACCGCGTATGAGATGATGGCCGCTAGGAAGCCGATCAGGGATGTCCCGATGAGGATCGGCAGCCCGTGGCTTTCCAGCAGTTCCAGGCAATGCTTGAGGGTCAGATGCCCGATTACCAGTTTCTGCGGGGTTCTGCCCAGGATGAATTCGCCGATTTCATAGCTGGCGATGAACACCGGCGCCATTGTAAGCGGGGTGTTTACCCATGTTCCGGTAATGCAGGTTATCTTGTTGATCCTGAGGATAAAGGCTGCGACCAGGGCCAGCATGGTATGCAGTCCGAAAAAAGGGCAGAAACTTATGAAAACCCCCACCGCGAAGCCTGCCGAGATGTGTCCCGGGTGACTGTCCAGGGAGAGGATGTCCTTTAACCGTTTTTTGAGCTTTTCCTTGTTT
This sequence comes from uncultured Geobacter sp., assembly GCA_964536305.1. Classification (GTDB taxonomy): domain Bacteria; phylum Desulfobacterota; class Desulfuromonadia; order Geobacterales; family Geobacteraceae; genus RPRC01. The sequence continues at coordinate 52,462 of CAZHVY010000021.1, read as the reverse complement.
ATCAAGTGGTCCGACCTCCCGAGTCGCGCAAGTCTAAAACCCGCCGGCTCTTGCTGTCAACTGATTTTCCGGGGTCTTGCCGGACCCGGCGCGGCCTGGGGAAGAGTCGGCTCGCCGGATAAGTTTTGCATTGACACCGTGCCCGCCGTTCTTTACTTTTTACCTTGTTTCTCAGCCCGCCCGGACGGGCCAAAGGAGGTTGTATGATCATCGTAACCGGTGGCGCGGGTCTCATCGGCAGCGCCGTCATCTGGAGATTGAACCAGCTCGGCAGGGACGACATCCTGGTTGTCGACCACTTGGGCACTGGCAATAAGTGGAGGAATCTCGTCCCTCTCCGTTTCAGGGATTATTGCGAGAAGGATGATTTTCTGGCAATGATCGCGGACGGCAGGATTTCCTCGCGCCTTTCCCTGAAGGGAAAAAAGATAGAAGCCGTCGTCCACCTGGGCGCCTGCTCCTCTACCACCGAACAGGACGCCAGTTATCTGGTGCACAACAACTTCGAGTATTCGAAACGGATGGCGCTTTTTGCCCTGAACATCGGCGCCCGCTTTATCTACGCCTCCAGTGCGGCCACCTATGGGGACGGAAGCCGCGGCTTCCGTGATGACGAATCCGCCATTCATCTTCTCACCCCCCTGAACATGTACGGCTATTCCAAGCAGCTTTTCGACCTGTGGGCTTTGCGCAACGGTGTTTCGGAAAGGATTGCCGGGATGAAGTATTTCAACGTCTTCGGTCCCAACGAATATCACAAGGGCGACATGCGCTCCGTCGTTCTCAAGGCATACGAGCAGATTATCTCTACCGGAGGCATGGTCCTTTTCAGGTCCTGCCGTCCCGACTATGCGGACGGTGAACAGATGCGGGATTTCATCTATGTGAAGGACGCGGTCGAGATGACCCTCTTCCTGCTGGAGAGGGGCGATGTGAACGGAATATTCAATATCGGCGGGGGCGAGGCGCGTACCTGGAACTCCCTTGCCGCGGCCATTTTCAACGCCCTGGAAAAACCGCTGAACGTCACCTACGTGGACATGCCGGAATCCCTGCGCCCCAAATACCAGTACTACACCTGCGCCGACATGGACAAGATCCGCTCGGCGGGATTTTCCGGTGAATGCACGACCCTGGAAGACGCGGTAACCGACTATGTGAGAAACTACCTTGTTCCGGAAAAAAGGCTGGGTGAGTGAAGGTTTTCCGGATGACGGGGCGCCGTGGGAAGGGGCTTTTTCTCCGCCCGGGCTGCTGACATGCGGGGTATACCCCGGAGACGTGAAAAAAGGGCGGCCCTTACGACCGCCCCACGCCTCTGTTATCTGGCAGCGACACGCTGTTTCCCTTCGGCGCCTCTGCTTCACTACATATCACTGAATCAGATTTATTATCTCTTTTACCGTTTTCTCGATACCATCGGCTGTCTCGGATATCCTTGTGGCAAGCATATAGGCGGGAGTCGTCACGATCCGGTTTTTCCTGTCCACCACGCACTCCGTGGCCAGGCACTCCACGTGCCTGCTCCCGGTCTCGTTTATGGCCGCAGCCGTGCCTTCATCGTTTCCGATTGTCAGGCTGGGGGCGTATTTCCTTCCGAGGGCCGCTGCTATCAGGGCCGGGGCGATGCATATGGCGCCAATGGGTTTTTTCGCCTCCGCCATTTCGTTTATGAGCCGGGTTACATCGTGGTGAACGGCCGCCTCGGCGCCTTTAACCGCGAAGTCACACAGGTTTTTCGCTGCTCCGAAACCGCCCGGAAAGATGATGGCATCCAGCTCCGTTGCCTTGACGTCCTTGATGTTCCTGATTATTCCTCGTGCGATGCGGGCCGATTCCACCAGGACATTGCGTTTTGAGCCCGTATCCTGCATGGTGAGATGGTTTATCTCCGGGACCTTCATGTCAGGGGCCATGCACACAGCCTCAGCGCCGTTGCGATCAATGGCCAGCATGGTCAGAACTGCTTCATGGATTTCACTTCCGTCACGCACTCCGCATCCGGAAAGAACCACACCGATTTTTTTCTTCATGGGGATCTCCTTCTTGCCGCCGTCGTCTGTTAATGAAATAAATTCTAGGCGCAATCAGCTCTTCGCGCAAGGGCGAATACCTCTTCTTTCATGCGTTTTTCTGGAAATGATCCCGTTCTTCTGGTAACGTGCGGAAACGCGCTTGAACCGGAAAACAGCGGCGGTTGCAGAGAAGAACCAGGTCTTACCGCCGCCCCTGAAAGCGGGTATCAAGGACTTAGTGCTACGGGATGCGAAAATGAAAACTCTCCTGGTTCATCCCCACGGCAGCAACTGGATGGGGGCAGGCAAGGACATCACCACCATATTCAATCTGATGCCGCCCCTGGGTCTTCTGAGCATCGCTGCTTTCCTGCGCGCCCGCGGTGAGGACGTGGAGGTGATGGACTGTTACGGAGCGCCCGCCGGGATCGAGCGGCACGCCACGGACATCGTCGCCCGCAACCCGGATGTAATAGGTTTTTCCTGCACCACTTCGTCCTTTCTGGAAGGTTACGCCATCGCCTCGAGGGTGAAGGAACTGAAGCCTCATGTCCGCATCGTCTTTGGAGGCGCCCACGCATGTTCCTCAGGCGCTTCACTGCTGGATTCCTTTCCGGCCGTTGATTACCTGGTCATCGGGGAAGGCGAGCTCACATTCGCCCAGCTTGTCTCTTCCGGATTCAGAAACGTGGAGTCCATACCGGGCGTTGGATTGCGCAGGGACGGGAAGGGCTTTCTTCCGTCCGCTCGGGAGAATATCCCGGACCTGGATTCACTCCCCTTCCCGGCCTACGATCTCCTTCCCGATTTTCCCCGCCGCTACAACCTTCCCCTTTTCAGCTATCCAAAAGCGCCCAACACGAGCGTCATCTCCAGCAGAGGCTGCCCGTATCAGTGCAGCTACTGCGACCGCTCCGTTTTCAGCCGGGGTTTCCGTTTCAATTCACCCGATTACATCGTGGAGCATCTCCGTTTTCTGCATCGGGACTTCGGCGTCCGGCATGTCTTTTTCTATGACGACCTCTTTACCTTCGACCGGAAAAGGGTGGAAAGGTTCTGTGTGCTGATGAAGGAAAAACGGGTTCCGGTTACCTACAATTGCATCGCGCGGCTGGAACATGTGGATGCCGAACTCGTCTCTCTGCTGAAGAGGTCCGGATGCTGGCAGGTGAACTTCGGCATCGAGTCCGGTGACGAGGAAATACTCTCCAGGCACCGCAAGATGTATGACCTGGGCGAGGTGGCCAGGAAGTTGCGCATGGTCAGGGACAGCGGTATGCGGGTGAAGGGGCTGTTCATGATGGGATTTCCGGGGGAGACCGAGCAGTCTGTCCGGCGCACCATCGACTATGCCTTGTCCCTCCCCCTGGACGAGGTGAACGTGACCAAGTTCACCCCCTTTCCCGGCGCTCCGGTATATGGGACGATCCGGGAATTCGGTGAATTTACGGAGGACTGGCCGTCCATGAACTGCATGAATTTCGTCTTCGTCCCCCATGGCATGACCAGGGAACGCCTGGAGGAACTCTACAACGAATTCATCCGCGCATTCTACCGGCGGACCCGCATCCATTGGGGATACACCAGGATGCTGTGGCAATCGCCCCACAGCATTGCCGTGTTTCTTCGCAACCTGCCGGAGATACTCCGCTTCGAAATGAGGCAGAAATGGTGATTCGAAGATTGGCGGCTTCCGGAATTCTTATGTTGGCGGCCCTGTCGGTTTTTCTCATCCCGCCCCATGGTTCGCGCGCCGATGACGGGGTTGATGTGAGGTCGGCGAAGTATGAGTATTCCTTCCTCTCCGGTTACGGCATAACCCACCGGGGGTTCGGCGATACTCGCACCCAGGTGCAGACCTTCGATAACATCGGGAGGTTTGGCTGGTTTCTTTCCAGGGAACTGGGTTCAGGATGGTACAGGGGGAGGCATGAGCTCTTGATGGAGCTTCCGGTTCATCTGGCGCTGGATCCGAGGGTGTCTCCAATGGTGGGAGGATACCTGCTGGGGAGCTGGAAATTCACCTCCATTGAGGGTTGGGCGCCGTATGTATTCGCGGGGGGCGGGATTCTGTATGTGGATCTGGGGTTGCCGACCATGGGAAGCCGGCTGGATTTCTCCTACCAGGGAGGGACCGGCGTGCAGTATTTCCTCCGGAAGGATCTGGCGTTGTCCCTGGAGTACCGGTACCACCATATATCCAATGCGGGCACGGCCACGCCCAATGAACCGCTGAATTCCAGCAAGATATTGTTTGGCGTTTCCGTGTTCCGCTGAAGAGGTCGGGCATTCAGCGGGCCGCGAAAGAAGCGGAAAATCACTGCAGATTGATGTGATTACTCATCTTCCGTCAGAAACTCCAGCTCATGACGCACCTGGTCGGGGTTCACGGTTCTGGCTTCCATGAGGCTGCGCAGGTGTATCATGGTGTCCAGGTCCATTTCAATAAACTTGACTCCTGCGAGATTGTCCCGGCTGTGAATCACTTCGGCCTCGAATTCGAGGATGATGTCGGTCTGGTCAAGCTGGAAGAACAGTTTCCATTGATCTCCCTCCCGTGCGGGAAGATCGTTTCCATGTTCAATCAGGGCGCCCTTGAGGGATATGTCTTTCAGCACGACATCATGGGATCCCGAATCCGTTTTTACGACGCTTTTTTCAATACATCTGACGCGACTGAAACGCCTTGTGTTGGGCATGGATTCCCCCGAATCAATTGAAAATAAAGTGCCGTCCTTTAGCTGCGGCGTTATTGTAGCACGGCAAGAACGCGAAATCATATCAATAAATTGCTACTGCTCCGTAAATCCTCCTTTTCTCCCACCGGTTCCGGCTGTTTCATCCATCGCCAGGCTTGCATTCGCGAGCCGTTCCATGCTTTCCGGTTGATTCTGCTCACCCCCTTCCGTCTCCCTTCTTACGCTCCAGGAGATTCTCTCCATTGTGTTCAAACCGGTACTGAAAGAGCCTGTCTGATTGCCGGCTGGAACCATAACCCTGTGTACATTGCCGGTAATTGATATCATTTTAGCGCCGGTAAGTTCCACCTTTCTTGGGCAGGCGGCGCACGAATTATGGATAAATAATTAATTAAAAAATCGATAATTAATACAAACAAGAAAATGTTGACAGGGTGCGCCAGTTAGTGATACTAAATCACGTTGTTACTATTAATAATTAATTTTCATAAAATTATATTTTAAATATTTTGTTTTTTACAAGTGTCGTGAATTGCGGCAAAGGCGAAAAGATGAAGAGTAATCAATTGCTTTTATTGGGTATTGTCATCTTTGTTTCTTCCTGTTGCTCGTTCGGTGGCCAGAAGACCGAGTGGCGGCATGAGAAAAAAGCTATTTCCCTTCAGATGATCGGAGATGAACGGTTGAATCTGTATCAGGAAAAACCCCATTCCCTGATCCTGTGCGTATACCACCTGAAAGATCTGAACGCATTCAATCAGATGCTGGATCAGAAGGGAGGTCTGCCGTTCCTGCTGGATTGCGGGCGTTTTGATCCTTCCGTTACCTATGCCAAACGGTTCGTGCTGCAACCCAGACAGAAACTCGAAGAGGCCATGGACCGTACTGAAGGGGCTAAATACGTCGGGGTTGTCGCCGGATATTATGATCTCCAGAAAGAAAACTCGTCCCGCTCCATCCAGATACCTCTTTCAATCATGAATAATCCGAAAAAAATCGACATCAGGCTGAATCTGGGTCCCAACGCCATGGAAGAGATCAAGGAATGACAAGGTGTTGCAAGGCGCTCCACGACACCTGAACCCACGGCAAAGCATCGTATCCGGGTCAATGACGCATGAATTTATCCAAGCCGGCAGCGGGATGATGCCTCCAACTGCCGAAGCCAGGTTTTATGGAGGTGGGAGAGAGCGAATATGCACCTTAGTGACTGTTTTATGGAAACGTTTGCCTATGTTTCATACTTTCTGCGCTCCGCTGAAGCAAAGCAGCCCACCCTGGAACATGTTAAGGAAAAACTGATGCTTCTCCTCAAGGAGAGTGAGGGAATAATGTCAAGGGGAGGGTTGTCCCGCGAAGACTTTGAGGAGGCGCGTTTCGCGGTGTGCGCCTGGATTGATGAGGCTATTCTCAAATCATCATGGGCGGAAAAGGACGTCTGGATGAAGGATCAGCTTCAGCGCCAGTATTACAACACAACCGACGCGGGTGAGGAGTTTTTCCATCGTCTGAATGCTCTCGGTCTTCATCAGAGGGAAGCGCGGGAGGTTTATTATCTCTGTCTTGCCATGGGATTTTCCGGACGCTACTGCCATCCCGGAGACGAATACCAGCTGGATCAGATCCGCACCTCTACGCTGAAGCTTCTGCTGGGCAGTTCCGTTGGGCTTCCCTCTCTGGAGCGAGCGGATCTTTTCCCGGAGGCGTATCCCAACTCTCCCACGGATCGCTCGGCTCGCGGCAGGATGTTCGGATTGAATCTCGCCACCTTTGTCTGTCTGTGCGCGCCCGTTATCGTTTTCGCGATCCTTTATCTGGTATACCGCTTCACTCTCGCTGGCGTGGGCGATAACTTTCTGCGAACGGTGGCCTACTGAGATGAAAGAGAGTTATCGGAAAGTCATCAGGGTTTTCCTGCTTATGGCCGCGGCAACGCTCTTGATTCTGCTTGTTTTCGGCACGGTATTCATCCTTGGCTGGCCATGGTGGGTTGGCTTGTATCTGGTTATGTTCCTGGCCGGAATCGTCCTCGCCGTTGTGTTTATCCGCAAGATAATGCTGAGGAGACGTGAGCAGAACTTTGTCAGGGAGATCAGTGAGGAAGATGATGCGCGCATCAAGGCCCTCTCTTCGTTTGAGAGGAGCGAGGCGCGGGAGCTCCAGGACCGCTGGAAAAAGGCCGTTGACACGCTGCGCAAATCACATTTGAAAAAGATCGGCAATCCCCTCTATGTTCTTCCTTGGTACATGGTGATCGGTGAAAGCGGGTCAGGTAAGAGCACGTCCCTGAACAGCGCCCGCCTCGCTTCTCCCTTTACCGATGCCGGCAGGATTCAGGGTGTTTCCGGAACAAGGCATTGCGACTGGTGGTTTTTCGAGGAGGCCGTGGTCATAGATACGGCCGGTCGTTACGCGATCCCCGTCAATGAGGCCCAGGACAGGGATGACTGGCAGAGGTTTCTTGGACTCCTCATAAAGTACCGGCGGCGTGAGCCCATCAACGGTCTCATTGTTACGGTTGCGGCAGATACGCTGCTAAAGGGAGATCCGGAATCACTGGAGGGTACCGGCCGCATTATCCGGGGCCGGATAGATGAGCTGATGCGGGCGCTGGGCATGCGGTTTCCCGTATATCTTCTGGTGACCAAGTGCGACCTTGTGCGCGGGGTTAACCGGTTCTGCGAACTTTTGCCGGAAAAGAGCCTGAATCAGGCCATGGGAATCATAAATCATGATCTTGCCACGGATGCGGGCTCGTTCGCGGAGCATGCGGTAGCAACTATTGACGAGAGGCTGAGAAATCTCCGACTCCAGTTGCTGCACCAGCCGGAAGCGAAAAACCCGGACCCGGCCCTTCTTCTCTTTCCCGAGGAATTCGAGCGCCTGAAGGACAGTCTCGCCGGTTTCGTCGAAGGGGCTTTTCGCACGAATCCATACCAGGAAACTCCAGCCCTGCGCGGCATCTTTTTCAGCAGCGGCAGGCAGGAAGGAAACACCCTGTCCCATTTTACCCGGGCGGTGGGGGATATGGAGGAGAGCGAGTCTCTTCCCGGAACGAGCAAGGGGCTCTTCCTGCATGACTTTTTCAGCAGGATTCTCCCAATGGATCGTTCGCTGCTGACACCCACCCGGCGCGCGCTGCAATGGCGCTCTTTTACGGGAAGCCTGGGATTGACTACCTGGGTAATCCTCTGCATCGCATTATGCGGCCTGTTGAGTTTTTCTTTCGTGAAGAATCTGAAAACGATTCGTGACATTTCCCAGGAGTTCGCCAAACCTGCTTCTTCCGAGGGGGTGGGTCTCTCCGAGCCCTCCAGGCTTGAGAGATTTCGCCAGGAGATTCTGATAGTGGAGCAGCGTAACCGTCACTGGTGGTTTCCACGCTTCGGACTTACCGAGAGTCTCAAGGTGGAGAAAGCCATCAAGGAACGTTACTGCCGCGGATTTCATGAAGGTCTTATCGTCCCCTTTGACCGGAGGATGACGGAAGCCGTTGGTTCAGTCTCTCCCGCTACCGGAGAAGTGGTATATGGGGATTACGTCGCGCATATTGCCCGGCGCGTCAATATTCTCGCTTCGAGGTTAAAGGGGGCTTATTCGGAGAATCTGCGAAAGATGCCTCAACCCGATTATTTATTCTTCGATTCCAGAGCTGAAACGGTTGACGGCAGGGATGCGCGCGGGATGTTCGGGCCCATGTACCTTTCCTACCTGGACTGGCGAGCCGATCCTGAAGCCATTGCCGGTGAATGTTCCCGGCTCCGCGCGCTTCTGGCGCGCCTGCTGGCAGGCAGAGACGATGGTCTTCGCTGGATGGTGGCCTGGATAAATGCCAGGGGGGGACTTTCGGGGGTGACCCTCGCTGAATTCTGGGGCGGCAGCCTGAATGTTCCAGGTGAGAAGATGATTCCTCCCGCCTTTACCAGAAAGGGAAAGGAGAGCATCGAGTCACTGATGGCCGAAATTGAGGCGGCTCTGGAAAACCCCTCTGTTTTCACTGCCGGAAAACCGGGATTCAACTCATGGTATCGCGGCTCATCTTTCGCGGCCTGGCAGTCTTTCGCCAGCGATTTTCCCCGTGGCGCCGAGCGCTTGAACGGCGTGGCGGAATGGCGACAGGCCGCTTCGCGCATGGCCACGGAGAAGGGACCCTATTTCGCGCTGGTGAACAGGATTTCCATAGAACTTCAGCCTCTGGCAGTGGAATCCGCCATGCCTCCCTGGCTTCGCCAGGTATACCAGTTTCAGAGAGTCAGAATCCAGGGCGCTGTCCAGGCATCCAATCCCGTTGTCAGGAGCGGATTGGGGGGGAGAAGGATACTGGCCGGAATAAGAAGGAGCGTCGGGCGGGAAGCCGCCGCGCGCAGAATCGAATCGAAAATCGCGCTCAGCGCATCTTTCCAGAGCTATCGGGATTCTCTGGCGGCCGTTTCAGCGGCGACCGCGTCACGAAATCTGGCGTTCCAGCTTGCGACACAGACCTTTAGCGAAGATGCGGCCGCAGGCAAGTCCCCGGTATACCTGGCCGCGAACTCCGCCGTGGATCTGAAAGACCGCGCCGCGTCGGGCGGGGCGGTCGATCCCGTATTCGGCCAACTGGTTACCGGACCTCTTGATTTTCTCTGGACCTTCATCAGAAGGGAAAGCGCCTGCCAGCTCCAGTCGCTGTGGGAGGAACAGGTGCTGACAGGCGCCATGGGGATGAGCCCGCAACAGGTTCTTCCCTATCTGGCGGGCCCCGATGGGCCGGCCTGGCGTTTTGTGAAAGGCCCCGCCGCTCCGTTCATTTCTCCCCATCCCTCCGGCTATCGTCCGAAGGCGGCCTTTGGCGGCTCGCTTCCCATCGATGGCGCCCTGTTCGGATTTCTTTCGAAAGGGGCCAGGGCGCAGGCGACTGTGATGGAGGCGGGACGACGGCAGAACCTCAACGTGGGAATCAGGGGCCTTCCCACTGACGCCAATGCCGAAGCATCAATCAAACCTCACGCCACCCGGCTGGAGGTGCAATGCGGAGGAAACAGCCAGGTTCTGGTGAATAACAACTATCCGGTGGGAAAAACCTTTACCTGGTCGCCGGAATCCTGTGGCGATGTCATTTTCCAGATAGAGGTGGGCGAAATAACCCTGACCCGCCACTACAGCGGCGCTGATGCCTTCCCTGATTTCCTCAGGGACATGCGAGGGGGCCGCCGTACCTTTTCCCTGCGTGACTTCCCGGGAGAAAAGGCGGCTCTGCAAAAGATGGGGATTACTTCCATGACGGTCAATTATCGGTTTACGGGCAGCGGCGCTGTTATGCGTCGGGACGCCGCTGTTACGGGAACCGCGCCGAGGAGCATAGCAAGGTGCTGGGGACGCTAGAAACCGTACATGACTGGCAATGGAGCGCCTTTGGCAAGCATCCGGCTGCCAAAGACTACTTCCGTATCGGCCGGATCTCTCCTTTCAGCCAGGGTCTGTTCGAATGGGTGGAAGGGGGATACCGGATACTATCCGCTGATGTCAATGCGTCGCCTGATTTCTGCTCCTGGAGGTTCTGCGCCCGTGAAGCGGGCAGGGAGTCACTGGTATGCGGGCTGATTCGTCTGAGCAGCGACAGTTTTGGTCGTGCCTACCCTTTGGTAATCATGGGTTCCGGAACCCTGAATGGCTGGCGCGAAAACTGGGACCTGCTCCCGTTTTCCTGTGAAAAGACATGGCGACAGGTGGAACATCTGGCGGCGAATCTTTATTCCAGCTTCAACAGGCTTGAAGAGGAAATACAGGCAATAAGACCTCCGACCGCGGATTGGACGGGGTTGGCGGAAAAGAGGAGGGCTCTGAACGCGTACGGTTCCCCCTTGGATCCCTATGCCTCGTTTCTCGACCTGGGCGACCTTAAAAAACTCGCCGCGGCGAGCAGGGATTGTCCGGAGGTGTTCGTGAGTCTGGATCGCGGCCCGTGTTCCGACAAGATCCTGCATGCCAGCCTGTGGCACGAGATCCTCAAGGAATCGCTTTCGACATTCCCGAACGTTCTTTTCATGGGAGGAACCCTGGAAAAGGCATTGCTGGCTCTTTTTCAAAGGCCGCTCAAGCACGCTGATTTTTCTCTCCTCTGGTCGGTATCTTCGGGCGGCCTCTGGAAAAACATAATTGGAACGGAGTTTTCCATGGATATCTCCCAAGCGGGCAAACAGCCCATCAGTAGCGATAAGCCTGCCGGAGCGGATATGCGCTACGACCCGGCTTTCGACGAGTTGCAGACCGAGGTGGACAAGCTCACATCTCCGTCTCTGGCCGGAACCGTCAACTGGGAAAAGGTCTGCCGCTTTTCTTCGGACATTCTCATGCATAAGTCCAAGGACCTGCTGGTCGCTGGATATCTGGTCGTAGGTCTGACCCAAACCAGGAAAAACGATGGTTTTGCCGTGGGGATAACGGTTTTCTGCGACCTTTGCGAACATTTCTGGGACGAGCTTTATCCGTCCAGAATACGCATGCGAGGCCGGGTTCGGGCAGTGGAATGGTTGCTGGGCCGCTGTGTCACCGTGCTGCGCCAGATGAGTGGGTTGACCTTTCCTGTCGCACAGATTGCCATGATCAAAGAAAGACTAAACAGGCTGGAGATCTTTCTGGGGGAGAAACTGGAAAACGCCCCTTCCTTTTCCGCTCTTCATGAATATTTCAATGAACTGCCTGGTTCGACTGAAGAAGGGTCTTGTCCCGGTACGATTCTTCAGGCGGACCCGTTACCAATGGAGACTGCCTTACATACGGATCCGGGCGATTCTCGTGAAGGTGAGCAGGAGGCGGCGGTGAAAATAGTTGCTTCCGGTAATGACGCGGCACTGTTGATGAATGAGGCCCTGAAGAGCATTCAGGAGGCATCTTTCCGTCTCCGTCAGCAGGAACCGGCGAATCCGAGGGCGTATCGCCTGGCGCGGAAAGCGGCATGGTATTCCGTGGAAGAACCGCCACCCTCCACAGACGGCAGAACCAGAATATCACCGCCTTCCACTGTTGAGAAGAAACTCCTCCTGGACCTTCGCAACAACGGCGATGCCGAAGCCCTGCTCAAAGCCGCCGAGGCGAGGCTCCCTCAATATATCTTCTGGATGGACCTCAACCGCTTTTCCGCAGATTCCCTTTCCCGCCTTGGAAGCCGTTACCAGAAGGCCCATGAAGCGGTATGCCAGGAAACGTCGTTTCTGCTCCACCGTCTGCCGGGACTTGAAGATTTGAGTTTCTCCGATGGTACGCCCTTTGCGGCGCCGGAGACCCGGAGCTGGCTCCAGGCAATTGGCTTCCGTTGGGTGGGGGCGGATATGGCGCCGACCGCGCCCCTTCCTGCTCGCGACGAGGGGGCGGGAGAAGAGAGGGAGAAGGTAATTGAAGAGATTCGCCAGATGATACGACAGGGGAGGCTGCTGGAGGCCATGGAGTCTGGCCAGCGCAGGATGAGGGAGGCGGAATCCGGGCGGGAAAGGATACTCTGGAGGCTTGACCTTGGACAGATGCTCTCTTCCGTGGGGAAGACGAAGCTGGCCCTTCCCTATCTGGAGCAGGCGTTGGAGGACATCGATCGACACGGTCTGGAAGAATACGACCCTGAACTGGCTCTCCGGGGGCTCAGGCTTTGTTGCCTGTCGTTCTCCGCCCAGGAGGATGCGGGTTCAAAGGAAAACGCGGATCATGTGCTGCGACGGATCGGACGTCTTGATATGCCTGAAATGGTGCGCTTGTCAAAAGAATAGTCCGGCCACGGGGCTCTGTCCGCTGTAATGGTTGGATCCGGGAACGGTATTGCCGCGACAACTTATTCAGGCAGTGGGAAGAATCCCCATTCATAAAGAAAAGGAGTGCACAATGGCAAAGGAATCATCCATAGCGCCGAAGGAGCGCGTGAACATCGTATACAGACCCTCTCTAGGTGATGCCAAGGAAGAGGTGGAGCTGCCGCTGAAGATGCTGGTGGTGGGTGATTTTACCGGCGCCCCGGGGGATCGGGCGGTGGAAAAACGGGAGCCGGTAAATATTGACAAAGACAATTTCAACGAGGTTCTGAAGGCGCAGAACATCTCCTTGAACCTGTCGGTTCCCAACCGTCTGGCTGCTGAAATGGAAGCTGAATTGAATGTGAGCCTGCGGGTTGAGTCCATGAAGGACCTGGGACCGGAAGCCATTGTGGAGCAGGTGCCGGAGATGAGGCGTCTGCTGGAACTCCGGGATGCCCTGCGGGCGCTAAAGGGCCCGCTCTCCAATGTCCCGGAGTTCAGGAGGAAGATTCAGGAGCTTATAAAAGATGATGACGCGCGCCGACGATTGCTGGCTGAAATAGGACTTGAGGGATAGGGGGGGGTATGAGCACGGAACAGGAGACTATACAGGCAGCCGTTGAAGAACCTGTCTGTGGGGAATCGCTTCTCGACGAGATAGTGCGGACTACAAGGGTGAAGCCGGTGGATGAGGCATACTCCATCACGCGCAGGGGGGTGGAGGCCCTCCTCTCCCAGCTTCTAGACCCGGAGGGGGAGACGGTCAAGGTTTCCAAGGCGGGCCTTGACGACATGATTGCTGAGATTGATCGGAAGCTGAGCCTTCAATTAGACGAGATTCTGCACCACAAGGAGTTTCAGAGAATCGAGTCAGCGTGGCGCTCCCTCGATTTCCTGGTGGACCGGACCGATTTTCGGGAAAACATCAAGATAGAGATGCTTCATATAACCAAGGACGAGCTGCTGGAGGATTTCGAGGATGCCGCCGAGATCGTCAAGTCCGGGCTCTATAAAACCGTATACACCAGTGAATATGGCCAGTTTGGCGGGAAACCTTACGCCTGCCTGGTTGGCAACTATGAATTCAATCCCGGTCCCCGGGACATGCGCCTTCTACAGCATACGGCCGCCGTTGCCGCCATGTCCCACACGCCATTCATCGCAGCGGCCGGAGCGGAATTTTTCGGCATTGACGACTTTACCACCCTGCCGAATCTGAAGGACATAAAATCCATTATGGAGAGTCCCCAGTACATCAAGTGGCAGTCGTTCCGGGAGACCGAGGACGCCCGCTATGTGGGACTGGCGCTTCCCAGGTTTCTGCTGCGTCTCCCATATGGACCGGAAACCCAGCCGGTGAAGAGTTTCAACTATCAGGAGCGGATGTCTTCCAGCCACGAAAACTATACCTGGGGAAATGCCGCCTTCGCCTTTGCAACCCGAGTCACCGACAGTTTCGCGAAATATCGCTGGTGCGCGAACATCATTGGCCCGCAGGGTGGCGGCGCCGTGGAAGACCTGCCCCTGCACCAGTACGAGGCCATGGGCGCGATCCAGACCAAGATACCGACGGAAGTCCTGATTTCCGAGCGGAGGGAGTTCGAATTGGCGGAAGAGGGCTTCATCGCCCTTACCATGCGCAAGGGGAGCGACAACGCCGCCTTTTTTTCCGCCAACTCGGTGCAGAAGCCGAAATACTTCGGCATCAGCAAGGAAGGAAAGGACGCGGAACTCAACTACAAGCTGGGTCTGCAGCTCCCCTACATGTTCATTATTAGCCGCCTCGCCCACTACCTGAAGGTAATCCAGCGGGAAAACATCGGTACCTGGAAAGAGCGGAGCGACCTGGAGATAGAACTGAACAACTGGATTCGCCAGTATGTTTCCGACATGGACAACCCCATGCCTGGGGTCAGGAGTCGCAGACCATTGCGCCAGGCGGAAATCGGCGTAGAGGAAGTCCCCGGCGAGCCGGGCTGGTACAGGGTCTCCCTCAAGGTCAGGCCGCATTTCAAGTACATGGGAGCATATTTCACCCTGTCGCTGGTGGGCAAGCTGGACAAGGAGATTAATGGTTGATGCATGGGGGCGCGGCGCGTCAGCCGTGCCCTTATAAATTGATCTATTATTTTAATGAAAATTAATACCTGAAAATATATTCAAAAAGCCTTGGAAAGACGCCAAGGCCTTATAAACCACAAAAGGAGGAGTATAACCATGGCAATGCCCGCACACCTCACCCTTACCGGTGAAAAGCAAGGCAAGATTGACGGTTCCTGCGAGATGCAGGGACGGGAGAACACCATCCCCGTTTACGGGATGAGTCACGACGTATCTATCCCGAGAAGTCCCCATGACGGACTTGCGACCGGCAAGCGCGTCCACGGTCCCCTCACCATCACCAAGGAGTACGACAAGAGTTCACCCAAGCTCTACCAGGCCCTCTGCACCGGAGAGCATATGAAGGATGTCACCATCAAATGGTACCGAATCACCAAGCAGGGAACGGAAGAGCATTATTTCACCCACAAGCTGGAAGATGCGATTGTCGTAAGCATCAGCCCTTCAATGCCGGTAACGCTGTTGGCGGCAAACGAGCCGTATCGGCATATGGAAGATATTTCTTTTACCTACAAGAAGATCAAATGGACGTGGGAACCCAATGGTATTGAGTCGGAAGACTCATGGGAAGTGCCCAAGTAAACCCTTTTTCGCGAGACCCTCGAGAGGGGGTCTCGTATCTCTCCGCAAACAACCGAAAACGTACGGGTTCCTGATTAATGTGGTGGCTATTGAATGATATAGGGTTTGAATCATTGCCGGAATGATGTTCGCCGAAGTGGCGATTTTATCCTTTGCCGAGTTTGTGTGATCAATATGGAGGTTGTACATGACAATAGTTGACAAGAAAAAATGCGCCGAAACATTTGAAATGTTAACTGGAGAAAAGACAAATCCAGAAGAATGGAATCAGACTGCGGCTAATCTGTTGGCGGAAATGGTGGCCAAAATTACCGAATGCAGTGACGCGATGGATTTTGTGCCTCGTCCTTCAGGTTTCAAGCCCGGATGGAGCTACATAGTAAAAAATGTTTATGGAAATTTAAAAAGACAATTTTTTTCCGGCGACACAAGGAAATATTACGAAATATGCCTTACTGCCGCCGGCCCTTTGAAGCGTCAAGTCAAGATAGCTCTAGCAACCGGTGAATAATATGACGAATTTTAAATTTATCATAATTATGGTTTTATTATTTTCCGGCTGCTCCACTAATCAGGGTTTCGAAGGATATCGATACAACCCGTTCCAATATCCTTACCCTGAATATTACTTGAAAGCAGAAACAATTCCGATCAGTAGTGAAAATATGAAATCGGAAAACAACATGGTCCAATTGGAATATTTCGGACTCAGATCGTATGTGCAAGCCGAATCGTTCAATCCCAAACAAAAGGATGTGAGAGAAAATACCATTATCTTTAAAGACCATGACAAGGTTCTTGTAATTGACAGAGTAAAAGACAGTTTGATTGGATGTGATGATGAACATGTAAAAAATAGCAATAAAGACTTCTGCTCTGCCTTTGACACGTCAAAAGGATATTACGAAAAGCTTTTTACAATTACGCCTCAGGATCTAAGAGGCGCCAATAAGCAAATTATAGGTAACAAATGGATTGTGCACAGGAAAGGATTTACCTTTGAAAATGTTGAAAAATTACATAAATATACCGGAAGATGTTTTGTATCGTTCGAGAGCATTTATAAAAGTGATAGCAATATGACAAAGGATATGATTCTTTTTCATGATGATACTAAACCATACTATATTGTTTTCTCAACCAATCATAAAGACGACTCATTTTTCAAGAAACTATTGGAGACTCTCCAATAGTAAATCTAAGATGCCACAGATTTCTGTTCCTAGCCAAGAATATATGTGCTGGTATGAGATGATATCCTCTGCAATTGATCTTGCTTGATGATGGATTGAAAGGCACCCTGTTTTCCTATTGCAGTTCCCATGAATCAGGCCTGCCTATACTACATCTGAGTGAAGGAGAACGATTATGCTGGAAACATTTGGAAAGATCTCAGTTACGTTATTTGTGGCGGTCATGCTCACACAGCCCGCTTTTGCCGGGTTCGATCTGGGCGGCATGATCGACGCGGGAAAGGACCTGACAACCGCGGCGACGCTGTCCGATGGTGACGTGAAGCAACTCGCGTCCGAAGCAGCGGCTGTTTCCGACACGTCCAACAAGGTGGCCCCGCCTTCCAGTCCCTATGCGAAGCGGCTGGCAAAGCTCACCAAGGGTATGAAAACTGAGAAAGGCCTCAAACTGAACATCAAGGTTTATCTGGTTCAGGAAGTAAACGCTTTCGCCATGGCTGATGGCGCCATACGAGTGTTTGCGGGTCTTATGGACGCAATGAATGATGACGAGGTGCGGTATGTGATCGGCCATGAAATCGGCCATGTGAGTCTTGGGCACTCGAAAAAGGCTCTGCAGACCGCTTACATGACGTCCGCCGCACGTAAGGCCGGTTCAGCAAGTGGGAGCGGAATAGCCAAGCTGTCGGACTCTGCTCTCGGTGAACTGGCCGAAAAGCTGATACATGCTCAATATTCCCAGTCCAATGAAAACGATGCCGATCAGTATGCGCTTAAATTCATGAAGGATAACAAGTATGATCCCAGGGCGTCGGTCAGTGCTCTGCGCAAGCTGGAAAAGATGTATGGGAATGAGAGCAGCGTATTTTCCAGCCATCCCGCGTCAGGTGATCGGGCGGATGCCTTGGAAAAGGCGCTCTGAGTAACGTGGTGTCACGCTCCAACCCGCAGGACGGGTATCTACCCCTCTAGTATCCTCCACATAATAGTGGTGAAAGGCGTGAGTCGAAAAAGATTTCCGGAAGGGTCGGTCGCCCTTTACGGGCGTATCAATGTCGCGTTAATGTTGAGACAATGTTAAAAAAATCAATAAAAACGGGATAGAGAGATTGATATAATTATCTGAAGCCCCTTTGGGCTTATGGGAAATGGATACAATATGCGCATTCAAAGGCCCGTATTCTGGCATCATGCTGATTTTCTTCAACCACAGCATTTTCAGCTTTTTGACAGATCCCAACAGAGTCTCTTTATACCTTATCGGAAATTTATCACTTCCTGCTTCTGTGGGGTTGGTGATATTCAAATCGACAAAGGCGCACTGGGAACAGGAGTCTTCAGTCTCGTGAAAGGGGAGTTTCTCTTTCCTGACGGCTCATATGTCTCGCTTCCTGGAAATGCTGTTATTGAGCCCCGCCCCTTCTTGCATTTCCTGCTCCGCTTGCGAATCTCTTTCGCAGTTGGTGCGCGAAATAAGGGATCAGGTGACTGCCCGTTGTTTTCAGTTGGAAGAGCACAAGAGCAGACGTGGAGTGCAGACCGCTGAGTTCGGGTCCAGGGACATGGTCTACTTCCTGGCTTTACGATCGCTCAATCGTTATGTTCCACTTCTTTTTCACTTTACCGAGACTGATCATATCCATCCTTGGAACATTTACGGCGTGTTGCGTCAGCTTGCCGGCGAACTGAGTTCCTTTTCCGAACGGATTGGCGCGCTGGGAGAAACCGGTGACGGGAAAAGCTGTTGCCCGAATACAACCACCTGGAACTTTGGGAATGTTTTTCCGCGGCCCAGGACCTGATATCCCACCTGCTGGACGAGATAACGGCAGGGCCTGAATATATCATCCGTCTGACCAATGACGGAACGTACTTTTCGAGCGAGCTGAAGCCGGCCATATTCGAGGGACGCAACCGCTACTATCTGGCTGTAAAGACGGACGCAGACCCTAAAGAAGTGATCCCGGCCCTTACGGACATTGCGAAGCTCAGCTCGGGTGGTTACATGCATACGCTTGTCACCCAGGCCCTTCCCGGCATCGACCTGGAATATCTGCAGGTTCCGCCACAGGAGCTGCCGCGTCGCGCCCATACTTATTACTTCAGCATAAATCACCACCACGACCAATGGATATTGGTGGAAAAAAGCCGCTCACTTTCTCTATGCTGGAGCAGCGCGCGGGATGATGCCGAAGTAGAACTAATGATTGTTGGCAGATAACAGAGCAAATAGCATGAAATCAAACATGACGGTGTGGATTGAAACATGTAGACGCTAACCGAACGTAATCCGGAATTTCCAGGATTTTCGTAAAAAAAGGGATAATACGCCGAATGTGCAAGGAAAAAGCCACTTGACGGTTTTGTGCGACCTTGGGAAAAGGACCTTATAATAATCGGGAAAGAGCGGTTTCCTTAATTCCTTCAACAGCAAGGGAGTATGTGGTTGTGAGCGAAGAAAGGCTTATGGAGCGTCTCCGTTCCTGGGAGCGCGATCCAAATCGTCGCGGCGGCAATGATCCGAGGCGCTGTGTTGCTTCTGTCGTTGAACATCTGCGGAAAATGCTGAACACCCGGCAGGGGAACGTTCCAATCGCGGAAGATTACGGAGTTCCTGATTTTCTTGACTTCCTTCAAGGTTTTCCCGACTCTGTCCGGGACATCGAAAAGAGCATCAGAACCGTAATCGACAAATATGAACCCCGTCTCGGCTGTGTCAGTGTGACGTTCATTCCCTATGAGAATGAGAACCTTAACCTTCGCTTCCAGATTTCGGCGCGGCTTGCGACTGAGGGGAATCGGCAGGTGTATTTTGAAACTATCGTTGACGCGGATGGAAAGATTGAAGTGCACAGGTGATGAGTGGCGCCGCGGCAAGTGCAGGGACAGAAATGTAAAAATATTTATAATTCGGTTTGTATGGGACAAGACCGCTTTCCTGTCTCACGCTGCTCTTGTTAGGTTCGCCGAAAAACTCGTCATTCAGAACGATTGCCTCCTGATTGTTGGAGATTTGCAGTGAACCGCTGGTTCCCATGCCTCGCACAGCTCGCTGTTTTTGCCGAGACGGGCCTCAAGCTTTAACGCGCCGTTTTTGAAATGCTGGCTGAGCTCGACTATCCTTCCCATTTCGGCGACCCCCTTCTCCGACGGCGTGCCGTCGTCGGAGAATTCCCTCAATTCGCCGTCAAGTTTACCGTCTTTCCTGGAGAAACTCTGGTGGAGCTTGTCGTTTTGTCATACTCCGCCACCTTCTCCGCTTCCAAGCCTGTTCCGGAGAATGAGAATTCTTTGATCGTTCTTTAAAATGTGACAAATAAAATATAGTCATACAATTCCCTTCCGGCCGTGCCGGTTCCTGGTGAATGTCATTGGCGGCCGGGGCTTTGGCGCCGGTTTTCCCAAGGATTTGTAACGGGGTGGGCTGGGGAGGGATGTCATTCCGTCACGACGAACGTGTCGGGAAAGCCGTTGCGGGCGAGGGCCTCCTTCGCGGCCAGCGCTTCGGATCGTGAACGGAACCTGCCGGCATGGACGCGATAGACGCTTCCCCGTTCGGTCTCGACGCGCCGCACGGTTGCATACTTCAGTTCCTTTTGCATCTTTTCCGAAATGGATCTGGCCCTCTCTCCGTCCGTGAATGCCGCCACCTGAAGCGTAAAGGTTGATGAGTCCGTTGGCGCTGCCGCGGCTGGCGGGGGCTGGATGGCGTTATCCATCACTTCCAGGGTGACCGGCGTTACTCCGCTTTTCAGCATATCCAGATCCTTTGCCCCCCTGTAGGAAAGGTCCACGATCCGGCCTTCGACGAAAGGACCGCGATCGTTGACCCGCGCCACGGTCGTTTTTCCGTTCAGCTTGCTGGTTACCCTGATGATACAGCCGAGGGGGAGGGTCTTGTGGGCCGCTGTTGGTCTGTGCATGTCGAAGGTCTCGCCGTTGCTGGTGGGACCGCCGTGCTCCTCCGCTCCGTACCACGAGGCGAGTCCTTCCTCCCGGTAGCCGTCGGCGCTCTGCAGAGGCGCGTAACGCTTGCCGTCCACCGTATAGGGCCGCTGCCATGGACGAAGCCCGGGGTGGCCCGGTTCCACCGCGACCCTGGGGCCGGTAGTTCCGCAGGCGGCAAGGAGAAGGCAGATCAGAGACAGTAGGAAACTGTTGGCGCGCATGGCTCAGAGTATAAGGATTGGGGATGATAATGCAAGAAGGTTGTGAAATGTAAACATTCTCATTCCTTTTGAATATGCTTGCCATGGCCGCGCTAATGGGATACATAACCCCTGCCGGAGAACCCTCTGCCTTCCGGCGTTCAAACCCGCAAGGAGCGATAAAATGGCCATAGATGATGCTTTCAACAGTACCGTTGACTATTACGACCAGTGGATAAGGAAGGCGGTGCCGGGGTATGACGATATCTTTGCCGCAGCCCTCCAACTGATACCTTTCTGGCCCGATGATCCGGTGCGGGTGCTGGACCTGGGCGCCGGAACCGGCCTGTTCTCGTACCAGGCGCTGGACAGATGCCCGAAGGGGCGTTTCGTGCTCTGGGACGTGGCCGACAGGATGCTGGAAACGGCCAGGGAGAGGTTCAGGGATTTTCCGGGTCAATTCAGCTATGTGGCCGATGACTATCGCCGCCTGCCGGAAACGGAAAGCTTTGACCTGGTCATATCGAGCCTCTCCATACATCACCTGTCCGATGACGAGAAAAGGGACCTGTTCCGCCGTATTCACGGTGTCCTGACAACTCCGGGCATGTTCATCAACATTGACCTGGTAAAGGGGCCGACCCCTTTTCTGGAAGATCTGTACAACCGGGACTGGTATGACAAAATGAGACGAGCCGGCGCCACCGAGGATGAAATCGAATCCGGTATCCAGCGGCGCAACGCCTATGACCGGGACGCGCTCATGGAAGACCAGCTCCGCTGGTTGCGGGAAGCCGGTTTCACCGATGCGGACTGCGTCTACCGGAACTACAAGATGGGGCTTTTTCTGGGGATGAAAAGAGACGTTTCCGCCTGATATTAAGGCCCGATCCGGATCGGTGGGATACGGTGCGGGAAACGGTCAGGCGGCGTCCGGCTCTTCGCCCAGGATCCTCTCGTAGACCAGGCGCACCTTTCCGGTAATCCTCTCGTAGTCCGCCATGAGCGCCTCCCCCGGATTACGCAGCCTTTCGTCGTATCCCAGGCGGCGGGCCAGTTTGTTGAGATAACCCCTTGACCCGCCCAGCTCGTTCATGGAGTAGTCGTGAATGATGCGGAGTCGGTTTTCCAGGTTGCGCAGGAAGGAATATCCGTCGGAGAGCGCCCGGTATTCTTCTTCCGACAGGATGGAAAGGTCGAGCATCCACCAGAGCGCATCCAGCGTGCCGACGCGCCTTATCTCCGTAAATTGCCTGCCGTATTTCAGTTGCAGGAACTGGACGACAAACTCCACGTCCACCATGCCGCCCCGTCCGGTCTTGATGTTGTAGCTTCCCTCGCTCTCCCGCGCCAGCTCGTTTTCCATGCGCATCCGCAGGCGATGGATCTCCCGCCGGACCTCCTCGTCCGCGCCGGACCCGTAGACGGTATCCCGGATCACGTTTTCAATCTCTTCCCTCAGCCGGCCTTCCCCTATTACCACCCTCGCCTTGGTGAGAGCCTGTCTTTCCCATATGTGCGCCTCGTTCCTGTGATAGCTCCGGAACGACTCCAGGGAGGTGACCAGCGGCCCGGCGTTTCCGGAAGGGCGAAGGCGGGTGTCAATCTTGTAAACGTAGCCCTCTCTGGTGGTGGTGGAGAGAATGGAGATAATCTTCTGGCCCAGCCTGGCGAAATACTCCCGGTTCGAGATGGGGCGTTCTCCGTCGGTCATTCCCTGATGGTCGTAGACATAGATGATATCCAGGTCGGAGTGGTAGTTCAGCTCGCGTCCACCCATCTTGCCCATGGCGATGATGGCGAACATGGCTGGTCCTGCTTCCCCGTTTTCATCCCCGTGCATGGGGGTTCCGAAACGGGCAAGCTCCTGGACGGCGATGCGAAGGGAAGCCGCGAGACAGACCTGGGCCAGGTTGGTGAGCTGGCCGGCGATTCCGGTCTGGTCCAGCCTGCCGTAGATGTCGTGCATGCCGATGCGGAGGAATTCCTCGTGGCGGTAGCGGCGCAGGATATCCAACTGGTCTTCGAAGTCTTCGGCCTGTTCCAGCAGCGAGGCAAGCTCGTTTTCTGATTCCTCAAGGCCCTTCACGGGTGAAAATGAGCGGGAGACCATGGTGTCGAGGATCTCCGGGTTGAGGATGAATATCTTGGAGAGGAATTCCGACATGCCGAACAGGGAGACAAGGAGTCTGAGGATTTCCCGGTTTTCCGCCAGCAGCGCATAGAAGCTGGCGCGGGGACCCACCGAACGGAAGAACTTTTCCAGATTGGAGAGAGCCATGTCGGGGTCAGGTGAAGAAATCACTTCCTGGAACAGCAGAGGCGTGATTTCCTCCCGAAGCCTTCTCCCCTTGGGCGGAAGATGGGAGCGGGGCGTCCCGTCCCGCAGCAGAAGGAGGTTTTCGTATGCGGCGTCCACATCCTCGAAGCCCTTTTCCGCGAGCATGTCTTTCACCATATCCGCGCCGGTGGCGGGATCGAAGATCAGGTATATCTCCGGAGAGACCTCGTCCCTGCGTTTTTCGCGGGACAGGAAAAGGTCTCCGTACATGGAAGAAACCTTTGACCTGTGGGCCTCCAGGGTTTCACGGAACACCTCCGGGCCTTCCTCATCCACGAAACCGCAACGCCTGGCGAGGAGGCGCATCTCCTCCTCGCCCGATGGGAGGCTGTGGGTCTGGCGCTCCTGCACCACCTGTATGCGGTGTTCCACTGTGCGCAGAAAGCGGTAGGCGTCACTGAGCGCCTCGCAGTCATCCGGTGTAATGATATCCGCGTCCCTCAGGATCCTGAGGGCCCGGAAAGAGTTACGAGCTCTCAGGGCCGGGTTCTTGCCCGCGAAGACCAGTTGCGTCGCCTGGATGAAGAACTCGATCTCCCGGATGCCGCCGCGGCCCAGTTTTATGTTCCCTTCACCCCCCTTGTCCCTGGCTAGGGACAGGTCAATCTTCTTTTTCATGGCCATCATGTCTTCTATGAGGGTGTAGTCCAGGTAGCGGCGGTAGATGAAGGGCTCAATCATCTTCAGGAAACGTTCTCCAAGCTCCGGAGATCCGGCCACCGGCCTCGCCTTAAGCATGGCGGAGCGCTCCCAGGGCTGACCCCACGATTCGTAGTAGACTTCCGCGGAGCGGAGCGAAAGGGCCAGATCCCCGCTCTTCCCTTCCGGTCTCAGTCCCAGGTCCGTGCGGAAGACGAAGCCGTCTTCGGTAACCTGTGCAATAGCCCTGGTGATCATCTCCGCCAGTTTGATGAAGAAGGCGTGGAGGGATTGCTTTCCCTTTCGTTCGCCGCCGGGGACCGGGACACCGGTTGTCTCGCCGTTGTCTGAGGCATAAAAGTATATGAGATCGATATCCGAGGAAAAGTTCAACTCCCTTCCACCCAGCTTTCCCATGCCTATTACCACCAGGTCGGCCTGGCGATCACCTTCTTCGGTCCTCATCATGGGCAAGCCGTGTTCGTGGATAAGGATGCGCAGGCACACCTCATAGGCGACCTGGAGGCAGGCCGAGGCCAGGTCGGACAGCTCTTCGGTCACCTCTTCCAGGGAGGCGAGACCGGTAAGGTCCCGGGCCGCGATGCGAAGGATTTCCCGGTATTTGAATCGCCGCAGTATGGGGAGCAGGGCCTTGAAATCGGTGTCTTCGCCGATCATCTCCCGCAGAAGTTCGAGGGTCTGCGTCAGGGTCCGGGAAGTGGCGATGCCGTTTTCCCTGAGAAGGCCCCGGAAGAAGGAGGGATGGCGGCAAAGGATGGAAACGAGAAAAGGTGAAGAGCCGCATATGGTGAGAAGGTCTGAAATGAGCCCCCTGTCGTTGCACACGGCCAGGAGATCCTCGCGGGCAACAGCCGTCGAAACCCGCTCAAGCCCGTTGAGCGCCTGATCCGGAGAAGGGGCGAACCGGGCGGCCGAGGAGATTTCTCCAAGGAGGCGGCAGGGAAGGAACGAGGAGAGGAGGCGGAGATTGGCGATGGAGCGGGACGGGATCAGGAAGCCATGGGCCGAGAGGAGGCGCGCCAGACTCAGGTCGTTCCCCTCGCATTCTTCCTCTTCCAGAAAATGTTCCACAAGACCGGCAAAGCATGACTGGTCAATCATTTTCCCACCAGGTCCCGGATAGAGCGGCGAAAATCGCCGGTCAAAACCCCCTTTTCGGTGATGATGGCGGTGATGTAGCGGGCAGGGGTCACATCGAAGGCCGGATTGCGGACCCTGACCCCTTCCGGCGCGATTGGCAGTCCGGAAAGATGGGTAACTTCTCTGGAGTGCCGTTCTTCGATGGGGATCATGTCTCCGTTTTCCAGGGAAAGATCGAAGGTGGAGAGGGGCGCGGCCACATAGAAAGGGATCTTGTTTTCCCGCGCCAGGACCGCTACGGTGTATGTGCCGATCTTGTTGGCGGTATCACCGTTGGCGGCTATGCGGTCGGCGCCGACCACGCAACAGCCTATCTCCCCCTTGCGCATGAAATAGCCCGCCATGGAGTCGGAGATAAGGGTTACGGGTATGCCGTCCTTCATCAATTCCCATGCGGTAAGGCGGGCGCCCTGGAGCCAGGGGCGGGTCTCGTCGGCGAAGACACGGATATTCTTTCCCTGCTCGTGCGCGGCCCGTATCACCCCGAGGGCGGTGCCGTAGCCTGCCGTAGCCAGCCCTCCGGCGTTGCAGTGGGTAAGAACCGCGCTTCCCTCCCTGATGAGGGAGGCGCCGCCGGCGCCGATGGCGCGACAGATGCGCAGGTCTTCTTCCTCGATGGCAATGGCTTCGCAGCGCAAGATCTCCCGGATGGCGCTCAGGTCCCTGTGGCGATTGGCCTCCGCCACCCGCTTCATGCGTTCGATGCCCCAGAAGAGATTGACCGCCGTGGGCCGGGTGCCCGCCATTACGTCGCAGATGTTGGACAATTGCTGAAAGAATGATTCATGGGTATCGGCAATGATATCGCGCGCGCCCAGGGCAATGCCCATGGCCGCCGCGACCCCTATGGCCGGCGCGCCCCGGACAACCATCCCGCGAATCGCCTCCGCTACGCTCTTGAAATCGCCGTACTCGTTGTAGACCTCTTCGCCGGGAAGCCTGGTCTGATCAATCATGACAACCTTGTTACTGCGCCATTCTATGGTTCGAAAGGACACTGGATGCTCCATTTGCGCCTTGTGAGCTGTAAGATGAAAGGAAAAAGTTTTTTTATCGTAGCATACGGATGGTCGCTTTTCAATTTTCGTGTCCTGGATGTCCGATGGTATTTCCGGGAGGGGGCGTGTGAAAGGTGATGGCACGCCTCTGGCGGCATGCAGGGTGGGTCATAGGCGGGAATGTCTTTTCGGTAAGGAAAAAATGCGGGCGTCGGAGACGCCCGCTATTTGGAAACGCTTGGCAGGAATTGGAATGGAGGCGTTTCCCGGCAGATATGGCTTTTCAAGAGGCGGGAGGAGTTCTTGCCCTGCCGTGTTTTCGGGCGGATAAGGCGGCAGGGTTGGAATGAAAGATGTGCGTTATATAAATCATTTAACATCGCAAGTCAACTGAAAATCCAGTCTCCGGAAAAGTCCGGAGACTGAGTACGGGGGGTATGGTTGAAAGGTAATAATAGCGGGAGCAGTTGAAGGGGATGATCCGGCGGGAAAAGGGGGAGCACATGCTCCCCCTTGGGTAGCGGCTTTACGCCATGTTTTCCTGGAGAACCCGGTCCTTTTCTTCCACCTCCCGGGCCATGGCCTCTTTGAATTCCTTCAATCGTGAGGACAGGTCCGCATCGGAGAGCGCCAGCATCTGCACGGCCAGGATTCCGGCGTTTTTCGCCCCCGCCTTGCCGACGGCGACCGTCGCCACCGGGATGCCGCCCGGCATCTGGGCGGTGGAATAGAGGGCGTCCACCCCGCCCAGGGCGCCGCCGCCTATGGGAACGCCGATGACCGGCAGTATGGTCCCGGCGGCCATGACCCCGGCCAGGTGGGCGGCCATGCCTGCCCCGGCGATAATCACCCTGATTCCCCTTGATTCAGCGCCGGCGGCAAGGGCCGCGGTCCGGTCGGGGCAACGGTGAGCCGATGAGATGCGCATCTCGAAGGGGATAGCGAACTTTTTCAGTATTGCCGCTGCCTCGTCCATGACCGGGATGTCCGAATCGCTTCCCATGACTATCAGTACCTTTGGTTTGTTCATATCGCCTCCACCAGTATGTTCAATCATGCAATCGCAGGAGCGATCCTTGTGATCGCCCCGCGTGTCTTTGTCCAAAGGGCAAACGCAAGGTTTGCCCCTACATCCTTCCCAGCGCCTTTTTCCCGATATCGGTCCGGTAGTGGACCCCGTTCCAGGTGATGGCGGCGACACCGGAGTAAGCCCGCTCGATGGCGTCCTTCACGGTAGCGCCCAGGGCGGTCACCCCCAGCACCCGCCCGCCGCTGGTGAGATACTTTCCTTCCTTTTCGGCGGTGCCGGCATGGAACACGAACAGGTCTTCCATCCTCGCGGCCCGGTCCAGTCCTGATATCTCGTCTCCCTTCGGGTAGCCCCCCGGATATCCCCCCGCTGCCATGACCACGCACACCGCGGCCTCGTCGCGCCATTCCAGGCGGATGCCGCTGATGTCGCCGTTGGCCGTGGCCAGCAGCACCGGGACGATGTCCGATTTCATGCGCATGAGGAGCGGCTGGCACTCGGGGTCTCCGAAACGGGCGTTAAACTCCAGGGTCTTGACGGTTCCGCCGTCGATCATGAGCCCGGCATAAAGCACTCCCCGGTAGGGTCGTCCCTCTGCGGCCATGCCGTCCACTGTGCGGCGCATTACCTCTTGCATGACCTTTTCATGGATGTCCGGCGTCACCACCGGCGCGGGTGAGTAGGCGCCCATGCCGCCTGTGTTCGGGCCGGTGTCGCCGTCAAAGGCCGCCTTGTGATCCTGGGCGCTGGCCAGGGGGATGATGTTTCTGCCGTCGGTGAAGGCGAGGAAGGAGGCCTCCTCTCCCTTGAGGAACTCTTCTACGACTACCCGGGCGCCGGCCGCGCCGAAGGCGTTGCCGGAGAGCATGTCTTCCACCGTGTCGACTGCTTCCTCCCGTGTCTGGGCGATAATTACCCCTTTGCCGGCCGCCAGGCCGTCGGCCTTGATGACCACCGGCAGGCCGAGGGTGTCGATAAACGCCAGGGCGGGTTCGACCTCCGTGAATACCTGGTAGGCGGCGGTGGGCACATGGTACTTGCGCATCAGATCCTTGGAGAATGCCTTGCTGGCCTCGATTATGGCCGCGTTTTTCCGGGCGCCGAAGACCTTCAGGCCGTTTTCCTCGAACAGGTCCACGATACCCAGGGAGAGGGGGAGCTCCGGTCCGACGACGGTCAGGCCGATCCCCTCTTTCGTGGCGAACTCCAGAAGACCGGGAAGGTCGTCAACCTTGATGGCGACATTTTCCGCCAGGAGGCCGATGCCGGGGTTGCCCGGCGCACAGTAGACCCTGGTCACCAGCGGTGACTGGGCTATCTTCCATACCAGCGCATGTTCGCGGCCGCCGCCGCCGATTACCAATACTTTCATGTCTTTTCTCCTGCTCAGAACATTTCGTAAATTGTATTAATCGGATAACCAGTCAATTACCCTTGCAATCGTTTATTAACAGGATGGACAGGATAAACAGGATAAGATTCTAGATTATACTTTCGTCTGTTATTGACACTTCTGAAAAAAATTCCAACCCCCCTCAGTCCCCCTTCTCAGGGGGGAAGCCTTAAAGCCTCCCCTGAGAAGGGGAGGTTTGGAGGGGTTAGATTCGAAAGAATAAACGTTACAGAGCGCTAGGCTAATGCCGGAAGTGGCGCATTCCCGTGAACACCATGGCCATGCCGTGCTCGTCCGCCGCCGCGATGACCTCGGCGTCGCGCATGCTGCCGCCCGGCTGTATGACAGCGGTGACTCCGGCGGCCGCCGCGTTGTCGATGCCGTCCCTGAAGGGGAAAAATGCGTCGGAGGCCATGACCGCCCCCTGCACCTGGAGACCGGCGTGCTCGGCCTTGATGGCCGCGATGCGGGCCGAGTTGACGCGGCTCATCTGGCCCGCGCCCACGCCGATGGTCATACTGTCCTTTGCATAGACGATGGCGTTGGATTTGACGAATTTGGCCACCCGCCAGGCGAACAGGAGGTCGGACATCTCTTCTTCGGTCGGGTTGCGTTTGGATACCACTTTGAGTTCATTGTAAAGGGCCAGGTCAGCGTCCTGCAGAAGAAGACCGCCGGTGACCCGCTTCATGTCAAGGCGGGGTACGGGCGCCGAAGGGAGGGGGCCGCAGGAAAGCAGGCGCACGTTCTTCTTGGCGGCCACGATGGCTGAGGCCTCGGCGGAAACGGCCGGCGCGATTATAACCTCTACGAACTGCCGTTCCACTATGGCGGATGCGGTGGCCGCGTCCAGCTCTCGGTTGCAGGCGATGATGCCGCCGAAGGCCGATTCCGGGTCGGTCCTGTAGGCGCGGTCGTAGGCGTCCAGCAGGGATTCCCCGATGGCGACGCCGCACGGATTGGCGTGCTTCACGATTACGCAGGCCGGGGTGTCAGTGAACTGCTTCACGCATTCCAGGGCCGCGTCCGTGTCGCCGATATTGTTGTAGGAGAGCTCTTTGCCCTGGATCTGGGTGGCAGTGGCGGTGGAGGCCTCGGCGGCGGAGTCTTCCACGTAGAAGGCTGCCTTCTGGTGCGGGTTCTCGCCGTAGCGCATCTCCTGGGCCTTGCTGAACTGGACGGTGAAGGTGTCCGGAAAAATGGCCGCGCCCTGGCCTGTGCGGCAACCGAGCCAGTTGGAGATGGCCGCGTCATAGGCGGCTGTTCGCTGGTATACCTTGACCGCCAGTCCGAAGTTCGTCTCACGTGAGACCGCGCCGCTTGTCGCCTTCATCTCCGCCAGCACCCTTTCGTAATCGGCCGGGTCGGTGATGACCGTGACGTCGGGCCAGTTCTTGGCCGCGGAGCGGAGCATGGTGGGGCCGCCGATGTCGATGTTCTCGATGGCGTCTTCCAGGGTGCAACCATCCTTGGCGACAGTCGCCTCGAAGGGGTAAAGGTTCACCACCACAAGGTCGATGTTTTCGATGCCGTGTTCCTTCATCTTGGCCACGTGCTCCGGGTTGCCCCTCATTCCCAGAAGTCCGCCGTGAACCTTGGGGTGGAGGGTCTTGACGCGGCCGTCCAGCATCTCGGGGAAGCCGGTGAATTCGGAGACGTCCTTTACCGTGAGCCCCGCCTCCCGCAGCATCCTGGCGGTGCCGCCGGTGGAGAGTATTTCCACGTTGTATCGTGCAAGTTCACGGGCGAAATCGAGAACGCCCGTCTTGTCGGACACGCTGATGAGCGCGCGGGTTATCTGTGCCATTGCTGTTCTCCTTTGGGGCCTGCCCCCGACTCGATGGCGGAGGCGAGGGGTAATATGGGAATACGTTAATCAGTTTGATTCTCGGTGGGGCAGGATATTGTTCAGGTTCGCGGAAAATTCAGATGTTCAAGAAAACTCTTTTCGAAGGTGGGGGTTCCGGAGAGGGGGATGACCCGGATTCGCCGGGCCAGTTCATCGACCCTGGCGAATCCGCGCGGCTCGCAAAGCGCCCGTTCCGCGCCCGCCAGAACTCCCTCCCCCATAAAAACCGCATTTTTTACCATGTTTTCGGAGAAAATTCCAACTCTTTTTAGCCAATCCGGTGAGATGACCGCGCTGAAAGAGCCGGTGAGAATCACCCGGTCCACCTCATCCGCCGTGATCCCGGCATGGTGGAAAAGGACCTCCATGCCCGCGCGGACCGCAGCCTTGGCCAGTTGCGCCTGACGCACATCCTCCTGGGAAAGCTGAATGGTCCGGGAAGCGTCCCGGTAAAGGACAAAGGCGGGCGCGCCGTCTTTGTCCACCACGCGGTTTGCCAGGTTGGAATCTATCTCCCCGGAGGTCCGGATGTGGCCCGTCTGATCCAGGATACCGGCGCGGAGCATTTCGGAAAGCGCCTCCAGAACCCCGGAGCCGCAGATGCCCGCGGGGGGCGCGCCGCCGATGGTGGAGATGACGACCTTTCCTTCCCGGAGTCGGACACTATCGATGGCGCCGGGGAGGGCGGGCATGCCGTGGGAGAGGTTGCCTCCCTCGAAGGCGGGTCCGGCCGCGGCCGAGGTGGCGAGGATCTTTTTGCCCGCCGACAGGGCTATCTCGCCGTTGGTGCCCAGGTCGAGGAAAAGCGAGTGATGGGTTATGGGTGATGAGTGATGAGTGTCCGTAATTCCGCAACCGTTCAGGAAGGCTACCAGGTCGCCGCCGACGAAGCCGCCGGGGAGGGGGAACAGGTATGCCTCCATATCCCGGTTCCAGCCGAGAGCGGCTGTGCGTATCCCTTGGCCCTGGGAGAACAGGGGGCGGAAGGGGAGAAAGGCCAGCGACTTTACCGGAAGCCCGAGAAGGATGTGTTCCATGGCCGGATTCCCGGCTATGGCCGCCGCTTCCAGGGTTCGAGGGCCCGCGTCCGCCATCCGCGCCAGTTCTGCCGTCATTTCCTCCAGGGCCGAGGCGATCCCGGCATGCATCTCCCGGAAATTCTGTTCCGATGCGCAGGCGGACTGGAGCCGGGTGAGGACGTCGCCGCCGAATTCGCGCTGGGGATTGGCCCTTCCCGTGAAGGCCAGCCGTTGTCCGGTAGCCCGGTCAACGAGGGTCGCCCCCAGGGTGGTAGTGCCCACATCGAAGGCGATGGCGAGACGCCCGGCGGGGATCATGGCGTCCTGGTCCCGTGGAGATATGCCCTGGGGACCCGCTTGCTGATACCGCAGAATATCTCGTAGGAGATGGTGCCCGCGCGTTCCGCCAGCTCTTCGGCCCGGATGCGGGCGCCGGCGCCGTCGCTTCCCATGAGGGTCACTTCGTCTCCCACGGCCACGTCCGGGATATCGGTCACGTCCAGCATGATCCAGTCCATGCACACCGTGCCCGCCACCCTGGCGCGCCTTCCCCTGACCAGGGCCTCTCCCCGGTTGCTGAGGGCGCGGCAGTAGCCGTCGGCGTAACCCACCGGCACGCTGGCCACCAGTGTCCTTCGTCCGGTGACAAAGGTGCGCGCGTAACTGACGCTGGCGCCCGGCTCGACCCATTTCAGCATGGCGATCCTGCTGGTGAGACGCATCACCGGCCGCAGGTCCATTTTCCCTTCGAAGTGGGCCGAAGGGAGCGCCCCGTAAAGCGCTATGCCGGGGCGCACCAGATTGCAGAAGGGAAGGTCGCGGGTGAAGGTGGCGGCGCTGTTGGAGAGGTGGATGTAGGAGGGAGAGAAGCCCGCGTTGCGCGCCGCGTCCAGGACGCCGGCGAAGATCTCGCTCTGGATGGAGGTGAAGCGACGGCCGTCTTCGTCCAGCTCGTCGGCGGAGGCAAAATGGGAGATGATCCCTTCCATCTCCAGGTTCCTGAGCCCCTTCAGCTCCTCCAGGAAGGAGGGCGCGTCCGTGTGGTGGATGCCGAGACGCCCCATGCCGGTGTCCACCTTGAGATGGATGCGCGCCTTGCGGAAGAGCCTTCCGGCCGCGGCGTCCAGGGCCCTGGCCTGCTCCAGGTTGAAGACCACCGTTGAGATGCCGTAGCCGGCGCATTTGCGCTCCTGGCCGGGATAGATCCCCCCCAGAAGGAGGATCGGCCGGTCTATGCCCGCCTTGCGCAACTGGATTCCCTCGGCCAGAAACGCGACACCGAATGCGGTCACGTCTAGGAGCTCCAGTTCCCGCGATATGTCCATAAAGCCGTGCCCGTAGGCGTCCGCCTTTACCACCGCCAGGATGCCGCAGGAGGCGGGGACGGTCCGTCTGATCTGAAGGTAGTTGTGGCGAAGCGCCGCCAGGTCGATTTCAGCGAGGGTCGGTCTGCTGTCCATTTTCCGCTCCGAATCCGGGTTTATAGAGTCGCTGGTTTTGTATCATGTCAGCCCTTTCCTGTAAAGGCGAAACCCGGAAAAGTCGTTGACTTCCCTGGACAATTCCTTTACGCTGACTCTCGTGCCAGCCAGCTGGGGGAGTTCGCGAGAACTGAGATCCGCGGAAGCGGAGACCCTTCGAACCTGATCCGGTTCACACCGGCGTAGGAAAGCGGCAGCAGGGAACCGGAGAGAAAACTTTCGGAAAGCCGCGGCCTGGCGCCGCGGCTTTTGTTTTTCTTTTTCACGCGGGCGCGCGGCTTCCGCAGACCGTGACCGGCCGGGTCCGGTATGGCCCTTACGGACTTCGTAGCGCGCGAGGCGATTTATGAAAGGTCTCTACCTCATAACCGACCAGAAGGAACGGCTCATGGAGCGGGTTGAGAGCGCCCTTTCCGGCGGCGTCGCATGTCTTCAGTATCGCGACAAGACCGGGGACGCCGCGGCGCGCCGCGCCCAAGGGGAAAGGCTCCGGAGTCTGTGCCTCCAGAAGGGGATCCCTTTCATCGTCAACGACGATGTGAGACTTGCCGCCGAGCTCCGGGCCGACGGGGTCCACCTGGGCCAGGACGACGGCGAGGTGGCCGGCGCCCGTCTCGCCTTGGGCCACGACGCTATTATCGGTGTTTCTACCCACTCGGTGGCAGAGGCGGTTCGCGCGGAGGCGGACGGGGCTGACTACATCGGATTCGGTGCCATGTATCCCACCGGCAGCAAGGATGTGCGTTTTCTGCCGGGGCCGGACATCCTGGCCCAGGCCCGCAAAAGGGTGCGGATACCCATGGTGGCCATCGGCGGCGTCAACCGCGACAATGCGGCCCGGGTCATCGACGCCGGGGCCGATGCCGTGGCCGTCATATCCGCCGTGCTGTCCCACCCGGAGCCGGGCCTGGCGGCGGCGGAGCTGGCCCTCCTGTTTAACCGCCGCCTCCCCTTTCCGCGTGGTTCGACGCTCACGGTTGCCGGGAGCGATTCCGGCGGCGGCGCCGGCATCCAGGCCGACATCAAGACCATAACCCTGCTGGGAGGGTACGCGGCTTCCGTGATAACGGCCCTCACGGCCCAGAACACACTGGGGGTCGCCGCCATACACGGCGTCCCCGCACCGTTCGTGGCGGAGCAGCTGGAGGCGGTTCTCAGCGATATCCCCGTTGATGTGGTGAAGACGGGCATGCTCTTCTCGGCCCCGATTATCCGGGTCCTGGCGGAAAAACTGGCCGCATATGACAGAAAGATGCTGGTGCTGGACCCGGTGATGATTGCCAAGGGCGGGAGCAGCCTGGTGGACGATCACGCCGTGGAGGCCCTGGTGGAACGGCTGCTGCCCAGGGCCTACCTGGTTACCCCCAATGTTCCTGAAGCGGAGCGGCTGACCGGATTGGCCATCGGTGACCGGGAGTCCGGGGAAGAGGCGTGCCGCAGACTCCGGGCCCTGGGCGCGCGGAACGTGCTTCTGAAGGGCGGACACCTGCCGGGGCCGGAGGCCTCTGACCTGCTGTTCGACGGCGCAACAATCAGCCTTTTTGCCACCCCCCGCATCGAAACCGCCAACACCCACGGAACCGGGTGCAGCCTGGCGTCGGCAGTCTCAGCGTTTCTGGCCGGGGGAGAGCCGCTGCCCCTTGCCGTTGCAAAGGCAAAGGAATTCATCACAACCGCCATCAGTCTCGCCGTCCCCCTCGGGAGGGGGCACGGTCCGGTCAACCATTTCCTGGCAGCCAGGGGGATGGTTCCGGGCTGAAGGATACAGGCCCGGCCCGGCGCGCCAGGCCTGACGCGACATCAACGAGGTATTTCCATGACCCAGCTAGAGTATGCCCGCAAGGGGATTGTCACCGATAAGATGAAGCAGGCAGCAGCCGCCGCCGGCATTGATCCGGAGAATCTGCGCCGGAGCATCGCCGAAGGCGCGGCCATCGTCTGCCACAACAACAGGCATGCGGGCGGTCGTCCCCTGGCCGTGGGCAAAGGCATCGCCACCAGGGTGAACGCCAATATCGGCGCCAGCAAGGACGACACCAGCATCGACAAGGAACTGGAAAAGGCCCGCGTGGCCGTGGCCGCCGGCGCCGATTCCATCATGGACCTTTCCACCGGTGGTCCCATTGACGAGATCAGGCGGGCGATCATCGCGGAGACCGATGTCTGCATCGGCAGTGTGCCCCTCTACCAGGCGGCCTGCGACACGGTGGTGAAGAAGGGGAAGGCCATCGTTGATATGACCGTCGATGAGATATTCGACGGCATCAGGAAGCACCTGGACGACGGGGTCGATTTCATCACCGTGCACTGCGGCGTGACCCGCGCCACCGTGGAGCGCATGGACCGGGAAGGGCGCATCATGGAGGTGGTCTCCCGCGGCGGGTCCTTCACCGTCGCCTGGATGACCCATAACGACGCGGAAAACCCCCTTTACGAGTATTACGACCGTCTCCTGGAACTGGTCAGGCCCTATGACGCGACCCTTTCCCTGGGGGACGGATTCCGTCCCGGCTGTCTGGCCGACGCTACCGACCGGGCGCAACTCCATGAACTGATCGTCCTGGGAGAATTGACCCAGCGCGCCTGGGACGCGGGGATACAGGTGATGATCGAAGGTCCCGGCCATGTCCCCCTGAACCAGATCGAGGCCAATATCCAGTTGCAGAAGCGCCTCTGCCACGGCGCTCCATTCTATGTTCTCGGCCCCCTGGTCACCGATATCGCACCCGGCTACGACCACATCACCTGCGCCATCGGCGGGGCCATTGCAGCCTCGGCGGGCGCGGATTTTCTCTGCTACGTCACCCCCAGCGAACACCTCTGCCTGCCGACTCCAAAGGATGTCCACGAGGGGGTCATGGCCACCCGCATCGCCGCCCATGCCGCCGACATCGTCAAAGGCCTGCCCGGCGCCCTGGAAAGGGACATCGCCATGAGCAGGGCGCGCAAGGCCCTGGACTGGGAAACCCAGTACTGCCTGGCCCTCGATCCGGAGCTGGCCCGTGTCCGGCGCGGTGAATCGGGTGTGGACGAGAGACATGGCGCGTGCACCATGTGCGGCGAGTTCTGCGCCTACAGGATCATGGAGGGGCGGCGTGAAAGAAAAGGGAAAGACGGAAACGGCAAGGGATGCGACTGACACTCCGGCCGGCCGGCTGCCCGCTTTTTTCCGCGCCTTTCGCCACCGGAACTACCGGTTGTTCTTTGTGGGGCAAAGTCTCTCCCTGGTGGGCACCTGGATGCAGCTTGTCGCCGTGGGCTGGCTGGTGTACCGTCTTACCGGTTCCGCGCTGCAATTGGGTATCGTCGCCTTTGCCGGACAGATATCCACCCTTGTTCTCCCTCCTTTCGCCGGACTCCTGGCTGACAGGGTTGAACGGAGGCGCCTCCTCATCTGGACCCAGTCGCTTTTCCTCCTTCAGGCCGCCCTCCTCGCGGCGCTGGTCCTTTCCGGTTCGGTGGAGGTGTGGCAGGTCGCCGCGCTGAGCCTGTTGAACGGGGTAATCAATGCATTCGACATGCCCGCGCGACATTCATTTGTCGCCGACCTGGTTCCGGATCGCGAAGACCTGGCCAACGCCATCCCTCTAAACTCAGCCATGTTCAATTCCGCCCGTCTGGCCGGTCCATCCCTGGCGGGCATCCTCATTTCCCGATTCGGGGAGGGGATCTGTTTTTCCATCAATGCGGCCAGTTATCTGGCGGTGCTGCTGGCCTTGTGCGCCATCAGGCCGCCGGTCTCATCCTCACGGCGCAAGGGGGACGGCAGGCGTGTCCTGGCCGAGATCGCGGACGGATTCCGCTATGCCGGGAGATCCTTTCCCATCCGATCGGTCCTGCTGCTGTTGTGTCTCCTGAGTCTGACGGTGATGCCCTATTCGACCCTGCTGCCTGCTTTGGCCCGTGGTACCCTGCATGCCACATCCGCCGATTACGGCTTCATGGTCACGGCAACCGGCCTGGGTTGCCTGGTCTGCAACATGTTTTTCGCTGCGCGCCGCGATATCAACGGACTCGCCGGTGTCGTCCCGGCCTCGGGAATCGCCACCGCCCTCTGCCTCGGGGCGCTTTCCATGTGCGGCGACTTTTTCGCATCCCTGGTGATACTCTTCTTTCTCGGCCTCTTCTCCATGGCGCAACTGACCGCCAGCAACATCATACTCCAGACGGTGGTCGATGAGGACAAGAGAGGCCGCGTCATGAGCCTGTATATCATGTCCTTCATCGGCATGATCCCCGTGGGCGGGCTGGCGGCCGGCGCCCTTGCCGAGGGGATCGGCGTGACCCTCGCCCTGCTGGGCGGGTCAGGCCTCTGTCTGGCCGGCTGTCTTGTCTTTCTGACAGTATTTTCAAGGTTTCGTTCCCAACTGGCCGCCATGTACCGGCGTTCCTCTCCTTGATTAAGCCATGAAACGGCGTCTGAACACGCGAAGACGCAAAGAAGCCTGACCTGAAAACGGCTGTTGGACCAGTCCTCCGCGGCGCCCTTTTCGGGTTGATACATTTCCACCCGGAGCACACGAAAGATGATGAACAATCCCCGTCAATCCG
The DNA here is from genome assembly GCA_964536305.1 of uncultured Geobacter sp. GTDB lineage: Bacteria > Desulfobacterota > Desulfuromonadia > Geobacterales > Geobacteraceae > RPRC01. The sequence continues at coordinate 15,485 of CAZHVY010000021.1, read as the reverse complement.
CCTTTGAAATCCTTCTGTCCCTGGAAAAGGGCTCTTCTTTCGCCGATGTCCTGGTGGATCGCCGGCTCTCCTCCGGCGCCCTCCATGGCCCTGACCGGGGTCTCCTGACGGAACTGGTGTTCGGCGTGCTGCGCCGGAGAGGGTCGCTGGATTACATCATAGGAGAATGCTCCACGCGGAAGCTCGCGAAGCTGGAGCGGCCGGTGCTGATCTTGTTGCGTCTGGGGCTCTACCAGATGCTTTATCTTGACCGGATTCCGGTCTCAGCGGCGGTGAATGAGACGGTCAGGCTGGCGAAGCGCTTCACGCCGCTGGCGGCCGGCTTTATCAATGCGGTTCTCCGCAAGGCGGATCGTACCGGGGACGCCATTCCATGGCCGGACCGGGAGGCCGACCCGGCCGGTTTTCTGGCGGCGCGCCATTCCCACCCGCGCTGGCTGATTGAACAGTGGAGCGACCAGGTCGGTCCGCGGGAGATTGAGCCCCTGGCCGAGGCCATGTCCGGAACGCCTCCCCTGACTCTGCGCGCCAACACCCTGAAGATATCCAGGGATGACCTGCTGGCCCTGCTGGGGGAGAGAGGCCACGAAGGGCGGCCGACCCTTTTCTCCCCCTTCGGCGTCCATCTGTCGCGAACCGCCCATCCTTCTACCCTTCCCGGATTCGAGGAGGGTCTCTTCACGGTGCAGGACGAGTCGTCCCAACTGGCGTCCATGTTTCTTTCTCCACGGCCGGGGGAAAGGATCCTCGACCTGTGCGCGGCGCCCGGCGGTAAGGCCACCCATCTGGCCCAGATGATGGAGAACCGGGGTTCTATTCTTGCGTGCGATCGGGATGAGGCAAGATTACGGCGCGTCCGCGAAAATTCCGCCAGGCTCGGCGTCGCCATCATCGATACCGTAAAGCTGGATGCCTCCCGTCCCCTGACCGGGCTGGAGGGCCGCCGTTTCAACCGGATCCTTCTGGACGCTCCCTGTTCGGGATTGGGAGTGCTGCGAAGGAACCCCGAGGCGAAGTGGCGCTTGACGCCGGCCGATGGGGGACGCCTGGCTGCTCTGCAAGGCACGATTCTGCGTACCGCAGTGGAACACCTTGAGGAGGGAGGGGTTCTTCTTTATTCCACATGTTCCACCTCATTGGAAGAAAATGAGCTTCTGGTGGACAATTTTGTTTCAGAACGGAACGATTTTGTGATAGAAGACCTGAACAGCATCTTTCCCGATTATTCTTCTCTGTTCACCGAAGGCGGTTTTTTCCGTTCCTGGCCGCACCGGCAAGGCATGGACGGCTTTTTCGCCGCCCGCTTGCGGCGCAGGGGAGAACACCTTGCATCGTGACCTGACATCTCTCCCTTTGCCTGCCGGCCCAACGGCCCCGGAGGTTTCATGAAGAAAATTGCACCGTCGATCCTTTCAGCCGACTTCGCCCGCCTGGGCGAGGAGATCCGCGCGGTGGAGGCGGCCGGCGCCGATTATATTCATGTGGATGTAATGGACGGCCGGTTCGTTCCGAACATCACCATCGGTCCGCTGGTGGTGGAGGCCGCGAGAAGGGCGACCAGCCTTCCCCTTGACGTCCATCTGATGATCGCCGAACCGGACCGCTATGTGCCGGCCTTTGCCGAGGCGGGAGCGGACCTGGTGGTTGTTCATGCGGAGGCGGCCCTCCATCTGCACCGTACCGTGCAGCTCATCAAATCACTGGGAAGGAAGGCGGGGGTCGCGCTGAATCCGGCCACCCCGCTGAACTGTCTGGAATATGTCCTGGAGGAACTGGACCTGGTCCTGCTGATGACCGTGAACCCCGGCTTTGGCGGCCAGTCCTTTATCGAGGCGTGCCTGCCCAAGATTCAGGCCTTGCGAGGCATGCTGGACCGGCGGGGGCTGGAGACCGAACTGGAGGTGGACGGCGGCGTGAAGACGGACAACATCGACCGGATATCCCATGCCGGGGCCGATGTGTTCGTGGCTGGAAGCGCCGTCTTCGGCAGCGGGGATTATGTCTCGACAATTGCCGAACTGAGGCGGCGCGCCAGGGAGCCGGTTCTGTAACGGAGCGGATGGGCCGCTCGCCGCAGATTGAAATCGAAGCGCCGATGGCAATGTATTGTGTCTGATGTTCATGGATGGCAAACAGGGGGGGAACCTACAGCGGGTCATGGAAACCAACATCCTCGTCATTGAAGACTCGGAACCCGTGCGCAAGGAAATCATCCAGACACTGAAGGACTATTCCCTTGCGACGTACTACCACGAGGCAGGAGACGGTATCGATGCTCTGAGAATACTTCTCGAGATCAAAATGGATATCATCATCTGTGACGTGGTAATGCCGCGCCTGGATGGTTTCAGACTCCTGTCCATGGTGCGGGCGCGGGAAGACCTGCGGCATATTCCGGTCATCTTCCTGACGGCCCGGGACGACAGGGGCTCGAAGCTCCGCGGGCTGGAGCAGGGGGCGAGCGATTATATCACCAAGCCCTTTGACGCCGCGGAAATGGTCGCCAGGGTAAGGATACATCTGCAGATAAAGCGGTTGCAGGAGGAATTGCGTCAGGCCAACGAACAACTGAAGCTGGTTTCCCATACCGACCACCTGACGGGGCTTTTCAACCGTCGTTACCTGATGGATATTCTGGACAGGGAGCTCTCCAGGGTCAAGCGTAACGGAGGCGTTCTCTCCCTTATGATTCTCGACATCGATCACTTCAAGGAGATTAATGACCGGTACGGACATCAGGGGGGGGACATCATCCTGGCGGAGGTTTCTTCATCGTTTCGCCAGGAACTGCGCGTGTACGATACCGCGGCCCGTTACGGCGGGGATGAATTCGTTGCCGTGATTCCCAACGCGTCGCTTCCTGAAGCCACGGCCGTTGCGGAACGTGTCCGGAGAGCAATAGAGAGGACCCGTTTTTCCGATACCCTGGAAGGAGTGCGGCTTACCGTAAGCATCGGGATTTCCGTCTATCCCTCCCCGGGCATGGAAACGGTGGAGGACCTGATCCGTGAGGCTGACGGCGCCCTCTACCGGGCCAAGGCGGCCGGCAGAAACCGCGTGGAGGCGGCCGTGGGCAGGAAGTCCCGGACTCCGTAAGGCAGGTGAGGGAAGGTTTGGCGAAAGAGAGAGACCTGCCGGGTTTATGAAACCAGGCAGGTCTTTTTTTTCAGAATGGATACCCCAGCCCGACGAACACCGCCGGGCCTTCGTTGCCGAAGCCTATGTCAATGCGGCCGACTATATTCGGTCTGACAACGGCGCGGAAGCCGATGCCGGGGTTGAACTCGAAATTAATGGTCTCCGCCCGGTCAATGGACTCCATCACCGATCCGAAGTCGATAAAGGGGGCGATCTCCCAGTCGGTGTTGACATTGAAAAGGCGCCAGCGGAAGAGCCGGATCCGTTCTTCCAGATTGAGCAGGAGGTAGCTGCTGTCGATGAAGCGGTTGCGTCCGTAACCGCGCAGGGTCGTCTCCCCCCCGAGGATGCTGCGTTCCAGGAAGGGAACGTTATTGCCCAGTGTCTGGTTGTACACAATCCTTCCTACGGTTATGTACCTGGCGTCCGCCAGCGGCATGTATCCCTTCAGTTCCATTTCGTAATGCCGATAGTCGCAACTGCTTCCGAGGGCCTTCAGGCTGTTTTCGATGGATGCCTTGGCGTAGATGCCGCGGGTCGGCATGTCCCGCGCATCCAGGGTGCTGTATATGACGGCGAGTTTCTGGGCGTGGGCGGTGAACCCGTTCAGGCCGGGCACTTCCTGCGGGGTATACCGGTCTTTGGTAAAGGGGATCGAGGTGACTGCGCCCTTGCCGATGCTCACTTTCCGGATGCGCTCCCCGAACTGGATGTGCAGGTTTTTCGTGATGTCATATCCTACGGTGGCGGTGAATCCGTACTCGTCATCGGCGTAGTTGGTCTCGTTATCCCTGGAGCTTTTGGACTGGAAGCCATAGAACCGCGCCGAGCCGTCGCTGAAGCCGTAGGGGAAGAGGAAGATCTCCAGCCTGCCGTCCATCAGGGTCTTGTCGCGAAACTTGATGCCGTAATCCTGGTTTACCTTGGTCGACTTGGACAGGTTCATCTCCCAGCTGCGGTTGGGTGACGGATAGAAAGCCCCGTACAGGCTGACCGTGGTTCCGAAATTCTTGTTCTGGTTGATCTGGGGCGCGGCCAGGGTGCTGACCTCGTCCTTTGAATTATGGAGCAGGAAGGCGGTGAGCGCGCCCACGGTGATTCCTTCGTTGGGACTGGTGGCGATCACGGGCAGAGGTATGGTCACCGTCTTGACCGGGTCCGGGAAGCTCTCGTTGGTAATGGGATAGGGGAGGTATTTCCTCGGCGTCATCGTGGTGCAGGCCGTCAGGCTGAACAGAAGTATCAGAGCAAGCAATATTCTCATCATGGCGTTTCCTGGAAAATTTTTCCGCGCAATTTACCCGGTTTTCATCGAGATATCAAGACGAAAGGACGAAAGAACCCGTGAGTCGAGGTCAGGGCGGTTCACGGGGCCGGTCGGCTGTCGAGGGTCGTTAGTACTCTGTAACGTTTTAAACCAACCCCCCTCAGTCCCCCCTTCTCAGGGGGGAAGCCTTGAGGCCTCCCCTGAGAAGGGGGGACTGAGGGGGGTTGGACTCGAAAGAATAAACGCTAGGCCCAGATGATCATCCCTGGTTCGTACAGGGGGCCGATCCGGGGGTGCTTCGGCATAATCCGCACCGCCAGTCCCAGGCGGCCGCACACACGGCATTCCACTTCGCCGCTGAAGCGGTAGAGGCCTTCCTTCACCTGCTCCCTGCGGGTGAGAGGGGTCTCCTCTCCATCGACAATAACATCCCCTGCGTCCAGAATCCCCGAATAGACGGTGACGGAAAGTTCCTCCACCGGGATTTCTCCAGTTACTATGCTCACTTGAACCGGTATGTGGGCGCCCACGGGGATCTCGCCTGCGGTCGAGGCCTCCACTTCCTCCACGCGCGCCTGGCCCCAGAGCCTTCGCATCTTCTCCTTCCAGCCGGACAGCTCGCGGGCCAGGGATTGCTGGTTTTCATCAAGGGCCTTCCATGACTCGAAGGCGGGAAGATAAAAACTGTCCGTATATTCCTGCAACATCCTTTCGGTGCTGAACACCGGGCAGAGGGATTCGATGGATGCCTTCATGCGCGCCAGCCAGCCCCTGGGTATCCCATCACCGCCCCGGTCGTAGAACAGGGGAACGACCTCCTTTTCCAGCAGGTCGTAGACGGCGCGGCTTTCAATCTCGTTCTGGTATTCGATGTCCTCGTAGACCTCGCCCTTGCCGATGGCCCAGCCGTTGTCGCCACGATATCCCTCCGGCCACCAGCCGTCCAGAACGCTCATGTTGAGCCCGCCGTTGAAGGCGACCTTCATGCCGCTGGTGCCGCTCGCCTCCAGGGGCCTTCGCGGCGTGTTGAGCCAGACATCCACGCCCTGCACCATGCGCCTGGCAACCGCCAAGTCGTAATCTTCGATGAAAATGATCCGCTGGCGGAACCGCTCTTCCAGGGAGAGTTGATGGATCTGGCGGATGTACTCCTTGCCTTCGAAGTCGGCCGGATGGGCCTTGCCGGCGAAGATTATCTGCACCGGCCGCGACGGATTGTTGAGAATCCTTTCCAGTCGCCGGGGGTCCCTGAAGAGAAGGGTTCCTCGCTTGTAGGTGGCGAAGCGTCTGGCGAATCCGATGGTAAGGGCCTCCGGATCCAGGGCCTCATCGGCTGATGCTATCTCCTTGGCGGTTGCGCCCACATGGAGGAGGTGCTCCTTGAGCCGCTTGCGGGCAAAGGTCACGAGGCGTTCCCGGCACCTTTCGTGGGTGCGCCACAGCTCGGCCTCGGGCACCTGGTGGATCTTTTTCCAGAAATCGAAATCGGTAGGGTCGTCGAGCCAGCGGGTCCCCAGGTACCGGATGAGGAGCCCGGACATCTCGCTGGAAAGCCAGGTCTTGGTGTGGACGCCGTTTGTGATGGAGGTAAGGGGAAAACGCTCCTCCGGAAGTTCCGGCCAGATATTCTTCCACATTTTCCGTGATACCCTGCCATGCAGGCGGCTCACGCCGTTATGGCGCCCGGACAGGCGAAGGGCCAGGACCGCCATGCAGAAGGTTTCATGGCCATCTTTCGGATTCTGCCGTCCCAGGCCCAGGAACTCTTCGCGGGAGAGGCCCAGCCCCCGGTAGTATGGCCCCAGATACTTTTCCACCAGTTCCGGAGGGAAATGGTCGATACCAGCCTGCACCGGGGTGTGGGTGGTAAAGACGTTGCTTGCGGCCACCATCTCCCTTGCTTCGGAGAAGGACATACCCTTTTCATCCATGAGCAGACGAATGCGTTCAAGGGCCAGAAAAGCCGAATGCCCTTCGTTTATGTGGCAGACCGCGGGGGTGATACCCAGCTTTCCCAGGGCCTGGATGCCCCCTGTTCCCAGGAATATTTCCTGTTTGATCCGCATCTCCTGGTCTCCGCCGTAAAGTTGCGCTGTGATCTTCCGATCCTCCCAGGCGTTTCTCTCCAGATTCGTATCGAGAAGGTAGAGAGGGGTCCTGCCCACCTGGACCTTCCAGATGTGGGCCGCCACCTTCCGGCCATCCAGTTCCATGATGATGGTGTGGGGTATCCCCTCAGTATCCCGCTCCAGCCTGAGGGGCATGTTATAGAAATCGTTTTCCGGGTAGAACTCCTGTTGCCAACCCTCGATGTTCAGATATTGGCGGAAATAACCCGATCGGTAAAGGAGCCCTACCCCGACGAGGGGTATACCCAGGTCGCTGGCGGATTTCAGGTGGTCGCCCGACAGGACCCCCAATCCTCCCGAATAGATGGGGATGGATTCGTGCAGGCCGAATTCCATGGAAAAATAGGCGATTGAGCAGCGCTTTTCACCGTTGCGGCTCTTCTGGAACCAGGTTTTGCCTTCCATGTAGCCCCTGAAGCGCTCCTCGACCCGCTGCAGATCAGCCAGGAACCCGTCGTCTTCCCGGAGCTCGTTCAGCCGGTTCTGTTGCAATACCCCCAGCATTTTTACCGGATTGTGGCGGGTCTGACGCCATAGATCCCGGTCGACCCTCCGGAACAGTTCGATGGCGTCCGGTTCCCAGGTCCACCACAGGTTGTAGGCCAGCGTCTTCAGGCCCGAGAGCTCCTCGGGAAGGGAGGGGACCACGGTGAACCGGTGTAGTTTCCTTGAAAGATCCATGTAAATACTTCTCCTTGTGCCGGACGCGCGCGTCGGGCGGCGCGCCCATGAAAAACGGGGTGTCAGGCGCGCGAATTATTCCTTTTCTCCGGTTTTTCGATGCCGAATTTTTCCAGTCGGTACTGGAGTGTCTTGTATGTCATGCCCAGCAGGGGCGCGGCCTTGCCTATCACCCAGCCGGCGCGCTCCATGGCCTTGATGATCAGGTCCCGCTCCAGGTCCTCGAAGGAGATCCCTTCGGGAGGGAATTCGAAGGACAGGCAACTTTCAGGAGCGCCTTCCCGGTGGATCTCGGCGGGAAGGTCCTCCGGCTGGATATGGTCGCTTTCCGTCATGAGCACGCCCCTCTCGATCATGGACTCCAGCTGGCGGACGTTTCCCGGCCAGGAATAGTCCATGAGCAGCTTCATGGCCGGCCTGGAGATTCCCTTCACTTGAACGCCTGACGCCGCTGCGTATTTTCTGACGAAATAATCGGCCAGGGCGATGATGTCGCTTCCCCGCTCCCGCAGCGGCGGCAGATTGATGCGGATCACGTTCAGGCGGTAGAAGAGGTCCTCCCGGAAAAGTCCCTTGCGGATCTCCTGCTCCAGGTCCTTGTTGGTGGCGGAGATGATGCGCACATCAACCGGAACCGAGGTCTTGCCCCCCACGCGCCGGATCTCCCGCTCCTGGATGGCGCGCAGCAGTTTGGCCTGCATGGCCGTGTTCATTTCTCCTATCTCGTCGAGAAAGATGGTGCCGGTATTCGCCGCCTCGAACAGCCCAATCTCCCGGGTATTGGCGCCGGTGAAAGAGCCCTTCTCGTGGCCGAACAACTCGCTTTCCATGAGGGTGTCGGGGATCGCGGCGCAATTGATGGCGAAAAAAGGCTTGTCATGTCGAGGGCTTCCGTCGTGGATCGCCTTGGCCACCAGCTCCTTGCCGGTGCCGGATTCCCCGTAGATGAGAACCGTTGATGATGTGGCGGCGATCTTGTTGACGATGCGGAACACCTCCTTCATCTTCGGGTGCGAGCCGATGATGGAGGGGATATCGCTGTTTTCCGCCAGCTTTTTGTGCAGCATCCGGTTTTCGCGGATGAGCGTCAGGTGCTCGAAGGCCCTTTTGAGGGTCATGAGGAGGGTTTCCCGGTCCAGCGGTTTCTCCAGATAGTCAAAGGCCCCCTTTTTCATGGCCTCCACCGCCGAATCGATGGTGCCGTGGGCGGTCATGATAATGATACATTGGCGGGGTTCCAGTTCCAGGACGCTTTCCAGGAGCTCCAGGCCGGAGATCCCTTTCATTTTCAGGTCGCTGAGGACGACGTCGTATTCTTCAGTTTCCAGCCGCTCCATGGCTTCACGCGCTCCGGGAACCGTAGCGACCAGGTATCCTTCCTTTCTCAGGATGGCGTCGAGGATATCCCTCTGTCCTTTTTCGTCATCCACAACCAGGATTCTTCCCTTCATATCTCCTGCTCCTTGCCTGGCCCGGGCAGGATCAGGGAAAACAGAGACCCTTTTCCGACCGTGCTGTCCACTTCCAGTTTTCCTCCGTGTTCGGTTACGATCCTTTCCGTTATGGCCAGGCCCAGGCCTATGCCGGCCTCTCTGGTGGTGAAGTAGGGCTGCGTGATGCGGTCCATGTCCTCGGGGCTGATGCCTTTTCCTTCATCGGCGCAGGTGATCCGGAACAGCCGGAGTTCCGGATCAAAGGAGGCGCCCAGGGTGATCTTCCCCCCTTCGGGCATGGACTGCGCCGCGTTTGTGATCAGGTTCATCAGGCAGGTCCTGATCAGTTCCGGGTCGGCCCGCAACTCCGGGAGGTCCTCCTGGATGTCGAAAGCAAGGGTGATGCGCTGCTCCTCGAGGCGATCCTTCAGCGCCGGGAGGACCTTTTCCAGGAGCTCCCCGCAGGAAAGGGAGGAGAGGCGCAGCTTGAGGGGGCGCCCGTAGCTCATGAAGTTGAGAACCATGTAATTGACCCTGCGCACCTCTTCCTTGATCTTGTCCAGGAGCTCCCTGGCCTCGGCCTCCGTTTCCGGAGTGGAGGGTATGAGGTCGTTTTTCAGGTGGTCTACCGCCAGGCTGATGTAGTTGAGGGGATTGCGGATCTCGTGGGCGATCCCGGAGGCCAGTTGGCCGACCTTGGAGAGGTGTTCGGCCTCGTAAAGCCTTTTTTCCAGCAGTTCCTTTTCCCGCAGCTTTTGCACCATCTCGTTGAAGTTGGACGCCAGTTCACCGATCTCGTCTCTGGAGGTGACCGGAAAGGTCTCGGAGAGGTCGCCGGCGGAGACCTTTTTCACGCTTGCCACGATCTGCTTGATGGGTCTGGTGTAATGGCGGGCGAGAAAGATGGTGAGGATGATGCCCAGCATGAACACCAGGAAGGTTACCGTCAGGCGGTGGGCGAAGTTGTCGTGCTGTATGTTGCGGATATTGTCCAGCAGGAGATTGATATGGACGTATCCCAGTTGCTCATCCCCGACGATGACCGGCACCACCAGGTCATAGGGACGGGATGAGTCGATGACCGGTTTCTGTTTCCCTTTGCGGGGGCGCGAGGCCTTCAGGCCCTTCCCCAGCTTCCGGATGTCGCGCCGCTTGCCTACCTTTTCCGGGTCCGAGGAGTCGATGATCTCTCCTTCATTGCTGATGATGCTGACTTCGTTGATCCCCTTCCTCTTTGCCTCCTTCATGTACTCTTTCAGACGGGAAGAAAACTCCTCTTCCGATGTCAGGTCGGCGACGCTGATCTGGATGGCCTTGGATACCTCGGAGGAACTTTCCTGTATCTCGTTCACCAGGTCGTTCTGGCTGTACTGGTTCAGGATAAACAGCGCGCATACCGCGATGATGAGGAGCGAGACCATGATCATCACAAGCTTTGCATTGAGTCTCATATGGATACCGTCCTGGGAGCGTGGCTCGAATGGGGCGACAGGGGGGGATTATACCCCAGCGGATTGAGGCTAGACAAGGAGTATCTTCCGGGAAAAGAGCGGGGTAAGGGGTTAATAGAATAATTAATTCAATATGTTGTGTGATTTGTCGGGAGGCGGCTTGGATAGGATTCCGGAAGTGGCCGCCCGGCGGTTACCGGAGCGGCCACTGATGTTCTTTCGCCGATTGCGGAGCGCTACTTTGCCGGTTCGCTGATCATCTCCCACAGGGCGATGTCGATGGGCTCGGAAAAGAGTTCATCGGCCATGGCTATGAGGCCTTTCAGGTGAGGGGTGGCCAGGTGTTGATCCAGCAGCTCCTTGCTCTGCCAGTTTTCGTAGAGCATGAAGAGCCGTTTGTCGTCCTTTGACTGGTGCAGGTCGTAATTGATGCAGGCCGCCTCTGCCCTGGTGGGTGCGACGCAGTCGAGGATTGCCTGTTTCGCCTTCTCTTCCATCCCCTCTTTTGCCTTGAAGCGAGCCAGTACGGTAACCTTCTTGTCGGCCATGATGAATCTCCTTTCCCGGAATTGATGGAAAACACTTACCGGGACTCTACCACAACCCCGGAACTTCGTCATCGGGAAATTGGCTGAAAAACAGACAGGGGCATGAAATCCCATGCCCCCGCTATACGTTGCCGGTTATCGTCCAATCACCGGACGATTATTTTTTCATGGGTCCCAGCGGCAGGAGTGTCTTGCCGTATACTTCGTTCAGAACCTGGGCCAGGCCTGTGTAGATGGCGGAAAGGCCGCAGATAATCCCTTCAAAACCGGTTAGTGACTTGAGAGACGCATCGCCGGTAGCGTCTCCGTATGCGAGGAGGAAGAAGAGCAGGGTCAATGAGGCGAAAACGAACTGCAGGGCACGGTTCAGGCGTAAGGTGCCGATGAAAAGAACTCCGGTAAAGAGGCCCCACATGGCCAGGTAGGAGGCCATGGCCAGTTCGGTCGGTTTTTCGGCAAGACCCAGCTTCGGCAGAAAGATCAGGCCCACAAGGGTAAGCCAGAAGAGCCCGTAGGAGGTGAAGGCGGTTGTGCCGAAGGTGTTCTTCTTTTTCCATTCCATTATTCCGACGATAACCTGGGCAATGCCGCCGTAGAAGATCCCCATGGCGAGAATCATTGAATCCAGCGGATAATAGCCGGCATTGTGCAGGTTCAGCAGGACCGTGGTCAGGCCGAAGGCGCACAGGCCAAGGGGGGCCGGGTTGGCCGTCGTGTCGGTCAAGGATACCGATCCGTCAATTGCTTTTTTCTCCACGTTGTTGGACATCTTTACTTCCTCCCTTTGAATAGATTTTTTGCATCCGACCGTACTTCCTTCAAGAGCGCGCCATCCCGCGGCGGACCTTTCCCGCAAGCGGACGCTATCCGGCGATGGAGCGCGGCGCGCCGCAAATTCGGGCACATGAGTTACTGGAGCATCTTTGTCGATTTGTGGTGTGGGTATGTGAAACCGCAAAAGAAAACAACGGAGAATGGCCGATGACTCTTTTAAAGAGCTACGGAAGAAATGTCAAACAAAAAACGGGGTGTTCATGGTTTGTTGAAGAGGCCCGCGGCCCCGAGGAGGGCTTCCAGCGCCGCGGCGGTCATGGCCTTGACCCCCGTATCGATGGTAGGCCCGGCAATGGGGGCGAACCGTGGATTGTGGATGCCGGGAGATGTTGCGTCTTCCCGCCCCTTCTTCTCCCCGGCTGCCGCGCCCAGGAGAAAGTAGCAGAGGGGGATCCGGGGCTGGACGCGTCCGAACAGGGAAAAGTCGTCGCTGTAAGTGAAGCGCGGCACTGGAATTACCTTGTCCCTCCCGAGGACGGCGCTGAAGGCCGATGCCAGTCTGCGTGTCAGAGCGGGATCGTTCTCAACCGGAGCGCCGCTGTACTTCTCTGAAATCAGCGGCATTCGATCCTCGGGAACCCCTGCCGCCAGCGCGACCCCGCGCGCGATCCGTCCGATGGCGAGGCGGATGCGCCTGTCGGTTTCAGTAGTGAAATAGCGGTAGTTGAGCTGGAGAAGCACCTCTTCCGGGATGATGTTCCCCTTGGTTCCTCCATGAATGGAGCCGATGCTGAGCACGGCGGGTTCAAGGGGGTCGACCTCCCGGCTCACAATGGTCTGAAGCAGGAGGATGGTCTCGGCTGCCATCACAATGGGGTCCTTTGTGTCGTGGGGTTGAGAGCCGTGGCCGCCGACGCCGCGGATCAGCAGCTCGAGGGAGGCGCAACCGGCCCAGAACAGGCCCTCCCGCACGCCCACCGCGCCGGCCGCCAGGGATGGGGAGACATGGAGCGCCAGGGCGCAGTCCGGCTGGGGAAATCTGGTGAACAGACCGTCGTCGATCATGGCCGCTGCCCCTGCGCCGATCTCTTCCGCCGGTTGCCCTACCATCATCAGAGTTCCTTTCCAGCGGTCCTTCAGGGAGCTCAGGAGGCGGGCCGCGCCCGCCAGGACTGTCATGTGGATGTCGTGACCGCAGGCATGCATGACGCCCACCTCCCCCTTTCCCGGCAGGATGGCGCGCGCCTTGCTTGCATAGGGGAGGCCGGTCTGCTCTTCCATGGGGAGGGCGTCCAGGTCCGCCCTGAGCATGACGGTCGGGCCGTTCCCGTTCTCCAGGACACCCACAACGCCTTTGCCTCCCACCTCTCTGGTGACGCTGAATCCCGATGACTCCAGTTCAGCGGCGACAAGGCGGGATGTCATTTCCTCCTGGAGCGAAAGCTCGGGCGCGGCATGAAGACGCCGGTAGAGGTCCAGCAGGGAGGGGCCCAAATCCTCGGTGGCGGCCCTTATCCGCTCCGAGTCGTTTTCCGTGAGCGCTGTGTCCCTTGTTGTCATGCCTAGCGCATCAAAGGCGCGGAAGCGCTCTTGTTGAGGAAGTTTTTCAGATTTTCCACGGCTGGGGAGGCGCTGGGAGGCGCGCCGAAGATCTCGTTGGCGCTGATTCCGGGTCTGGCGTAGAAGTTCTCATTGGCGTTGGTGTCGATGGCCAGCACCGACCCGTCCAGGGAGATGCCGGCAAACAGGCCGCGGCTTCTGGCGTAGGAGTAGATCTCCGCCTTCAGTTGCCAGTCCGTCGCGGCCACTGCCCGGCGTCCCACCGGACCGGCCGCGGCAGCGGCGTCGCCTCCCAGGGTGAAGTTGCCCTTGGCAAGGCCCATGACGCTCTTTCTTGTCTTGAAGACCAGAATGATGTCACTGGAGACCGCTCCGAACTGAAGGCCGAAGCTGCCCCCCGCCAGATAGACAAAGGAGGGATTGCTCCACGCGCCGTCCTCTCCGCGGGTCATGGCGATGCCGCTTCCGTACTGGCCGCCGAAGAAGAAGCCCAGCTTGATAGTGCCGGGGATGATAACGATGCCGTAGGCATTGCGCAGGAGTTCCGGGGAGATCCCTTCGGGTATGCCGGTAATCTCCTGGATGACTTCGGTGGCTGCGTTGATCTTGGAAATCTCGTCAGCGGCCAGGGTGTTGAAAGGGGTTGAAGGGAGCGGCTGGGATTGGGGCGCCGGAGCGGCGGAATTGATCTTTTCCTGGTTGATGGGAGCTGGTTGCGCCGGGGCAGGCTGGGCCGGCGTTTCTTCCACAACCGGCTGCTCGCTGACCGGAACGGGGTAGTTGCCCTTTGCGCCCTCACCTCCCATGGGCGGCGCCGTATCGGCCTGAGAAGGGAAGGGGAACAGGGTCGCGGCAAGCGTAATGGCGACTATGGTTACTACAGTGAACAGGCGTGCCGGTATTTTCATGGCGGTACTCCTTTTCTTGCGCAAGGTGAGCCCGTTAATCGCCGGAACTTCTCCCCGGCCGGGCATGGGGTGGATAATATCCCAAGTCTGAGAAAAAACCAAGAGTTAGTGATATGAGGCCGTTAACGGACCGTTGCTTCCGTCTGCAGGCGGCGCAGGAGTTCCAGTTGATCTTCCGGGTTCCGGCTCGCCTCCAGGCCGGCCCATGAAAAGAGCGGGGGAATATGGTCGCCGGGTTCTCCCCTCCGCCTCGGTCCGTCGGAGAGGTGATGTATGAGCTTCAGTGTGCGGAGGGCGTCGAACCAGGAATGGAAGGCAACGCGAAGGGCCGTTTCGTCGCGGCTGTTTTCGCGGAGCCTGTCCCATGCCTCGCAAAACCTCATGCCGTCGAGGAAAGCGCCCAGAGAAGGTGATATGCCGTCAGCCAGGGCTCTGACAACATCTCCTTGCTTGTCTGGGCAGGAGTCCGCGAGGGAGAGCCACTTCCCCAGAATGGAAAAGCATTCGGGATCATAGAAGAGGACCGCGGATGGGTCACCGTCCAGAAGGCGGGAAACGCTCTTTCCCGTGCCGAAGGGGACCCGGTGGGACGAGCGTGGGGACGGCATTACCACCGTTCCCGAAACTTGTTCAACACCGCCGGTTTTTTTCAGCTGCTGGAGAAAATAGAAATCCTCGGCCGCTGTCCTGGTGTTCATCCCTCCCATGGCCGCATATGCGCTTGCGGTACAGGCCATGGCGCTTCCCACCGTATGAAAGGCGTAGGGAGAACCCGCCAGGGAAAGGCCCAGCACATAGGCGCGCAGGAAAAGCTCATAGCGGAGGATTGCGTCTCTTTCCGCGGATGTCTTTCCCTGCTGGTGGCGGAAGGGGATTACCGCGCCGCCTGCCGTCGAGCCTTTGAAATGACCGGTGACAGCCGCCAGATAGTCGGGCTGAACCAGCGTATCGCCGTCCAGGGCGATGAGTATCGGGTCAATGCCGGTAAAATCGAGACATTGAAGGGCGAGGTCGAAACCGATCTTGCGGGCAAGTCCGACCCCGCCTTTGGCGGCGGGAAGCTCGAGACCGCTGGACGAGGCGTCCACCCATGCGATTCTGAGGTCGGAGGGTGACATCTCTCCCCTTGCAAGCCGCTCCAGGGTCTGTCGGTTGTCCTCCTTGTCGGACGGGCTGGCGTCTTCCCTGTTATTCACGACCACCAGAATCAGAAAGCGGGACAACACAATGGCGGGATTCATGGCAAGGGAGCGGAGGGTTGCGGGGAGGTGGGAGCTTTCCGCCAGGGCCGGAATCACCACCGCGCCGGAAAAGCCGCGCTCCTCGCAACCGGAGAGTCGCCAGGGGCCTTTAACGCCCCTGGATGCGAGGTATTTTTGAATCTTTACTGGAAGCATGGTGAAAGAGTATAGCGGATCCGTCAAGCCGCCGGCAACCGTCATCGGAAAGACATCAGGATGCCGGGGGGGGGCGCCCCGTACGGGTCGCGGCAAGAAGCTTGACTTGAAAGTCGAATTGGTATAATAGAAAAGTCCTTCCAGCGCCACCTTAGCTCAGATGGTAGAGCAATTGATTCGTAATCAATAGGTCGCCGGT
>CAZHVY010000020.1:0-58261 GCA_964536305.1 uncultured Geobacter sp. | reverse complement strand
CCGCTGGTCTTCGGGGATGGGGACTACGCGCCGTTGGCACTGGAGGATTTCGATGGGTTCGATTGACAGGGCGTCTTTCAGCATGGCCTCCAGGGCGGAGACGGGGCGGGTGAGCCGGGCGAAGAGGCCGCTGTAGCGGAGGAAGGGGAAGGAGGCGGGAGCGAGGCCGGCCAGGTCCTTTTCCCCCATGCCCAGGAGGCTCCAGGCCCGTTGCGTCTCCGCCGGGTCCTGCTCTTCCACGATGCGGATGAGGGTCCGGTACTTGCTCCAGGATGTGGCGTAGAGGTAGTAGAGACGCTGGTGGATGATGTCGAGAAAGTCCCGCGCCGCCGTTCTGTCGTCGCACTGGTCGTCGAACAGGTCTTCGGTCTCGAAGGTGGGCAAGGGGGAGTCGACGCCGTACAGCCCTCCGAAGTTGGCGCTGACCAGAAGTCCGCCGTCCTTTGTTCTCTCCACCCTGTCCACATCGGCGGCGGGAAAGGCGAGGGAGAGCTTGGGGCGTACCTTTATCAGATTCCGCTCCAGGGCGTCCGGCCCGAGGCAGGCGCGCGCCAGGCGCATGACCTGGGGGAAGCTGAATTCATGCCCGCGTTCGAGCAGGTCGCGTATCAGAGGAGAGGTTTCCGGCCAAGCCTGGGCGGCCATTGATAGACTCCTCCTTTCAGGGTTTCTTCGAGAGTGAGCATGGTGAAGGTGTTGGGCTCCGCGCACTGGGCCAGAAACCTCTCAAGCACGCAGCCGAACAGGTACAGGTCGCCGGGCCCGCCGAAGTGATCCCCCCGCGCTTTCACCAGGATTTCCCTGCCGCTCAGCGGCATGCCCCGCAGCCACCGGTGGCACGGCATCGCCGTTATCTCCCTGATCCCGGCGATGCGCTTTCCGTTGGCGGCCACCGATGCCCCGGAGCGGTTCCCGGAGAAAAGATACAGTTCCAGAAGGGAAGGCAGGATATCAATGCTCGCCAGAGAGAGGCAGGAGAGGAGGAGATGGGTGGTGAATCTGTCGCCCAGCTCCGGGGGCGGGGGCGGAAAGGTCCCCGGATTGATGGGGGCGATGTTGCGGGCCGATACGGTGTCCGTCAATGGGGATGACAAACGGGTGACATCTCCTGTATGGAGCCCCTCGGGAAGGGTCCCGTTGCTGCAGGCAAGCTGAATGGAGAGTGTTTCATCTTCCGGAAGAGGGGTCTCTTTGGGCCAGGCCGCGGATAGATAGATGTCGAATCCGGCGTGAACCGCCGATTTTCGGGGGATTGTCTGGTAAACGGGGGTCTCCCGGTTCTGTGTCCGGAACAGGTCAAAGGGGGCATAGCTCCGTTCCCGGCCGGTACTGCGCGTGATTCCGGTTACGCTGTCCACCGAGTATATCTGGTAGTGGGACGGGTCCGGTCCCGATGGACGCAGGAGAGAGGCGGTCGCGCGATGGTCCAGGAGAATCGGGTCGGCTTCGTGGGGAAAGAGGTTGACCGCGGGAACGGCGGACAATGTGAAGCTGTCGCGCCGGACGGGTATGGGCCCGGTGGCGGGGCCTTCCAGTTGGAAGGTGACGCAGAAGCGGTTTCCTTCTCCCCGGTCTTGCCATTGCTCGAGGCCGCTCAGGTCAAAGAAGAGGAATTTGTCGGAGAAGGCGAAGTATTCCTGGAGAAGACGATATCCGGGAAAGGCGTGGGGGGGATATGGAAACAGCGATGCGTCCGCGTCGAAACCAACCGGCCTCAGGCGCTCGGGGGGCAGGAGAAATGATGTTCCACCTGCTTCCGGGGCGATGACGATGGCCTTCAGATGGCGGTTCAGGCACAGGAAGAGGTCCGCGGCGGATACGCGGTCGCCGGAAAGATAGAGGTTGATCTTCTTTGCTCGCCATGTTCGCAGGGGAAGCCCCGCAAGGGACAGGGAGAGGCGGATTTCCCACTCCCTTGCGGATAATCGTCCGTGCGTGACCCCGGTTATGTGGAGGGGATGCGCTTCTACGTCCCGGGTGGTGGAAAAGGCGCAGGAAGTCCCCTGGACAGGAACGGAATGGATGAGCGTTCCGGCAGGTATGATGCGGGAGTCCGCAGCAGGCGCTTGCAGGGTGAAGGCAATAACGGTGGAGGCGGGAAGATGACGGGCATAATGGGGGAAGAGACGCCCCATCATCTCGTTGACGACTTCGGGGAAGTCGGCTTCCAGTTTGTCGCGGAGGAGGCCGATCTTGAAGGCGATTCCCTCCAGAAGCCGTTCCGCGTCCGGATCGGCCGAAGGCTCGGCAAGCGCCGGGGCCAGGGCCGGCCAGGCCAGGGCAAACTCTCTCGATTCTTCCCTCAACCGGACCAGTTCCCTGTGATAATGACGTCCGGACATGGCGGTTGCGCTATCTACCCACTACCATCAGTTCTAATTCCGCGTCATCCGGCGCGTTGTGCCAGTAGAGGGCCAGGGAGCGGTTTCGTTCCACCCCCTGCCATTGGTCGTGGTGATGGTTGATGAGGAAGTAGTGGGTGTGGGCGCGGCGGGGAAGTTCCTGGGGAGGAACCTGCAGATACTCCAGGTCGATGCCGGGCAGCGCCTGGGTGACCAGGGTGCGCACGTAGTCCGGAGAGCTGAGTTTGGCCATGTCTACCAGGGAGTGGAGCACGACCTTGGGGTCTTCGTCGGTCTTGACCGCCAGATAGTAGCGATTGCGTCCTTCGAAGATGGAGGGTTTCAGTTCGGCGACGAAACAGGTTCCGTCGCTGACCAGGCGGATCACGTATTCGGGACCGGCGGTGATCTGGTCGAGCAGGTGGGATATCATATCCTGGGCTGCGGAGAAACATGACCAGATGTCATCGTGGTCGTAGTCGGGAATGTTCCTGTCTTTGCCTCTGTTTTTCATTTCCCCCAGGACACTCACTTCCTCGGAAAACGAGGTGAGCTCGCCGATTAGCTGCCGCAGGGCGCCGAATACCTCCCACGGATGGGCAAATTCGGCTTTTGTGTAGTGGACCAGCAGGGGGACATAGCGGTTGATGGACCTCAGAGCCAGGAAATAGACCATGTCCCTGGAGCCGAATTCCGCGGTCTGGACCCCCCGCCTGCTCTTGTGTCCCTCCAGTTGATAGGCCCGGGCCGTTAACTGATCCCGTATTTCCAGAACGAGTTTCAGCAGTGTTCCGGATGCCGAGCAGGAAAGACAGGGTGGTATGAAATCTCCGGACAGCCTGATCTCGGAACCGAATTTCTCCAGCCGGCCGATGGGAATTAATTGATAGTCTCCCTTCTCATGGCGCTCGGACTCCCAGAACAGCTTCAGGGAAAGATGGAGTTTCCTGATGAAACCTTCCGGCCCGCCGGCATGGAGGTCTTTGGCCTCCTCCGGGTCGGCGGTGGATATGAATCTGGTGAAAGCAGTGGAAGTCTCCGCAAGAGAGGGAAGGACGGTTACGTTGGCGTCGGTGTCGCTCCAGCTCCTTACGCCCAGATAGACAGGAAAAGGCTTGCCGTCTTCCGCCCAGTCCGATCTGAATGAACGGGGATTGACAACGGCATTGCCGGGAATGGCCGCATGCGTTCCGTCACTGAAGATGAAATTCCCCTTTACCAGATGGAATATTCCGGTACTGAGCGCCCCCTCGTCCACCTCCATGTCCCACACCCCCCGGAAGTACGGGGTCAGGAAGCGTTGATAAGGAATGAGAAGGCTCTGGTATGCCCGATCGAGGCTCTGCATGTGCAGCGAACGGAACGCTATCCCCGAATGCCAGAAAAGCGGTCTCTGAATGTTCATGCTTTCTCCAGACTGCTCCCCTTGAATACGCGGGAGTGGATGCTTTTTACAAGTAACATATAATATTTATTGAATGAATAATGTTATTTAATAATAATAGAGAAACATTAATATCATTTTGCCAGGATCAATGTCAACCGGTAATATCCCCCCTAGATCAACACCTGATTCGCCCATAATGAAATGTGACGGACCGGAAACGCCTGACGGACAAAAAAAACCCGCCCCGCGAGTCTGCTTCTCACGGGGCGGGCTTTTCAGCATTCAAGTATCTGTATTTTCAGAGACGCCAAATCAAGGCATTGTATCCGAGGGGGTTTGGGGCATGCCTTCCTAAAGGCTGTCCCTGACCTTGTCCACTTTAAGAGTAAGCCTGTTCAGGGCATTTATGTATGCCTTCGCCGAAGCCTCGATGATGTCCGTTGAAGAACCTCTTCCGATTACGGTGCGGTTTCCTTCGGACAGCCGGACCGTCACCTCGCCCTGGGCATCCGTGCCTCCGGTGATACCCTCGACAATGTATTGCAGGAGTTTCGCCTTGTTCTTGGTCAGCTTCTTGATTGCCTTAAGGGTAGCGTCTACCGGCCCGTCCCCCAGCTCCGCGGTCCTTACCTGCTCTCCATCTATCTCCATCTGGACGGTGGCGGTTGCCACCGCGAAGGAACCGCAGGTAACCGTTATATGGCTCAGGCGATACTTGTCCGGAATACGCATGACTTCATCGGCGACAATTGCGTCCAGATCCTCGTCGAAGATCTCCTTCTTCAGGTCCGCCAGATTCTTGAAACGCTCAAACGCCTTGTTAAGCATCTCATCTTCAAGCTCGTGCCCCAGCTCCTCAAGGCGTTTCTTGAAGGCATGGCGGCCGGAATGTTTCCCGAGCACCAGGGCATTCTCCTTAAGACCGACCGATTCCGGGGTCATGATTTCATAGGTCGACTTTTCCATCATGACGCCGTGCTGATGAATCCCCGCCTCATGGGCAAAGGCATTGGCGCCGACGATGGCCTTGTTGGGCTGCACAACTATACCTGTTACCGTGCTGAGAAGGCGGCTGGCCGGCGTAATCTGCTCCGTCACGATATTGGTCTTGAAGGGGAGGATATCGCGCCTGGTCCTGAGGATCATGACGAATTCCTCAAGGGAACAGTTTCCCGCCCTCTCACCGATTCCGTTGATGGTGCATTCCACCTGCTCCGCTCCGGCCTGGACAGCCGCAATGGAATTAGCCACGGACAGTCCCAGGTCGTTGTGGCAATGGACGGAAAGGATCGCTTTTTCGATATTGGGAACATTCTCCTTCAGGTAACGGATTATGTTGAAGTACTCAAATGGAATCGTGTATCCGACGGTGTCGGGTATATTCACCACACAGGCGCCCGCGTCGATGACAGCCCCGACAACCTCGGCCAGAAATTTGAGATCCGTGCGGACCGCGTCCTCGCACGAGAACTCAACGTTCGCGGTATAGGACCTGGCGCGCTTCACGGCCTTTATCGCCGTTTCCAGAACCTTGGCCGGCTCCATCTGCAGCTTGTACTTCATATGGATGTCGGAGGTGGCGATGAACGTGTGGATACGGCCTTTCTCCCCGGCATATTGCAGCGCCTCCCACCCCCTGTCGATATCCTTGAAATTGGCCCTGCAGAGTCCGGCAATTTCCGGTCCTTTTATGGTCTGGGCCACCCTTTTCACAGCCTCGAAATCGCCTTCGGATGCGATGGGAAACCCTGCCTCGATTACATCCACGTTCAGTTTCTGAAGTTGCTTGGCTATCCTCAGTTTTTCATCAATGTTCATGCTCGCCCCTGGAGACTGCTCGCCGTCCCTCAGGGTTGTGTCGAAAATTCTGATGGTTTTAACATTTTCCATAAATAGCCTCCCTGTTCGCGTGACCCGATAATAAAAAAGCCTCCACCCCATCGAGGGGCGAAGGCCATGCTTCGCGATACCACCCTGCTTCGTCCGTTGTTACGGACCTCATTTCTCCCTTTACGCGGGGTACGGCTCCGGCTGATGTCTGTTTTCACCGAAGCGGCTCCAAGGCGAGTTCATTCCGTCTTCACACCGGTTCACACCACCCACCGGCTCTCTGGAGAGAAGAAATGGAATTACTACTCCTCTTCATTGCCTTTCCAATTGTGGACTTCATAATAAGAAAAAGCCGCGCCCGCTGTCAAGCTTCATTCCGTGATTCGTCATGGGCTGCGTTCTGTTTTGCCTCCCGATGGAGGGCCTTTTCAAGCCTTCTTCGCCTTGGATAAGTCATTATGTACCCGACGGGACCGGAAAAGACATAGCAGATGAACAGCACAAACAGCATGACCACCGGCTCGGCCGCGATAATGATGAAGAGAAGTATGGCCAGCACAAGAAACACGAACGGCTGGCGCTTGATCAATTCCGGGTCCTTGAAGGAATAGTACCGGAAGTTGGAGACCATCAAAAAGGCAAGAAGATAGATGAGAATCAGTATCGCCAGTTTTTTGAAGGAGCCCGGCCAGCCGAAATGATGAAACAGCAGAACCGTGGCGGATACCATGCTGGCAGCCGCTGGAATGGGCAGGCCTACGAAACGCTTGCTTTCCACCGTATTGACCTGGACATTGAAACGGGCCAGCCGCAGCGCGCCGCACACGACGAATAGAAAGGCGGCCAGCCAGCCGAGCCTGCCAAAGGGTTTCAGCGCCCATGCATACATGAGAAGGCCGGGGGCCACGCCAAAAGCAACGAGATCCGCCAGTGAATCGTACTCGACCCCGAATTTGGAAGTTGTGCCGGTGAGACGGGCCACCTTGCCGTCCAGACCGTCAAAGATGGATGAAATCAGAATCCAGAGGGCTGCAGTATCATAGCTTCCGTTCATGGTGGCGACGATGCCGTAAAAGCCCGCGAAGAGACTGCCGGTGGTAAAGAGGTTTGGAAGGATGTAAATCCCCTTGCGCATCCCTTCCGACATATCGATCTTTTCCCCGCTCATGGCAAGCGTCCCAATATGGTTTCTCCTGCCACGGTTCGCTGTCCCGGTTTCACCATGATGGCCGTTTCCGGCGGAAGATAGATATCCAGCCTGGAGCCAAAACGGATCATTCCGAACCGCCGTCCCCGTTCCAGCATATCTCCCTTTTTGACATAGGAAACAATGCGCCTTGCGATAAGACCCGCTACCTGAACGACAACTATCCGGATACCATGTCCGATCTCGATTATCATGCCACCCTGTTCATTCTCGAAGGTAGCCTTGTCATCTCTTGCATCGTGGAATTTCCCCTTGAGGTAGAATGTGTCCATCACCTTTCCGGAACAGGGAATTCGATTGACGTGGACGTCAAAGACCGACATAAAGATACTGATCTTGGTCATTTCCACATCCAGGTGACTTTCCCGGGCGCTTCCCAGGTAGGTGATTACCCCGTCCGCCGGCGCAAGGACATTGTTCTCTCCCTCGGGAGGATTCCTTTGGGGGTTGCGGAAGAAATAGACCACAAAGAAGGTCAAGGCCAGCGCCAGGACAGAGGCGACCTTCCATGAAAGAAGCACCAGAACCAGCGTGATGATTCCAGCGCCCGCGATAAAGGGATAACCTTCCGCGGCTATGGGCGTATGTCGATTACGCATGCTCTTGCTACCTCGTACAAGCCTGCCTGATATGAAAAGGCCGGATACGGACCCCCTGACGCTCTACGCTCCATGATCCGGAATCCGGCCTCTCCCGCATGGGAATTCCCTAGTTCTTCGACTTGTCGACAATCTTCGAGGCGCCGATCCACGACATCATGGAACGAAGCCGCGCGCCCACCTCTTCGATGGGATGCTCCGCGGCATGGCGGCGCAGGGCGCTGAAGACCGGCTTGTTGGTCTTGTTCTCCAGCATCCACTCCTTGGCGAATTCGCCGGTCTGGATTTCGGCGAGGATCTGCCTCATCTCATCCTTGGTATCCTCGGTTATTACCCGCGGACCGCGGGTCAGGTCGCCATACTCGGCAGTGTTGGAGATGGAGTAACGCATGTTGGCGATTCCGCCTTCATAGATGAGATCCACGATCAGCTTGAGCTCGTGGAGACACTCGAAGTAGGCCATTTCCGGCGCATACCCCGCTTCCACGAGGGTCTCGAAACCTGCCTGGATGAGCGCGCTGACGCCACCGCACAGGACCGCCTGCTCGCCGAAGAGATCCGTCTCGGTTTCCTCACGGAAGGAAGTCTCGATAATGCCGGCCCTGCCGCCGCCATTGGCGGAGGCGTAGGCCAGAGCAACGTCACGGGAGTTGCCCGCCGGATCATGGTGAACGGCGATGAGGCTGGGAACACCCCCTCCCTTGAGGTACTCGTGGCGAACCAGGTGGCCAGGTCCCTTGGGAGCGATCATAATGACGTTGATGTCGTGGCGGGGGACTATCTGGCCGAAGTGGATGTTGAATCCGTGGCTGAACGCCAGGTATGCGCCCTGCTTGACGAAGGGGCCGATCTCTTCCCGGTATACATCGCCCTGGATCTCGTCGGGAAGCAGCACCATGATCACATCGGCGATCTTGACCGCCTCCGAAGTGGGAAGGACCGTAAGACCGGCGTTTTCCGCCTTCTTTACGGAGGTCGAATCCGGGCGCAGGCCCACCACCACATCTATGCCGGAATCCTTAAGGTTATTGGCGTGCGCATGTCCCTGGGAACCGTAGCCGATAATCGCCACCTTCTTCCCCTTCAGCACTCCAAGATTACAGTCTTTGTCGTAATAAATCCTCATTGTATCCTCCTGAATTATTGTGCAGCAACAATCGCTGGCGGCTAGCCGCCGGGCTATGATTCTTATCCCTTCCACCCTTTCGCGCCCCTTCCGATGGCAACCGGACCGGTGCGCACCAGCTCCTTGAGGCCCAAAGGCCGCAGGAGCTCAAGAATGGCGTCAACCTTGGATGGGGAGCCTGTAACCTCGATGGTATAGCTTTTCGGCGTAACATCAATCACGTTGGCCCGGAAAATGTCGACAATCCGCAGCACCTCCGCCCTGTTTTCATCCTCGGCGGTCACCTTCACCAGGGCCATCTCTCTCTCAACGGCGCTGCCATCGGTAAAGTCGATGACCTTGATGACGTCGATAAGCTTGTTAAGATGTTTGGTAATCTGCTCGAGGATCTGTTCATCTCCCCTTGTGACAATCGTCATGCGGGAAATGGATTCCTCGTTCGTGGGCGCCACCGACAGGGAGTCTATATTGAAACCACGGCCGGAAAAAAGTCCCGCGACCCGCGACAAAACCCCGAATTCGTTTTCCACAAGTACCGTTACAGTATGTCTCATGTGGCTATCTCCTCAATGAACCGGCAATAGGCGGCACTTCAATAAAAAGACAATATCAGCCGATCAGGAGGCCAGAACCATCTCGTTGAGAGAGGCGCCGGCCGGCACCATGGGCAGAACCTTTTCCTCACGGGCGATCTTGAATTCCATGAGAACCGGCCCCGGCGTGGAAAAACCCTTTCTGATGGTATCCTCCACATCTTCCGGACGGGCCGCGGTCAGACCGGTCGCTCCGAATGCCTCCGCAAGTTTCACGAAGTCAATGGGGAGGTCAAGAACGGTATTGGAGTATCGTTTATCAAAAAACAGCTCCTGCCACTGCCGCACCATACCGAGGTAATTATTGTTCATGACGCAGATCTTGACCGGCAGACGGTTCTGCACCAGGGTCGCCAGCTCCTGGAGGTTCATCTGGAAACCTCCGTCTCCGCATACCACTATCACCTGCCGGTCGGGAAAGGCCGCCTGGGCGCCCATGGCGGCGGGAAGACCGTAACCCATGGTACCAAGCCCCCCTGAGCTGAGGAGAGTCCGCGGCCTTGTAAAGGAAAAGAACTGCGCGGTCCACATCTGGTGCTGTCCCACGTCCGTGGCGATAATCGCGTCAGGTTCGGAGAGTTCTCTCAGCTTCCTGATGACGGCCTGCGGCTTGATAAACTGGGAAGACTCCTTGAAACACATGGGGTGCCTGGCCTTCCATTCTGCAATCTGGGCCAGCCATGGCTTGACGGTTTTTCTGAAGCCGTCTACGGATTCCTGGCTCTCTGCCAGGAAGGCCACGAGTTTAGCCAGCACATCCCGCACCGAACCTACGATGGGAAGGTCAACACGCACATTCTTCCTGATTGAAGTTGGGTCCACATCCACATGAATAATCTTGGCGTGGGGCGCGAATGCAGGAATCTTGCCGGTAACCCGATCGTCGAAACGGGCGCCCACCGCCACCAGAAGGTCGCAATCCGTAACCGCCATGTTGGCATAATATGTGCCATGCATGCCCAGGAGCCCCAGGGAAAGGGGGGTATCCTCCGGGAAGGAACCGAGGCCCATGAGTGTTGTCGTCACAGGCGCAGTCAGTATCTCGGCGAGCCTTTTGAGATCATCGGCCGCGTCCCCCAGAATGACTCCGCCGCCCACGTAGATCACCGGTTTTCTGGAGGCCAGCAGCATGGACGCCGCCTTTTCGACCTGCTTCGGATGTCCCTCGATGGTCGGCTTGTAACTCCGCATCTCCAGCTTTTCCGGATAACGGAATTCGGTTACCGCGACCTGCACATCCTTGGGCAGGTCGATGAGCACCGGGCCCGGGCGGCCGGTGCGGGCGATATAAAAGGCTTTCTTAACTATTCCCGCAAGTTCCTTGACATTCTTGACCAGGAAATTGTGCTTGGTGCAGGGGCGGGTTATCCCTATGATGTCCACCTCCTGAAAGGCGTCATTCCCGATGAGGGCCGTCGGTACCTGCCCGGTGATAACCACCAGCGGGATGGAATCCATATAGGCGGTTGCGATACCCGTAACGGTATTGGTGGCGCCAGGCCCTGAAGTAGCAATGGCTACGCCCACTTTTCCAGTGGCGCGCGCGTACCCGTCCGCAGCGTGGACCCCGGCCTGCTCATGCCGGGGAAGGATATTCCTGATCTCCGGAAAAGAGTAGAGCTCATCAAAGATATTTATGACCGTGCCGCCGGGATAGCCGAAAACGGTGTCCACGCCTTCCCGTTTCAGGCACTCCAGCAGGATTCTCGCGCCTGCGAGCTTCATAGCAAAACCTCCCGCGCAATTCAGTTTTCGCCCCGAAATTGATGAGCTTTTCTAGTCAGCGGTGGTAATCGCCCCGGTATACGCCGAGGTCACTACCTTGGCATACCGGGACAGCCATCCCTTCTTGATTTTTGGTTCAGGCGGGCGCCAGGCTTCGCGCCGCTTCGCCAGGGTCTCCTCGTCAACAAGGAGTTCCAGTCTGCGCCCCGGTATGTCAAGAGAGATCATGTCCCCCTCTTCCACAAGCGCAATGGGGCCTCCCTCAGCCGCCTCCGGAGAGATATGGCCGATACAGGGACCTCGTGTGCCGCCTGAGAAACGTCCGTCGGTTATCAGCGCAACCGAATCTCCCAGGCCAAGACCCATGATGGCGGCGGTAGGAGCCAGCATCTCCCGCATCCCCGGCCCTCCCTTGGGGCCCTCGTAACGTATGACCACCACGTCTCCCGAGGAGATTTTGCCGTCCATCAACGCGGTCATGGCCTCTTCCTCTGAATCAAAGCAGCGGGCCTTGCCGGTGAAGCGCATCATCGGCTCGGAAACCCCGGACTGTTTTACGACAGCGCCTTTGGGCGCCAGGTTTCCGAAAAGGACGGCAATCCCTCCTTCTTTCTTCACCGGATTGTCCATCGGCCGGATCACCGTCTCGTCAATCCGATCGATACTGGCAACAAGCTGGGAAGTGGACAGGCCCATGACGGTCTGACAATCCTGAACACGATCTCCAAGCTGCTTCAGAACGCCAAGGACGCCGCCCGCAACGTCCAGGTCTTCCATGAAATGCCCGCCCGCGGGGTTCATGGAAGCAAGCTGGGGGGTCTGGCGCGCCAGGATATCAAAGGTTTCAAGGGGGAGTTCGACTCCCGCTTCATGGGCAATTGCCAGCAGGTGGAGAACCGTGTTAGAGGATCCTCCCAGGGCCAGATCAACACGGATTGCATTCTCGAACGCTTCACGGGTCAGGATCCGACGCGGGGTAACTCCTTTTTTCACCAGCTCAACGATCTTCTCTCCCGAGGCAAAGGCAATCCTTCGCTTCAGGGCGGAAACCGCTAGAGCTGTTCCGCAGCGGGGCAGGCTCATGCCCAGGGTCTCGGTAAGGATGGCCATGGTATTGGCCGTAAAGAGTCCCTGACAGGAACCCATGCCCGGGCAGGCGTTGTCCTCGCATGCCTGCAGTTCCTTGCCGTCAATGACACCCGCCTTGTAGCGGGCCATGGCCTCGAATGTATCGGTTACAAAGGAGTAGCGTCGCGCGTCCGGTCCCCGTCCCGCCATCATCGGACCGGCGGTTACGACTATGGAAGGGATGTCCAGACGGGCGGCCGCCATGAGCATGCCCGGCGTGATCTTGTCGCAGTTGGTGAGAAGCACCAGACCGTCCAGACGATGCGCCTCGGCAATGGACTCCACCATGTCGGCAATCAGTTCCCGGGTAGCCAGGGAATAGTGCATCCCTTTGTGTCCCATGGCGATACCGTCGCATACCCCTGGAATCCCGAAGAAGAAGGCATAACCTCCGCCGGTGTGGACTCCCTTTTCGATATATCTTTCCAGATCACGCATGCCGACGTGACCCGGAATGAGGTCGGTGAAGCTTGTAGCCACACCGATGAATGGCTTTTCCATCTCGCTTTGAGGCACTCCGGCGCCTTTCAGAAGCGCCCTGTGGGGAGTCCTCTCAAGTCCCTGGGTAATCATGTTGCTGCGCATATCCACCCTCTCTTTTAGCATCCGGATCGAAAAAACAAGGATTTACCTTAATACATTCATACCCCTCTGTCAATACACGGGCCCAGGAAAAAACCGCCGGCGCGCCAGCGTTGACGATCATCCTGCCCGCCGGCACGGCAAGCACGCGCGCCCCGGACAGGGTATGCGTCCTATGTGCAATTACGATCTCCCGACAAAAAACCGCTTACTCCCCGGCTGCCCTTTTCATCCTTGCGATCTCCGCTTCAGACGGTCTGATGTAAACAGGAACAATAGCGCCCGCCGGAATTATGTCGCCCCTTGAAAAAGCGTCGGCCGCGAGCAGGGCGCCGGAAGAGGCCCTGGGAGCATGGAATGAGTCCGGCGCGAAAATCGCGGCGGCGCCAAGCATGTCCTCGATGAGCTCCCGATAGCGAAGCGCCCCGCTGCCGACAAATATGGTAGGTTCCCGGATCAGTTCAAGAAAGGCGCCGGGAGAAGTCACGCAATCATCCACTACAGGCCTTGGGAGGCCATCGCAACGGTAGACGGCCGCATAGACCTCTTTCTTCCTGGCATCCAGCATGGAACAGACAGGATGGGCCGCGTAGGGGACATTCATGGCGAGCATGGCAAGGGAGGAGTAACCCGCAACCGGTTTACCGGTTGCAAGGGCAAGACCCTTTACGGTGGCAATGCCGACGCGAAGTCCCGTGAAAGAGCCGGGACCAAGGGTGACGCCGAAGGCGTCCAGGTCATCCGGGGAAAGCCCGGCGCTCTTCAAGACAAGGTCAAGCCAATGCATGAGAGCGGAGGAATGTGCTGCTTCAGGGTTCGCGAGCCATTCGGCGCTCAATCTGCCGTCCTCCATGAGCGCCACGCTGCTTGAAGTCGTCGAGGTATCAATCGCCAGAAGCCTCACGTCAGCCCTGCCCTATGAGATAGCGTACGATATCGTTATAAAAAGCAAGGGCCATCAGGCCGATCAGGAGAACCAGGCCCACCTGCTGGGCAACCTCCCGAATCTTCATGTGCACCGGCTTCCTGAAGATAATCTCCCACGAATAGAAAACAAGGTGGCCACCATCCAGGACCGGAATGGGGAGGAGGTTCAGCAGACCAAGGTTGATGCTCAGAAGGGCCATGAAGGCGAGAAAGCTCACGATGCCGGTTTTCGCCTGCTCCCCCGCCATCTTGGCGATCATGATTGGTCCGCCGATGTTGTCGGCGGAGATGCTCCCGCCAATCATCTTGGCGACGGCGACAACGGTCAGCCTGGTCACAGTCCAGGTCTGTTCCGCTCCCTTTATCAAAGAGTCAAGGGGCCCGAATCGTTCCGTGACATACTCATCCGACACCACAATCCCTATCACGGGCGAAGTCACGGTATCGCCGAGGAGGTCTTTCGCCGTCCGCATCTCAGGGGTGACCTGCACGGCAAAGGTCTTTCCGCTCCGTTCCAGGAGCAGCTCCAGGGACTTCCCTCCGCTGCCCGCAATGCGTTCCGCCATATCGTTCCAGCTCGACACGCGCGCGCCGTTTACGGCCGCGACCCTGTCACCCGGCATGATTCCCGCCCTTGCGGCGGGCTTGTCCTTCATGACATCACCAATCTTTGAGGTGGCCGAAGGAACCCCTATCATGCAGACGGCGACAAAGGCGATATACGCGAAAATAATATTGAACACCGGACCGGCGGCCACGATGAGCAACCGCTGCAACGGCGGTTTCGCCATAAAGGATCGTTCCTGATCCTCCGGCGGCAGCTCTTCATCGCAGCTCTCTCCAACCATTTTCACGTAACCGCCGAGAGGGAAGGCGGAGATGCGGTATTCAGTATCTCCGATCTGCTTACCCACGATCCGGGGACCGAAGCCGAGGGAAAACTTCTCGACCCCGACCCGGAATAGTTTTGCAAAAAGAAAGTGGCCAAGCTCATGAACGAAGATGAGTATTCCTAGCACCAAAACAAACGAAACTATACTGGTCATGCGATTCTCCCTAGAGGGTTAGGAGCTCTTTTGCCCTCACCCGGCCCCATCGATCCGCCTGAAGCGCCTCTTCTATGGAGTTCAGGGTGTGTGGCTGATGAGAGTCCATGGTCTTTTCGATGATCTTTGCTATTTCGGTAAATCTTATGGCGCCGGAAAGGAATGCCTCCACCGCCACCTCATTGGCCGCGTTCATGACAGCGGGCATGCTTTCACCGTCATTCGCCGCGCGATAGGCCAGTCCCAGAGCAGGAAATCTCTCCATGTCCGGCTCGAAGAAGGTGAGCGAACCTGCTTCGGCCAGATTCAGCCCGCGCACCCCGGTGGGAACCCGCTCCGGGCAGGTGAGGGCATAGGCGATGGGGGCTTTCATGTCGGGCATCCCCAACTGGGCCATTACGCAACCATCCACATATTCCACCATGGAATGGATGATGCTCTGGGGATGAATAACAACCGATATCTTTTCAACCGGCACCTGAAAGAGCCATTTGGCCTCTATGACTTCGAGCCCTTTGTTCATCATTGTCGCAGAATCGATGGTGATCTTCTTGCCCATGCTCCAGTTGGGATGGTTAAGGGCATCGGCAACGGAGACATCATCCAGTTTACGCGGCGGGTAGTGGAAAAACGGTCCCCCCGAAGCAGTGAGGATGATCCTTTTCACGTCTGAGCTCCGATGTCCCTGAAGTGATTGAAAAACCGCGCTGTGCTCGCTATCCACCGGATAAAGGCGCACTCCCCGCTCCCGCGCCATATCCATGATAAGACGCCCCGCGATTACCAGGGTCTCCTTGTTGGCAAGCGCCACGTCCTTGCCGGCCCTGATGGCCGCAACCGTCGGGACGAGACCCGCCGCTCCGACAATGGCGGCCACCACCATGTCCGCATCCGCCGCCGTCGCGGCCGCAATCATGCCAGGGACTCCCGACAGTATCTCCGTGGGGGCGCCCTTCAGCATCTTGCGCAGCTTTATGGCTGATTCTTCCAGTATGACCGCCGCAACCCGGGGCTTGAACTCCTCGATCTGTTTTCCCAGGAGTTCCAGATTGTTTCCGCCGGTCAAGGCGACAACATCAAACCTGTCGCGATGGGCCGCGACGATTTCCAGTGTACTGACACCGATGGACCCGGTGGATCCAAGAATGGAGAGTTTCTTCATGATAATCCTCGTTTATTATGAACAAACGCATTGTTGTTAAGGGAGACGGCAACAGGACGTTTTCCGCGACCAGGCCCATGTTGCCCGCTCAGCGGAAAAAATAGACAGCGTAAATATAGAGAGCAGGAGCCGCGAAGAGGATACTGTCGAGCCTGTCCAGCATACCGCCATGGCCAGGAAAGATGGTTCCGGAATCCTTTACTCCGAAGCTTCTCTTCAGGAGAGATTCGAACAGGTCCCCCAACTGACCCATGATCCCCACGAACAGCGCCGTCACTATGCAGTCAACCGCCGTAAGTTCGGGGAAAAAAAAGGCCTTCGCCAGAAACGTGCCCGCGGCACTTCCCGCCAAACCACCCAGGGACCCCTCAACACTCTTGTTGGGACTGACAAGGGGGTGCAGCTTCCTCTTCCCGATAGCGCTACCCACGTAGAATGCCGCGGTATCCCCGGACATGACTATGACCAGGAGCAGGAAGACCCACTGGATCCCATGGGGCATCTCTCGCAGCAAAACCAGGTGATTCAGGAGCAGAGGAATATAGAGTATGCCCATGAGATACTGGGCGGTTTTCACGGCGGCGCCCTTGATGTCGCCGATTCCAAGCAGGGAAGACAAGCCGAAAAGAAGAATGGGGATTGAAAGCGCAAGTTGAGCCGGCAGAAGGCCCGCGGCCAGAAGCGCGATAACAGCCGCGCCCATCAGAGATGCGGTCAAACGGCCTGATCCGCTGCCGGGGATGGCCATCCGATAGAACTCCATCAGCCCTGCAAAGGAGATGACAATGACAAAGCAGGTGAACGGCACGGAACCCGCCTTCAGAATAAAGACTATGAGCAAAGGAAGGGCAATTAATCCCGTTACAAGACGCTTTATGGCTACCTCCTCGCGCGCACCTGATCGCTGATAAGCCCGTAACGGCGCTCTCTCTCCTGGAAATCCGCAAGCGCTCGATAAAATTCCTCTTTACTGAAATCGGGCCAGTTGACGGCGGTGAAGTAAAGCTCGGTATAGGCAATCTGCCAGAGGAGAAAATTGCTGATTCGCATCTCGCCGCTGGTGCGGATCAGAAAATCAGGGTCCGGGATATCGGAGGTAAACAGATAGCGGGAAAAAAGCGCCTCCGTTATGTCTTCCTTGCGAATCCTTCCCGCCGCCAGATCGGCCGAGAGGGAGGCGGCCGCCGATACGATTTCGCGACGCGCCCCGTACGACAGCGCCAGGGTCAGAACCATTCCGCTGTTCCCGGCTGTCTTGCCTATGGTCTCATCCACCGCGGCGTTAACGTCGTCCGGAAGTTCGCCCCGATCACCGATGACGTTGAACCTGATGTTGTTGGCCATCATGCGGGAGGTCTCTTTCGTGAGATACCTTTTCAGCAGCGCCATGAGCGAGCGGACCTCCGTCTTGGGACGCAGCCAGTTCTCGGAAGAAAAGGCGAAGAGGGTAAGAAACCCTATGCCCAGCCTGGAACTTTCCTCGACAATCGTCCTTACCGTCTCAACACCCCTCCGGTGGCCGACAATCCTCTTGAGCATCCGCTCCTGGGCCCATCTTCCATTGCCGTCCATGATGATGGCAAGATGCCTGGGCAATTTGTCCTTATCGAGCATAAACATACGGGGCCCTAAAATAAAAAACCCCCATGCGGAAAGGGGTCAAAAGTTGATACCGCCGAATGACCGGCATTGGGGGCAAAAGTATGGGAAACATTGAGGAACATGCTTGCGGAGCGCCGATGCCTTTTCAGATTTCCATGACCTCTTTTTCCTTGGCGACGAACACATCGTCAACCTTGGAAACGAAGCTGTTCGTCACATCCTGGACATCTTTCTCCGCCCTCTTCAGGTCATCCTCGGAGATCTTCTTGTCTTTCTCCAGTTTTTTCAGGGAGTCAATGGCGTCGCGCCGTATGTTACGAATGGCGATCTTTCCCTCTTCCGCCATCTTCTTCAACTGCTTGACTATCTCTTTTCTCCTCTCCTCTGTCAAGGGGGGGATGGAGAGTCGGATCAGTTTACCGTCATTGGTGGGCGTAAGACCGATGTTCGCATTCAGAATCGCTTTTTCAACAGCGCCTATCAGTTTATTCTCCCATGGCTGGATGGTTATCACCCTTGCCTCCGGCACGGCAATCTGCGCAACCTGGTTGATGGGGGTCGGAGTATCATAGTACATGACCTTGATGTCTTCCAGGATGGCAGTGCTGGCCCGCCCCGTCCTCACCTTCTGATACTCTTTGCGGAGCGAATCGACGGTCTTTTCCATGCTTTTTTTCATGGAATCGAGGACATCTTTTGTCATGTCATTCTCCTTTTACAATAGTGCCGATCTCCTCACCGAGGATAACCTTCTTGATGTTTCCGGCAACGGTGACGTTGAAGATAATAATGGGAAGGCTGTTGTCCATGCATAGAGAAGTGGCTGTGGCATCCATGACCTGCAGGCCCTTCTTCAGGACATCGATGTAGCTGAGTTGCGAAAACTTGAAGGCATCGGGATCCTTCATGGGGTCCGCCGAATAGACGCCGTCCACCTTGGTTCCCTTTATGATCACCTCGGCGCCGATCTCCATGGCCCTGAGACTCGCCGCCGTATCAGTGGTGAAATAGGGATTACCGGTCCCCGCCCCAAGGATAACCACCCTGCCCTTTTCCAGGTGCCTGATGGCTCGACGCCGGATATAGGGTTCCGCCACCTCACGCATTTCGATGGCCGACTGGACACGAGTATCCACTCCCATCTTTTCCAAAGCGTCCTGCATGGCCAGTGAATTTATCATAGTGGCCAGCATTCCCATATAATCGGCGCTGGCCCTGTCCATGCCCCTGGATGATGCCGCCAGTCCGCGAAAGATATTGCCGCCGCCAATGACGACTGCCATCTGGGCGCCGCTGGCGACCACTTCCTTAATCTCCGTAGCGATGGTAGTAATCGTCCGGGGATCGATGCCGTATTTCTGCTCACCTGCCAGGGCTTCGCCCGACAGTTTCAAAAGAACCCTGCCATACCGCGGTCTGTTCATATAAAATCGCCCATGCTCCCATGGTTTCATTATTACAGCGGGTTTTTCGCGGCGCCGGACACGGATCCGGCGCCGCGAAACCTGAACCGGACGGCATTTCCGGCCTCAGAGGCCTCCATCCGGCAAAAGACTACCTGGCCAGACTAGACACCGGCGGCGGCAGCCACCTCGGCCGCGAAATCACTTTCCTTTTTCGCCAGACCTTCACCCAGCACAAACTTGGTGAAACGTCGAATGGACATGTTTTCTCCGATTGAGGCGATAGTCTCGTTCAGGTAAGTCTGTATGGTCTTGTCCGGATCCTTCACGAACGCCTGCTCCAGAAGACAGATATCGCCATAGAACTTGTTAATCTGTCCTTCCACAATCTTCTCTATGATGGCGTCGGGTTTGCCGGTTTCCTTCGCCTTGGCCCTATAGATATCCTTTTCTCTTTCCAGGAGATCCCCGGGAACCTCCTCGCGACGGACGTAAAGCGGAGAAGCCGCGGCTATATGCATGGCTATATCCTTGACAAACCCTTGGAACGCTTCGTTCTTGGCCACAAAATCCGTCTCGCAGTTCACCTCCACCAGAACGCCTATCTTGCCGCCCCCATGGATATAAGAACCAACGACGCCTTCCGAGGCGATCCGGCCGGCCTTTTTGGATGCAGCGGCCAGACCTTTCTTACGCAGGTAGTCTATGGCCTTTTCCTGATCTCCGCCGGTTTCAGCCAGTGCCTTTTTGCAGTCCATAAGGCCTGCTCCGGTAACCTTTCTCAGTTCACTCACTTGTGCCGCTGTAATAGTCACTGTCTATCCTCCCTCAACGGTTCAGCCATGTCTCAGGCGAACCCGGTTAGCAATTATTTTCATCCGCTTTCCGCTGAACGCGCACTGTTCCCAAGGCGCGAAAATCGAAAGCCGCCTCCTGGATCCCTGCAGGCGACTAATCCTGGGGGACATCCTGAGCAGCGGACGCCTCAACCGCCACCTCGGCGGGAACCTCCGCCTCACCGGCATCGGTATCGCTCTTGAGCTCAGCCTCCCTGGCCTGGGCGCCTTCTATTACGGCGTCGGCAATCTTGCTGGAAAGAAGTCGAATGGCGCGAATTGCGTCGTCATTACCGGGAATGATATGGTCTATGGGGTCCGGATTGCAGTTGGTATCGACAACCGATACGACCGGAATTCCAAGCTTGTTCGCTTCCGTAACGGCAATGGACTCGTTCTTGGGATCTATTACGAAAATAGCCCCCGGCAGCTTGCTCATGCCCTTGATCCCTCCAAGGGACTTCTCCAGCTTGGTCCGCTGCTTTTCAAGGCTCATCATCTCTTTTTTCGTATAGGCTTCGATTGAACCGTCGGCGAACATCGCGTCAAGGCGCTTCAAACGGTCAATGCTCTGCCTGACGGTCGCGAAGTTCGTCAGCATGCCGCCCAGCCAGCGCTGGTTAACATAGAACATGTTGCAGCGCTGGGCCTCTTCGGCAATGGAATCCTGCGCCTGCTTTTTCGTTCCGACGAACAGGATTGTCTCGCCGGCCTGAGCGGTTTCCTTGACGAAATTATAGGCATTTTTGAACAGACGCACGGTTTTCTGCAGATCGATGATATAAATACCGTTGCGCGCGCCAAAAATATACGGCTTCATCTTGGGATTCCAGCGCTTGGTCTGATGACCGAAATGCACCCCCGCTTCCAGCAGTTCTTTCATGGTAATGTTCGACATCTTGTTCTCTCCTTTGGTTTTTCCTCCACCCCCTCGGAATCCGCTCGATGCGGTCACCGCCGGAATTTACGGGGGTGTGTGTGGTTAAATAGCGAATCTGTATACCATATCGGGCATGAATCCGCAAGGGCAAATTTAAGCGACAGGCATGAAGACCGCCGGCCAGGCAAAAGAGAAGCCATGCCATGAAAAGGGGAGGGCGGTTGCTATTTGCCCATTGCTCATGTATCATGCCCCGCGTCATGAATAAGATACTGTACCGGTATATCGGCAGGGAAATTATAGTTCCTTTTCTGCTGGGCTTTGCCGTTTTTACGTTTGTATTGCTGATGGGAAAGTTCATAAAGCTGGCCGAGATGGTAATAGCCAAGGGCGTCCCTCTCTCGGACATTCTTCTTCTTGTTCTTTACATGCTCCCCTCGTTTTCCGTGGTAACCATACCCATGGCCTTCCTCCTGGCCCTGCTCCTCGCCTTCGGAAGACTTTCCGCCGACAACGAGCTGACGGCCATGAAGGCGAGCGGATTCGGTCTTTACAACCTGCTTCCGCCGGTCATCGTCTTTGCCGTCATCACCTATGCCGTCACAACTGCAATCACCATCTACGCCCTCCCCAAGGGCAACACTGAATTCAAAACCCTGCTTTACAACGCAATCAACACGAGAGTGAATATAAGCCTCAAGGACAGGGTGTTCAATGACGATTTCCCGGGGCTGGTGATCTATGTCTCAAACTACGACGAAGAGAAGCATCATATTTCCGGAATATTGATTTACGATGAAAGAAATCCGGAAGAAACCGTGACCATTTTCGCCCAAAACGGTCTGATAATGACTGATCCGCAAAAGAAGTCCCTCAGGCTGCGATTGCTTGACGGCGGCATACACCGCCCGCGAGGCAAAAGCGACTATCAGCTCATGAAATTCGCCAGTTACGACCTGAGCGTGAATCTGAATCAGGACTATAAGATAGTCCCGACCATAAATGAACTTGATATGACAATGGGAGAACTGCTGAAGATCCTGGAAGATCCGAAGACCGAAGCTTCGACAAAAAGGGATATCCTTCTGGAGTTTCACCGCCGGCTGGCCCTTCCCTTCGCCTGCTTTGTCTTCGCCCTGGTCGGCATTCCCCTCGGTCTGCAGAACCGTAGGGCCGGAAAATCCTCCGGATTTTCCATCTGCATCGCGGTCCTGCTTTTGTACTACGTCGTTCTTACAGCGGGAAGAACCATGGGCCAGAAAGGCGTGCTCCCCCCCCTTCCTGCCATGTGGCTTTCGAATATTCTCCTTTTCGCCATCGGCCTGTACCTTTTCATGAAAACCGCCAACGACCGTCCTATCCCATTTTTCGAGATTCCGGCGCGATTTGTTCACAAACTTCAATCACGTTTCGCGCGCAATAAAATACCATGAAATTATTAAGACGTTACATAAGCGCTGCCTACCTGAAGCTTCTGGCATTGACCACGGGCTCTTTCGTCACGATCTATCTGGTCATAGACTTCCTGGAAAAGGTGCGCAGATTTTCCCAGACTGATTGCAACCCTTTATACATACTATTCTTTTTTCTCTACAAGATTCCATCCATCATCAACCAGATCATGCCGTTGGCGGTCCTGATGTCCACCCTGCTGACTCTCGGGACATTTTCACGCTCCAGCGAGATCATTGCCATGCAGAGTTGCGGCATCAGCCTGAAGAAAATCGCCGAGCCCATTATCGGGATAGCCTTCATCCTCAGCCTGTTCACTTTTTTTGCCAATGAAGTGATTATCCCGGCCACTTCCCAGCGCATGAAATATACTGAAGAAGTACTCATCCTGAAAAAGAGCCCGAGCACCTTCTTCCGCCTCAACAACATCTGGTACCGGGAAGAGAACTATATCCTGCAGGCGCGCCTTTTCATACCGGAAACCCGGACCCTGAAGGGGATAACCCTCTGGGAGACCACCACCGGGATGCAACCGGCAAAGCGCATCGAGGCCGAAGAAGGAACATGGAACGGAACCAGCTGGGACCTGAATAATGTCATGGAAAGGGATTTTTCAACAGGAGTGGCGCCCGCCGCTGTGATGACAAAAAACCTCCGGGTGCCTTTCAATCTGAAGATCGAAGACCTGAAAACCTGGGATAAACACTCGGATGACATGGGTTTTTTCAGACTCAAACGGTACTCCGAAAAGTTGCGAAACGGAGGCTACGACTCAACCAGATACCAGGCGCTGATGCACTCGAAACTCTCGCTTCCTTTTACCTGCCTGATCATGGCTTTTCTCGGAATTCCCTTTGCCCTGCGAGGGGGGCGCACCAGCGGCATCGCGCTGGGCATCGGGCTCAGCCTTGCAATCGGTTTCTCTTATTTCATAATAAACGCGATACTGATTTCCTTCGGCCAGACCGGCGTCCTTTCTCCATTCATATCGGCCTGGGCGGCCAATTTCATATTCTCCATGTCCGCCATATGGCTCACACTGACCATCCACCGCTGATGGGCGACAGGCCCCTAAAGGCGCCGCGCGCCAGCAGACACACCTTCTTAAACCCAAGATATTTACCATACATTTCAGTTACTTAAACCAGGCGCAAAAATATCCTGGATGTTTACAAGTTGACATTTGCGTTTTGCATGGTTTATTTTTACGAACTTCTTAAATAACCATCGCGAGATTTCTCTCCATGGCGCCGGTAATGGTGACGACAAGACACCATCAAGATTGACCCAGGCCTGTCCTCCAGAGCTAATGACTTTTCCGGAGAGGCCGAGTCACTCCGGACTCCGGACTCTCTCACACGATTCCCTCCACGAGTTGCACATCCTGAATCTACCCATGCCGCCAATGAGAAAACCGCGTTAACCAGTTTGTATCTGCATCAATGAAAACTCGAATCCTTGAAGAGCACACTGAATCATCCGCTGCAATCCGCGGAATCAACAGAAAGGAGGCTACCGCCGGAACCCCGCGCTGAAATCAGATAACGAGCGGGCAGCAGAGCCGCTTGTCCGGCAAAAACCCGAAAAAACCGAACACCATTCAACTTATGATCAAAAAAGCTATTATGTTGACAACTATCTCGTTGTGTATTACATCGTGCGATCAGGCACAGGTCCTCAAGACTCAACCCGTCGTGGTTAAGTCCGAACCCGAATCGGAGAAGGAAAGCTCGGGAGCGTTGGAAAAGAAATTCAACCTGGAAGAGCGGAGAATGCAGATACCGGCAATTGTGGCCGCATTCGAGAAAAGGACGAATGCCCGTCGCGCCCGCTATCTCGCCGCCCTTTGCTACCTGAAGACCCTGGACACACCTTTCATGCCGATGGATATGGCGGAGATAGCCCTGGCGGAAACCGGTTCCCACGGACTTTCCGCAAAAGCGGTATCATACCGGGGGGCGCTTGGCGTATGGCAGTTGATGCCGCAACGGGCCAGGAGCCATGGTTACACTCCGAAGGACATGCAGAATGATGAAAAATGCGCTGATGCCGCCGTCAGGGAACTCCTGACAAAGATGAAAATGGCAAAGGGAAACCTCAGAAAAGCAAAAAAACTCTACTGCGGCGTCGGTCCCCAGGCCGATGCCTATGAGGTCAAGAGGATGCGCTTCAGGCGTGAAATACTGGCGGAAATGATGAAATATCCCCCCCTTCGCGCGGAAAACGACCTCAACATCCAACTGCGGCCATCATAGCGCACGTCACAAACCAGCAGACATACCTTTGCGTATCATGCAATATCGGCAGATCTTTTTCCGGGTCTGCTTTTTTGTTCCCGAAAATCACGGACCGCCCATGTAAATACCGGATAGTGGCCATACGGAACTCCGGATGGCCACCGGATTGAAGGTCCGGCTCAATAACGAGGCACATTCATGAAGATACTATTCCTTATCCCGCTGCTCCTGATAACCGCCTGCTCGATGATAGTCGAAAAACCGAAAGTAAGCCTTTCGGACGTCCGTTTCGGCGGACTGGACGC
The DNA here is from genome assembly GCA_964536305.1 of uncultured Geobacter sp. GTDB lineage: Bacteria > Desulfobacterota > Desulfuromonadia > Geobacterales > Geobacteraceae > RPRC01. Next base: position 33,892 of record CAZHVY010000020.1, on the reverse strand, counting down.
CAACGGCGTAACCATCGACTTTCTGCTGACGGTTACCAATCCCAACTCCTTTGATATCCCCCTGAACGGATATACCTACACCGTAGGGATGATGGCGCTCCCTCTGGCAAAGGGGGAATCGAAGAACCATTACATCTTTCACGGCAAGACATCAACGGACATGCTCATCCCGGTTTCGCTCAACTACGACGACGTTCTGAGGATTCTGAAACGCCGGCCGGGACTGAACGAGATACCCTATCAGCTTGCGGCCGACCTGTCCGTCGGCACCCCTGTGGGAGACATTACCGTTCCTGTAAGAAAATCAGGAACCGTAACCGTGCCGGAAAAATACCGCCCTGGAAATCTATTACGGAAATTCGGGGATCTCCTGAAGGGTAACTGAAACGAAACGCGCAAAAAAAGAAGCAATGGATTTAACCGTTTGGAACGGTGATTTATCATTCGGGCGGGTGTTATTAAAGCCCCATCAACAAGGGAGATACCATGAACCAGATGATTCCCATTGTTCTGATGCTGTGCGCGGGCGCCACTATTGCGCTGCAGCCTTCCATCAACGCCAGGCTGGCCCAGAAAGTGGGATTTCTGGAAAGCGCTTGTATCTCGTTCGCTGTCGGGACACTGGCCCTTTTTCTGGTTATCCTGCTTTCCGGAAGATGGGGGTGGAAAGGACTTGCGGAAACGGTGTGGTGGGAATGGTCCGGCGGGCTGCTGGGCGCTTTCTTTGTCTCGGCGACCATACTGGCGGTTCCGCGCATTGGAACAGCCGCCGCCATGGCGGCGGCCATCACGGCCCAGCTTATGACCGGCCTGATGCTGGATCACTTCGGCATGTTCGGTTTCCGCGGGGTTGAAATCAGCCCCGCCCGCTCGCTGGGCGCCGCTCTCCTCATAGCAGGCGCGTGGCTGGTGGTCCGGCGCTGAACCAGCCGAACCACCAGGAACTCAGGGACTCGGAAAAGACCCGGAAAAACATCTCTTGTCCCCTCTTTGACGCATCAGGATTGTCCGAGCCCCTTACCGCTTCAACAGTATCGACAGACTCGATTTCCCTCCAATTTCCGTCCTTGCCATCACCACCATATCCTTGAAATAGGAAAGCGTCCCGTGCACCGTCGCATCGGAAGCGGAAGCCAGCGCACCGTTGCCGCTGATGGTGAGCGTTTCCTCGGCCGGCAGGCTGGAGCCGCCGCTGCCGTCCGCGTAGGACGAGAATGTGGACAGCCCCGAGGCATTCATGGAGAGCGCCCCATACGCCCACATGGGGGAGGTGACGAAGCGGAGGAGACGGTATTCGCCGGCCAGATCTCCAGTCTGGTAGTCGATGAGAGGGATCCCCGGAAGCTGGGTTATCCTAACCAGCCGGAGAACGTAGCTGGGGCGCCCGCCGCTCATGTCCGTCGCCGTACCCACGATGAGGGTCTTGTCGGATGACATGGTGGCGTGCGGCAGGACCACTGTCGGAGCAGGCAGCACGCCGGTCGGTGTCTCGGTGACGATTCCGTCCGGGGTGATGGAAAGGAGAGACGCCTTGTCACCCGGCCTTGTCGCGCCGGAGGGGGACAAAAACGCGGAATACTTGACCTGGCGATCCTTTCCTGCCTGGCCCACCGCATACTCCCATTCTTCCCTGGACCCGACGGCGATCTGCTGGTATGCGAGGGGGAGAGGCCCGGTACCCGGCGGCGTACTCCCGGTACCGGCAATATCCGCGTCACTGTAGGTAACGCCTGGGACCCGTTTCTGCATAACCAGGAGGATGGGAGCGGAGTTGTTCAGGGAGGAGGTGGCAGCCATAAGGGTCTTGCCGGTGGAAAGGACCCCGTGGAACCGGCCGGCTGCCTGGGTAACAGTACCGGTCGAATCTATTGCCAGTGTCGTCAATAGCTCTGAAGGCGGCGTGGCGCCGCCCTTGCTGTCGAGGAACGACAGGTAGGCAACGGTTCCGTCTGCGCCTATGGATACGGTTCCCCGCAGCCACCCCGCATCCGGTTTTCCCGCAAGGGCATTGAAGTTCCAGGTACCCTCCAGGTCTTTCCGGGAGTAGGCGCCGGATTGCGACGGCGTGGCGGAAACCTCTTGCGACAACCCGCTCTCGCCACTGGAATTGGCGCCGGCTACGGCCAGATAGTATTTCGCTCCGTTCTCCAGCCCGCTCACGATGTACGATGTGCTTGCGATGCCGGTGATTCTGGTGGCGGTCTTCTTTTCCACTCCCGGTTCAGTTGAGAAATACACGGTATAAGTTCCCGCATCGGATGCTGCCGTCCAGCTGAGGGTAACCTTTCCGTCACCGGCCACGGCCCTGACCGAAGTCGGGATCCCGGGGGCGCCGGGATCATATCTGAAGGTATCCCCGCCGCAGGCGGAAAGAATGACGCAGAGTCCCGCAACAATTGCCGACAAGAAATACGTGCGTATCCAGTCCTGTTTCCCAGTTCTCATGGTTTCACCTTTCTTCAGATCCGTCCGAACGATGCCCTCAATATCCCTTCAGCTGCTGCCTGGTGCAGTTGCGCCACCTGGCTTCACCGGTTCCGCCCTCGTCGGGAATCACGATAAGCACCAGCTTTCCTCCCAGGAGAACGGTCTTGACCTTGTCAACCAGACGGACCATGTCCCCCTGGTCAGGCGATACCCCCTCCATGGTTCGAACCGCGTCCACCTCGGGGAGCGACAGAATCTCCCGTACCGACACGAGACCGTCAGCACCAGGCATTGCGATGCTTCCCCGCATCCTGCCGTCGTTCCCGCCCAGCCGGAGCCCCACGCCCGCCAGGGCGCCGATAACTCCCTGGCCGGTCCCGCCGTGACTGGAGAGATGGACTCCCTCCTCTTCCGCCAGGCCGTAGGCATCCGCCATCTCGATAACGGATTTCTTGGCCCGGTAGCCGAACTCCACGAGGCGATCAGGCCGGCTCAACCGATCGGCAACCGCTATGCAGAGACCAGGGTCCGATCCTTCCGCGCTCTCCTCCGCGAGAAACCCGGATGCGAACTCGGTGAGTCTCGGGAGATGCTCTGCCCCGATGGTCGCGGTAAAGCACATGGAACTGTTGTGGGATGTATAGGGGATATCCGGATGCACATACAATTGGTGACGGGTGATGGAAGAGCAGCGGCCCCAACCTTTTGTCTCCACCTCTCTCGCCAGAAGGTCGGCAAGCTCCCCGGTCCCCCTTGATTCAAGGGAATCGGTATCGTCGATACAGACAAGCACGTTCATGGTACACCTCGCTTTGTGGAATCATTGCATGAAACTATAGCAAACCCAAAAAGCTATAGTCAATTATATATAGCGTGACCACACTGGCGCGACCTTGACGACATACTCCATTGTGCGTGCCGGATGAGAATCAACCGTGTTGCGCTCTGTCTATCCCCCCATAAAAAGGTTTGGGCGCCTGTATTAATGATTGACTTCCACTGCAGGAAAGCAAGGCGTTCCACGAAGACAAATGCGTGAAGGCTTCACGGATTCATGAGCTTGTTCAAGCCGAGATGCGATGTAAAATTTAATATATCATGAACTTTGAGAATGTCTTTCAGACAGCGGATAAAACGACAGTCAGGCAAGCAAAGGAAAAGCGGGGCGCGCAATGTACCGTGGGCACAGTTTTCGATCCCGTGCAGACCGACCGTCCGCAAGGCGGTTTTCGCGTCAAGCGATTCTCGTCTCTCTGCTCATTCACGGAGTGGCCGTCTTCCTGGTCCATACCCTGAGCACTACCCTTGCATCCCCGTACCGGACGGTCGTCATTGATTTTACCAGCATGGAACCGCTCGCCCCCGCACATCCGGCAGCGACAGCTACCGGACTTCACAAGGGGGCTGGAGGCGGAGGTGGTGGAAGAGGTGGCGCGGGCGCCAGGCCTCAACCACCACGAAGATTGACTACGAAACCTGCCACCCGCATTGCGAAAAAGCCTTCGCTCCCGTCGTCAACCGCGCAGGAGCCCCACGGGAGCGTCCCGATCGTTGCCAAACCTGGGGAAGTGCATCAAACTCCGGAACAAATCTATCAGCCGTCCCGGGAAGGGGCAAGCGAAGGAACCGGCACGGGACAAGGTTCTGGAACCGGCAGCGGAACAGGCAGCAGCAGCGGAAGTGGAAGCGGTAGCGGAACCGGCAGTGGAAGCGGCAGCGGAGAAGGTTCTGGCATGTCTCTCGAGCAGCAGCGAAAAAGATACCTGGCGGAACATTTCGCCTATATCAGGGACATTATCAAACAGAACCTCACCTATCCCCCGCTGGCCGAAAGGAATGGCTGGACGGGAAAGGTGGTTGTCTACTTCAGCGTTCAGAGAGACGGGCGGGTGCGAGATATCAGGATTGTAAAAAGCAGCGGACACGACATCCTCGACGAAAAGGTCATTGAAACCATCAGAAAAGTGCAGCCGTTCCCCAGGCCACCCGTTCCCGCGGGCCTGAAAATCGCCCTGTCATTCGGGCTTGAATGAGGCCGCATCGCGCGGCCGGGGGTTTACAATCAGGGGGAATGCGATATCTTTATGTACACTGCTTAACAGTTCTTTACAGTGCCCTATAATCTGGTGTATATAGTCTCGTCCGCTGTACCTTCATGAGAATATCGGCTGCGTAGTCTTTCCCTTGGAGGAAGCTTGAAGACGCCGCCCCCCCGTAACCACGGAGGCGGAGCGTGAAAAACGGTTTCAGCGTGCCGCTCCGAGAGCCTGATACAAGCCTTACGGAAATCCTTGATGTACGACGCCTCATGCAGCGCGTCTTTTCCCGGTTCCTGTTCCATGCAGTCATGGGCATTTCACTTTCCAAGGAGGTACTATCGTATGAAATCAGTTCTCAGATTCCTGGCAGCACCCCTGTTCTTTCTCATCCTCTGCGCAAGTCTGACCGGCTGCGGCGGAGACGGAGACAATGGAGGCGGTTCACCCCCCTCATCACTGCCGGCGATCCCTACGGGAATCACCGCCACTGCCGGCAACACCAAGGTGACCGTCAGCTGGAACAGCTCAACTGGCGCGACATCCTACAATATCTACTATGCGACATCACCCGGAGTGACAAAAACCGGCGCCAAGGTCGTAAACGCGACCAGCCCCTATGACGTGACCGGCCTTACCAACGGCACCACCTACTATTTTGTCGTTACCGCCGTCAACTCCGAGGGGGAAAGCGACGTCTCCGCTGAAAAATCGGCCATACCGACGAGCGGCACGCCGATTCCGTCGGCGCCGAAGGGAACCTCGGCCACAGCCGGCAACAACCAGGCAACCATATCATGGACCGCCTCCACAAATGCCACCTCATACAACATTTACTACTCAACCACGTCCGGGGTGACAAAGACCAACGGCACAAAGGTGGCCAACGCGGTCAGCCCCCATGCGGTAACCGGCCTTACCAACGGTACCAAATATTATTTTGTCGTTACCGCCGTCAATGCGGCAGGAGAAAGCGAGGAATCGAGCGAAAATTCCGCCACACCGTCAGCCGGGCTTCAGCCCCCGGCCAGCCCGAACGGTGTGTCCACCACAGCGGGAACGGGCCAGGTAACCGTTCAATGGAATACCAAGCTGACCGCCACGTCCTATAATATCTATTATTCAAGCACAATCACGACCTCCGCCGGTCTTATGTCGGGCGGGACAAAGATCTCCGTACCCGCCGCTTCGGCGGACCCGCAACCCGCAACCCAGTCATATGTGAAAACCGGGCTCACGGCCGGTACAACGTACTATTTTATCGTCACATCGGTTAATGCGGCAGGGGAAAGCGGAGCACAAAATTTCCCGAAAACAGCGACCCCCCTCTAAAACCCGCATAAATCGTCCCAGATACCCGCCGGGCACGCATTCCGTGTCCGGCGGGTGATTTTCTCTTCTGATTTCACGCGCCCGGAGATCCACCATGAAGCTTCTTGTCAGACCTCGCATTTCCCTGCTCATTGCCGTTACCCTTATCGCGATGCCGCTCCACGTTCACTCCGAAACCGAGGATACCAGCGGCGAAACCTCCGCCTTTACCCTGGGCGAGATCGTCGTGACAGGAAAGAAGCCCGGCGTGGAGGCGGCCGGCACGGTCCGGGAGGTGACCTCGGCAGATATCGAAGCATCCGGCGCACGCACCCTTGACGAGGCCATCAACCTCCTCCCCGGCGTCAACATCCGGACCGGCGGCGAGGGAGTGCCGCGCATCGACATCCGCGGATTCCGTACCCGGCACGTGGTCCTGCTACTGGACGGTGTTCCCTTCAACTCCGCCTTTGACCAGCAATTCGACCCGACCCGGATTCCGGTGGAAAACATCGCCCGCATCAAGGTGACCACCGGACCCAGCTCGGTCCTTTACGGACAAGGGGGTCTGGGCGGCGTCATCAATATCATCACCAAAAAGGGGACCAGGAAATTCAGCGGCATGGCAGGGATCGAAACGGGGGACCATGAGCCGTATCGGGCCAAGGGAAGCGTGGGCGGATCAGCCGGCAAGTTCGATTTCTTTCTCAGCGGCAGCACGTCAAAGACCGATGGATTCCCCCTCTCCGGCGATTTCAGGCCCACCTCGCTGCAGGGCAAAGGCTACCGCGGAAACAGCGACAACGAGCGGAACAATGTCTATGCCAACGTGGGGTTCTCGCCAACAAAGGATCTGACCTTCGGCCTGACCTTCACCTACACGGGCGGCGAGTACGGAAAGCCGGCAAGCATCATCGCGGAATCACTCGACCCCTTCGCCTCGTCGGCGAAATACGTGCGCGTCAACGATCTCAACGGCTACTCAGTTCAACTGGCGATGGACTACCAGGCCACGGACCGTTTCAGCCTCCGCTCGTGGTTCTTTTTCAACCAGCTGGACCAGCGGGAAACCCAGTACGACGACCAGTACATGACTTCCTGGACCATGGCGAACGGCTCCTATCGTTACGACTCCACGTCGGACGTCATCGGCCTTTCCCTGCAGCCGAAGTATGACATGGGAAAAGCCGGCGTAATAACCATGGGACTCTCCGTCGAAAAGGACGGGTGGGACAACAACGGGTTTACCACCATCGCGCCTGGCGTCTTCACCTATGACGACGAAGGCAAGAGCGTGAACCTCTATTCCGCGTCCGTGGAGTATGAACTCTCCCCCCTGAAAGACCTCGGCCTCGTCATCGGCTACGGTCATCACTGGCAGGATCGGGACGAGCGGAGCGACAACAGCTGGAGCCTGCTGACCAGCGTCCACTACGATGTGGCCAGGGACACCCGCCTCAAGGCCGCTTTCCAGCGCAACATCCGCTTCCCCTCCATCCGCCAGCTGTATGAAAAACCCAGCGACAACCCTTCCCTGCAGCCGGAACGGGCGTACCTGTGGCAGGTGGGGGTGGAACAGAAGCTCCCCGGCAAGAGCAAGGTCGGCCTGACCGGTTTCTACACCACCGCCAAGAACTTCATCCAGAAAGACGATACCACCGAGAAAAACGAGAACCACGCGGAATACCGCTTCAAGGGGATCGAGCTGTCCGGGGAGACGAACATCGTTCCCAAGCTTCTGCTGCGGGCGTCCTACACCTATACAGACTCGGAGGACACGACGCCGGGACGGGACGAGTTCCAGTATACTCCCGCCCATCGGATCACGCTGGAGGGGAAATACGACTTCGACTTCGGCCTGACGCCGTATGTCGCCTTCCTCTTCACAGGGGATCAGTATACCTACACCAAGAACAGCGTCACCCCGGTGCGCAAGGCATCCATGAGCGATTTCGCCGTGGTGAACGTGAAGCTGACCCAGAAGCTCCTGAAAGACAGGCTCTCCGTGTATATCGGGGTCGACAACCTGTTCGACGAAAACTACGAGACCAGCTACGGTTTTCCCCAGCCGGGTCGCTTCATTTTCGGCGGCCTGGAGTTCCGCATCTGACCGTTGTCCACCCGGTTTCCCCGAAAACAGGATAGAACGGAGGGGTCACTCCCCTCCGTTCCTTTTTCCGCATGGCACATCCGGAAAGGATCCCGCGCACATCCCATGATCCAAGTCGACAACCTTACCTATACCTATGCCGGAGAACAGGCGCCGGCCCTGAAAGACATCTCCTTCCGGGTAGAGGCGGGGGAATGCGTCTGTTTCACCGGTCATTCGGGCTGCGGCAAGACCACCCTTCTCCTGGCCCTGAAGGATCTGCTCCACGAGGGTGTCCTGAACGGAAGCGTTACCTTCGGAGACGGAACAGCCAGCCGGGAAGAGGTCCTCTCCCTGGCCGGCCTGGTCTTCCAGAACGCGGAATCGCAACTGCTCTGCGCCACCGCCTTCGACGAGGTCGCCTTCGGGCCGGAGAACCTTCTCCTCCCTTCGGCGGAAATAAACGAGCGTATCGTGGAGGCATTGACCTCCGTTGACCTGCTGGACTTGGGCAACCGCAACGTGGAGCACTTCTCGGCCGGCCAGAAGCAGCGCCTCTGCATCGCCGCCGTGCTCTCCATGCGGCCGCGGGTCCTGCTGCTTGACGAGCCCACATCCCAACTGGATCGCAAGGGAAGGAGCGACCTGCTGGCCGTGCTGCGACCTCTGAAAAAGCAGGGGATCTCCATCCTCATCGCGGAACACAACATCGCGCCGTTCATGGAGATCATTGACCGTTACTACCTCATGTCCGGCGGCTCGATTACCGGGATCAGCGACCAGGCCCCGGAACAGTATCCCCGCCGCGACATTCCGGCCATTCCATCCCGCCGCCGCTCCGCGGCTTCCGCGAAGGACCCGGTGGTGAAGGCCGAGGCCGTGTCCGTTTCCTATCCGGGAAGCGGGACGATCCTCACCGACGTGACGTTCGACGTGGCGCAGGGAGAGCTCGTCCATCTTTACGGGGAAAACGGCTGCGGCAAGTCGACCCTCCTCAAGACCCTTGCCGGCGCCATCCAGCCCGACGCGGGAAACCTCAGTGTGGCAAACAGGAACTATCCCCGCGCCGGCGGTCTGATGGGCGCCGTGGCACTGCTCTTCCAGAACCCGCAACGCCAACTGTTAGAGGATACCGTGTTCGAGGAGGTAGCCTTTACCCTCAGGCGCCTGGAACTGCCAGACGATGAGATAACCCGCCGCGTGGAATCCGCACTTTCGGCCTGCGAGGCGACCCTTCTCAGGGACAGACTTCCGCTCACCCTCAGTTTTGGCGAGCAGCACCGGGTCGCCCTCGCCTCGGTGATCGCGCCGGACCCGCGGCTGATCCTGCTGGACGAACCCTTTGCCGGCCTCGACCCCACCCAGCGCCTTCGTCTCCTGAAGATTCTCTCCTCGCTGCGGGAGGAGCGGGGCGCATCCATCGTCATCGCATCCCACGACCCGCTCCCCGACCCGGAGTGGGCCGACAGAACGGTCGTGATGGAGAACGGAAAAATAGCCGACGGGGAGGCATGTGCGCAATGAATGCGAGGAGGATGCTCAGGAGCGATTACGCATGCCAGTACCGGGCCGTGGACTCGCCGGTCCACCGGCTGCCGTCGGGCTGGAAAATGCTGATCAGCGCCGCCTTGAGCGTAGGGATCGTGGTTGTGCGGGAACCGGTTCCTCTTCTTATCCTGACCGTTCTCTGCTTTTCCTACTATTTCCTTGCCCGGCTCACCCTCGCTGACCTGTGGCGGGACATCCGTTTTTTTCTCATCCAGTTCTGCATCCTCATGTCCCTGTTTCTCTACAAATACGGCTATCCGGCCGGGATCTGGCCGGGCGTGCGGACCTCGCTGCAGATTACCCTGTTCTTCATCCCCGGCATCGTCTTCCTGCGCACCACCCAGGTGTCGGCCATGATGAAGGGGCTGCGGCGGTTCGTCCCCTACCGCATCCTGTTTCTCCTGTTCACCTCCCTTCGCTTCGTTCCCTTTTTCGCGCGTGAGATGCAGGAGATCATCATGGCCCAGAAGCTGCGGGGCGCGCGCCTGTCGCCCCAGGATATCCGTCGTCCCGTGTTCTGGAAGGATCTCTTTTCCTGCATCATCATCCCCATGCTGGTGCGGGCATTCAGGACGGCCGACGAAGCGGCGCTCTCGGCCCAGGCGCGGGGGATGGGCGCCCACACAGACAGAAGCTACTACGATGTGCGGGAACTGGAAAAGTATATTGCGGGAAGGAATCGGACGGCTGCCGCCGGTGACGAAGCGGAAGGTTAACAAATGAGGGAAGTGAAAGATACTACGGTACGGAAGGAGACAGGAAGGACATGAAAAAAGACGTGACGTTTCTCTGGAACCGCTTTTCCCTGCGGGAGGCGCTGCTGCTGGGTTTCTGCGCCACCTTCATCGTCATCACCAAGGCGACGCTGCGCATGAAGCTGGGCATATCCGGCCACTCCATGTTCTTTCTCATGTTTTTTCTGTTGTTGTCCCGCGGCTTCGTGCGGAAAACCGGGGCATCGACGCTCGTCGGACTGCTGGCGGGCGGCATCAGCATCGCCCTCGGCCTGGCGCACAAGGGTCCCATTATCATGCTGAATTTTCTCCTGCCCGCCCTGGTGATCGATTTCGCCGGCATCTTCCTCCCCCGGCTCACCTCCTGGTATCCCGCATGCCTTCTGGTGGCGGGCCTCGCCGCGTCGACCAAGGGCGCTTCCGCGGCCGTCATCGAATTGATGGCCGGAGCGCCGGGAGACATCATCTTCCAGAAAGCGGTCATCGAAGGCCTTGCGGGGGTCGCCTTCGGCATGCTCGGTTCCCTGCCGGTGCCGCCCATCATCCGCAAGCTCCAGACCAACCGGCTCATCCCCTCTCCCTGACGGCGCGCAGGGAAATAAAGGCTCCGGCAACCGCGCCGCCGGTCAGCGGTCAGAAGACACCAATCTTGTTCAGCAGAACCAGAGCCACAAGAACCGGAGCAACATACCTGATAAGGAAATGCCAGACAGGGTAGAGGTGAAAACGTACCGCGCCCTTTTCGATCTCGGCCCTGGCGAGACGGGTGGTCAGCACCCAGCCCGTGAAAACGGCCATCAGCAGTCCGCCAAGGGGCAGGACGTAATTTGTCGCCAGCATGTCGATGGAATCGAGAAAATTACGGCCGCCGATAAAATGAACGTCCTTCAGTAGATTGTTGGACAGGGCCGACGGCACGCCGAGCAGAAAGATAAGCAATCCCATGAGCAGGGTGGCCTTCTTCCTGTCCCACTTCTTCTCGTCGCAGTAATATGCTACCACCACCTCCAGCAGCGAGATGGCGGAGGTAAGGGCGGCGAAGAGCAGCAGCAGGAAAAACAGCGTGGCGATGACCGACCCTCCCGGCATCATGCTGAATGTGATGGGGAGTGTCTTGAAGACCAGACCCGGCCCCGCGGCCGGCGCCATCCCATAGGTAAAGACTATGGGGAAGATGGCCATGCCGGAAAGGAGCGCCACGCAGGTATCCATCACCGATACGGTGATGGCCACGCTCGGAATGTTGGTTTTTTCGTCCGCGTAGCTGCCGTAGGTGAGCATGGCCCCCATGCCGAGGCTCAGGCTGAAAAAGGCGTGTCCCAAGGCCTCCAGCATGGAAGGGGGATCCAGCTTCGACCAGTCGGGAGTAAAGAGAAAGCTGAGCGCTTGAGCGCTTCCGGGTGAAAGGAGACCCATCACCGCCAGGGAAACGAGGATAAGGAAAAGGATCGGCATCATCACCTTGGAAGCCCGCTCCAGGCCGTCACGCACACCTCCCAGCACGATGAGAACCGTCAACCCCATGAATACCGCCTGCCAGAAAACCTGTCTCATGTCGTTCGCCAGAAGGCCGGAAAACAGTTCCGGTACCTGCGCCGCGTTCCGGCCGCTGAAGGCGCCTTTCAGGGACAGCCACAGGTAATCAATGGTCCATCCCGCCACCACGCAGTAGTAGGACAGGATCACGAACCCGGCGATGACGCCGAGCCAGCCTACGGCGATCCACATGCCACCCCGGATCTCCCTGAAGGCCCCAACCGGGTCCTTGTGGGTATGACGTCCGATGACCATCTCGGCCACCATGATGGGAATGCCGACGGTCAGGATGCAGAAGATGAAGAACAGCACGAAGGCGCCGCCGCCGTGCATCCCCGCGATGTAGGGAAACTTCCAGATATTGCCCAGACCCACGGCCGACCCGGCGGACGCCATAATGAAACCGAGGCGGCTGGACCAGAGACCCCGTTTACGGGTAGCCGTATGATGTTGCAGTGACATGAAAGCTCCTTTGCCGGAAAAGGATTTCCCAACGGAATCGGACGATGGTGAGCGGCCACAATCTAGCAGAGGCCATGGCAATGGAAAAGAGAAAAATGACCAGATGGGGAGATGATCCTCTGCTTCCGGAAGCGTCCGCTCGGCCGCTGGAAAAGGGCTCAAGTTTTTCCGTCGGGTACCGATAATAAGAAATGGGTGTATATTATTTCCACGGGAAACTGCCATGAACGCAACCGGGATAGCAGCTCATGCCCGCGCCTATGGCGCCTTCAGATGGGCGGATGGGATCAACGGACAGCCGCTGGGTACGCCACCGGATTCAGGACGGGGCGCCTTTCCGGACCGCTCGCCGGCCTATACGGTTGAACTGAGTTCACGGGCGCTGGAACTGTCCTCCTCGATGTCGGCGGCATCCTCCAGGGAAACGCCCGGCCGCCTCTCCCCCACCGGCGAAGCCACCGGGGCGGGACCGGTGGAGTGCGGGACGTGCGCCAACCGCAAATACCGTGACGTATCCAGCGACTCGACCGTATCCTTTCAGACCCCGACAAAACTGGCGCCCGCGGAGGCGGAAGTCCTTGTGCGCGCCCATGAACAGGAACATGTAAACCATGAACAGGTTTCGGCGAAGGAGAGAGACGAAAAAGTAGTGGCTCAGAACGTTGTGATACATTACGGAATCTGCCCCGAATGCGGCCGGCCCTTCGTATCCGGAGGAACGACCACAACGGTGACGAGCGCCAAGAAGTCATCTGAGACCGCTCCGCCTGAATCAGGCAGGAGCATAAGCCTGAGGGCATGAACGGAAATTACACTGATATCCGCGGGACGAAATCCGGCAAAGCCTGTATGGATTTATTAAGGTAATAAAGACTCCACAACCACGCACCCGCCATATCGCCCCGGTCCGTCATGGAAACCGGCGAACTATTTCTATCCACGCGGAGAAGACATGAGTGACCCTGAAGACAGTCCGGCAACGGAACCGATGCATGAGCAACCACTGGCAATGGAAAAGGCCTCACCTCAAGAGGAGTCCCCGCCCGCCCGCAAAAAAAGGCAGAGAACTCCGGCCCAGGCGCCGCGGGCCTCCCAACCATCCCCTGAAACGAAAACCCCGCCCGCTGAAAACCTGTCCGACCCCTCCCTCTACCTCAATCGGGAACTGACCTGGCTGGAGTTCAACCGCCGCGTCCTTCACGAAGCCCAGGACGAGCGCACCCCTCTTCTGGAACGCATCAAATTCATATCCATCGTCAGCTCGAACCTGGACGAGTTTTTCATGAAACGCATCGGCGGGCTGAAGCAGCAACTGGGCGCCGGCATACGGCGCCTGACCGTGGACGGCAGGACCCCGAAGCAGCAGATTGAGGAATGCCACGTCATTGTGAGAGACATCGAGACCCGGAAGCGCGACCTGCTGCCGAAGCTGCTCGAGCTCCTGCGGACGAAAGGCATCTCGCTCCTTTCCTATTCCGGCCTCTCCGCCAAGGAAAAGAAGCAGATGCGCGACTACTATTTCCGCAACATCTTCCCGCTCATCACCCCCCAGTCCATTGACCCGGCCCACCCCTTCCCGTTCATCTCCAACCTCTCCCTCAACCTCCTGGTCACCCTTCGCTACGCGAGGGACAAGGAGGTTTCGCTGGCGCGGGTAAAGGTGCCCATGGGCGCGGGGATCAGCCGGTTCCTGAGGGTAGGGAAGGACGATCGCTTCGTGGCCATCGAGGATGTCATCTGCCAGAACCTGGACATGCTCTTTCCCGGCATGCGCGTCATCAGCGCCGCCTGTTTCCGGGTGACGCGCAATTCCAATACCGAGAAGAACGAGGAGCAGGCGGACGACCTGCTGTCCATGATCGAGTCGGAGTTGCAGGACCGCAGATTCGCCCCCATCGTCCGCATGGAGGTCATGAAGGGAATAGAGGCGCCGCACCGGGGCATGCTGGCCGCGGAACTGGACCTGGACGAAACCGCTGATGTGTTCGAGGTTGACGGGATGATGGCCATGCGCGACCTGATGCAGATCGCGACCCTGGAGTATCCGGAACTGCGCGACCCTCCCCACGCGCCCCTTGACCACCCGGCGCTCCAGAGCCAGCGCAACATCTTCCATATTATCCGCGACGCCGGTTCCATCCTCCTGCACCACCCCTACGAATCCTTCTCCACCTCGGTGGAGCGCTTCCTCCAGGAGGCCAGCGAGGACCCGAAGGTACGCGCCATCAAGATGACCCTCTACCGCACCGCCCGGGAGAGCAGGATCATCGACTGCCTCATCAACGCGGCCCAGAACGGCAAGCAGGTGGCGGTGGCGGTGGAGCTGAAGGCCCGCTTCGACGAGGCCGCCAACATCGTAATCGCGGGACGCATGGAAGAGGCGGGCATCCACGTCACCTACGGCGTGGTCGGCCTCAAGACCCATTGCAAGGTCATCCTGGTGGTCCGGCAGGACTACAACGGTCTGCGCCGCTATGTGCATATCGGCACCGGCAACTACCACGCGGTGACGGCGCGCATCTATACAGACCTGGGGCTCCTCACCAGCGACGAGGGTATCGGTAAGGACGCCACCGAGCTCTTCAACTACCTCACCACCGGCTACACCCCCAAGCGGAAGTACGAAAAGATGCTGCCCGCCCCCAAATTCCTGAAAAAGGCCCTCCTGGCGGGAATCGCCCGCGAGATACGGCTCCACTCCCCCAGAAATCCCGGCTTGATCCGCTTCAAGATGAACGCCCTGGAGGATGCGGATATCGTACGGGCCCTCTACGAGGCGTCCCGCGCCGGGGTCAGGGTGGAGCTTGTGGTCCGCGACACCTGCCGGCTGCGGCCCGGAATTCCGGGCCTGTCGGAGAACGTGCGGGTGGTGAGCGTTGTGGGGCGCTTCCTGGAGCATTCACGCATCTACTACTTCCGGAACGGCGGCAAGGATATCTTCCTCATCGGGTCCGCGGACGCCATGAAGAGGAACCTGGAGGCGCGGGTCGAGGTGGTGGTCCCGGTTGAAAACCGCAAGCTGCGCGACGATATTCGCGCCCTGTTCGAGGTTCACCTGGGCGAGAAACGCAGCGCCTGGGACATGCAGCCCGACGGGACATACGTCCAGCGCATGCCCGCGGAGGGGGACGACCCGCGCGGAAGCCATGAAATCCTCATCTCGCTGGCCGAAAAGAGGCAGAAGAAGGTGGCGCGCCTCAAAAAAAGAAAGGCCCGCGGGGTCGCGGGAAGAAACCTTCGTTAAGCAAGGAGGGTAACAGCATGAAAAAGAGCCTGCTTCCGGCCATAGCCCTTGCAACCGTCTTCCTTTCCTGTTTCGCATGGGCCGCCGACGATAACGCCCTCCGGGAACAGGTTGCCGCCGAGGCCCGGCTGGGTTTCGAGGAGGTCCTCGATATCTGGCGAGGGGAGAGATACGATGCCCTCTACAACCGGCTGATTCATTCTCCGGGTTCCGGTTTCCCGAAGTTCGCGGATCAGATGAACCATTCCGGCAGGAAACCGGCCTGTTGCTGGGAAAAGCTTCAGGAAGTGTCCGCGAGATTCATCAGCCGGACACGCGTGGAACTGTCCGCGAAGCTGGGAATCGAGGTGGAAGGGGCGGGTACGCGATTCGTGACCCGCGTTTTTTCCCTTGTGAAGGACGATGGTGTCTGGAAGATACCGGAATCAGACGTAAT
This sequence comes from uncultured Geobacter sp., assembly GCA_964536305.1. GTDB lineage: Bacteria > Desulfobacterota > Desulfuromonadia > Geobacterales > Geobacteraceae > RPRC01. Next base: position 18,069 of record CAZHVY010000020.1, on the reverse strand, counting down.
CTCCCTGGCGGAGCCCAACATGCAGAGGATACCGAAGGAGATCATCTACCGAACCCCCTAGACGCCGGCGCCAGTAAGCCCTTGCGGCGCGGCGCGGCGACGGGTATACTGCGCCAATGCTGAGATTTTCCATCAATATCACGGACCATGGCCGCCGGACGGACTCATTTCTGCGCAACCTCCTTCCCGCCGCCCCCCCTTCATATCTCCATCAGCTCCTGAAAAGGGAAGCCGTTACGGTGAACGGGGCGCCGGTTTCTCCGGAACGACCGCTGCGGCTTTCTGACATAGTGGACATCAAGGAGAGCGCCCGGACAAAGTCATTTCTGAACGATAACCGGGACGGACCGGACTTCCTCTACGAGGACGAACGGATTATCATCTTCAACAAGCGGCCGATGCTTCCGGTTCACCGCTCAGCGGAACACGGGGGCGTAAACCTGGTGGAACAGGGAATGGAGGCCCTTGCCCGGCGCGGCGTGGCTGTGAAGCTCTACCCGGTCAACCGCCTCGATCGCGGCACTTCCGGCTGCGTTATCATGGCCAGGAGTTCGGCGCATGCCGGCCAGTACGGACGGCTCTTCCAGGATGGACTTGTGGAAAAGCGCTATCTGGCCATTGTTTCCGGAAGGGTGGAGAAGAACGGCGTCATCGACCTGCCCCTGGACGACAAGGAATCCCGCAGCGAATACCGGACCCTGTTCAGCGGCAGAGGCGTCTCCATACTCTCCGTTACCCCGTTCACCGGACGCTCCCACCAGATCCGCCGCCACCTGGCCGCCATTGGAAGCCCTGTCATGGGAGACCTGCGCTACGGCGGCAAAAAGCTCCCCGGCTGCGAGGGCCATGCCCTGCACTCATGGTACATCGCCTTTCCCGATCCCGTATCCGGCGGGAAACTGAAGATCATGGCGCCCCTCCAGGAGGCCTTGGCCGCCTGTCTCGGCCGCATCCTGGGACCGGAGATGCCCGCCTTTCTGGATGCCTTCAACGAGCCATGACAAAAACCGCCAAAAGAGATTTCTGGTCCCGCCGTCTGTTATTGCTTACCATCGCCTCCGTTTTGCTCCTCCTTCTGGGAGGGGGGGCGTTTTTCGTGCAAAAGGCCCTCCGCCTGGAAACCTACCGCTCCCGAATCCTGGAAGCGGTCCAGGGCTCGCTGCACCGCCGGGTCATCTACGAATCAGGGGACTTCTCCTTTCAATTTACGCCCTCCTTTACCTTCAACAAGATAGTCATACTGGACAAAGACGGCTCGACCCCTTTTCTCACCGCCGACAGGCTGACCTTCAGGCTCTCCCTCCTCCGTCTCCTGGAACAACGGCTGGTCCTGAGCAGAATGGCTCTGGAAAGGCCTTCGGTCACCGTGAGCCGCGACGCGTCAGGGGTGCTGAGCATCGCCGACCTGCTGAAGGACACGGGCGGGAAGACACCGATCCAGATAAGGGGGATTCGCGTCAAGGAGGGCTCGGTCCGCTTTGTTGACCGCCGGGCGCGTCCCGAAGGGCTTGTCACCCAACTGCGGGATATCGACATGACCGTGACCAGACAGCGCCTGTGGAAAAAAGGATATGGGCTGGAACTGGCCGCTTCAGTGATCCAGGAGGGAAAACCGGGAAAAGTGGTCCTTGACGGGACGCTGCAAACAGCAGAAAAAGGAAAACCTTTCACCGACACCCGTTTTTCCGGGTCCATCGAGACCTCCGGCCTGGACGGAGGCCGCTTCTGGGACTACTATCGCGCCTATGTCCCCATGCAGCGAATCGATGGCAGGCTTGACCTGGACGCGACGTTCAACGGCCGGCTCTCCGATTTCACCTCCAGAGGGAAAGCGCGCATTACCGGACTCCGCTTCGAATATTCGCCCATCTTCCACTCAATCCTCACTCCCAGGGATATGAACTTTTCCTACGAGATGTCCCTGAATCCCAGGGATATCCTGGTCACTTCCCTGGAACTGAACGTGGATGCCCTGAAGGTAAAAGGAAGGTGCGCGCTGAAGGACATCCGGAGCGGCGACCTGTTCATCGACGCCCACGCCGTCATCGCCCCCTTCCGCTTCGAGGATTTCAAGGGCTACGTCCCTTACGGAGTCATCCCCGACGACGTTTCCCAATACATCGAGCAGCACATCATGGGCGGGACCTACCGCCTCCAGGAAGGGAGTCTGGTGGGCCGGGTCAGCCGCATCGCCCACATGGAAAAGGGGGACAACTACAATGTCCTGCACATCAAGGGAACCGCGGAGAGAGGAATTGTTTCCTATGGCCCCCATGTGCCGACTTTCCATAATATCAAGGGCAATCTGGAGATGCGCGGCAAGGATTTCATCCTGAGCGGCATGAGCGCCCATTTCGGAGGTTCGCCCTTCACCCTGGACGGCAGGATCACCAACTACCCCGTGAACGAGCCTTGCGGCTATCCCTTTACCATGACCATGACCCCGCGACCCCGGGAAATAGCCTGGCTCCTGGGCGGTGACATGGGGAAGAAGCTGTCTGTCACCGGGAATTCGACCCTTTCCTTGCAGGGAAGCGGCCCGGCCGACAAATACACTCTGAGCGGGAAATGGGACCTCTCCCCTGCCTCCTACGCCTTGCGCGACCAGATGACCAAGCCCGCCGGACAGCAAAACACCCTTTCCTTCCAGTCCGTCATCAGCGACAAGGGAGTGAATGTCCCGGAATTTCATTATAACCTGGCGCGGATGGCCCTCAGCGGCGACGCCCGGTACCGCTCAGGGGAAAAGAGGCCTCTTTCTTTCAACGTCAGGTCCAACGAATTTCCCATCCAGGAAGCGGCCCGGCAACTTCCGCGCCTGTGGCGCTACCAGCCGGCCGGAGGGATCCACTTCGCCCTCCGCGGAACCGGCGACGATAACGCAGCGGATCTCTCCCTGGCCGGAGAGGCGTCATTGAAGGGCGTCTCCTTCAAGCCGTCCGATGGGTTCAAGCCCATCAGCGCCATCAACGGGACCATTGTCTTTCAGGATGATGCGGTCAAGACTTCAATGCTGACGGCCCGAATAGGAAATTCGCCGGTTACCCTAACCGGCGCCCTGGACAGCTTCGCATCTCCGTCATTTTCCGTGGTGTTTTCTTCTCCGATGCTGGACCTGGCGGATTTCGGTCTGAAGGCGAAGGAAAAACAGGCCCGGCTGCAACGTGTCCAGGGCTCGCTCTCCCTTCGTGACGGCTCGCTGGCCGTCAGGAACCTGAGAGGTTCCCTAAACCGCTCCATCCTGCAAGTAAACGGGACCATAAATGACCCGCGGAATCCCAAGGCGGACCTTACGGTCAATGCAACCTACCTGGATATGGATGATGTGGCTCTCCTCACCTCCCTGAGCAGGGAACCGGCGGGAAAGGAACCGGCGCCGAAAGTATCCCTCAAGGCAAAGGTCAGGGCTGACGCCGGTAATTTTCACAAGGTTGACTTTCAGAAGCTGAGCTCCGGAATCCACTTCGAACAGGGGATACTGTACCTGGAAGATACGGAATGCTCCCTCCTGGGGGGCGCCTTTACCGGAAAGGGGAGGATCGATTTCGGCGCCCCGGACGGTCCCCGTTACCAGGCAACCATCAACCTGAAGAAGATCGCCGCCGACAGGCTTCTTCACGTCCTGGGAACAAGCCGGGAACTGACCGGCGCCCTGTCGCTGGAGGGAGAACTGACCGCGAAAGGGGATACCCTGAAGGAGATAAAGGCGTCATCCCTGGGGAACCTGCGCCTGAACTGCGAGGATGGAAGCCTGCGGAAATTCGCCCTTCTCTCCAAGGTGTTCTCCATCCTCAACGTATCGCAACTGTTCAAATTCCAGTTGCCGGACATGGTCTCCGGCGGCATGCCCTACGACAGCATAAAGGCGACCTTTTCCTTCAAGGACGGGGTGGTGAGGACGGACGACCTGTACATAGACAGCGAGGCCATGAACATCTCCCTTGTGGGACAATTCGACCTGGTCAGGGATCAACTGGATGTGACCATCGGCGTGAAACCGCTGCAGACCGTGGACAAGGTGGTAAGCCGCATCCCCATAGCCGGGTGGATCCTCACCGGAAAGAGCAAGAGCCTCATCACCACCTATTTCGAGGCCAAGGGAAGCATGGACAATCCGACCGTCAAGAGCATTTCCGCCAAGTCCATGGCCAGGGGCGTGTTCAGCATCTTCAAACGCCTCTTCAGCCTCCCGGCGAAACTGATAACCGATACGGGCGAGGTAATCATCAACCAGTAGGATAACGGGAACCAACCCCACGGCGTGACCGCGTAACACGCAAAGTGACGACAGCCGCCGGCGGGAACTCTGGAAAGGGTATTTACCATGGCCACACCGCCGTTTGCGGTCAGCGAGGCGAAGAACCGGCTTCTGCGGGAGATGATGGCCTCCCTTGGGGTCCGGGAAGACGAGATAGCGGAAAGCTTCATCCGCTCATCCGGCAAGGGGGGGCAGCACGTGAACAAGACCTCCTCATGCGTCTATCTGCGCCATCTACCCACCGGCCTTGAGGTTAAATGCGGGACTGACCGGAGCCAGTCGGTAAACCGGTTTCTCGCCAGAAGAGAGCTGCTGGAGAAGATTGCCAGGTCCAGAGGTGAAAAGACCGCCGGGGATCGGGAAAGGGAAGCGGCCGCCAGAAAAAAGGCCAAGAGGAGGAAAAGGGCAAGGATGAAATACGGAAAGGATAGCGGGGAGGAATGATGGTTCGCGGGGAAGCGGCAAGCACACTGGAATTCGATGTAATACTGAGGGAGATATCCCGCTGGTGCCACAGCGGAGCTTCACGGGAAGCCGTACAGGCCATTCTCCCCCTGTCCGGCGCGGAGGAGATCCAGCGCCGTTTCGGGATGGTCAGGGAGATTCGCCGCCTGACGGCCCAGGGCGTCCCCCTGCGGATTTCCCCATTCGAGGAAGTCTCGCCCATACTGGAAAAACTGCGTCCCGAAGGAGCGGTACTGGCCCCGCTGGAACTTGTTTCCTTTCTTCCGATTCTGCGCGCCCTTGCCTCCGTGGCGGACCAGATGGGATGCCGTGACGATATCCCGCTTCTGCATGAACTGGCGGGCGGCATCACCGGATTTTCCGACATCCTTGATCCCCTGGAGCGTTCCCTTGATTCCGAGGGAAACATCCTGGATACCGCCTCCCGGCTCCTCTTCGACATCAGGGCCCGTAAACGGGCCCTGAACGCCAGAATCCGCAAGCGCCTGGAAGAGATCGTCCGGGAAAGGGATATCACCGTCTTTCTGCAGGACGACTTCGTCACCCAGCGAGGGGGAAGATGGGTCATCCCGGTGCGCATGGACTCCAAGGGGCAGGTGCCGGGCGTGGTGCACGACGTCTCCAACTCCGGCGAAACCGCTTTCATGGAACCGCTGGAGATAATCGGGCTCGCCAATGAACTGGAGAACCTGTCAGCGGAAGAAAAGGTGGAAGAGATCCGCATCCTGCGTGAGATCTGTGGTTGGATCCGCGAAGACTCATCTGAGATTGCCTCCCAGCAGGCGGCCCTCATCCGCCTGGATGTCCTGAACAGCATCGCCCTGTTCGCCGACTCCCTGGACGCGATGGCCCCGGTCATTGGCCGCGACCTCACCCTGAAACTGGTTGGAGCGCGCCACCCGATCCTGATGCTCCTCCGGCGGGCGGAAGGCCTGCCGCGCATTGTGCCCCTGGATCTGTCCTTGGGCGGAGACGACCAGGTCATGGTGATAACCGGACCCAACGCGGGAGGAAAGACCATCGCCCTGAAGACCGCGGGACTTCTTCTCCTCATGGCCCTCTCCGGAATCCCGGTGCCCGCCGGCGAGACATCCGTTTTCCCTCTCATCGACAATCTCCTGACGGATATCGGGGACGAACAGTCCATTGAGAACAGCATGTCCACCTTCTCCGCCCATGCGGCCAATATCTCCCGCATCCTGCGCAGTTCAGGAACGAGAAGCGTGGTCCTCCTGGATGAACTGGGCACCGGGACGGAGCCGGTGCAGGGGGCGGCCCTTGCCTGTTCGGTGCTCCAGGAACTGCGGGAAGCGGGCGCCCTGGTGATCGCCACCACCCACCTCACCGACATCGTCGGTTTCGTGCATCGCCAGGACGGCATGGTCAACGCCTCCATGGAATTCGACCGGGAGAACTTCACCCCTCTCTACAGGCTGAAACGTGGAGAACCTGGCCAGTCCCACGCCTTGGAGATTGCCCGGCGTTACGGTCTGCCGGATGCGGTAATCCAGCGGGCACAGGCAATGATCGGAAAAATGGAGTCGGAGTTCCATGCCCTCCTGGACGAGCTGAAGTACCAGCGCATGAAATATGACGAGACCCTGAACGATCTGGGAAAACGGGAGCGCCTCCTGTCGGAACGGGAACGGCTCCTGGAAGAGCGGCGCGCGGGATGGGACCGGGAACGGCGCGCCGCCCTGGAAAAGGCGTACCGCGAGGCGCGCGATATCGTCTCCTCGGTGAAGCGGGAGGCAAACGCCATCCTGGAAGAGGCGAAAAAGGAGCGGAGCCGCTCCTCCATGAAAAAGCTGGTCGCCGTCGAGGAAAGAGTGGAGGAAAAGCTCCGGGAGATGGATGTGGAGTCGTACATCTCACTTGATGAGGTTCAGGAAGGAGACACGGTGTTCGTCCGCTCCATCGGTTTTGACGCGGTCGTCCGCGGCCTGGACCCGAAGACGAACCGCATCCGCCTTCAGGCCGCGGGCAAGGATCTGGAGGTGAGCCTTACAGACATCGGCAAGCGGACAGGCGTCGCGCCCAAACCATCCAGGCGTCTGAAAAAAAAGGAAGAGACACGAGAAGAGACCCCGATGCAGCTCCACCTCATCGGCCTGCGTGTGGAGGACGCCGTCAAGAAACTCGAACCATTCCTCAACCACGCTTCCCTTGACGGCATCGGCGAGGCGCGCATCATCCACGGCAAGGGAACCGGCGCGCTCATGCGTGGCGTGCGGGAATACCTGGACGGGCATCCGTTGGTGGAATCATTCCGGGAAGGCGAGCCCTTCGAAGGGGGCGGCGGGGTGACGGTGGTCAGGATCAAGTGATGGGTGAAAAGTAAAAAGTGAAAAGTTAAAAGTAAAAAGTGAAAAGTGAAAAGTCGCTGGAAACACTCACCCTCCCTTGATGGGAGGGGGTTGGTGGAGGGTGAAAAGGTGAAAACGCGCTATTTTGACACCTTCCCCCCTCTCCCGCTGGGAGAGGGATTGATCAGTATCCCTTCTCCCTCAGGGAGAAGGCGCCCCGAAGGGGCGGATGAGGGGAAGCTTGACGTACCGCAAAAAGCTAACCGGACATTGCTGGTTAAAAGTGGGAAATTTGCCGTTATGAAGATTTTTATTGTCGCTGCCATGGCGGAAAACCGGGTCATCGGGGACAGACAGTATATCCCCTGGGACCTGCCCGATGATCGGAGGAGGTTTCGGGAGATTACCTGGGGCCATCCCGTAATCATGGGGAGAAAGACCTTTGAAAGCCTTCCCGGACCATTGCCCGGACGGAAAAACATCGTCCTGACCAGAGGCCCGGGATATCGGCCGGCCGGATGCAGCGTGGCCCATGACCCGGCAAGCGCCCTGCGCCTGGCCGGGGATTGCGACCAGGTTTTCATCTGCGGCGGCGAGGAGTTGTACCGTGAGTTCCTGCCCCAGGCAGACGGGATATTCCTAACCGTAGTTCACGGGGACTTTGCCGGCGACGCCTCATTTCCCGAAATACCCCCGGATTTTACAGTTACAGCATGTGAACAGGTCCAGGCGCCAATCCCTCACACCTTTTTCGTGTACGCCAGAAAACCGGAAAATTCCCCGTAATACAGGATCAGTTCCCGCCCGGCATTCCCCTCTTCTTCTATGCGCCTTCCATGACCCTTCTCACATAGGCGTCCACATCGAACTTCTTGCGGCATCCCTGCAGGGTCATGGAGCGGATCTTTCCGTACACGGGGCGTTCCGGCCAGGGCCGGTCGTGCACGCCCCCGATGCTCCAGGCGATCCCGGCATACCCGTTGGGATCGCGCCCGTCCAGCTCATAGCGATCGTTCAGGCAGATGGCCGTTTCCAGCGCCTCCTCGGGAGAGGCGCTCCACTCCAGGATCTTTTTTGCCCAGTACATCCTCAGGTAGCCATGCATCTTTCCGGTTCGGACCATCTCCACCTGAGCCGCGTTCCAGAGCGGATCATGGGTTTCGGCCCCTTCCAGCCGCGCCCTGCCATAGAGGTATGAGCGCGGGTCGTTCCGGTGGCGTTCCAGGGTCTCCCGCGCCCATGGCTGAAAAGAGTCGATATGGTCATAGCAGGGCGTATGCAGACAGAAATTGTCGGCCAGCTCCCTGCGCACGATCAACTCTTCCAGAAAGGCCTCCAGGGCCTGGAGGTTGTCATCGAACAGTTGCGCCTCCAACGCGGCCCGCTGGGGCGCCAGGTGGCCGAAGTGGAAGTAGGGGGAAAGATTGGATTGTCCTTCGCCGTTGGGATCGTTCCTGAGTCCGTAGCGGGAGGAGAGGCGATTTTCCAGGAAGTCCCGCAAGGCGCGCAGGGCGGCCCATTCTCCCGGTTCCAGCCAGGAGACCTCACCCACAGAACGGTCCACCCCCAGTTCTTTCCCGACCTTCTGCCATTCGATGCGCCGAAACGGTCCCTTCCAGGGAAAAGGATGATCTTCCAGGGGAGGAAAGCCGCTCAGAAACACGGGAAGCGCCTTTCTCACCTTGGGCCGAAAGGTGTATGCGCCAAACTCGCGCTTCGGAGAGGCGACCGGACAGGGAATGATGTTATGGGCGTCGACAACGTCAAAGGGGATCGTTATCCTTTCCGCGACCCGTCGTTCCCATTCAAGTTTTATGCGCAACGGGCTGAAGTCGGTGATCAGGCGGGAAACACCCTGCTCCAATACAAAGCGGGGGATCTCTTCAACCGGGTCACCGGCCAGGAGGTGAAAAGGGATCCCCTTGGCCCATAGACGCGCGGCCACCTCCTCCAGTCCCTTCAGCATGAAACCGTAGTGACGGATGGTCGCGCCCAGATAATCGGGTACAAGGCAGAATACCACGCCAAGGGGGGATTTCCGTTCCAGCGCCGATTTGCTCGCATGGAGCAGAGCCCAGTTGTCGGACGAACGCTGATCCCGGCTCATCCAGTACAGCACGGGACCGCCGGCCTGCTCTCCCGCACGGAGCGTTTCTATCCTCATGGGGTTCATACCAAGTCTCCTCACAATTCAGGGTTGCATGCAAAAAGGTCCGGAGTGACGGGAGGCGGATAATTTCCTCCCAGCAGTGTCCGGTTAGCTTTTTGCGGTACGTCAAGTTCCCCCTCATCCGCCCCTTCGGGGCGCCTTCTCCCTCAGGGAGAAGGGATACTGACCAATCCCTCTCCCAGCGGGAGAGGGTGGCCGAAGGCCGGGTGAGGGGTTAAGGCAGGGTTTCAGGGCCTGTGCAATTACCTAACAGGACACTGCTGATTTCCTCCCGAATTTTTTTGTTTAAGCATGCTCACAACCGGATATACTTTTCCATATTACTTTTATTGAGGAGGAAAGCCATGGCCAATGTACCGCAGGAGAAGGTTGAAGGGGTTAAAAGCGCCTTTCGGAGGGCGCTGCCGAAGATGTTCGGCGCACTGTTTCTCATTCTGGCATTCTTCCTGTTTCTGAACCCGTTCGTCATCGTAGGCGCGGGCGAGCGGGGTGTTGTACTCAATTTCGGAGCGGTCTCACCGACGGTCCTGGGTGAAGGTCTGCATCTGCGGATTCCCATCATGCAGAAAATCAAGAAGATGGACGTGAAGGTGCAGAAATCCCAGACCGACGCCGAGGCCGCCTCCAAGGACCTGCAGGAGACATTCTCCACCATAGCCCTCAACTTTCACATCCTGCCGGAAAAGGTGAACGTGATCTACCAGAAGCTGGGAACCGATTTCAAGGAGCGGATCATCGACCCGGCGGTGCAGGAGGTGGTGAAGGCGGTCACGGCAAGGTACACGGCCATGGAGGTCATCACCCAGCGGGAAAAGGTGCGTTCGGAGATACGCGACATGCTGAAACAGAGGCTGATGGTCTACAACATCATCGTGGACGACTTCTCCATCGTAAACTTCAAGTTTTCCAACCAGTTTTCCCAGGCCATCGAGCAGAAGCAGACCGCCGAGCAACTGGCGTTCAAGGCCCAGCGGGACCTGGAGAGGATCAAGATTGAGGCGGAGCAGAAGGTGACCCAGGCGCGGGCCGAGGCGGAGGCGCTGCGGCTGCAGAAGGAGAACGTGACACCCGGTCTGGTAAAGCTGCGTCAGATTGAGGCGTCATTAAAGGCCATTGAAAAATGGGACGGGCGCATGCCCAAGGTGGCGGGAAACTCGATTCCCTTTATCGATGTGAAAAGCCTGGACAAGGAATAATCCGGAAACCGGCAGTTGGAGTTATCCGCAGCTATCGGGGCGTATGGCATACGCCCCGATTGAGCACGCCTTGCGCCCCTACAGCTTCACCCCCATGTAATCCGCCACGGTGTGGATGTCCTTGTCGCCCCGGCCGGAGAGGCATACCACGATGGTCTTGTCCTTCGGCAGGGTCGGCGCCAGTTTGAGGACATGGGCGATGGCGTGGGACGACTCCAGGGCCGGGAGGATGCCTTCCTCCTGGGTCAGGACCCGGAACCCCTCCATGGCCTCGTCGTCGGTGATGGAGACGTATTCGGCGCGGCCCGTATCCTTCAGCCAGGCGTGCTCCGGCCCGACTCCCGGGTAGTCGAGCCCGGCGGATATGGAATGGGCGAAGGCTATCTGGCCATTGTCGTCCTGGAGCAGGTAGGTTTTGTTGCCGTGAAGTACACCGACCCGTCCCGCGCACAGGGGCGCCGCGTGTTTCCCCGAGTCGATGCCGAAGCCGGCGGCCTCGACGCCTATCATCCGCACCTCCGTGTCGTCCAGGAAGGGATAGAAGAGCCCGAGGGAATTGCTGCCGCCGCCAACGGCCGCCACCAGCACGTCGGGCAGCCTTTTTTCCGCCCGTTCGTGCTGCACCTTTGCCTCGCGGCCGATGACCGACTGGAAGTCGCGCACCATCATCGGGTAGGGATGGGGGCCTGCTGTGGTTCCAATAACGTAGAAGGTGTCCTTCACGTAGGTGACCCAGTTGCGGATGGCCTCGTTCATGGCGTCCTTGAGGGTGGCGGTGCCCGCGGTGACCGAGGTAACCTTCGCCCCCAGGAGCTTCATGCGGAACACGTTCAGTGACTGGCGGTGGATGTCCTCCTCGCCCATGAAGACCTCGCATTCCATGCCGAACAGGGCGGCAATCGTGGCGGTCGCGACTCCGTGCTGGCCGGCGCCGGTCTCGGCGATGACCCGCTTCTTCCCCATCCGCTTCGCCAGCAGCCCCTGGCCGATGGTGTTGTTGATCTTGTGGGCGCCGGTGTGGTTCAGGTCCTCCCTCTTCAGGTAGATCTTGGCCCCGCCGAGCCTCCTGGTCAGCTTCTCCGCATAGTAGAGGGGATTGGGCCTTCCCACATACTCCCTCATGTAGTAGGCGAACTCCTCCTTGAACTCGCGGTCGTTCTTATAGTGGGCATAGGCCTTTTCCAGTTCGGTCAGGATCGGCATCAGCGTCTCCGGCACGTATTTGCCGCCGTACTGCCCGAAATGGCCCGATTTGTCAGGTAACTTCATTCTTCCTCCACGTATATGGCGTTACGGAACTCTACAACCCCTTCGCCCTTCTGATCAGCTCCACAACCTTGGCATGGTCCTTCCTGCCTGGCGAGACCTCCACCCCGCTGGATACGTCGATGGCGTAGGGTTCCACCGTCTCCACGGCCGTGCGTACATTGCCGGGCTTGAGGCCGCCCGCGAGGATGATGGGGCCGAACTGCCTGGCAATCCGCGCGGTCCCCCAGTTGAAGGTAAGGCCGGTGCCCCCGTAGGCGCCAGGCGCATAGGCGTCGAGCAGATACCCCGCAACTGCATAGCTCCTGATGGCCTCGATGCTGGTGATGTCGCGGACACGGAAGGCCTTGACCACCGTATGCCTGATGCCGGCGCAGAATTGCGGCGTCTCATCGCCGTGGAGCTGTACCACATTGATGCGGCACCGTTCCACTGCGCTTTCGATGAAGCTGGCGGGGTTGTTGACGAATACCCCTGAGGTGATCACATAGGGGGGGAGCTTCCTGATGATCCGCTCCGCGGTTTCAAAGGAAACGCAGCGGGGGGAAAGGTCGTAGAAAACGAAGCCGAGGGCGTCGGCTCCCGCCTCGACCGCCTGGAGCGCGTCGTCCAGGTTGGTTATGCCGCATATCTTGACTCGTACCACGGAGAACCCCTTCATATTCCAATGGGTATTCAAGATGTCACTATTCTCCGTAGGGGCGAACCTTGTGTTCGCCCTTCTCCGGTTTCGGACGAACACGAGGTTAGGGCGAACACGAGGTTCGCCCCTACATCTTGATGCCAGATTGGCTGCAAAATGGAATTAATCCAAGGATTTTACCATTGCTCCAGGCGAAATCCGCGGATTCATGTTTCCCGGGTTTCCTAGAGCGACACCTTCGGCAGGCGCTCCAGCGACTCCTTGATCTTTTCTTCCGGATATTCGTAATCCTCCAACGCGCCCGAGAGATATGCGTCGTAGGCGACCATGTCCAGTTGCCCATGCCCGGACAGACCGAACAGAATGGTCTTTTCCTTGCCCTCTTCCTTTGCCAGCACCGCCTCGTCGATGGCGGCGCGGATGGCGTGGGAGGATTCGGGCGCCGGAACGATCCCCTCGCTCTGGGCAAAGAGCATGGCGCCTTCGAAACAGGCGTTCTGGGTATAGGCCTTCGCCTCGATCTGCCCGGCGTGCAGGAGCTGGGAGACAAGGGGAGACTCTCCGTGATAGCGCAGTCCGCCGGCATGGATGCCGGGCGGGATGAAATCGTGTCCGAGGGTGTACATCAAAGCAATAGGAGCCATTTTCGCCTGATCGCCGTAGTCGAAGGCATACACCCCCTTGGTCAGGGTCGGGCAGGAAGTGGGCTCCACCGCAACACAGCGAACGTTCTTTCCGGCGGCCCGGTCGGCGATAAAGGGGAAAGCAAGACCCGCGAAATTAGAACCTCCGCCGCAGCAGGCAATGACCACGTCCGGATAACAGCCGGCAATCTCCATCTGCGCCTTGGCCTCCTGGCCGATGACGGTCTGGTGCAGGCAGACATGGTTCAACACGCTGCCGAGAGAATAGGAAGTATCGTCATGGGTTGCCGCATCTTCCACCGCCTCGGAAATGGCGATGCCCAGGCTCCCCATGTTGTCCGGGTCATGGGCGAGGATGGTCCGTCCCGCGTTGGTGTACTCGGACGGAGACGGTATCACTTTCGCGCCCCAAAGCTGCATCATGCTCTTCCGATAAGGTTTCTGGGTGCAGGAAACCTTTACCATGTAAACTGTGCATTCCATGCCGAAAAAATTGCAGGCAAGGGCCAGAGAACTCCCCCATTGCCCCGCGCCGGTCTCGGTCGCCAGGCGGCGGATACCGGCCTGCTTGTTGTACCATGCCTGGGGAATGGCGGTGTTCGGCTTGTGGGATCCGGCGGGGGAAACACCTTCGTGCTTGTAGAATATTCTGGCGGGCGTTCCCAGGGCCTTTTCCAGGCGGTGCGCCCTGTAGACCGGGGTAGGTCTCCACAGGCGGTAGATGTCCCGGACCTCGTCCGGTATTTCTATCCAGCGTTGCTGCGATACCTCCTGTTCAATGAGAGCCATGGGAAAGATTGGCAGCAGGTCCTCGGGCGTAACCGGCTGAAGTGTCCGGGGGTTGATGACCGGCGCCAAGGGTCCGGGCATATCCGGAATAATGTTGTACCACTGTTTCGGGATCTGATCTTCTGGCAGCAGAATCTTTGTATTCATGGCTTCTCCTTATCAAATGTCGGCATCGCACCGAAGAGGTCACATAATAATATCAAGGTGTTCCCAGGATATCCCGCAGCTTCCCGCCGATGTCCTGTTCCCTCATCAGCGACTCGCCGATGAGAAAGGCCCGCGCCCCGGCGTCGCGGAGACGCAGGATATCCGGCCGGGTGTTGATGCCGCTCTCGGAGACCGGAAAACGGTCGGACGGCATCAGGGCGCACAGTTTCTCCGTAGTGGAAAGTTCGGTGACAAAGGTGCGGAGGTTGCGGTTATTGACACCGATGAGGCGGCAATCCGTCTCCAGGGCCGTTTCCAGTTCGCTCTCGTCGTGGACTTCCAGGAGGACGTCGAGGGAAAGTTCGCGGGCGATGGCGATGAACTCCCGTAACCGGGAAAGGTCGAGCATGGCGGCAATCAGCAGCACGGCATCGGCGCCCGAAGCGCGCGCCTCAAGAATCTGGTAGTCGTCGAAGATGAAATCCTTCCGCAACAGGGGGATGTTCACCACGCCGCGGATGCGGGCCAGATAGTCGAGCCGGCCAAGGAAGAAATGCTCATCGGTAAGGACCGACAGGCAGGCTGCCCCGCTTTTTTCGTAGATTCCGGCGATGGCTACCGGATCGAAGTCCTCACGGATGACCCCCTTGCTGGGGGAGCCTTTTTTCACCTCGGCGATGACCGCGGTGCGCCCGGCTTCGTCCACCCGTTTCAGGGATTCCCGGAATCCGCGCACAGGGGGCGCATCCGCACACCGTGCCTTCAGGTCGGCAAGGGAAGTGCGGCCTTTGGCGGACGCCAGCTCATCCTTCTTGTAGTCAACGATTCTCTGTAATATATCCGGGGTACCGCTCATGCACGGATTCCGCCTTTTCCTTTTCGAAGATAGTCCACAGTTCCAACTCCAGATCGGGGAAAACAAATAATTTCATGGTCTCATCCCAACCGAAGACATCCGGCTGGCCGTACCGGCCGTCCGCATGGGTCAGGCGCTCCACCGTCTCGTTGAGCGGGTCGAGAACGATGTATTCCCGAACGCCGAACCGCTCGTAGAGGGCCTTCTTCTCCCTCCTGTCCTTCCGCCCGGTCGCGGGCGACAGTATCTCAATGATCAGGTCAGGGGCGCCCTGAATATTGGCTTCGGTTATCTTTCCCCGATCGCAGACCACCAGCAGATCCGGCTGGACCACGTTATGGTCGTCAAATATCACGTCGGTGGGTGCATAGAACGGTGTGCAGGCCTTCCCGCGCAAATACTCGGAAAGAAGGGAAAAAATGGAGCCGGAAATCCTCTGATGTCTCGTCGTCGGAGCAGGCGTCATGTTATAAGGAACGCCGTCGATGAGCTCCCATCGCTGACCATCGTCCCACGTACAGTATTCGGCATAGGTAAAGCGTTTCCCGATGTCTTCCGCAAGAGGTCCCATCGTCACCCCCATCAAATTACTCGTTGGTCATCGCCGCCAGTTTCTCCAGTTGCGCCATTGCACGGCCGGAATCAATGGCCTCAGCAGCCATGCGCAACCCTTCCGCCGGGTCGTCCGCCTTTCCCGCCGCAACAAGGCCGAAGGCCGCGTTGAGAAGCACGATGTCACGCTTCGGCCCCTTCTCTCCCGAAAGGACTCCCCTGACGATGGCGGCATTGGCCGCGGCGTCCCCGCCGCGCAGTTCGGCCATGGAGCAGCGGGGAAGCCCCAGCTCCTCCGGCCCGAAGAGACGGCAATTTACGCCATTCGGGGTTACCTCGGCAATCCGCGTCTCGGTTGTCAGGGTGATCTCATCCATGCCGTCCAGACCATGCACCACGAAGCCCCGCTTGCAGCCGAGTTTTCTCAGCACCTGGGCCAGCTTTTCCGTCAGCTCCTCCCGGTAAACGCCGAGCACCTGGCACTGGGCGCCGGCAGGGTTGGTGAGGGGGCCGAGGATATTGAAGATGGTGCGGATGCCGATCTCCCTGCGCGGTCCGATGGCATTCTTCATGGCGCCATGCAGGGCCGGGGCGAACAGGAAGCCGATGCCGATATCGCCGATGCACCGCTCCACCGTTTCCGGAGTAACATCCAGATTCACACCCAACGCCTCCAGCACGTCGGCGCTGCCGCAGGTGGACGACACGGAGCGATTGCCGTGCTTGGCGACCTTCACGCCGCAGGCCGAAACCACGAAGGCAACGGTCGTGGATACGTTGAAGGTGTTGGTGCCGCTGCCGCCGGTGCCGCAGGTATCGAGAATCGTTTCCAGGTCCAGGTTGATGTCTTCCCGGTCCAGGTCGAGGATGTTTCTGTCCACACGGATACGGGTCGCCCGATCCCGCATGACCCTGGCCGCGCCGGTGACCTCCTCCACCGTTTCTCCCTTCATGCGGAGCGCGGTGATAAAGGCCGCGGTCTGGGCCGGCGTGGCTTCCCCGGACATGATCTGGTCCATGACCTCGATCATTTCCGGCTCGGTCAGGTTCTCCCGTTCGACGACTTTCGCGATGGCTTTTTTGATCATCCGTCCCCCCTGCTCATCTCCAGGAAATTCCGCAACAGGTCCATCCCGCCCACCGTAAGGATGGATTCGGGATGGAACTGCACCCCCCAGATGGGCAGTTCACGGTGGGCGAGGCCCATGATCTCGCCGTTTTCCACCCAGGCGGTGACTTCAAGGCAGTCGGGAAGCGTTGAGCGCTCCACGATCAGCGAGTGGTAGCGGGTCGCCTCGAAAGGGTTGGGAAGGCCCTTGAACAGGCCCTTTCCGTCGTGGAGGATGGGGGAGGTCTTGCCGTGCATCAGGGAGATGCTCCTCACCACATTCCCGCCGAAGGCCGCGCCGATTGCCTGGTGGCCTAGGCAGACTCCCAGGAGGGGAATCCTGCCGGCGAAGCGGCGGATGGCCGCAACGGATATGCCGGCCTCGCTGGGCGAGCAGGGACCGGGCGAAACCACGATCCTCTCCGGCGCCAGGGCCTCGATCTCGTCCAGGGTAATCCGGTCGTTCCGGTGAACCGCGACATCCTCGCCGAGCTGGCCGAAATACTGGACCAGGTTGTAGGTGAAAGAGTCGTAGTTGTCGATCATCAACAGCATGGT
The DNA here is from genome assembly GCA_964536305.1 of uncultured Geobacter sp. Classification (GTDB taxonomy): domain Bacteria; phylum Desulfobacterota; class Desulfuromonadia; order Geobacterales; family Geobacteraceae; genus RPRC01. Next base: position 1,111 of record CAZHVY010000020.1, on the reverse strand, counting down.
GTCTCCACTTTCAGGGCATCGGCAACCAGCGACTTCACCCTCTCCACCGCATCCGCTACGGGGAGGAGCGCAACCTCGCCCGTCTTCCGATCCTTCAGCTCCACGTTGCCCTGGGCCAGGTTCTTGCTCCCCACCACGATACGCAGCGGGATGCCGATGAGGTCGGCGTCCTTGAATTTGAAGCCGGGCCGCTCGTCCCGGTCATCCAGCAGGACTTCGACCCCGGCGTCGGCGAGCTGCCCGTAGATCTGTTCCGAAGCTTCCCTGACCGGCTCCTCCTTGATATTCAGGGCGGAGATGATGCAGTGGAACGGCGCGATGGGAAGGGGGAAGATGATGCCGTTCCCGTCGTGGTTCTGCTCGATGCAGGCGGCCACGGTGCGGCCGATGCCGATGCCGTAGCATCCCATGAAGATGATTTGCTCCTTGCCTTCGGCGTCCAGGTAGGTGGCCTTGAGGGCCTTGGAATACTTGGTCCCCAGTTTGAAAACATGCCCCACCTCGATGCCGCGCCACATCTCGAGGATGCCTCCCTCGCAGCGGGGGCAGGCATCGCCGTGGACCACGTTGCGGATATCGGCGAAAGCCGTAGCCCGGAAATCCCTTTCAAGGTTCACGTTCTTCAGGTGAAGGTCCTTCTCGTTGCCGCCGGTGACGGCATTCTTCATGGCCCTGACGGCCAGGTCCGCCACGATCTTCACCTTCAGCCCCACCGGACCGGCAAACCCGACCGGAGCGCCGGTGACCTTCGTCACCACCTCGTCGCCGGCCATTTCCAGGTCGGCGCAGTCGAGGGCGTTCTTCAGCTTGATCTCGTTCAATTCGTGGTCCCCGCGCACCAGCGCAACCACCGGCTCGCCATCGGCCAGGAGCACGAGGGTCTTGATCATGGACGCCGCATGGACACCCAGGAATTCCGAGACCTCCTCGATGGTCCGCTTTTCCGGCGTGGCGACCCGCTCCAGGGGGCGGGGGTCGGCATGCTCCACCGCCTCGATGGTCCGGGATTCGGCCTTCTCCACGTTGGCCGCGTATTCGCAGGCCGTGCACGAAACAATGGCGTCCTCGCCCGAATCGGCCAGCACCATGAACTCGTGGGAGGAGGAGCCGC
>CAZHVY010000019.1:0-61200 GCA_964536305.1 uncultured Geobacter sp. | reverse complement strand
GGCAAGAAGGCGGCCCGGGCCATTGATCAATACCTGAATGACGGCGCCTGGCCGGAGATCGCGCCTTCATCATAGAATGTCGCAGAGTGCGGCTCCAAGGGACAGGCGTTGAAACCGGGTGTGCAGGAAAAACCCCGCCTCCCCAAGGGAGACGGGGTTTTTTCATGGGAAAGATGATATTTGTTACCGGCGGAGCGAGAAGCGGCAAAAGCCGGTTCGCGGAATCGCTGGCTGAATCATTCGGCGCGCCGCTTTGCTACATTGCCACCTGCGAGGCGAGGGATCCGGAGATGGTGGAACGGATTGCGGCCCACCAGGCCCGCAGGACCGATGCGTGGCTGACGGTCGAGGAGCCGCTTCGGCTGGCGGAAGCCCTGAAGAATGCGGACGGCCGCTTCAGCGCAATGCTGGTGGATTGCGTGACTCTCTGGCTGAGCAACCTGATCCTCTGCCATGAGGATGACGGGCGGGCACTTGCCGAGGCGCGATTGCTGGAGGACTCCATTGCCGCGCTGGAGACCCCGCTTATCCTGGTGTCCAACGAGGTGGGGATGGGTATCGTGCCCGATAACGCCCTGGCCAGGGCCTTTCGCGACCTGGCCGGCAGAACGAACCAGATTCTCGCCGCGGCCGCGGACGAGGTGTACGTGATGATCTCGGGAATACCGTTGAAACTTAAATAATCGTTACATTGTTACCGGAAAGGACAGGACGGCATGACCATTCTTCAGGATGCCCTGGCGAGGATTCAACCACTTGACCCGTTTCTGCTGAAGCAGGCTGGGGAGCGCCTGGACCGCAAGACCAAGCCCATCGGCTCCCTGGGGAGGCTGGAGGAATTCGCGCGCCGCTTTGCGGCCATAACCGGCTCACTGGCGCCGGATACCGGAAAGAAGGTAATTTATACATTCGCCGCTGATCATGGCATCGTTGAGGAAGGGGTTTCCGCCTTTCCCAGGGAGGTCACTCCCCAGATGGTGTTCAATTTTCTGAGAGGCGGCGCGGGCATCAACGTTCTGGCCAGGCATGGCGGGGTGGAGGTCCGCGTGGTCGACATGGGGGTTGATTACGATTTTGGGAGCCTCCAGGGTCTCATAGACCGCAAGGTTGCGCGCGGCACGCGCAATTTCGCCAGGGGTCCGGCAATGATCAGGGAGGAAGCCGAGGCGGCGCTGGAGGCAGGTGTTTCCCTGGCGAACCTCTGCAAGGAGGAATGCGTTGCCATGGTGGGGACCGGGGAGATGGGGATCGGCAATACAACATCAGCTTCGGCGGTCATTGCCGCCTTCTCCGGCATGCCGGTGGAGCGGGTCACCAGCAGGGGAACAGGGATCAGCGACGCTGTCCTGGCCAACAAGATGCGCGTCATCAGGCAGGGTCTGGAGATCAACCGGCCGGACCCCTCCGACCCAGTTGATGTCCTGGCCAAGGTGGGCGGTCTTGAGATCGCCGGCATTGCGGGGCTGATAGTCGGCTGCGCGGCCAACCGCATACCGGTGGTGGTGGACGGTTTCATCTCCACCGCCGGCGCGGTCATCGCCGCCGGCATGCACCCTTCTGTAAAGGAGTACCTGTTTGCAGCCCACGAATCGGTGGAGATCGGGCATCGCTTCATGCTGGACCGGCTGGACGCCGAACCGATCCTCGATCTGAAGATGAGGCTCGGCGAGGGGACCGGCGCGGCCCTGGCCATGGGCCTCATCGAGGCCGGGGTGAAGATACTGAAGGAGATGGCAACGTTCGGGGAAGCGGGAGTATCGGAGGGGGAGAATAGATAACCCCTCCCGGCCTCCCCTTATCAGGGTAGGAGACCAGCTGCTTCCCCCTGACAAGGGGGGATTGAGGGGGGTTAGAGAACCATGCGCCTCTACATTATTGCCATCCAGTTCCTGACCATCATCCCCCTCCCCTTTTCCGTCCGCTGCGAGGAAAGGGATCTGGGCCGCTCCCTGTCGTTTTTTCCCCTGGCCGGGCTGGCCCTGGGCGCGTTTCTGGCCGGTCTGGACTACCTGCTCTCCGGCCTGTTGCCGCGAGGGGTTGCCGATCTCCTCCTGGTTACGGCCCTGGCGGTGGTCAGCGGCGTCCTCCATCTGGACGGGTTGGCCGATGTCTGTGACGGCCTGGCGGCCCGGGGCGGGAAAGAACGATTCCTGGAGGTGATGAAGGACTCCCGGACAGGCGCGGCCGGCGCGGTGGGACTGATCCTGGCCATCCTCCTCAAATACCATGCTCTCATCTCCCTGCCCGAGGACATTAAGCGGCAGGCCCTCTTCTGTTTCCCGATGATGGGGCGTTTCGCCATGGTCCAGATGACGGTCGGGTCCGTTAATGCGAGAAGCCAGGGTCTCGGAACCTCTTTCATCGGCGGGGCGGGGTGGAGGCAGTTGCTCATTGCCGCCCTGGCCGCCCTTGCCGGGGCCGTGCTGCTGGTGGGCCCCGGAGGACTCGGCCTGTTCATTGCCTCCTGGCTCCTGACATGGACGATGAAGGCGTGGTTTCATCGCAGGATCGGAGGGGTCACCGGAGATGTCATCGGCTGCGCTGGTGAATTGAACGAGATACTCTGTCTGCTGGCGCTGCTGGCGTTTTCCGGAAAGGAAGGTTTTTTTTCATGGCTTGCAGGACTCGCGTGTGGCTGATCCGCCACGGAGAAATAGCCGGTAGCGGAGAATTCCGCTATAACGGCCAGACGGATGTCCCCTTGACCGGGAAGGGGATAAGCCAGTATCGAATCCTGGCGGAACGCCTGAAAGACACCGCTGTCTCCGCGTGCTACAGCAGTGATCTCTCCCGGTGCATGGATGGCGCGCATATCCTGTGCGCGGGCCGGGACGTCCAGCCTGTTCCGTTGCCGCAGTTGAGGGAGTTGAGCTTCGGCGAGTGGGAAGGCATGACCTGGAGCGAACTGGAGGAGAGGTTTCCCGAGGATTGGCGGTTACGCATGGAGGACTTTGCCGGCTTTCGCGTTCCGGGTGGGGAAAACCTGATTGATCTGAGGGACAGGGTCCTGCCGGCCATGCAAAGGATCGTGTCCGCCCACAGGAACCAGCAGGTCGCGGTTGTCGCCCATGGGGGAGTAAACCGGATCATTCTCCTGGATGCCCTGGGCGCGCCCCTTTCTTCCATGTTCCGGATTGAGCAGGATTACGGCTCTCTGAATATCATCGATTATTACGCCGACGGTAACCAGGTAGTGAAGCTGCTGAATGGATAACGCCCCATGAAAACTATAGTCATCGCCGCGCCCATGAGCGGGTCCGGCAAGACCACGGTGACCCTGGGACTCATGGAATCCCTGAAACGGAGTGGCCTTTCCGTTGCGCCGTTCAAGGTGGGTCCCGACTTCATCGACCCCGGCTGGCACCGGCTGGCGACCGGCAGGACGTCGGTGAACCTGGACGGCTGGATGTGTCGGGAAGGATTTGTCCGGCAGACCTTCGCCCTGCATGCCCGGGGTTGCGACCTGGCCGTGATCGAGGGGGTCATGGGACTGTTCGACGGCATCGACGGCGTTTCCGACGCGGGGAGCACCGCCCAGATCGCCCGGTTCCTCGAAGCGCCGGTGGTTCTGGTGGTGGACGCCAGGAGCCAGGCCCGCAGCGCCGCAGCCCTGGTACGGGGGTTCTCCAGCTTCGACCCGGACGTGCCTGTGGCGGGGGTGATCTTCAACAACGTGGGGAGCGACAGCCATGCGCGCATTCTGCGGGATGCGATGATATCCGCCGTCCCGGAAGTACGGATCTTCGGATGCATCCCCCGCGATGAGCGCCTTCGCATCCCCTCCCGCCATCTGGGGCTGGTCACCGTGGACCAGAACCCGCTGCCGGACGACTTCCTGGATTGCCTCTCTTCGATAATCCAACAGCATGTGGACCTGGAGGGAATCCTCTCGTTGACTTCTCCAGGCAGTTCCTTCCCCCCTGTCGGGGGAGGACAAGGGTGGGGGGAGATATGCCATGACCATAGCTCTGTTTCGATTTCACCCACCCCACAAACCCCCGTCAAGGGAGAGGGAGCCGGCATTCGTATCGCCGTTGCCCGGGACGCTGCCTTCTGTTTCGTCTACGAGGACAACCTGCGGCTGCTGAGGGAAGCAGGCGCCGGGCTCGTGGAATTCTCGCCCCTGGCGGATTCGGGCCTTCCCGAAAGGATCGGCGGTATCTACCTCCCCGGCGGCTACCCGGAACTGTTCGCCGGGGCCCTCGCCGCAAACGTCGGAATGAAGCAGGAGATCCGGGCGTCCATTGAAAAGGGAATGCCGGTATATGCGGAATGCGGCGGGTTCATCTACCTGACGGAAAATTTCGTGGGCGTGTTTCCGGTCTCCACCCGCATGCTCCCGCGCCGCAAGGCGCTGGGCTACCGGGAAGTGGAGCTTGTGGCTGATACGGTTCTCGGGCTTCGCGGGACTGTCGCACGGGGACACGAGTTCCACTATTCGGAGATGGACGAGATGCCGGACACGATCGAACGTGTCTACCGGGTGCGAAAAAACGGCCTCGAATTGGGGTTTGAGGGTTACCGCTACCGGAACTGCCTGGCGTCCTACATACACCTGCATTTCGGAAGCTGCCCGGAGATGGCATCGGCATTTATGGAAAGGTGCAGGCACTATCCAGGGCACTCCTGCCCCTGAAAAGTCTATCCAATCCTCTCACGGGAGAGAACCATGAAGATATCGTTTCTTATGACCGCAGTGCTGCTTATCGCCGCCCCTGCCCATGCCATGCACATCTCCGAGGGCATCCTCCCCCTTCCCTGGGCTGTTGCCTGGTACGCCGCCGCCCTTCCATTCGTGGCGCTGGGGATACGACAGGTGAACCGGATGTCCCGTCAGGACCTTTCCTTCAAACCGCTGGCCGGACTGATGGCGGCGGTGGTCTTCATCATCTCCTGCATGCCCGTTCCCGTGCCGCTGGCCGGAACATGCTCCCATCCCTGCGGCACGGGCATGGCGGCCATTCTTCTCGGTCCCTTTGTCAGTTCGCTCATTGCCGCGGTGGCGCTTCTTTTCCAGGCCCTGTTTCTTTCCCACGGAGGTCTTTCCACCTGGGGGGCGAATGTGTTTTCCATGGGGGTTATCGGTTCGGTTGCCGGATACTTTGCCTTCAAGGGGCTGCGCGCCATGGGCGCCTCCCTGGCTGTGTCGGCTTTTTTCGCCGGGGTTCAGGCCGACTGGGCCACCTATATGGTCACTTCCGTTGAGCTGGCTTCCGGCATCCGGGGGAACGAACCGTTCCTGCCGCTTCTGGAAAAGATCCTGCTGGCCTTTGTGCCGACCCAGCTTCCCCTCGGGCTCCTGGAGGGGGCCATGACCGCGGGCATGGTCCTCCTTCTCTACCGCAAAAGACCGGATATCCTGGTTGCGATGCGGGTCATCAAGGCGGGGGAGGTTAAGGCGAATGGATGAAAAATCAGGCGCGAGGAACGTCCTTAAGACCTCATCATGCTTGCACTGGATATTCACTGTCGCCTTGTGCCTGGCGTCTTTTTCCTTTTGCCCCGCCAGCGCTCTCGGGGCCGAACCATGGCCCGGCGTGGACGAAACGGTCGTGGAGAAGTTTGCCCGGGAACATGGCCGCGAGTCCCGCGAACCGCTTATCAATACCGACCAGGGCGACCTGCTCCTGTTTGCCTTCCTGCTGGCGGGAACCGCCGGCGGCTTCGCGGCCGGCTATTACTGGCGCATGCTCCTGGAGGGGAAAGCAGGCGGACGGGAAAACGGAAGGGGAGGGAAGAGATGAGGCGGCGGAAGCCCGACAATACGATATACAGGTAACGGAAAGGCCCGACGTCTTATGAGCCACCTGATCCATACATGCCCGGATGGCGCTTTCTTTTCCCGCATCGACCCCCGCGTCAAGCTCCTGTGCGCCCTGGGCCTCCTGGTGATGGTGACCAGCTGCAAGGGTTTCGCCTTTCCCCTGGCGACTGCCGTCCTCTGCATCCTCATGTGCCTGATGACCGGGATACGCGCGCGCTCCCTTGCCTTCCGCTTCGCCGAACCGCTTTTCATCATGACAATGCTCGTGCTGCTCAAGCTCTTCTTCGCCGGGCAAGCGCCGCTCTTTTCCTTTACCGTCCTCGGGATGGATATCACTGGTTACCGCGACGGCCTTCAAGAAGGCCTGCTACTGGCTTCCCGCATTGCCGGCGCCGTGGCGGTGATGAACGCCCTTGCGTGCGTCACGCCCTTCACCCATCTCATGGCCGCCTTGTCATGGATGAGGGTCCCCCGCAGTTTCATAGAGATTGCCCTGTTTGCCTGGCGCTACCTGTTCCTTATCTTCGACGACGCCCGGGTAATCTACGGGGCGCAGAAGAACCGTCTCGGGTACTGCGGTTGCCGCCGGGGGATGCGCTCCTTCGGAGTCCTGGCCGGAACCCTGGTCATCAAGGCCTTCGACAACAGCCGCAATGTGACAAACGCCATGGTGCAGCGGGGATACGACGGCTCACTGCCCATGCTGCGCCACAAACCGTTCCGCGGGGCGGAGGTGGCGGCTTCGCTGGTGTTCATCCTCTCCATGGGGCTTTTGTGGAGCATGTGAACCTCAAAACGGCGGCTGGAGTTGTCCGCAGAGAACGAAGGATGACTCCCGCCGCTGAATATAGGGTGAAATCTGAAGGGTGTTATGGAACCGGTTCGACTCTCGGTAAATATCGACAATTTTTCCTACCCGGACGGCACGCGGGCCCTGTCCGGCATCCGGATTGATGTGGGACGGGGCGAGTTTACCGGCATACTGGGCGCCAACGGTTCCGGCAAGACCACCCTGCTGAAGGTCATGGACGGAATCGTGAAGGATTACAGGGGCAGTGTGCTCCTGGACGGCGATGATATCCGCTCGCTCTCCCCGGCCCAGATCTACCGCAAGATGGGTCTGGTCTTCCAGAATCCGGACGACCAGCTCTTCGCCCATACGGTCTATGAGGACACGGCCTTCGGCCCGCGCAACATGGGCTTTGGCGAGATGGAGGTGGAGGAGCGTGTCCGGGCGGCCCTGCGGGACGTGGATATGGATGACTATGCCGGAAAATCCATCCATGCCCTCAGCTTTGGCCAGAAAAAGCGGGTCTGTATCGCCGGTCTCCTGGCCATGGGCCACGAGATACTCCTGCTGGACGAACCCACCGCCGGGCTGGATCCCATGGGCGAGTACCGGATGATGCGGCTGCTCACCCGCCTCAATCGGGAAAACGGCGTAACCATCGTCATGGCAACCCATGCCGTGGACCTGGTTCCGCTGTTCCTGCACCGCCTCCATATTCTGAGCAGGGGCGGTTTCGTCCGGGGCGGGACCCCTGAGGAGGTCCTGACCGCTCCGGACGAGATGGAGAACGTCAAATTGAGGTTGCCTCACGTCGCTGAACTGATGTATCGGTTGAAGCACGAGGACGGAATCCCCTTTGGCCGCGTTCCCCTCACCATCGGCGAGGCGCGGCGGGAGATTATGAAGAAGACCAATATCAGATAGTTAAAGGAGTTGTCATGAAAACAGCAATCCTCCTCATGGCCCACGGCAGCCGCGTTTCCGAGGCCAACGACGCCGTGCATGAAATCGCGAAGATGGTCAGGGATTTCGCCGGTTACGACATCGTCGAGGTGTCGTTTCGCGAGAACCATGCCCCCAATATCCAGCAGGGCATCGACGCCTGCGTGGCCAGGGGCGCCGGGCGCATTCTCCTGGTTCCCTATTTCCTCTATATGGGCGCCCATGTGCGGGAGGACCTGCCCAGAGAGATGGAAGAGGCGCGCCTGCGTCATCCCGGCGTGGAGATGGCCATGGCCGGGCACCTGGGGGTGCACAAGAGGCTGGCGAAACTGGTCATCGACCGCATCGAGGAGGCCTTTGGCGAAAAGGGGTGGCGTTGATGCCGGTCCGCCTGCGTCCGGAAGAGATCGAAGCGGAATCGTTCCGCATCATTGACAGAGAGACGGGCGACCATTCCTGGCCGCTTCTTCAGTGGCCCGTCGTGCGCCGGGTCATCCACTCCAGTGCTGATTTCGACTATGCCCGTTCCATGGTGATATCCGAGGGGGCGGTGGAGAGGGGAATCGCCGCCCTGCGCCTGGGCAAGGGGATCGTTACGGATACCGCCATGGCCCTGGCCGGGATCAACAGGCGTCTGCTGGAGCGTTTCGCCATCCGGGCCTCCTGTCATGTGGCTGATCCGGACGTGGCGGCTGAGGCGGCCCGCGCGGGAGTCACCAGGTCCATCATGGCCATGCGCAAGGCGGCCGGCGATGGAGGAAACGGGGTGTTTGTCATCGGCAATGCCCCTACGGCCCTGTTCGAGCTCCTTCGTCTAACGCGGGAGGAAGGCCTGCGGCCTGACCTGGTCGTAGCGCTTCCGGTGGGCTTCGTGGGCGCCGAGGAAAGCAAGGATGCGCTCCTGGGGGAAGCTCCCGCATATGGCATCCCGTTCATAACGAACCGTGGCAGGAAAGGCGGCTCGAACGTTGCGGCGGCGGCCATGAACGCCCTGCTGCTCCTGGCTGGTGAAGCCCATGAAACGTAAAGGCCTCAGGCACGGATACACCACCGGCGCCTGCGCCGCGGCCGCGGCCAGGGGGGCGGTCCTTATGTTGAGGGATCAGCGTCTGGTGGATGAGGTGGAGATCATCCTTCCCGGTGGGGAGGCGGCCCGTTTCCGCATCCACGGGCAGTCTTTTACCCGGAACTCCGCCCATTGCTACGTGGTCAAGGATGCGGGTGACGACCCGGACATAACCCACGGCGCGGAAATCCACGCGGAGGCGGAACTGGTTGAGGCCAGAGGAAGAAACGCCATCGTAATCCGCGGCGGACATGGCATCGGCAGGGTAACAAGACCCGGCCTGGCGGCGCAGGTGGGAGAAGCGGCCATCAACCCCGTACCGCTGAGGATGATAACCACGGCGGTCCTTGAGGTTCTCTCCCTCAATTGCCCGGTCTTCGGCGAGTGCTGCGCCCCGGTCATACCGCAAATAACCGTCAGCATTCCCAACGGAGAGGAACTGGCTAAGAAGACCCTCAACGCCCGTCTCGGCATTGTGGGCGGTCTTTCCATCCTTGGCACAACCGGTATCGTCAATCCTGTGTCAAGTCAGGCCTGGACCGATACTATTGACGCCTCCATCGATGTGGCCCTGGCCTGCAGATGTTCGACACTGGTCCTTTCCACGGGCAGAACCAGTGAAATGGCGGCAAGGCGTTTTTTTTCCGCGCCCCTCCCGGGGGCGTCCCATGGCTGTTCCATGAAGGGAATGAACGGAATGGGCCGCCTTCCCGACGAGGCCTATATCATGATGGGGGATTACGTGGGTCATACCCTGCGGGCATGCCGGCAAAAGGGGGTGGAAAAGGTGATTATCTCGGCCCAGTTCGCCAAGCTGCTGAAGATCGCCTGCGGTCACGAGCATACCCATGCCTCGTCATCCAGACTCGACCTGCGAAACCTTGCCGCCTGGCTGGCGGATTCGCCCCATGCATCGCGCCTTTCATCCCTCATCGCGGGGGCGGCCACGGCCCGTGAAATCTTTCAAGCAGCGGGAGATGATCCCGTCCTTCTTGCACTGGTTCGGGACAGGGCGGCCGGTTTCGCGGCCGGTATCGCGCCCGGGCTGGGCATCCAGGTTTTTCTGGCCGGCTACAGTGGTGAAATGGTATATTTCCGGTAGAATCAGCGTACGTTATGAGACGCTGAGTCTCGCGAAAAGAGGGGGGAGGAAGAAATCATGCCGCAACATAAAATATATCTGGTAGGGGCGGGCATTGAAGGATGGGAAGGGTTCGGAGCCAAGGCCCTGGAGGTAATCAATTCCGCGGAACTCCTCATCGGCCATCAGCGGCTTCTGGACATTTTCCCGGACTTCAAGGGAGAGAAACAGACCTATGGTGATCTCTCCATCATGCTGGATTTTCTCAAGACCACCGAAAAACAGGTGGTGGTGCTCAGTTCCGGCGACCCCAATTTTTTCGGCATTGCCCGCTTTCTTTTCCGCAACCTCTCCAAGGAACGCATCGAGATCTTCCCCAATGTCACCAGTGTCCAGTATGCCTTCGCGCGCATCAAGGAACCGTGGGATGACGCCATCTTTCTTTCCGTCCACGGACGCGGCCTGAAGGGGGCCGTGGACCGCATCATAGCGGCGGACAAGGCCGCGGTCCTCACCGACGAGGTGAATTCGCCCGCGGCCATAGCCCGGGAACTGATCCAGAGGGGGGCAGAGGGATATGATGTCCACCTCTGCGAGGACCTGGGTCTTCCCACGGAAAAGTTCACCCGTACCGATGTGCGGGGACTGGCGGAGATGAAGGCCTCGCCCCTCAATCTCCTCATCCTCATAAAGGCCTGGGAGCCGACCCTGGAAAACTTCCCCATCATGGGCATTGCCGACGACGAATACGCCACCGCCCGCAAGCTCATCACCAAACAGGAGATCCGCGCCGTGACCCTGGCCAAACTCCAGCTCCAGAATGACCTGGTGATGTGGGATATCGGCGCCGGGAGCGGTTCGGTGGCCATCGAGTCGGGAAACCTCATGCCCAACGGCAAGGTATTCGCCCTGGAAAAGAACCCCCAGTACCTGTCCTTCATAAAGGAGAACCTGAAGAAATTCTCCTCGAAAAACGTGCTCCTGGTCGAGGCCTACGTGCCCGAAGGGATCGACGAGCTGCCCAATCCGGACCGGGTCTTCATCGGAGGCTCCGGAGGCATGCTGGAGGATATCATCGACGCCGTTGACCGCCGCCTGAAGCCTGACGGCATCATCGTCCTCAACGCCGTGACACTGGACACCCTCACCAAATCGGTGGAATTTCTCGAAGACCACGGCTACACCGTGGAAGTCAGCTGCGTCAACGTATCCAAGACCATGGCCCTTACCGAATACAAGATCTTCGAGGCCCACAACCCGGTATATGTGATATCCGCCCGGCGGGGAGAGGACTAGTGGCGCGTCTGTACGCCGTCGGCGTCGGTCCCGGCGATCCCGAACTCCTGACCCGCAAGGCCGAACGCATCCTCCGCGCCGTTCCCGTTATCTGCGCCCCGGTCGCGGGCGCCGGCGATACCAGCCATGCCCTGTCCATCATCGAGCCGTTCCTTGACCGCGCCAGGCAGCAGATCATAGTCCAGGTATTTCCCATGAAAAAGGACCAGGAGGGTCTGGACGAATTCTGGGAAGAGGCGGCCTCGACGGTCCTGAGCCATGTCCGTCAGGGCAAGGATGTTGCCTTCATCACCATCGGCGATCCGTTCCTCTACTCCACCTTCCTCTACCTGTACCGAATCTTCCGCGAACGCTATCCTGACATCCCCATCGAGGTTGTGCCCGGCGTCTCCAGCATCACTGCGGCTGCGGTTGCCTGCGGGGTTCCGCTGGCCATGGCGTCGGAGCGGATCGCGGTGCTTCCCGCCACCTTCGAAGAGGAAAAGCTCCGCCAGACCCTCCTGGATTTCGACACCGTGGTGCTCATGAAGGTCAACCGGGTCTTCGACCGCATGTACACGATACTCAAAGAGCTGGGGCTGGAAGACCGGTGCGCTTTCGTCAGCCGGGCCGGCACGGACGGGGAGAAGGTGGTCCATGACCTGGAGTCGCTGGTCGGCAGGAAGCTGGATTATCTGTCGCTGCTGATCGTTAAGAAGTAGGAGGTTTTGATGCCACAGGTCCATTTCATCGGCGCCGGTCCCGGCGACCCGGAACTGATAACGGTAAAAGGCGCCCGGCTCCTCGGCGAGGCGGACGTGGTGGTCTACGCCGGGAGTCTGGTGGATCGGGAGCTGGTGCGAGTCCACGCCCAGGGAGCCGAGGTCTATGATTCCTCCTCCATGACCCTGGAGGAGACAACCTCGGTGATCGCGGAAGCCGTGCTTGCCGACAGGAAGGTGGCCCGTCTCCATACCGGCGACCCCTCCATCTATGGCGCGATCCAGGAGCAGATGGTCGAACTGGATCGGCTCGGCATCGGCTACGAGGTCGTGCCGGGGGTGACCAGCGCCTGCGCCGCGGCAGCCGCGCTGAAACAGGAACTGACCCTGCCGGAGGTCTCCCAGACGGTGATCATCACCCGTCTGGCCGGGAAGACTCCGGCGCCGGAACGGGAATCCCTCCGCGAAATGGCGAAGACCGGCGCTACCCTTGTCATCTACCTTTCCGCCGCCATGATCGATCGGGTAGTGGCGGAACTTCTGGAAGGGGCATACACATCCGAAACGCCTGCGGCTGTGGTCTTCCGCGCCTCCTGGCCGGACGAGAGGGTTATCGAGGGGACCCTGGCGGATATCGCCCTCCTGTCGAAAAACGCCGGCATAGAAAAGCAGGCCCTCATCCTGGTGGGCGAGGTGCTGAAGGCGCGCCGGGAGGGGTTGAAGGCGAAATCGCGCCTGTACGATGGGGAATTCACCCACGGTTGCCGGAAGGGTATCGTGACATGACCTGCCGACAGGCATCATGAAAATCGCCATCATCGCCATAACATCCAACGGCGCGCGGCTCGGCGCACGGCTCTCCGAAGGGCTGCCCGGTTCCGGACTCTACATCCCGCCGAAGCTTGGCGACCACGTCAGCGGCCCGGCCACGGTTTTCCCGGAATCCCTGAAAGAACTCATGGCCAGGCTCTGGCGCGAGGCGGACGGCCTGATCTGCATCATGGCCACGGGGATCGTGGTGCGGATGATAGCCCCCCACCTGGAGGGGAAGGACCGGGACCCGGCAGTGGTTGTCATGGACGATGCCGGGAAGTTTGCCGTATCGCTTCTCTCCGGACATCTGGGCGGGGCCAACCCGTTGGCGGAGGAGTGCGCCCGCCTCACCGGCGCCACCCCTGTCATCACTACCGCAACCGACGCCAACGGCCTCCCCTCCTTTGACAGCATCGCCAGGGAGCAGGGATGGGCCATCGACGACCTTTCCCGGGTCAAGGTCCTGAATTCCCTTCTGCTGGAGGATGCGGAGATCGCCGTCGTTGATCCCAGCGGGCAGGTGGAGCATGCCTTCCGCGGACGGGGCAGGCTGACCTTCCATCCCGATTTTCAGGCCGCGCTCCGAAGCGGCGCACAGGGGTTTGTCTTCGTCACCAGCCGCGATCTCTCGGCCCAGGTTAAATCACCGCGCCTTCTTGTGCTCTACCCGTGCAATCTGATACTTGGAGTTGGCTGCAACAGAGCTACCTCCGGGGAAGAGATCGAAGAGGTCATTCTTGCCAATCTGAAGCGCCTGTTTCTCTCCATCAAGAGCGTCCGCTCCATTGCCACGGCAGCGGCAAAACGGGACGAACCGGGGCTTCTGGCAGTGGCGGAAAAGTTCGCCCTCCCGGTCGTATTCTACGAAAGCAGCGAGTTGAACGCCATCCGGACGCCGACCCCCCCCTCGCAACACGCCCTGGACGCCATCGGCGCCAGCGGGGTGGCGGAACCGGCGGCCCTGCTTGCCTCCGGAAATGACAAACTGATTCTGAATAAAGTGAAGAGCGGGAACGTCACGTTGGCGGTAGCGGAAATTCCTTAAGGATGGCAATGATTTTATGTCCAGACTTTATATCGTGGGAATCGGTCCCGGCGACCTGAACCACATGACGTACCAGGCCCGCGAGGCCATCGAGTCCGCGGATACCGTGGTGGGCTACAAGACCTACCTCCACCTCATAGAACCTCTCCTCGGTGGAAAGGAAGTCGTTTCCTCCGGCATGATGAAAGAGGTGGAACGCTGCCGCGAGGCCATCCGCCGCGCCGGCGCGGGCCGAACCGTGGCGCTCGTTTCCAGCGGCGATTCCGGGATCTACGGCATGGCCGGGCTGGTGCTGGAACTGTCGCCCCCGGACTGCATCGAGGTGGTCATCGTACCCGGTGTCTCTGCGGTCCAGGCCGCGGCATCGGTCCTGGGCGCGCCGCTCATGCACGACTTCGCCGTGGTATCGCTCTCCGATCTCCTCACGCCGTGGGACCTGATCGAAAAGCGGCTGGAGGCCGCCGCCACCGCCGACTTCGTGATGGCCCTGTATAATCCCCGCAGCAAGGGCAGAACCCGCCACATGGAGCGGGCGATTGAGATCATGCTCCAATCCCGCGCGCCGGACACCCCCGTCGGCATCGTGCGCAACGCCTGCCGCGAAGGAGAGGAAAAGATCCTTGCCACCTTGGCCGGGATCCCCCTGTCCCGCATCGACATGTTCTCCATGGTCATTGTCGGCAGTTCCGCGACCTACGTGGACGGGCGCGGACGGATGGTAACGCCGCGGGGGTATGAAACCAAGGCTGAAGGCAGAAGGCTGACGGCTGAAGGAAAACCGGGAAAACCTTCCCCCCCTGAAATTCCCAGCGCCGTGATGTTCGTCGGCACCGCGTCTGATGTGGGAAAGACCGTCCTCAACGCCGGTCTCTGCCGCATCCTCAGCAACCGGGGCATCCGGGTCGCGCCGTTCAAATCCCAGAACATGGCCCTCAATTCCTTCGCCACCCCGGAAGGGGGCGAGATCGGCCGCGCCCAGGCCGTTCAGGCCCAGGCCTGCCGCATCCCGCCCCACACGGACATGAACCCGGTGCTCCTCAAGCCCAACTCCGACACGGGCAGCCAGGTGATCGTGCAGGGCAAGGTGGTGGGGAACATGTCGGTGATGGAGTATAACGCCTTCAAGCCCGAGGCGTTCCGCAAGGTGAAGGAGAGCTTCGGGAGACTGCGAAGCGCCCATGATTTCATCGTCATCGAAGGGGCCGGGAGCATCGCCGAGATCAACCTGAAGTCCCACGACATCGCCAACATGCGCATCGCCGAAATGGCGGACTGCCCCTGCATCCTGGTGGCGGACATCGACCGGGGCGGGGTCTTCGCCCAGATCGTGGGGACCCTGGAACTGCTGGAACCGGGGGAAAGGGAACGGGTCAAAGGGGTGATCATCAACAAGTTCCGCGGCGACCCGTCACTGCTGGGTCCGGGCATCGAGTTCGTGGAGAAGAGGACCGGCGTTCCGGTGCTGGGGGTGGCGCCGTACTTCACCCATTTCCGGATTCCGGAAGAGGACAGCGTGGCGCTGGAGAAGCGAAGGAGCGGGGAGCGGGGACCAGGGAGCAAGGAAGGAAAAATCAGGATCGGCGTGGTGAGATTTCCGCGCATCTCCAACTATACCGATTTCGATGCCCTGGAAGGCGAGCCGGATGTCGATCTCATATATGTCCGGGAACCGGGCGAGATCGGCGGACTCGACATTTTCATCCTGCCGGGTAGCAAATCCACCATCGGGGACCTGGCGTTTCTTGCGAAACAGGGGCTTTTTCAGGCGGTACGGGAATTTCCGGGTCCCGTAGTCGGCATCTGCGGCGGCTACCAGATGCTGGGGAGGCGGGTACGAGACCCGCACGGCGTCGAATCAGCAGTCACGGAGGCCGAAGGTCTGGGACTGCTGGACGTGGAAACGGTCCTGCTCACCGAAAAGGAGACCCACCAGGCCGAGGCGCGGCTGCTGCCGGCCGCGTCCCTGGTTGCGCCGGGATGCGCCGGCACGGTCTCGGGATACGAGATCCACATGGGAGAGACGCTTCCCGGCCCAGGGGCACAACCCTTTGCCCAGCTGGTGCGCCGTTCCGGCACGGATGTGGCGATACCCGACGGCGCGGTTTCCCCTGACGGACGGGTGTTCGGCGCCTACCTGCACGGCCTCTTCGACAACCACGGCTTCCGGACTGCCTTCCTGAACCGGATAAGGAGGGAAAAGGGCTTGCCGATGCGTGCCACAGACTGCAAAAACGAAGACCCGTTCGACCTGCTGGCGGAGCACCTGGAGCGGCATCTGGATATGGAGAGGCTGCTGAGGATCTGCGGGATCACAGGTTGACTCCGGATTCTGTTCTTACCTCCATCAATGACCCGCCAATTTCATTGTTTCTCATGGCGCCTTCCTTGGTTTTCTGATAAATAAATGCTCACATTTTCGAGGAGGGTTGAGTGATTTTTATTTTACTTTCACCTTCCATCATTAAAGACAGGCGCACACTGGCGTGCTGTTGAAACAGGTTCTCAATACGGACGATTTTGCTGCTAACCTGGCTGGTGATCAAAGGCGTTTAGTGGAGGGCTACGATGACCAAGGAAACGGCATTATGTTATTTGAGCCAAAGCAGGTCCGGTCGGTATGGGATGCAGAAAAGTGCAAGTGGCACTTCGCCGTAATCGATGTAGTCTCAATGCTTACGGCAAGCTCTGATCCGGGGGCATACTGGCGAAAACTGAAAGAGCGGCTGAAAAAAGAAGGAAATGAAACCGTGACAAATTGTCACGGTTTGAAAATGACGGCTGCTGACGGGAAACAACGGCTTACGGACGTTGCTGATGCTGAACAATTGTTGCGGCTCATCCAGTATCCGGGGAATGAATTTCCCGTCTACGCTCCCTGCGTCCTGACGGGACGCGCCACTTTAGCCGTCCCATGAGGACGGCGGGATAATAAACGGGGAATTTATTCCCCGGCCTGTTGCCCCGGCCTTTTTAATGCGCCGATCCAATCAATAATAATTTGCACTCTATCACTCCTTACATATTAATAACCGCCGTGCTCCTGGACCTGCTCCTGGGCGACCCGCGCCGGCTGCCCCACCCGGTGGTCGGGATCGGCCGGCTGATCTCTTCATTGGAAAAGGTGCTGCGACGTCTGGTCCGGAACGAACAGGCGGGCGGGGTGCTGCTCCTCGTCCTGGTGGTGGGTACGACATGCCTTGCGGCGCTCCTGCTGCTCAAGGGGGCGTACGCCATACGCCCCTACATCGGTCTTGCGGTTTCCGTCTGGCTCTCCTGGACCTGCCTGGCGGCCCGTTCCCTGCACCAGGAGTCGAAGCTGGTGGCCGACCGGCTGTCGGCCGGGGATCTGGAGGGGGCACGCCACTTCCTGTCCCGCATCGTGGGGAGGGACACCGACGGCCTCAGCGAACCGGACATCTGGCGCGCCCTGGTGGAGACGGTGGCGGAGAACACCTCGGACGGGGTTATTGCCCCCCTGTTCTATCTGATGCTCGGCGGTCCGGCACTGGGCCTGGCCTACAAGGCGGTGAACACCCTGGACTCCATGGTGGGGTACAAGAACGAACGCTACCTCCGCTTCGGCCGGGCCTCGGCCCGCTTCGACGATCTGGCCAACTGGCTGCCGGCGCGCATCACCGGCCTGCTGATGGCCGCCGTTGCGCCGCTTATCGGCCTCTCGGGAAAAGAGGCCTTCAGGATGATGCTCCGCGACGGCCGCAACCACTCCTCCCCCAACAGCGGCCTGCCGGAGGCGGCAACCGCGGGGGCGCTCGGTGTGCGGCTCGGAGGGACCAACCGCTATTTCGGCAAGCCGGTGGAGAAGCCCACCATCGGCGACCCGCGGCGTGATCTGTCCCTTGCGTCCTACCGGGGAACGATCCGGCTCATGTACGGCGCCATGGCGCTGATGCTGCTCCTGTGGGGAATGATAGTTTTGTTTTGCTTCCCGTTGATCTTTTGAATACACTCACCCGGAGCAATCCACTCCCTTTTGTCGGGAGGAAATCAATCCCAAACCCAATGGATGGAACAATGACCGAAAATTCCCCTTCACCCGCATACGCCCGCTACGCCCTGGCCCTGCTCCTCGGTGTGAATCTCATCAACTACATCGATCGTCAGGTCCTGTACGCGGTTTTCCCGCTTATCAAGTCCGACTTCGGCCTCTCGGACACCGCCCTCGGGTTCCTGGGGAGCGCCTTCATGATCTGCTACATGTGTTCGGCCCCGTTGCTGGGGTGGATCGGCGACCGGGGGCGCCGCGTCAGGCTCGCCTCCTGCGGAGTCGCGGTCTGGAGCCTGGCAACCGCCCTGTCGGGCATAGCGCCCGGCTACCGGTCGCTGCTGGCGGCCCGGACGGTGGTGGGAATCGGAGAGGCCAGCTTCGGCACGGTCTCTCCCGGACTTATCTCCGACTTTTTCAGCAAGGAGCGGCGGGGGCGGGTCCTTTCCTATTTCTATCTCGCCATCCCCGTGGGAAGCGCCATCGGCTACCTGCTGGGCGGGATTCTCGGATTCCATTTCGGCTGGAAGGCCGCGTTTCTCATGGTGGGGGCGCCGGGGCTCCTTTTGGCCGCCGCGGTCTGGTTCCTGAGGGACCCGAAGGAGATGGCCGCGCCCGAGCAACGGCGGCCCGTACCCAAACCTTCCCTTGCCGCATACGGCATCTTTCTGAAAAACAGGTCGTTCATCTGCAACACCCTGGCCATGACCTCCATGACCTTTGCCATAGGCGGGCTGGCCCAGTGGATGCCAACCTTCCTCTATCGCATCCATGGTCTTGATGTGGCCAGGGGGAACATGTACTTCGGCGGGGTGACGGTTCTGGCCGGGATTGCCGGCACCCTTTCCGGGGGATGGCTGGGTGATCGTCTCCAGCGAAAGAGCCCCAAGGGCTATCTGCTGGTCTCCGGCTGGGGCTTTCTCATGGGAATTCCCATCACCGTATACGCCATTTCCTCCCAGACCCTCGCCGGCTGCCTGGCAGCGACCTTTTTCGCCGAGTTCTTCCTCTTCTTCAATACCGGCCCCCTCAATACGGTGATCGTCAACGTAAGTCCGGCCGACCGCCGCGCCATGGCCTTCGCCATCAACATCTTCTTCATCCATGCCCTGGGGGACGCCATTTCGCCTACTCTTCTGGGCTGGTTTTCCGACCTGTGGGGGCTGCGCGCCGCGTTGCTGACCACGCCCGCCGCCATCGCCGCCGCAGCCGGCTTCTGCTTTCTCTGCACCCGATACATAAGGGACGATATGGAAAGGGCTGAACATTGGTAGGGACGCTGTTTACTCTTCTCATTGGGCGATCACAAGGATCGCCCCTGACTGCGCGCGGTACGCCTTCCTTTTGCGGGAAAACTGTGTTACAAATTTCCCTTCACTAAAAATAATAGATAGATGGAGGGAATCATGAAAAAGGATATTCTCGAAAAGGGCGCGATCCTGCAACGAGACAAGGAGACCTATGCCATAGCTCCCCACATTCCGGGCGGCATCACGGATACGGCGACCCTGCGCAAGATCTGCGACGCGGCCGATAAATACAAGGTACAGGCCCTGAAGCTCACCTCGGCCCAGCGTATCGCTTTGGTCGGCATCAGGGAAGAGGACCTGGACGCCGTCTGGGCCGACCTCCAGCAGACTCCGGGCGCGGCCATCGGCCTGTGCGTGCGGAGCGTCAAGATCTGTCCCGGCACCACCTTCTGCAAGCGGGGGGTCATGGATTCCGTGGGCCTCGGCCTGAAGCTGGATGCCATTTACCATGCCATGGAACTCCCCAACAAGATGAAGATGGGGGTTTCCGGCTGCATGCTTTCCTGTTCCGAGGTATGGGTGAAGGACATCGGCGTCATGGGTACCCCCAAGGGGTGGAAGATCCTGGTTGGCGGCAACTCGGGCATGAGACCGCGCATCGCCGACGTCCTGGTGGAAGAAATAGCGACGGACGATGAAGTCCTGGCCATCATCGACAGGATCATTACCTTCTACAAGGGGTGCGGAAAGAAGGAGCGCCTGTGCCGCATCGTGGAGCAGATGGGCATCGAGGATTTCAAAAAGGCGGTTCTGGGGTAGGAAGTCCGGACAGAGGGCAAAACAGATGGGGCGATCCAGGCGGGTCGCCCTTTTTTTCTTCAGATTTCTCCAAGATAGGACATGACCTCCCGCGCCGTTTCCGGCGAATCCAGCAGAACCGAGAGTTCATTGTTGCGGGTCAGGGCGCTGTGGGTGAGATTGTGGCTCCCCAGATAGACGTAGCGGCAGTCTATGACAACCGCCTTGACATGGGTAGTCTTATGGAGGGAGTCGAAGCGGACGTTGACGCCGTTGCGGGAAAGGAGGGTCGCGGTGGTTCGGTTCGCCCTGTTCAGGGGGTCGTCCGCTTCCGGAGACTGCTCCAGGATCACGGTCACCGCCACGCCCCGGCGGCGGGCCTCCACAAGCTCCCCGGCGATGCGGCGCGGAATGTTGCCCGGAAAGTCGGTTATCTTGAAGAGGTAGCAGGAAACGAGGATGGAGGAGCGCGCTTCGCGGACGCCCCGCAGAAGCGTATCGCCGTACTCGCGGTTTTTGAGAAGGGTCGCCGTGGCGGTACCGCGTTCCCACGCCTTTGCCGGAGTCACGGCCGCAAGGAGGAAAACAGCCGCCAACAGCAGCGCAAAGGCGCGGCAAAGGCCGCGCCCGCTGTTTCCGAAAAAGACTTCCGGCTGAAAAACGGGGGTCATCAGCTGAACAGATCCATTACCTTGTCGAAGAAATTCTTCTTCATGGGATGAACCTCCTCTCCACTGATCCTGGCGAATTCTTCCAGCATTTCACGCTGCCTCTTGTTCAGGTTCACCGGGGTCTCCACCTTGATGATCACCAGCTGGTCGCCCCGTCCGTAGCCCTGAAGCACCGGAATCCCTTTGTCGCGCAAGCGGAAGACCTTTCCCGACTGGGTGCCTTCCGGAATCTTCAGTTCCATCTTCCCGTCCAGGGTCGGCACCGGTATCTCGGCGCCCAGCGCGGCCTGGGCGAAACTGATGGGAATCTCGCAGATCACGTCGTTGTTGTCCCTGCTGAACACCGGGTGGGGCTTGACCGTTATGGAAACATAGAGGTCGCCGTTGCCTCCTCCCTTGGTCCCTTGTCCACCCTCGCCGGAGAGTTTCAGGCGGTTGCCCGTTTCCACCCCGGCCGGGATCTTGACCGACATGGACTTGGTGTCCTTGACGCTGCCGGTTCCCCTGCATGTGGCGCAGGGGGAGTCGATGATCCTCCCTTCGCCGTTGCAGTGACTGCAGGTCCTGCTTACACTGAAATAACCCTGCTGGAAACGCACCTGCCCCGCGCCCCGGCAGGTGGGGCAGACCTTAGGTTCGGTGCCCGCTTTGGCGCCGCTGCCGCCACAAGCGGAACAGCGCTTGTTGTAAGGCACTTCGATGCGGGATTCGACTCCGAAGGCAGCCTCCTCGAAACTGATCTCCAGGTTGTAGAGAAGGTCGTCGCCCCTCCGTCCCCGACCCCGCTGCTGGCGGCCGCCGCCGAAGATATCTCCGAAGATATCCCCGAAGATGTCTCCGAAGGGCGTGCCCGCGCCGAAGCCGAAACCGGAAGCATTGAAACCGCCACCGCCGAGACCGGCATGGCCGAACTGGTCATACTGCGCCCGCTTCTGGGGGTCGGACAGTATCTCGTACGCCTCGGATACCTCCTTGAAGTATTCCTCCGCTTCCTTGTTTCCCGGATTCTTGTCAGGATGATACTTTATGGCCAGCCTGCGGTATGATTTTTTTATCTCGGTTTCCGAAGCGTTCCGGTGGACCTCGAGCACCTCGTAATAATCGCGTTTTTCTCCGTTCGCCACTCTTGTCCCTCACCGGCGAAAGGGACAGGGCAAACGGCAAAAGGGGAGCGCTTTATCTCCCCTTCAGCCGCGGCCTGCTGTCCCGAGCCGTTTTCTCTTATTTTTTGTCGTCTTTCACTTCTTCGAACTCGGCCTCCACGACCTTTTCATCACCGCCGCCCGCCGCCTGCGAGGAGTCACCCGGCTGGCTGGAATCCGCCCCGGACGCCTGGGCCTTGGCATAGACAGCTTCGGCCAGCTTGTGGGATGCCTGGGTAAGTTCGTCGGAAGCGGTCTTGATGGCTGCAGGGTCGTTCCCTTCCATGGCCTTCTTCAGGGCTGCGACTCCGTTTTCGATCTTCTGCTTTTCTCCAGCGTCGATCTTGTCGCCGAATTCCTTGAGGGACTTTTCGGTGGAATAGATAAGGCTGTCCGCGTGGTTGCGCGCCTCGATGATTTCGCGCTTCTGCTTGTCATCGGCGGCATGGGCCTCGGCGTCGCGCACCATCTTGTCGATCTCTTCCTTGGAGAGACCCGAGGAAGCGGTGATGCGGATGGACTGCTCCTTGCCGGTCCCCAGATCCTTGGCGGAGACGTGGACGATGCCGTTGGCGTCGATGTCGAAGGTCACCTCGATCTGTGGCACGCCGCGGGGCGCCGGCGGGATGCCGGTCAGCTCGAAGTTGCCGAGGGTCTTGTTGTCCGAAGCCATGTCGCGCTCACCCTGGAGGACGTGGATGGTAACCGCCGGCTGGTTGTCGGCCGCAGTGGAGAATACCTGGCTCTTGCGGCAGGGGATGGTAGTGTTCTTGTCGATAAGCTTGGTCATTACTCCGCCCAGGGTCTCGATGCCCAGGGAGAGAGGGGTAACGTCCAGGAGGAGGACATCCTTCACGTCGCCGCGGAGCACGCCGCCCTGGATTGCCGCGCCGATGGCCACCACCTCGTCCGGGTTGACGCCCCTGTTCGGGGCCTTGCCGAAGATATCCTGCACCTTCTTCTGCACGATGGGCATGCGGGTCATGCCGCCCACCAGGATAACCTCGTCAACCTCGCTGGGGGACAGCCCGGCGTCCTTGAGGGCCGTCCGGCAGGGGCCTTCCAGGCGGTCGATGAGATCCGCGCACAGAGATTCCAGCTTCGCCCTGGTAAGCTTCAGGGTCAGGTGTTTCGGTCCGGTGGCGTCGGCGGTGATGAACGGCAGGTTGATGTCGGTCTCCAGGGAGGTGGAGAGCTCGCACTTGGCCTTTTCGGCCGCTTCCTTGAGGCGCTGCAGCGCCATCTTGTCGGAGCGCAGGTCGATTCCCTGGTCTTTCTTGAATTCGTCGGCTATCCAGTCGATGACCTTCTGGTCGAAATCCTCGCCGCCCAGGAAGGTGTCTCCGTTGGTGGATTTTACCTCGAATACGCCTTCTCCCAGTTCCAGGATGGAGATGTCGAAGGTGCCGCCGCCCAGGTCGAACACGGCGATCTTTTCATCCTTTTTCTTGTCCAGACCGTAGGCGAGGGCGGCCGCGGTCGGCTCGTTGATGATGCGCAGGACGTTAAGCCCGGCAATCTTGCCGGCGTCCTTGGTGGCCTGCCGCTGGGAGTCGTCGAAGTAGGCCGGAACCGTGATGACCGCGTCGGTCACGTTCTCGCCCAGATAGTCCTCGGCGGTCTTCTTCATTTTCTGCAGCACCATGGCGGAGATTTCAGGAGGCGAGTACTGCTTGCCGCGAACCTCCACCCAGGCGTCGCCGTTATCGGCCTTGACGATCTTGAATGGCGAGATGGCGATGTCGCGACGTACCGCCTCCGTTTCGAATTTGCGGCCGATGAGACGTTTGATGGAGAACAGGGTGTTTTCCGGGTTGGTTACCGCCTGGCGCTTGGCCTGCTGGCCCACGGGCCTCTCGCCGCTGTCCGTGAAAGCGACCATGGACGGCGTTGTGCGGCTTCCTTCCGCGTTGGCTATGACAACCGGCTCTCCCCCCTCCATGATGGCCACGCAGGAGTTCGTAGTGCCCAGGTCGATTCCTATTACCTTACTCATATATTTATTCCTCCTTTTGGTGTCTGTGCATCGTAAAACTAGTAACTGCATCCGTGAAAAACAAGGGATGCGGTGGAAATTTTATGCGTCGGCGCTTTTCGGCGCACCCGCGACCGAAACCATGGCCGGCCTCAACAGGCGCTCGTTGAGAAGATACCCTTTCTGGAATTCCTCGATAACGGTGTTGGGGGATACATCAGCGCTCTCGATCCGGCACATGGCTTGGTGATAGGCGGGATCGAACACCGCTCCTTTTGTTTCCACCGGCTCAACGCCGAATTTTTTCAGAACACCGAGAAGCATTGCGCGGGTGAGGTTGACCCCTTCGATGACCGCGGCAAGGCTTTCCTCGGAGGCATGGGACAGCGCCCGCTCCATGTTGTCCAGGACCGGGAGGATCTCCAGGAGAAGGCATTCATTGCCGTATTTCATGAGGTCTTCCTTGTCCTTCTGCGCCCGGCGGCGGAAGTTTTCCAGATCAGCCCGCTCCCTCAGGTACTTGTCCCAGTTCGCCGCCGCCTCCTCTTCTTTCGCGGCAAGGGCGTCCTGGAGCTGACGGATCCGCTCCTCCGGGGCCGCGTCGCCGTTATCCTGGACGGATGTGGCGTCATTGACGTTCTTTTCCCTATCAGCGGTATGTTCCGCACCGTTCATGCCGGTGTCGTTCTTTTTCATGTTCACATTGCTCCTTTCGGTTCTTCATTCCCTGCCAAGCAGTTCAGTGAGGATTCTCGCCGTATAATCCACAATGGGAATAACCCTGTCGTACCCCATGCGCGTCGGACCGATTACCCCCAGAATGCCCAGGGTGTTCGGGCCGCTGGCATAAGGGGCGGTAATGACGCTCATGCGGTTCATGCGGCTCAGGAAATTTTCCGCGCCGATGAAGATGTTCACCCGTTCGGCGTCCATGCAGCGATCCAGGAGGGCGAGAAGCTGGCTTTTTTCCTCGAAGGCGCGAAAGATATCCTTCATCTTTTCCACGTCGGCGAATTCCGGCTGTTCCAGAATATTCACCTGCCCCTCGATGAAGACCTCCGCGCACGGATCGTCCAGCGTCTGTTCAGACAGGCGCAGGGCGCGGCTGAGAAGCGCGTCATAGCGAACCTTTTCGTCTTCCATCTCCTTGACTATCCGGCTTTTTACCTCGGATATGGTCAGGCCTTTCAGCATCTCGTTCAGGTAGTTGGACATCCTGATCAGGTCTTCGGGAGCCAGCTTTTCGTCGGATTCTATGATGCGGTTCTGTACGACCCCGCTTTCCGAGACCAGGATCGCCAGGATCCTGCTGTCGCACAGCTGCATGAATTCGATCTGGCGGAACACGTCGGCGGTGAAGCGGGGCGCGATGACAATGCCGACGTAATGGGATATGGAAGACAGGATCCTGCTGGTGTCCTTCAGCAGTTCCGCCACGTCGCGGCTCCGGCTCCGGTAACGGTTGCGGATTTCATGCTGCTGATCCGGGTCGATGTCGCGCACCTGGAGAAGCGAATCCACATACAAACGGAATGCCTTGTCAGTGGGGACACGTCCGGCCGAGGTGTGGGGAGAGGCGAGATAACCCATTTCTTCCAGGTCGGACATGACGTTGCGCACGGTAGCCGGGGACAGGGACAGTCCGTGTCTCCGTGTGACGCTGCGGCTTCCCACCGGTTCGGCGGTCCGGATATAATCGTCGATTATGGCTTCGAGGATCTGTCTGCTTCGTTCTGAAAGCGTTTCATTCATGGCGGACCCCCTGCAATGGTTAGCACTCGTTCAGAGAGAGTGCTAACCGCATCAAAAGTAGCAACCGACCCTGTTTTTGTCAAGGTATTTTACCGGCTAGAGAAACCTTACAAACACCTGGTTGGAGAGGATGCGCCCCCTGGCCGTCAGCCTCAGACGACCCTTCCGGATTTCCAGAAGGCCGGCTGAAAAGAGGCCGGCGCAGGATTCTCCGTAGACCTCGTCGAAGCCGGCTGAGAACTCCCGGTAAAAACGTTCCAGACTGACGCCGTCGGCGGTCCTGAGGCCGAGGAAGAGGAACTCCGCCATGGCGTCTCCGCGGGAAAGGGGCCGGGATTCCGCCACCGGCAGCTTTCCCCGTTCCAGGGCGCGCAGGTATTCCAGGGAACTCTCCGGCGAGCTGAAGCGCAGCCCGTAGCCGGGAAAACGGAGAAAGGAGTGGGCGCCGGCGCCGAAGCCAAGAAAGTTCCGCCTGCTCCAGTAACCGGAATTGTGCGCGGACCGGTATCCCTTGAGGGCGAAATTCGCTATCTCGTATTGTTCGTAACCATGGGCGGTCAATGCTTCCGAGGCCGTTTCGTACATTGCGGCGGATTCGTCCTCGTCGGGGAGGGAAAGGCTTCCCTCTTTTTCCATCAGGCCGAAGGGGGTTCCATCTTCGATGGTCAGGCCGTATACGGACAGGTGTTCAGGCCGCAGCGCGCACGCCTGGAGCAGGTCTTTTTCCCACATGGCGTTGTTCTGGGAGGGGAGGGAATGGATGAGGTCGATACCAACGTTGCCGAAACCGGCGCGGCGCGCGTCATGGAAGGCGTCCAGCGCCTCCCGTCCGTTGTGTATCCTGCCGATTGTTTGCAGCAGCGCGTCATTGAAGGACTGGATGCCGAGGGAGAGACGGTTTACTCCGGCGGCCCGGAAGTCCGAGAGCCGTTCCCTGGTGATTGCGCCGGGGTTGCATTCGATGGTGATTTCCGCGTCCGGGGCGAGGTGGAAGAGGCGGGCGGCGGTTTCGATCAGCCGGGACGTAAGGGAAGGGGACATCAGGGATGGCGTGCCGCCGCCGAAATAGAGGGTAACAGCGGCCGGGATGCAATCCAGGGCCGCGCGCCGCAGTTCCATCTCCTTCAACAGGCCGGCTCCATACTCATCAGGCGTGCATGGGGCGTCGGCAACGGAATTGAAGGCGCAGTAAAGGCATTTGCGCAGGCAGAACGGGTAGTGAATGTAGAGGGATAATCTCATCTCCTTTGCAGTCTATCCCAGGCAGCGCGGTAATGTCCAAGTCAAAGATAGCCTCTATGGGGGAAATATGCCTGGCCATTCAGGGGAGGGTCGCAAAAAAATCGTATTGACTTGGCCAGGATACGGGCATATTTTATTCCCGACTCGGCGGTTGAGGTGATCCATGGTTTTCTCCGGATAGCCCCAACTGCCGTTTTTCACAGTTAGACGATTTTTTTCAGCCATATGGAGGTGCTCTTCGTGGGAATTTTCGCCGTGACCGGTCTGGTCGTTCAAGGGGTTCTGGTTATCCTCTGCTTCTTTTCCGTAGTCTCCCTCGGCATCATTTTCTTCAAATTCTGGCAGGTATACCGCGCCAACAGCCAGTCGGAGCGATTTCTGGAATTTTTCTGGAAGGTCAAGCGTTTCGATTCCATCAACGCGCAACTGGACAGGTTTGACGACTCTCCCCTGGCGGTTCTCTTCAGCGAAGGATTCAGCGAGCTGAAAAAGCTGATGGAGAAGGGGGAGGAAAACCGGGACCCCGATGTCATCAGCACGGAACTGGGAGGGATCGAAAATATCGCCCGCGCCCTGCGCAGGGCCACTACCTCGCAGATCACCAGGCTGGAAAAATATCTGACCTTTCTCGCCACAACCGGCGCCACCGCCCCGTTTATCGGGCTGTTCGGCACGGTGTGGGGGATCATGACCGCTTTCAAGGGGATCGGTGAAACCGGTTCCGCCTCCCTGGCCGTAGTGGCCCCGGGCATCGCCGAGGCGCTCATCGCAACGGCCGTGGGCCTTGTGGCCGCCATCCCGGCCGTCATGGGCTACAACCACTTCCAGCACAAGATCAAGGTAATCATCGCCGAGATGGACAATTTCTCCACGGAATATCTGAACATCGTGCAGAGAAACTTTGCCGGTAAATAGAGGGGAGCAATCATGGAAATCGGCAACCGCAACGGCAGGGACAATGCCATGTCCCAGATCAACGTCACTCCCCTCGTGGATGTGATGCTGGTTCTTCTGGTCATATTCATGGTGACCGCTCCCATGATGCAGCAGGGGGTCCAGGTCAATCTTCCCAAGACCCAGGCGAAATCCCTCCCGGCAGATCAGGACACCGTCATTGTTTCCGTCGACACCGCCGGCCGCGTCTTCATTAACTCCAGTGAAACGTCCCACACCGATCTGGCCGGACGTCTCAACGCCATCTTCGAGTCGCGGGAAAAGAAAGAGGTATATCTGAAGGCGGACAAGGACGTCCCCTACGGAGAGGTGGTCAGGACCATGGCGGAAATAAAGGCTGCCGGGATTGAGCGCCTCGGCATGATGACGGAGCCCGGCCGCGGGAAATGAGACGCCGACGGAAAAAAGAACAGGGACTGGGGGCATCCCTTGCATGTTCCCTTCTCCTGCATGCGGCCTTTTTCGCCGCCGTCATCTTTTTCGGCTCCTTTCACACGATCCGGCCGAACGCGGCCCCGGTCTACTATGTGGATCTGGTGAATCTTCCGGTGGCGAATCCGCGTTCCGGCTCTCCCACAGCCCGCGGTGAAGACGCCGCTCCCGAGGCGGGGACGGTTGCCGAGCCCCCGGCTTCCCCCCCGGAACGGGAAAAGATGGTTGCTCCGGCCACGCCGCCGCGCAAGGAAGTGAAACCCAGACCCGAACCTGTTCGAAAGAAAACCATCAAACCGTCGCCGCCGGAAACCGACAGGGAGTTCCGGGACCGGCTTGCCAGACTGGAGAAGACGGTGGAAGGCCGCCATGCCGCCGCCGCCATCGACGCCTTGCGCCAGAAGGCAGGACAAGGGACAGGGTCCGGCCAGGGATCGGGAAGATCGGGGATGCCGGGCGGCACGGGTACGGAGGCGGGAAGCGACTATGGCAGCTATATCCAGTCGCGCCTGCGTGACGCCTTTGCCAAGACCATAACATCCGGAGAACGGAACCCGATGGTGGTGGTCAGGCTTACCATCGACAGGAACGGGCATCTGACAGGCTATCGAATTGAACGAAGCAGCGGAGACAAGGTCTTCGAAGACTCCGTGAAGAGGGCGGTTGACCTGGCCGCCCCGGACTTTCCGCCCCCTCCGACCCGGAGGGAGTTTCAGCAGGGATTCATATTCAAACCCCAAGGGGTGGGAAAGAAATGAAGCTATCTTTATTCATACTGACGTTCATCCTCATGGCCGCCGGCGTTCCGAACGCCCAGGAGGGCTACCTGGAAGTGACCGCCTCGCCGGATCGGAAGATATCCCTGGCGGTGGCCCAGCCCATAAGCCAGGGTGGGGGCGGCAACCCTGATATTTCCAATAATGTAGTGGATGCGCTCCGATTCGACATGACCCTCACCGGCCGTTTTAACGTATTGGAGACCTCGCCCGCGAAGGGGGCTTCCGGCATCCGGCCGGGGGAATTCGACATGGCCGTCTGGCATGCGGCCGGGGTGGAGCTTCTCATCAAATCATCCTATGTCGTTAACGGTGACGACACAATCATCGAATTCAGGCTGTATGACGTGGCCAACGGCAGGCAGATACTGGCCAAGCGGTATTCCGGAAAGCGGAAAGACGTCCGCAGGATGGCCCATACCTTTTCCGACGACATTCTCCTTTTCCTCACCCGGGAGAGAGGCCCGTTCACCGGCAAGATCGCCTTCGTCTCCCGCGGATCCGGAAACAAGGAGATCTATCTCATGGACTATGACGGCCACAATGCCCAGCGCGTCACCGCCAACGGTTCCATCAACCTGGGCCCGGATTTTTCTCCCAACGGCAGGGAAATCGTCTACACATCCTACAAGAGGGGAAATCCGGATCTGTACCGCAGGGATCTGTTCAGTACGGCCGAGGCGCGCATAGCGGCCCATCCCGGCATCAATATCACCGGCGCCTGGTCTCCTGACGGAGGAAGGATCGCCCTTTCCATGAGCAAGGACGGCAATGCCGAGATCTATACCATCAGCAAGGACGGAAAACAGATAAACAGGCTCACCCGCAACGGGGCCATCGACACCTCTCCTTCATGGTCCCCGGACGGAGGGCGCATTGCCTTCCTGTCCGACCGCCTGGGCAAGCCCCAGATCTTCGTCATGAACGCGGACGGCTCCAACCAGTACCGCCTTACTTCCAACGGCGGTTACAACGTGAGTCCTTCCTGGTCCCCCAAAGGAGACAGGATCCTCTACTGCCGCCAGCATCCGGGCGGTTTCCAGATACATTCCATCACACCGGACGGCAATGACGACCAGCAGCTTACCAGCGAAGGGAGCAATGAGCGTCCGCGCTGGTCGCCGGACGGGCGTTTCATCACCTTCAGCTCAAGCCGCGGCGGCATCTATGTCATGCGGGCCGACGGTACCGGTCAGACCAGGGTTTCCCGTGGCGGCGGAGCCCAGTCTCACCCTGTCTGGTCTCCCCGCTGGTAGGAACGCGGGCCTTGCCATGAGCTTTTGCTTATGTATAATGCTATCCTGATTCAGACGCCGAAACAGTTCGGCTGAAACCGGGACTTGGGGTCCCTATTATTGGTATGTTGAAAAGGAGGAACAAATGAAAAAGAAACTTGTCGGAATCCTTATGATGCTCTGCTGTGTTGCCCTGACGGCCGGTGGTTGCGCGAAGAAGGAACTGGTGAAGGAAGATGAGACCCTGGCGCAAAAGGAACCGGTAGCAACCGCGCCGGTTGCTCCCGAACCTGTTCCTGTCACCAAGGAACCTGTTGTCAAGGAAGAGACCGTGCAGACCACTTCCGTAGAGACAATCAGTCCTTTTGACACCATCTATTTCGATTTTGATTCCTATGTTCTCCGCCAGGATGCCCGCGACTCCCTGGACAAGAATTATGACTGGATGAAGAACAATACGGCAGCGACCGTCCGCCTGGAAGGGCACTGCGATGAAAGGGGCTCGGACGAATACAATATCGCACTGGGAGAAAAGCGCGCCAAGGCGGCCCAGAAATACCTGAAGACACGGGGCGTTTCCGAGGATCGCCTCAGCGTTATCAGCTACGGCAAGGAAAAGCCCGTGGAACCGGGGCACAATGAGGAAGCCTGGGCCAAGAACCGCCGGGTTGAATTCATCATCGTAAAATAGAGCGGACCTCTTCAAAAAAGGAGCCCGTGCGGGCTCCTTTTTTGTTGTCCGGATTCTCTGATGAGGAGACGATAAAGACATGCGGACCCAAAATATTGTTATCCTGTTCCTTGTTCTGTGCGGAGCGACGGGCTGCGTAAGCCGGGGCGATTTCCGCTCGGTGGAACGCGATACCTATGATACCCGAAGGCGCGTGGCGCAACTGGAAAAGGAGATGGGAGGCGTCCGGAAATCCGCCGCCGAGGAAGTCCAGCATTCCCTTGACGGTTTTCGTAAGGAAATCGATGGCGCCCGCAAGGGAATAGCGGATACCCAGGCTTCCCAGGAAAACATCCGGGTCGACATGCAGGAGATGTCGGGCAGGATAGACGATCTGAAGATCCTGGTGCAGAAGCGCACCGACGAGAAGGCGTTTT
The DNA here is from genome assembly GCA_964536305.1 of uncultured Geobacter sp. Lineage (GTDB taxonomy): Bacteria > Desulfobacterota > Desulfuromonadia > Geobacterales > Geobacteraceae > RPRC01. The sequence goes on along the minus strand of CAZHVY010000019.1, from coordinate 30,365 downwards.
CAAAAGAAGAGATAGAGAGGCGTCTGGCGGCCCTGGAAGAAAGGTTCACAAAACTGGAAAAGAGGCTGGAGAGCCTGCCGGGCGCTGAGGCCGGGAAGAAAGAACCGGCCGAGACACCGGAGGGGATCTACCAGGAGGGCCTCGTGTCCTTCAAGGCGGGGGACATGCAGAAAGCCCGGGATTCCTTCACCCGGTTCGCGGAGCGTTTTCCAAAGCACGAACTGACACCCAACGCCCGCTATTGGATAGGCGAAACCTACTACAGCGAAAAAAAATACGAACAGGCGATTCTGGCCTTTCAGGACGTAATCAAGCAGTATCCGAAAAAGGACAAGGCGCCGGCGGCGCTTCTGAAACAGGGGCTTTCCTTCAAGGCCCTGGGCGACGTGAAAAGCGCCCGCTACGTTCTGAAGAAGATTCAGGATGACTATCCACGTTCGGCGGAGGCGAAAAAGGCCAGGGAACTGCTGCCGGAAATGAAATAGGCGTTTTCTGGCAAAACGGAAAAAGGCGGAGAGATCCGCCTTTTTTCAATCGAGCCGCGCCGTTCCGTCAGCCTTTATACTTTTCTTCTTCTTTCCCCGTGCCATCCTCCATGGAATCCCGTTCTTCCCTGTGCGCAACCTCTAAGTCCGGTTTCTCCTCACCATCCTTCGACCTTTCCGCCTCTTCCTCGATACTTCGCTTGAAATCATCGGCGGCCCGTTTGAATTCCGCAAGCCCTCTGCCGAGGGTGCGTGCCAGGTCCGGGAGTTTTTGCGGGCCGAAGACAATGAGCGCGATCACCAGGATGATGATCAATTCCGGCATGCCGTAGCCGAACATGGTGTACCTCGATTCGATTTGAGCCTTTGAATTTCCTTGCGCGCCTTGCGCCTTTCCGTGAGAGCCTGACGATGGGGAGTTCCATGGCGCCATATGTGGCATCCATGTCCCCATCGTTTCCCCGCCAGGCGATAATATTTGTTTTGACTGTCCGAGTCAAGAAAGGCGGTGTTAGAGGGGTTTTCCGGTCTTTACCGTTTCTCTTGGTTGTGGTGCAAAGAATTTGACACGGCCCGGATCATTGAGCTACTATCCCACCTGTTTATCATCAAATCCAGCCGCTTTTCACAACGGCGTCACGGGGAAATGACACGTTATGTATCAAGACGATATCAAGGGACAAATCAGGGAACTCCTCAGAAAAAGAAACGCCGTTCTGCTGGCGCATAATTACATGCGGGACGAGGTGCAGGAAATCGCCGACATTACCGGAGATTCTCTGGCCCTATCCATGGAGGCGGCCAAGACCAGCGCGGATGTGATTGTGTTCTGCGGCGTGCATTTCATGGCCGAATCCGCATCCATCCTCTCGCCGGAAAAGACGGTGATCCTGCCGCGACTGGACGCCGGTTGCCCCATGGCCGACATGATTGACGTCGAGGGACTGCTGGAGATGAAGTCTCGTCTTCCCGGAGTCCCGGTGGTCACCTACGTGAATTCAACCGCCGCGGTAAAGGCCCACTCGGATGTCTGCTGCACCTCGGCCAATGCGGGCCGCGTCGTCAACTCCCTGCCCGACAGCGAGATAATCTTCGCTCCTGATCGCAACCTGGGGAGCTTTGTGGCGAAATCGTCGTCAAAGAAGTTTCACTTCTGGGACGGCTTCTGCCCCACCCACGAGCGTCTCCGGCCGGAAGAGGCGGCGAGGCTCAAGGCGGAGTACCCCGATGCCCTTTTCATCTGCCATCCCGAGTGCAACCCGGCGGTGACCGCCCTGGCCGACCACGCCTGCTCCACCAGCGGCATGTACGACTACTGCAAAAAGAGCCCGGCAAAGCGGTTCATCATCGGGACCGAGGCCGGCATACTCTACCGCTTGAAGAAGGAGAACCCGGACAAGGAGTTCATCCTGGCATCCCCGGCCCTCATCTGCCCCAACATGAAACTCATCTCCCTGGAGGATGTGCTGGCCTCACTTTCCACCATGTCTCCCGAGGTGCGCGTACCCGAGGACATAAGGGTTCCGGCCAAGCGCGCCCTTGACAGGATGCTGGCGGTACCAAGGGACTGAAGAGCTGATGATCCGCCCGTTCAAAGGAATCCATCCCGTCATAGATCCCTCCGCCTTCATCGCGGAAACGGCTGTGATCATCGGCGACGTGGTGATCGGCGCCCGCAGCGGCGTCTGGTACAACACGGTGGTGCGCGGCGACGTAAACTCCATCCGCATCGGGAGCGGGACCAACATCCAGGACCTCTCCATGCTCCATGTCACCCACAGGAAGGATCCTTCTGATCCGGGCGCGCCCCTGGTCATCGGCGACCATGTAACCATCGCCCACAGTGTCACCCTTCACGGCTGCACCATCGAAAACGGCGCTTTCATCGGCATGCAGGCGGTCATCATGGACAGGGCCGTGGTGGGGGAGGAGGCCCTGGTGGGCGCCCGGTCCCTTGTCACCGAGGGAACCATAATCCCGCCCCGCACCCTCTGGCTCGGCGCCCCTGCCCGTTACAAGCGCGATCTCAATCCGGCCGAGCTGGAACGCATCCGCTGTTCGGCCCGGAATTACATGCGGTACGCGGAAGACTTCTCTGTCTCCTGACTTCCTGTATCGCTTCGCCACAAGGAACACAACATGAAATACGACCGCTCCCTCGAACTCTTTTCCGCCGCTTCCCGCGTCATCCCCGGCGGGGTGAACAGCCCGGTGCGCGCCTTCCGTTCCGTGGGCGGAGATCCACTGTTCATCCAGAGGGCCGCCGGTTCCAGGATGTGGGATGCGGACGGCAACGAATACCTCGATTTTGTGGGCTCCTGGGGACCGATGATCGCCGGACATCGCCATCCGCGCGTAGTTGAAGCCGTGGCCGAGGCCCTGGACAGGGGGAGCAGCTTCGGCGCTCCCACCGAACTGGAGGTGCGGCTGGCTCAAACCGTTACCGAGGCGGTCCCTTCCATGGAAATGGTGCGCATGGTCAGCTCCGGCACCGAGGCCACCATGAGCGCCATCAGGCTGGCGCGGGCCGCCACGGGCCGGGATGGGATCATCAAGTTCTCCGGCTGTTATCATGGTCATGCCGACGCGCTGCTGGTGAAGGCGGGATCCGGGGCCGCCACCTTTGGCGTTCCTGATTCTCCGGGAGTTCCGGCGGATTTCGCCCGCCATACCCATGTGGCGGAATTCAACGACCTGGAGTCCGTGCGTAAGCTGGCGGAGGACAATAGCGGAAAAATCGCCTGCGTCATCATCGAGCCGGTGGCCGGCAACATGGGGACCGTTCCGCCGGAACCGGGATTCCTGGAAGGGCTGCGCTCCCTGTGCGACAGTGAGGGAATCCTCCTGATTTTCGACGAGGTGATGACCGGTTTCCGGGTAGCCTACGGCGGGGCGCAGGAGTTGTACGGCGTAACCCCCGACATGACCACCCTGGGGAAGATCATAGGCGGCGGCCTGCCGGTGGGCGCCTTTGGCTGCAGGCGGGAGATCATGCAACTGCTGGCGCCGGAGGGTGGCGTCTACCAGGCAGGCACGCTTTCCGGCAATCCCCTGGCCATGTCCGCCGGGCTCGCGACCCTGGCCTTGTTGCGGGAGGAGGGGGTCTATGCCGGATTGGAGGAAAAGACCGCCAGGCTTGCCGCCGGCATAGAGAGGGCCGCCGCAGACGCAGGCGCGCCCATCCGTTCCACGCGGGTAGGAAGCATGTTCTGCGCCTTTTTCACCGATGAAGAGGTGCGCGGCTGGACCACCGCCGCCAGGTGCGATACGGCCGCCTTCGCCAGGTACTTCCGCGCCATGCTGGAGCGGGGTGTCTACCTGGCGCCTTCCCAGTTTGAAACCGCCTTTGTTTCCATGGCCCACACCGACGAGGATATTGATCGTACCATAGAAGCGGCAAGGGAGGCCTTTCGTGTTTTAGTTTTATGAAAAATATGATTGAAAATTTTAGTTTTGCTGTGATATAAAGGTTCGATTCATGGATGAGGAAAAAAGAAGACTCCTGAAGACCCTCAGTGTCGTCTCCAGCATGGGCATATCGGTGGTGCTTGCCATCGCCTTCGGAGTCATCGCGGGGCTCAAACTGGATGAATGGTTTGGAACGGGCAACGTCTTTTTTTTCATCTTCCTGTTCTTCGGGATTGCCGCCGGGTTTCGCAACATATTTGTAATTATTGGCAGAGAAATCAAGAACAGTGGGCAAGATGAAGATAGACGAAAATAATATCTTCATCATCATCTTCAGCGGCGCTTCCCTGCTGTTGCTGGTTCTTGCCGTTTTCGGGCTTCTGCTGGTGTCCAGGTCCTTTGCCGCCGGGGTCATAGCCGGAGGAGTTCTGGCTACTGCCAACTGCCACTGGCTGTACAGGATACTTGGCCGGGCCATGAGCCTGCCCAGTGGCCGGGCAGTCAGATTCGTCCAACTCCGGTACCTGCTCCGGCTCGCGATCCTGGCCGTAATCGTCTCTCTTCTGATCCTGTACATAGAGGTAAACATATTCGGTCTGGTTCTGGGGCTTTCGATCCCGGTAATCACGATCATCGCCTTAACAGTTTATATGGCAATGCTTAACGGAGGTTAGCGCCATGGTACATCCGTATCTGTTTCTGCAGTTCTTCAGGGATCTTCTGTCACCGCTGACGGAGGGCGCAAAGCCTCTTACCGACGCCGCCGGTGTGGACGCCATAGTCCATGCCTGGCTGGTAATGGCCATTCTGGTAGTCCTTTCTCTGATACTGAGATCGAGAATCTCCAAGGTGCCGGGAAAGCTCCAGAATTTCATGGAGGTGTGCATCGGCGGGATTGAGAACCTGGTGGTCGACAATATGGGCGAACGCGGCAGGGCATTTTTCCCCCTCATCGCGACCCTTGCCTTTTTTATTCTTACCTCGAACCTTCTGGGTCTGATCCCCGGATTCTTTCCTCCCACGGCAAACCTCAACACCACCGCTGCCTGCGCCATCATCGTGTTTCTTTCCACCCATGTGGTCGGGATCCGGAATCACGGTTTCAAGTACATCAAGCATTTCCTGGGACCGGTCTGGTGGCTTGCGCCGGCCATGCTCCCCATTGAGATCATCGGGCATCTGAGCCGTCCCCTGTCCCTCTCCTTCCGTCTCTTCGGCAACATGAACGGTCACGAACTGATCCTGCTGATCTTCTTCGGTCTGGTACCTTTCCTCGTGCCCCTTCCCATGATGCTCATGGGCGTGCTGGTGGCCTTTCTGCAGACCTTTGTCTTCATGCTCCTGTCGACCATCTATATCCATGGGTCCCTTGAAGAGGCCCATTAAAAAGGGCAGCGGTTTTGATCGAAAAGATACGATTCAACTTTCCTATACTGTTTAGGAGATATCAACGAAGAAGGAGGTAGCATCGGATGTTATTCGTCACCATCTGTATCCTGGCGGCCGGTCTCGGCATGGCGGTAGGGGTTATCGGACCCGGTATCGGCATGGGCAACGCAATCAAGGCGGCCCTGGAAGGGACCGCGCGCAATCCCGGCGTCTACGGCAAGCTTCTGACCACCATGATGATTGGTCTGGCCATGATCGAGTCCCTCGCCATCTACGTTCTGGTCATCTGCCTGATCATCCTGTACGCCAACCCGTACAAGGATGTGGCCCTGGAACTGGCAAAGACCATCGCAAAGTAGGATTCCCGTTTTCAACTGGAAATAAGGGGATGGAGCCTCATGGCTCCATCCCCTTATTTCGTTCTGCGCCTATCCCGTTCACGGGATGATCACTGCTCCTTCTTCCGCGCCTTGGGGTGGGCCTTGTCGTAGACCTCCATCAGGCGGTCGATACTCACGTGAGTGTATTTCTGAGTTGTGGAAAGGGATGCGTGGCCCAGCATCTCCTGGATGGCCCGCAGGTCCGCTCCCCCTTCCAGCAGGTGGGTGGCGAAGGTGTGGCGGAGGGTGTGGGGCGACACTTTTTTCATGGTTGCAATCCTGCGCATGTACCTGTCGACGATACGTTCCACGCTTCGAGGGGTCAGGCGTCCGCCCCGCCAATTGAGGAAAAGGGGTTCGTCGCGCGGCGGTCCCCTTCTGGCCTTCAGATAATCCTCCAGCGCCTTCCGGGCATGGCTCCCAAGGGGTATTATCCGTTCCTTTCCCCCCTTTCCCATGACCTGGACCATGGCTTCATCCAGATCGACACCACCCACATCCAGGCCGGTCAGTTCACTGACCCTGATGCCGCATGAGTAAAGTGTCTCAAGGATGGCGCGGTCCCTGATCGTGAGGATTCTCCTCTCGCCCGGCGCTGTCACGAGGGTGGTCACCTCGTCGATTGTCAGGTGAAACGGCGCCCTGTTTTCCTTTTTGGGTGTGTTAACAAGCTCCGCAGGGTTTTTTCCGGCCTTTCCCTCTCGAACCAGATATTTGAAAAAGGACCGTATTGACGCCAGCTTCCGTCCCATGGTGCTCTTCATGCTGTCCTTGGCCAGGGCTGCCAGATAGCGGCGTACCAGAAGATGAGTAACACTTTCCAGGTTCACTTCTTTCCCCTCTTCCTTGCCGACGAATTGGAAGAACATCTCCAGGTCGATCCGGTAGGCCTTCAGGGTATGGGGAGACACATTCCTCTCTGTTTCCAGATAGCGGCAGAATTCTTCAATCTCGTTTTTCAAGGTGTCTATCCGCTTTCCTTTCCCCGACGATACGGGAAATAATAACAACAATGATTGCGACTGTTTACCGGTTTGGGCTATTATTGCATTTCGCGATTCGCCTGAAAACCCATTTGTGCCGTGTTTCTAACTATCCATATTGAGAGTCAGTCGAGATGAATATCCGCTTTCTGGTCCCCTTGACGCAAAACATCCGCAACGGCAACACCGTAACCTGTGAACGGTGGCGCTCTTTTTTTCAGGATCTGGGACATCGTGTTTATATAGGCGAGGAGGCACGGGACGAAAGATGTGATCTCCTGGTCGTTTTCAATGCCTGCAAGAACAGGAGCGCCTTATCCTCGTTCATGGAGAGGGATCCCGCCCAGCGGTTGATTGTCTGCCTGACGGGAACCGACCTCTACCAGGATCTGAAGGATGATCCGGGAGCGGACGAGGCCCTTCGCCTCGCCGACCAGCTGGTAGTCCTGCATCCCCTGGCGCTGAAAGAGCTGCCGCGCGGATATCGGGACAAGGCGATGGTAATCTTCCAGTCCGCCGAGAAGCCGCGAATAAGGCCTTCTGTGAAGAGCGATAACTTTGACGTCTGTGTTATCGCCCATCTGAGGGAGGTGAAGGACCCGTTGCGGGCGGCCTATGCGGCCCGCCTGCTCCCCGCGGACTCCGGGGTGAGGGTGCTGCTGGTGGGCAAGGCGCTGTCTGCGGAGCTTGGCATCGCGGCGGAACGGGAGATGGCCGTGAACCGGCGCTTTCGCTGGCTCGGTGAAAAGTCCGCCGAGGAGACAGCGGAGATCCTCCTCGGAAGCCGGTTGCTCGTTGTCTCTTCACTCTTCGAGGGTGGAGCTAACGTGGTCTCGGAGGCCATCGTCTCCGGCGTGCCGGTTGTGGGGAGCGACATGGCGTGCATGCGGGGCCTCCTGGGAGAAGATTATCCCGGGCTCTTTCCGGTGGGTGACACCCGGTGTCTGGCCGATCTCCTCCTCAGGGCGGAAAGGGATGAAGGTTTCTATGCTGAGCTGGCGGAAAGGCGCCAGCGGCAATCACAGAAATTCGACCCGGCCCTGGAGAGGGAAAGTCTGAAGATTCTTCTTGAGCGTGCATGGGCATAGCATGTGGGAATTCGTGAGGGTGTGGTGTTACCATAATCAATGACTTAAAAGCCAATCGCAGATCTCGGCGGTTATGGGTGTCCATCTAGTGTCCGTGATGAAAATGAAAAAAAGGGGGTGCGAGATGCACCCCAACCATTGCAGGAGGACGTTGCGAGTTGATAATTGATTTTTATAAGAATATGAGAGTAATCATTAGGAATGTATCGGCAGAAGGTTACTGTCTGTACTTCGCGACATTTTTCATACCTTCACATTTATAGGCTTTACCGTAAATAGTTTGTTTTAGTTGGGAACTTTCGTAACTCCAAGAGACGTGCGTAGCCCCCATTTCGTTTGCTTTTTTCATAACTTCGCTTTTGAATCCCGCCACAGGTTCCGGCGTTCCCACCATGCTGTATCCGGCTGGAGCTTCAAATGATGCTACTTGAAGACACCCCTCAACCATCCTGTTGTCGGCAATAATAATTTGATTTTCTTGTTCAAAAGCAAATACTTGCGCAGAGCATGACAGTGCGATTAACGATGTAGCCAGGATGAGACGTTTCATTTTTTCCTCCATGTGTAAGGCAGATAATTGTCTTTGCCTTTTGTTTTGGCAAGCCCTTAGTAAAAGACGGAAAGTTGAGGCTTTGCCTACCCTGAAAACCAAACCTGCCAGAGATTAGAATGCGTACTGCGCGCTAAGCATGAGACCTCCGCCCAAACCGAGGGTTTTGGTCTGGTTACGATCGCCGGCGCCGGTGTATGCGGCGGCCAGTGTGAGGTTCTTGTTGACGAACCATGCGACATGTGCGTCCCAGTAGTCTGAATCCTTATACGCGCCATAGTCCGGCCCCATTTTGATCTCATATCCGACCGCAAGCCAGCTGACGGGGAAGATATCGATATTGCCGAAGAAGATTTCCGACCTTTTGTGATCGAATCCCGCAACGCCGTTTACATGTCCCTGTGTAGAAAGTCCCCCTGCGGAAATCAGAAGTGGTAGCGGTAGTTGGGTTATCAGCTTGGTTGCGACGATGTAGACGTCAAAACCGTCGTTATCTCTCGGCGAGACAGCCGTGAAGGGCGTAGTTGTTCTCTTGTAGACCGTGCCCACTGAAACTGCCGGGAGAAAGTTGGCACCGAAGGCATTCTCTTCGAGCAGCAGCAATTTTGCCCCGAAGTTATATTTATGGGTGTCCGTGGGCATAACGCCGATTCCCAGTACCTCGTAACCGAAGGAAACCTCCAGTCTTTTGTTAAACGCCGTGGCGATCCCCAGAGTTGTCCAATCAATGCCGCCGTTTGTGTCGTTAAGGTTTACATAAAAAGCGCCGAGCCTGGGTTTTGCGATTTCAATGGGTCCAATTTTAAAGCCATCTTCTCCTGGGGTGAATGCCGGGTATGCAAGAGGGTTGAACCCGATACCACCAACCCCTTCTGCGGTAACAAAGGGCGCTCCGGCTTGGGCCGCTCCGCAATACAGAAATGCCGTGAAAATTATTGCCGCCAGAATCACCGAAAGATGCCTCATTGTAAGCCTCCTTTTATGGGGTACGTGTTGCCCATAGTGTCCGTTTGACTTCTGCTGTTGGTGGATTCCCTCCGCTCTCCGGAAGGAACCCACCATGAATCGCTAATGCTCAAACCGGCGAATTGAGCAGCTCTTTCAGGTGCTGGTCAACCTGGTCGAAATAGGCTTTCCCGTCGACCCCGAACAGTCCGAGGTGGCCGGCAAGGCTGTTGATGACGCGGAGCTCGCTGTTGGGTGTGAGTTTCTGCTCGGCGGCGCAATCCGCCACCGGAAACAGGTGATCCGTGGAGATCGGCATGACAAAGACTTTTGCCTTGATGCGGCCCAGCGCTGCAGCCAGATCGCCGCCCGTCTGCCGTCCGACATCGGCGCGTTGCCATTTCCAGGCGTTGTTCATTAAATCATTCGGGTCCATGGGCACGAAATAGGCATCCATGAAATTTGTCTGGAAATCTTCAATAGAAGAGAATCCCAGATTGCGCCATTTCTCTTGCTTGAGCCATTCGGGGGACCAGCCGAAGACCGTCCACAGGGCAGCTTCCCTGCGCAGGCCGGTCTGGACATCGGCATTGGATTTGTAGTTGCCCCCGTTGAAGCCCGGATCGGATCGGCGCGCTTCGTCCAATGTCCTTGAAAAAGCCGCGCATTGAGGGGTCGTTCGGGCGGTTCCGGCGATAGGTGCGGCCCTCTTAACCATGTCGGGATACCGGACAGCCCATTCCCATGTCTGCTCGGCCCCCATTGAGCCGCCGACCACCAGGGCAAGCTCCTTGATGCCCCACTTTTCGCTGATCATCTTATGTTGAGCCCGTACATCGTCGCTGATACGCACATGGGGAAACCTCGCCATTCCGTCAATTCCGGGTGTGTTATGCGGTGAACTGGAGAGTCCATTGCCGATCTGGTTTATCAGGATGATGAAGTATTTGTCGGGGTCCAGAGCGCGCCCTTTTCCGATATGGTTTTGTTCCCAGAATTTGGTAGTGCCGGAATACCAGGTACAGATGAGAATTGCGTTGTCCTTTGCCTTGTTGAGTTTGCCGTGTGTTGCGTAGGCCAGTTGGAGGTTTCGGATGGTTCCGCCGTCTTCGAGGGCGAAATTGCCTATCTTGTAGAGTTGATACGGGCCATGAACTGCCTGCGAGTAGTAGTCGTTCTTGTACTCTGCCTGGGCCGAGACGACGCTTCCCACGCTCAATGCACTGAAAATCAGCGCCTTGATGATCTTTCCCGAAACGTTCTTCCCGGCAGTTCTTTTCACTGCGAGTGTTCTCAGCATCCTTTAGTATCCTCCTTTTCTTGTTTAACGAAAAAAGACGCGCGCCCTTTCTTCGTTGATATGGCTTCTATATGTATTAAGAACCGGTCCGGTTTCCGGATAATAGTTACACGGGAGTCGCCAAAAGTTCTTTGAGGTTCCTGTCGATCTGTGCCGAGTACTCTTCCGCCTCAATGCCGAATAGGCCCAAGTGCCCGCAGCGACTTTTGATCACCCGCAACTCACTGTTCGGTATTAATTTTTGCTCATTTTCGCAGTCTTTAACCAGGAAGAGCATGTCGGTGTCGATTGGCATGACAAATGTTTTCGCGCTGATCCGTGAAAGGGTTTCATGGAGGTTCCCTCCGGCAGCCCTGGCGACGTCGGCGCGCAGGTGTTTTCTGAGCTGGCATAACAGGTCGTTGGGATCCATTGGCAGAAAATAGTTCTCAAGAAAACCGACGATAAAGTCATCCAGTGAGCTGAAACCGATCTCTTTCCACACTCCTTCATTGAAGAATTCGGGACTCAGTCCCATGACCGCCCAATATCGCGCATGTCTGCGTAATGCGTCTTGGGCGGCATGGGGTTTGTCGTACCATCCTCCATTCCAGGCCGGATGTGAGGTGATGGTGTCGATCATGCTCTCAATGAGTACGACATCGTAGAGCGTTGTTTTCGCTGTGCCGGCGATGGGGGCCACCCTTTTCACCATTTCCGGGTATCGTACGGCCCATTCGTAGGCCTGTTGCGCACCCAGCGAGCCGCCTACGACCAGTTCAAGCTGCTTGATTCCGAATTTTTCCTTCAATAATGTGTATTGGGCATTCACGTCGTCGCTTACGCAAAGATCGGGGAATCTTGACATGGAAAAAGGATCTGGAGTGTTGTGTGGTGAACTGGAGAGACCCCCGCCAAGCTGATTGACGGTTACTACAAAATAGTGCTCAGGGTCGATTGCTCTCCCTTTTCCCGTGTACGCCTGCTCCATTATCTTGTTGCTGCCCGAATACCAGGTAGTGATCAGTATTGCATTGTTCTTTTCGTCGTTTAGTATTCCCAATGTGGAATAGGCCAGCTTGCAGTTTCGGATCGTGCCGCCTGCCTCAAGCCGGAGATCTCCCACATCGAATAATTCAAAAGGCCCGTGGATACTCTGTGAGTAGTAATCGTTGCTCAACATGCGAAAACCTCCATTGCGCTTTCGTGGGATCCGTGAAAGGTTTGGCTTCTATTGTTCTGGAAGATGATATTTTATTTGTAACGCAAAATTGTTTAAATATTATCCAGCTTAATCATGTATTAATCGGATCAATAAAGCGTTAAATACTGATGAGCTTAAAATAAATGAATATACGACTAATTCGTAATGCATTTTTGTGTAACTATATTTTGCAAAAATGCATATGTCAAGCACAAAAATATAAATATGTTTTATATGCTAAACAAAAGCTTCAATAGTGATAAATAGTAAAGCCGATAAGGATGTTGAATATTATTAATAAAGCATATATGTTTCAATAATTACGAATACCGACAGAAGGGTGATACCTATGGGTGGACTGAAGCAGGGAATGAATGTGCTGGTGGGAGAACGTCTCAGGGAGTTGAGAAAGGCGAAGGGACTGACGCAGGAGCAGTTAGCTGAAAAGCTGGAGACTAATTCCCACTATATCTCATCCATAGAAAGAGGTGGGAGGGGTGTGGGACCCGGTCTGTTGTCCCGATATTGCAGGTTTTTCGGGATTAAGGAGGAAGAGTTATCACGGTTTTTTCGAAAAGAGGAGGCCGGCTATCCACCCCTGATAAAGATGGTTATCGATGAACTTCTCGAATTGCCGGACTATGAGCAAGCCCGAATCCTTGCCGATCTGAAGGAGAAGAAGGAGAAAGCAAGACGGGAGCGTTCCTGATCAGGAAGGATACAATATTACGAACCGTTTCAGGTAATTCGGCATCGTTATTGACTTGAGACAGAACTGATTCCTTTGCCGTTTCCGTATATGAAAGGATTTCACGGCATAGCAGGTGGTGTTTCGGCAGCATTGTATCCCCCATTTTTTTTCAAGTTTTGAGACGCAGACCTGATGTTCCCGCATGACCTTATAAATTCCACAGCTTCATTTCCCGGTCAGAAAAAGTAAAACAATGTGATGTGAGAAGCTGCTCTCTCCCCCCTGTGAAGAGCTTGGTCGAAGAGTACGGTTGATTCCTTTCGTTATCCATATTCGGAGGATTGGTACCTCTTAGACCAGAAGTGTCGTCGTTTAACCATAAGCAAGGGTGTGTTAAGCATACTGATTTGTGGTGAAAGCGCAATTCAGGCTGTTTAGCAAACGGTGTTCTGCTTTTCCGGTAATGGATGTAAGGGCAAAGTGCAATTTGACCGTTACCAGTTTCGAAATTCCTGATGGTGGGATAGAGGTTAGGGAAAATATTTGAATTATCTCAAATAGTTATGGTTGTGGAATGGGATAGGGAAGATCATCTGTCGACGGAAATGAGTCCTTCACGAATTGCATACTTGACCAGGTCGGCGACACTGAATAAATTGAGCTTCTTCATGACATGCTGGCGGTATGTTTCTACGGTTTTAACGCTAACATTCAAGGAAAAAGCTATTTCCTTCGTATTTTTTCCGTCTGCTATCATCTGAAGAACCTCTTTTTCCCGAGGTGAGAGGACCGGGGCAGTTTGTGGACATGGCTCGGCGGGGCGTTGGATGTATTCCTTTACAATAAGGGCAGCGACTTTCTGGCTGAGATAGATTTCTCCCGCCGCGACATTGCGGATGGCAACCACCAGATCGGTCGCAGCGCAGTCTTTCAGCAGGTATCCCTTTGCTCCGGCGCTTAGCGCTTCAACGACAAATTCCTTTTCAGCGCACATGGACAATATGAGAACGAAGGTTTGTGGCAGCTTTTCGAGTAACCGCTGGGTCGTCTCAATACCGTTCATTTCTGGCATGGAGACGTCTATCAGCGCGAGGTCAGGGAGCAGTTTCTCCGCAAGTGACAACGCTTCCAGCCCGGTATCCGCCTCCGCGACAACATCCATATCGTTCTCTCTCTGCAAAATCATTCGCAATCCTTCGCGAACAATTTTATGATCGTCGGCAATCAGAATACGCAATTTTCGGTTGCCTTCCATGTCAGCTCCTGGATTTTGCATGTCGTCACTTTTCTCTTCAATGAGTTTTTTAGTTTGCGCCTAATGATCGAATTACAGCGGATCATGCGTATTTGTACCAACATCATATTGTGTTGTCCAGGGGAATGCCGCGACTCACAAATGCTTTCCCTCCCGACTTCTGAAAGGGATAACCAGAGATACGAAAGTGCCTTGTCCCTGCGCTGATTCGATGAAAATTTCTCCCCCCAGGTGTTTCATTTTCTGGCGTATATTGAATAGGCCGAACTCATCCTTATTCCCTATTCTGGATACATCGAAGCCCTTTCCATCATCCTTTACCGAAATCCATATCTTGCCTTCCAGATTGCTTACGGTGATCTGCGCATTCTGCGCCTTAGCATGTTTCTTGATGTTGACGACAAGTTCACGCACGACCTGGAAAAGGGTAACCCCGATTTCTTCATTCAGTTCCTTCCGGATAGTATCCCCGAGAATTTCAATTTTTATGCCGCTTTCCATCTGAAATTTGTCCGCGAGCCACCTGAGCGCTGCACTGAAGCCGACCTCGTAAAGAAGGGGAGGGCTCAACTGTGAAGTCAGAAAGCGGACTTTCTGGATGGAGTTTGCTATCAGATCACGTATTTCCGCCAGAGACTGGCGCCAATCACCGGACTGGGTTGAAAGCATGAGAGATTCTGTCTTGATTTGGCCCATTGCCAGCGTCTGGCCTATGTCATCGTGAAGTTCGGAAGCTATTCGCCTTCGTTCCTTTTCTTCAGCGAGAGATAGTTCCGCTGAAAGATGAAGCAGTTTCTGCTGGTATTTTTGTAATTCTTCCTCAGTCTGCTTGCGTTCTACTATTTCCTGCTGAAGGCGGAGGTTGACGGCGGTAAGCTCGGCCGTGCGCTGACGCACCCGATCCTCCAGTTCCTTATGCGCCTTTTCCAGTTCCATTTCCATCTGCTTTCGCTCTGTTATGTCGCGGATGGCGAAATAGATGACTTTTCTTTCATACAGTTCAAAGGCGCACCTCGATACCTCTACCGGGAAAACCTGTCCGTCCTTTTTTTTATGGTATCGTTGAGTCATATATTCGAGGTCGCTTTCGGACGACACAAACAATCTTCGCGTCTCTTCCGGATCGGCCGATATCGCCGATAAGTCAAGGGAGAGGAAAACCTCGCGATTATATCCGTAAAGGAGGAGGGCTGATTCGTTTGCATCCATGATTCTAAGGGTTTCCTTGTCGATAAGAATCAAGGCGTCGGGTTCCACCAAGAAAAGTGATCGATATTTCTGCTCACTCTCCCGAAGCGCTTCCACGGCCAGCACGCGTGTTGTGATATCAAGGGTAGTGCCGTTCATCCTGGTTGCCCGAATCTTGCCATCTATATCTTCAAAGTATCCCTTCCCCTTTGCGGATATCCAATGAATGGAACCGTCGTCAGGCCATATCGCGCGGTATTCAATGTCGTACTCGCGTGAGTCTACCGGATCCAGTGCATCCATAACGGCTTGGTGGGTGCGTTCCCGGTCATCCGGGTGCAGGCAGGAGAGAAAAAAGTTGTAATTCATTGGTGTTCCGGGCTGTAATCCGAATATTGCGTAGCATCTGTCCGACCATCGGAAGGAGCCTGTTAAAAGATCAAGGTACCATGTTCCAAGTTCTGTGGCCTCAGCTGCAAGACGCAATCTCTCTTCGGATAAAAGTTGTTCTTCTTCTGCCTGTTTGCGTTTGGAGATGTCTATGGCCGCCCATATGAGGAATGATTTGTCACCACTGAAAAGAGGCGAGACTGTGCAGTAGTACGGTGTCTTTTTTCCTCTCTTGTCGAGAAGAAGCAGCTCGATCTCAATCTGACGGTTTTCATGTACGACTTCATTCATCTTTGTTTTTGCTCTCTCTCGGCACTCATCCGCAACTTTGTCTAGTATATTGAGTGGAGTTGAGGTTTCTGTTTTATAAATAAAATTCTGTTGACATTTCTTGTTCCATCTAATAATCGTTCCCTGCTCATCGCATGTTAAGAAAATTCCAGGGATGCTGTTAATGAATATTTCAAAAAGCTCTGCATTCGCAAAAATGGTCATATCATTTTTCTCCTGAAAATTCATATATTTGCAGAAATGGATGAAGTCAGATTCGCATAGCTATAAAAGGGAGACCAGTGAGAAAAGAACTGGAATCGCTATAGGCAGTATTGTCTTGGTTGAAATACTCATTGGCTGATTGTTGATATGATTCGACATATTGCTCGTTGTAGCATTATTGAGTCAAATATGATTAATAGTATCATAATAAAAAGCATATTTGCGTTATAATTGCCAAACATATACCGATTTCGGCAGAGAATGGTTGAGGATTACGACGATAAAGAACTGTCCTTTACTGGTGTTCATGAAAGTCAGGTCGCCAGTATACGTCTGAAATGATTAATCTCTCCATTCTTTTTACGGTTCTTCATCCGGATACCATCTTTATCTTTAACGGTTTTCCGCGGGACATCAACCCTCGATGTTGAGCCGACGATGAGTCGGAAATCTATTTCGCCTCCCTTTTCGATGATTTGACGTGTAGTTCTGGAAGACAGAAAATCATGCTGGGATAAATGTTTCCTTTCTGGTGGACAGTGGACATCCTGGGTCGTTTTCAACCTGTTCTAAATACAGTGTACGATGATCAACCACCGTCTTCAGGGTTCACATGGAAAAGCTTCTTCCTTGTTCAGAATCTTTCGGAAGCCTTTGCCTTCTTTGCATTAAGCATGCAAACCCCTGTTTTATTTCGTTGGGATTACTCTTCCCTGAATATTTCTCATCGTGAAACCTGTTGACTTGAAACGGAAAAATTTCGTACTATCAGCGGAATATTCTTCTCGAAGGTCTTTTGTGAATCTCGCCAAGAAGCTCTACATAGAAACTTTCGGCTGTCAGATGAACGTCAACGATACGGAGACGATGTTTACGCTCCTGAAGGATCTGGACTACACGCCGACCGACGATCCGTCTTGCGCCGACCTGATTATCCTGAATACATGCTGCATCCGGGCCAAGGCAGAACAAAAGGTCTACAGTGAACTGGGGCGGCTCAAGGGTCTGAAAAGGGGCGGCCGCCGGGTGCTTCTGGGCGTGGGGGGATGCATCGCCCAGCAGGAAGGAGACCGGCTCTTCAAAAGGGTTCCTTACCTGGATCTGGTCTTCGGCACTCATTCCCTGCATCTCCTTCCCGAGATGGTGCGGGCCGCCGAGACGGGAGAACGCCTTGCCTGGAACGATTTCCTCGAACCGGAAGCGCGCCTCGACCTCTTTCCCCGCCGGGACGCGGACGGCAGCGTCACCCGCTTTGTCACCGTTATGCAGGGATGCGACAATTTCTGCTCATACTGTATCGTCCCCTACGTGCGGGGGCGGGAGATCAGCTGGCGTTCAGAGGATATCCTCAGGGAGATCAGGGAGATGACCGCTTCAGGTGTGAGGGAGGTTACCCTGCTGGGGCAGAATGTCAATTCCTATGGTCTCAAGAGCCCCGGCGAGCCTGACTTCGCCGGCCTTCTGCGGCGCGTGGCCGCCATTGACGGCATTGAGCGCATCCGCTTCACCACTTCCCACCCCAAGGATATTTCCCCTTCACTCATCGAATGTTTTTCAGATCTGGAAAAGCTCTGCGGCCACATCCATCTGCCCGCCCAGTCGGGAAGCGACCGCATTCTGCAACGGATGAACCGGGGCTATACCCGCCGGGAGTACCTGGAAAAGATCGCCGCTCTGAAACAGGCCCGCCCGGATATCTCCATCACCGGTGATATGATCGTCGCTTTTCCGGGAGAGACCGAAGACGATTTTCTCCAGACCCTGTCCCTCATGGAAGAAGTGGGGTACGCCGACCTGTTTTCCTTTGTCTTTTCAGCGAGGCGGGAGACGGCGGCAGCGAAACTCCCCGACGATCTTTCCAGGCGGGAGAAGGAAAAGCGGCTGGAGCGCCTGCAGGAATTCCAGGATCGCCTGAGCATGGAACGCAACGAAAGCCTGGTGGGGACCCGCCAGGAAGTGCTGGTGGAAGGGGAGAGCAAGCGGCCCGGCCAGATATTCGGACGCACCGGAGGAAACCGGATCGTCAACTTCGCTGCGGACCCCGGATTGAAGGGAAGCATCGTTCCGGTCAGGATCGTCCGCGCTTTCCGTAATTCCCTCCTGGGAGAACTTTTATGAACGTCGGTGGGCGGTCAGGGAAAAAATCCACTTATCTCCAGATGGATGTCCAGGGGTTTCTCCTCGATTCCGCGTCCCAGTCTCCCATGGTGCTTCTGAAGAATGAAAAAGAGGATTTATCCTTCCCCATATGGCTGACCACCCTGGAATCGGTAGCCATCGCCGCCGAGCTTATCAACCGGGACGCCGTTGCGGAACGGGGATGCCGCGACCTGATCGCCCGACTTTTCGAGCAGATGCGGGTGGAGGTGCGGTGCATCAGTATCGACGCCCTGCGGGGGAATGTCCTGGATTCTTCCATGACCTTTTCGCGTGAAGGTGAGGAGATACAGGTGAAGGTGCGGACCTGCGAGGCTATCGTCATGGCAGTGAAATATGCGCTTCCTGTCCAGGTCGCCCGGGAAGTGCTCGAAGGGTCGTCGACCCTGGACCTGGACCCCGAAGAGGGCCTGGGGGAGAAGGACGCAGGGCGTCTTATCCGCATGCTGGAAGAAATGGACCCGAAGGACATGGGAAAATACCCCATGTGACTGGCGGAAAATAGAGAATGAACCATGCAAGGGCGGGCCTTAAACCCGCCCTTGCCGCAAGGAGAAATCATAAACATGCGTGAAGAATCATTCCAGTTTCTTACATCACTTGTGGAGGCGCCGAGCCCTTCCGGATTCGAGCAGCCGGCCCAGCGCGTATTCCGCGACTACGTGGCCCCCTTTGCCCCGGTTGCAGGCGATATGCTGGGCAATTCCATTGCCCGGATAGCCGGGGGCGGGGAAGGCGCGACCAGGGTAATGCTGGTCGGGCATGCCGATGAGATAGGGCTCCTGGTCAAATTCATCGATGACAACGGTTTTCTCTTCTTCGGCGCCATTG
Source organism: uncultured Geobacter sp. (assembly GCA_964536305.1). Taxonomy (GTDB): domain Bacteria; phylum Desulfobacterota; class Desulfuromonadia; order Geobacterales; family Geobacteraceae; genus RPRC01. Next base: position 11,647 of record CAZHVY010000019.1, on the reverse strand, counting down.
GCGGCATCGATCCCCAGATTACCCAGGGCATGCGGGTCCTGGTCCATGGAAGAGGCGGCGCCGTGCCCGGCGTTATCGGCAAGAAGCCTATCCATCTTATCGAGCCGAAGGACAGGGAGACGGTGGTAAAGATGGATGCCCAGTACATAGACATAGGCGCCGCTAACCGCAAGGAGGCGGAAGAGCTGGTGCGCATCGGCGACCCGGTTACCTTCCGGGCCGGTCTTGAGAAACTGCACGGGGATCGCATTGCCGGGCGCGGTTTCGATGACAAGGCGGGAAGCTTCGTTGTGGCGGAGGTACTGCGGGAGGTCGCCCTTTCCGGCAGGGAGCTTCCGGTGGAGCTGTTCGGTGTATCATCGGTCCAGGAGGAGGTGGGGCTGAGGGGAGGAACCACCAGCAGCTACTCTGTCAGGCCCGACGTGGGTATCTGTGTCGAGGTGGATTTTGCCACGGACCAGCCGGACCTGGACAAGAAACAGAACGGCGATGTCTGCGTGGGCAAGGGACCCATCGTGCCACGCGGCGCCAATATCAACCCGGCCCTGTTCGACCTTATCATCGATACGGCGGAGCGGGAAAATATCCCGGTGCAGGTAACCGGCATCCCCAGGGCCACCGGGACTGACGCCAACGTCATGCAGATAAGCCGCGGCGGGGTGGCCACGGCGCTGGTGAAGATCCCCTTGCGCTACATGCATACGCCCGTGGAGGTCCTGTCGCTGTCGGATCTGGAAAACGCCGTCCGCCTCATCACCGCGACAGTCTATCGCGTCGGCGCGAGGGAAGCCTTCATCCCCTCGTAAATGCCTGCGGGCGTCTCTTCGGCGTACCGCGGCCGGGGCGGAACCCCCTTTTTTCTTGACTTGACAAGGCACGTATACTATCCAAAATTCATATTTTTACGACACAAAGGAGGTCGTGATGATTGAAAACACCATTCATGAGGCTCTTACCTTTGACGACGTCCTTCTTGTTCCTTCCTATTCGGATGTCCTTCCCCTGGAGGTGGACCTTTCCTCCTGTATCTCCAGGAATATTCCCTTGAACATTCCGCTCATCAGCGCCGCCATGGATACCGTCACCGAGGCCCGCACCGCCATCTGCATGGCGCGGGAGGGGGGGATGGGCATCATCCACAAGAACCTGTCCATCGATGCCCAGGCCCTGGAGGTGGACAAGGTGAAAAAGAGTGAATCCGGGATGATCGTGGATCCCATCACCATGCGGCCCAACCAGAAAATTCGCGAGGCCCTCGATATCATGGAGCAATACCGCATATCGGGTGTTCCCATCACCAAAAATAACGGAAAGCTGGTGGGCATTCTCACCAACCGCGACCTTCGTTTCGAGACCAACCTGGACCTGCCCATCTCGGCGCGCATGACCAAGCGGAATCTGGTAACCGTCCCGGTGGGAACCACCCTGGAGGAGGCCAAGGAACACCTGAAGAACACCAGGGTGGAAAAGCTGCTGGTGGTGGACGATGAGCGCAATCTGAAGGGGCTTATAACCATCAAGGACATCGAAAAGGTCAGGAAGTATCCCAACGCCTGCAAGGACAGCCTTGGCCGGCTGCGGGTGGGTGGCGCGGTCGGGCCTACGGCGGACATGGAGGCGCGGGTGGACGCGCTTTGCAAGGCCGGTGTAGATCTGGTGGTGATCGATACCGCCCACGGCTTTTCGCAGATGGTGCTCAACGCGGTGAAGACCATAAAGGAAAAGTTCCCCGGACTGGAGCTGATGGCAGGGAACATAGCAACCGCGGAGGCTGCCGAGGCGCTCATTACGGCCGGGGTAGATGCCATCAAGGTGGGCATCGGCCCCGGTTCCATCTGCACCACCCGGGTTGTGGCCGGGGTCGGCGTGCCCCAGATTACCGCCATCAGCGAATGCGCCAGGGTGGCGAGGCAGTACAATGTCCCCCTTATCGCCGACGGCGGGGTGAAGTACTCCGGCGACATTACCAAGGCCATCGCCGCGGGAGCGGACGTGGTCATGATCGGCTCCCTGTTCGCCGGCACCGAGGAATCCCCTGGAGACACCATCCTCTTCCAGGGAAGGGCGTACAAGACCTATCGCGGCATGGGTTCCATCGGCGCCATGAAAGAGGGAAGCAAGGACCGCTACTTCCAGACCGAGGTGGAGACGGAAACCAAGCTGGTCCCCGAGGGGATCGAAGGGCGTGTGCCCATGCGCGGGCCCCTTTCAGCCACCATCCACCAGCTCATGGGAGGTCTGAGGGCCGGCATGGGCTACACCGGATGTCGCACCATCAAAGAGCTTCAGCAGAAACGTCGGTTCGTGCGCATCACCGGCGCGGGCCTCAAGGAATCCCACGTCCACGACGTAATCATCACAAAGGAAGCCCCCAATTACCGGGTTGAGAACTGACCATGACACAGGATATCCATAGCGAAAAGATACTGATCCTTGACTTCGGCTCCCAGGTGACCCAGCTCATAGCCCGCCGCGTGCGCGAGCAGAGCGTCTACTGCGAGATCCATCCCTACAACATGACCCTGGAAAAGATTCGCCAGTACCGGCCCAAGGGAATCATCCTGTCCGGAGGCCCCTCCAGCGTCTACGACAAGGACGCCCCCCATTCGGATGCGGGCGTGTACGGCCTCGGTGTTCCCGTGCTCGGCATCTGCTACGGGATGCAGCTCATGACCCATCAGCTGGGCGGAAAGGTGGAGCGCTCGGAAAAGCGGGAATATGGCCGCGCGGTGATGGAGCTGGATGACGTAACGGACCTGTTCTCCGGATTCAGCGACCGTGCCGAGGTGTGGATGTCCCATGGCGACCACATCGAGGCCATGCCGGAGGGATTCCAGCGCATCGCCCATACCGGTCATTGCCCGGTGGCAGCCATGAAGGACGCCGGGCGACGCTTCTACGGCGTCCAGTTCCATCCCGAGGTGGTTCATACCCCACGCGGCGAGGAGATGCTGGGCAACTTCCTCTTTGCCGTGTGCGAATGCCGCCCCACCTGGACCATGGCCGGCTTCATCGAGACCGAGGTGGCGGATATCCGCCGCAAGGTGGGCGACGGGCGGGTCATCTGCGGTCTGTCCGGCGGGGTCGATTCCTCGGTTGTCGCGGTGCTCATCCACCGGGCCATCGGCGACCAGCTCACCTGCGTCTTCGTCAATAACGGCCTGCTGCGCAAGGGAGAAGCCGAGAAGGTGGTTAACCTGTTCAGCAGGCACTTCAAGATCAACCTCAAGTATGTGGACGCGACGGACCGTTTCCTGGACAAGCTGGCCGGCGTCACCGACCCGGAGCGGAAGCGGAAGATCATCGGCAACGAGTTCATCTACCTGTTTGAGGAAGAGGCGAAGAAGCTGGGCAGGGTGGATTACCTGGCCCAGGGCACTCTCTACCCTGACGTCATAGAATCCGTTTCGACCAAAGGACCGTCGGCGGTCATCAAGAGCCACCACAACGTGGGAGGCCTGCCGGAAAAGATGAACCTTAAGCTGCTGGAACCGGTGCGGGAACTCTTTAAGGACGAGGTCAGGCTTCTGGGCCGCGAGCTGGGGATGCCGGACGAGGTGATCCACCGCCAGCCCTTCCCTGGTCCGGGCCTGGCCATCCGCTGCATAGGAGAGATAACCTCCGAAAGGCTGGAGATCCTGCGAGAGGCGGATGCGGTGGTCCTGGACGAGATCCGCAAGGCCGGTCTCTACCGGGACATCTGGCAGTCCTTCGCCGTGCTCCTGCCGGTACGGACCGTAGGGGTCATGGGCGATGCGCGCACCTACGACTACACAGTGGCGCTGCGGGCTGTCAACTCCCTGGACGGCATGACCGCTGATTGGGTCAAGCTCCCCTACGAGGTGCTGGGCGCCATCTCGTCCCGCATCATCAACGAGGTGAAGGGTGTGAACCGCGTGGTGTACGACATCAGCCAGAAGCCGCCTTCAACCATTGAGTGGGAGTGATGAGTGAAAAGTGAAAAGTGAAAAGTGAAAAGTGAAAAGTGATGAGTGATGATTTGAGGATCAAGGACGGTGTTTTTGATTGGTAAACCCATGGATACCATTGACCTGATAATTTTCGATCTTGACGGCACTCTCATCGATTCGCTGGCGGACCTGGCCGATGCGACCAACCACATGCTCACTTCTCTGGGGAGGAAGGCCGCGAGCCTGGAACAGGTTCGCGGCTACGTGGGGCAGGGCGCCCGCCGCCTGGTGGAAAGGGCGATGCCCGATGCGGTGGCGGAGGAGATCGAGATTGGTCTGTCGGTCTTTCTTGCCTACAACGAGGAACATATCGTGGACAAGACCCGCCTCTATCCCGGCGCCGAAGAAACCCTGTCAATCCTGCGCGACTCGGGAAAGACCCTTGCCGTGGTGTCCAACAAGAACGTGGCCCTGTGCCGCAAGGTGCTGAACACACTGAAGGCGGACGGTTTTTTCCAATGCATCATCGGCGCGGACTCGCTGAGGGAGCGGAAGCCTTCGCCTGAACCCCTCCGGAAGGTCATGGGTGATCTGGGTTTCATTCCTGAGCGGACCGCCATGGTCGGAGACAGCATAAACGACATCGCGGCGGGCAAGGCGGCGGGTATTCTGACCATCGGCTGTTCCTTCGGGTACGGAGATCGGAGCGAGATTGCCGGGGCGGACTACATCATCGAAACTCCATCTGCCCTGTTGAAGCTTCCCCTGTTCGCCTGCTCTTGAGCCGAACCCGGAGTCCTCGGAAAACTTCAGTGACCGAGGGGGGAGGCGGCAGCCAAAAGGTAAGGGAATCCCCGTCGCGTGATTCCATGTGGAAAAATCGGTTGACAAAAGAGGAGTCGATGGGATAAATAGACTCTCTCACGCGGGAATAACTCAGTGGTAGAGTGTCAGCTTCCCAAGCTGAAGGTCGCGGGTTCGAATCCCGTTTCCCGCTCCAGAAATAATCAAGGGGTCAGGTAAATTGCCTGGCCCCTTGATTCGTTTCTGAGGAATCTGCAACCTCTGTAAGGTTGATAAGAAATGTAACGGATTGAATGTTACGCGCCGCCTGTTTTGACGTGTAACTGATACTTGGTGTGGATTTTTTACTGAATTTTACTGAAAACTATCCCGTTTGTCCTGCGCCCGGAAAGGTCCCTATTTATCTAGCACTTCCCGTACCTTCCTGCTCAGGGATTCCAGTGTAAACGGTTTCTGAATGAAATGAACTCCTTCATCAAGGACGCCGTGACGGGCGATGATGTCAGCAGTATACCCCGACATATAGAGCCCCTTGAGCCCGGGAATGGAGGCTGAGAGAATCTCGAAAAGCTCCTTGCCGTTCATCTGAGGCATTATGACATCGGTTATTAACAGATGCATGGGACCGACGTGTGAACGCGCAATCCGTAATGCCTCCCTGGGAGTTGACGCTCCCATCACGGTATATCCCTGTGCTTTAAGTATTAGGGTTGATACCTCGAGTATTGCCGTTTCATCTTCCACCACCAGGATGGTTTCGTTGCCGCCTGGAGGGGCTGAATAAGGCGTTGTTCCGTTCTCTTCTTCCACCTCATCGGTATGCCTTGGAATGTGGACGCTGAAAGTAGTACCTTTTCCAACTTCGCTATAGACGGTGACAAATCCGCCGTTTTGCCGTACCGAGCCATAGACGGTGGCCAGACCCAGACCGGTGCCCTGGCCGATGTCCTTTGTGGTGAAGAACGGTTCAAAGATGTGGGATATGGTTTCTCTGTCCATTCCCTTTCCGGTATCGCTTACGGAGATCCGGACAAAGTCCCCTGGGACGGCATCGGGATGGAAGCCGCAATAATGACCGTCAACGGTAATGTTTTCAATGCCGATGGTTATGGCGCCGACGCCTTCAATGGCGTCACGGGCGTTGACGCAGAGGTTGGCCAGTATCTGATCCAGCTGTGACGGATCCATCTTTACTTTCCATAGTTTGGCCGCGGGGTTCCAGTGAAGCCTTACATCTTCGCCGATAAGCCGCTGCAGCATCTTGAGCATGGCGCCGACGCTGTCGTTCAGGTCCATCACCTTGGGATCTACAGTCTGTTTACGGGCAAATGCAAGCAGTTGCCTGGTCAGGTCGGCGGAACGTTGCGCGGCTACCTTTATTTCCTCTAAATCATCCGCCAGGGGATCTGTCGGATCCAGATGAAGGAGACCCATTTCGGCATGGCAAAGGATGACGCTGAGCATGTTGTTGAAGTCATGGGCCACGCCGCCGGCGAGCCGGCCGATGGATTCCATCTTTTGCGCCTGCTGCAGTTGGCTCTCAAGAAGCTTCTGTTCTGATATATCATTGATGATGGCAAGAAAGACCCTTTGCCCTCTGTCGTCCACCAGTTGCAGATTAACATCGACCGGATAGTCGCTTCCGTCGGCGCGGCGATGAATAGTCTGGAAATGATAATTGTCTATTGTCCCGTCCAGCAGTGGTTTCACTGTTGCGCGGAAAGATTCGCCGGTCATTTCCGGTTTTATATCGAGAGGCGTCATCCCGGCCATTTCTTCGCCGCTCAATCCCAGATTATCCAGAGCGGAGCGATTGACATAGATGAATTTGAGTGTCTCGGAATCAAAGACATAGATTTCGTTCTTGCTCCGCTCGATGATGTCGGCCAGATAGCGATTTTTCTCCTCTGCCTGCCTGGATGCGGTAACATCCAGCAATATTCCCCGCATCATTGACGGATAGCCGTTGCACATCTCGACACTCACCACATCCCGAACCCAGAGAGTCGCGCCGTCTTTGGCGGCCATCCGGCATTCTATCACGTGGTCCTTGCCCCTGGAGATCTGCTCCCGGCAGTATCGCGGTACCCATTCCCTGTCTTCGGGATGCAGCTTGTCCACCCACCATGCAAAATCAGTCCACTCCGATGGATGGAATCCGAATATCTGCTCGGCCTGTGGCGCCACATAGGTCCAGCGGTCGTTCACCACATCGTACTCCCACGAGACGCTCAGGGTCGATTCCGCCAGCAGCCGGTACTTTTTCTCCCTTTTCTCCAGCTCCAGCAAGGCGTTCCTGCGTTTGGTGATGTCACTGATGAATACCGAGAAGAATCCCTCTTCCACAGATACATAATTCACGCTGACCTCGACAAAGAAGATGCTTCCTTCCTTGCGCCGGTGCCTGGATTCAAACCTGTCGGAACCCAGCTTGATCAACCTGTCGCGACGGGCGACAAAATCACCTTGGGAAAAACTTGAATCCAGTTGCCCGACATGGGCGCCAAGAAGCTCTTCCCTGCTGTATCCGCTCATGTGGCAGTATGCGTCATTCACATCGATGATTCTGTCATGGGAGTCAACCAGCCAGAAACCTTCCATGGCCGTTTGAAGAGTCGCTCGGTAGAGATTTTCAAGCCTTTGCAGTTCGGCATGTTTCTTTATCAGTTCCGCCGAGCGTTCGGCGATTCGCCTGTCCAGTGCTTCCGTCTGCTGTTCGATCCGGCGATATGCCAGGGAGTTTTTCAGGGCCAGGGCAATTGGTGGGGCAATCAGGTTCATGATTTCGCTTACTTCATGTACCCTGCTGATCTCGGGCATGTCAAAAAGGAGAAGTATCCCGACACGTTCGAGGCCGGCGAGCAAGGGGTAGCGAAGAATTGACTCCATGCCGGCGCGCTCCAGAACAGGTTTTATCGGGTTGTTATGGGGAATGGCTTTCACGAGGGGGGGAAGGCTGTCCGGAACGGATACGTAACAGAGGCTGTTCAGTTCGTCTGCCACGAAGAGCGTTGAGCGGCGTTTCGGGCTGACGGACAACAATTCATATTTATCCGTTTCTTTGTTGCGTGAAAGAAGCATTGACGTCCTGGCGCCGGTCAGTTCCCGCAATTGTTCGGTCAGTTGGTCTCCCAGGTCGTGAGGTTTCGCGGATACCAGTATCTGGGATATGATCTCAACGGCCATCAATTGGGCGGAAAGCCTGTGGTCAGCGCTGTTCATGAATTCTCCGCTATGTTTTTCGATCGTAGAGATTCATCCTGAGCAGAAATGAGCATTTCCAGCATGGTGTCCAGGGTAAGTCTTTCGACTCGCCAAGGCAACCCGGTATATGCCGAAAACTCCTGAAGCTGCCGCTCCGGAATCGGGACAAGACCGGTGTCCAGGTAGACGAGGACTGCTCGGTGTTCGCGCATCAGGTCTCGGGCAATGGTCCCGTCAAGGCCCAATTCATTTTTCATTATCTGTTCCCATCGCGTCGCCCATTCAGGAAGCACCAGAAACGCCTCTTCTTGCATCAACCGTCGGTATCGTTCCCGCCCGACAAGCAGCTGGGCGCAGTTGATGGCCGGAACCCTTCCTGCCTGGAATCTTCGCGAGAGATCGAACAAGTGGGGCGTGCAATCACCGTAGACCATAACTACGCGCTTATCGTCTCCCGGAATGCGCTCCAAAATCGCCGTTAGTCTTTCTTCCAGCATGCAGGGGTTCATATGCAGCAAGGAGTCCAGAAAGACCAGTCGGCCGCTTATTGAGCCCCGGCGAAGCAGTTCCTCCATTTCGCCCTGTATTACCCCGCAACAAATCCAGATCATTCCACTCCTCATGACGGTGCGACGGAAACGCCCGCTTATTCTTCCACAGACCTCTTCAGGGCATGAAGGTTTTCGGGCGGTGTGTTCAGCGGGATATCCGCTCCCGAGTTGGACAGGATGTAGTGTCCGGCTGCCGCCGCCTCACTGATGCAGGCGGCGCACCTTTCATAGATCGTATCGGCTGAAACCGCCGGAAATGAAATATTGTCCAGGTTTCCAATAATATTCATGCCTGGTCCCGCCATGCGCCGGGCCTCTGAAAGACTGTCCCTTGAACCTACGACAATACCCGCGAGTCCGGAAAGATCCTTTAACAGATCAATGACATGCAGTATCCGACCTCCGGTGGAATGCATAACCTTGGGACCGTTTATCCGGAGAAACGCCGTTGAAAGTGTTGGAAGAAAACGTTTCTCGAACAGCTCGCGATAGGCTATCTCGGCTGATGCCATGCCTTCGGTGACAACAAGGCAATCAGCTCCGGCGGACAGAAGCGCATTCGCCCAGGTCACGAAGAAGGGGGTAAGGTGGTCGAGCAGCTCTTGGCCCAGTTCCGGCTTGAACAGAACCGTTTCCATCCACTTTTCCAGGCCGACAACCAGCGACGGCATGATAGCCGGTCCTGGCAATACCGCGATGATGGGAACCCGTTCCTTGTAGGCTTCAGCCATCCTTCTGGTCGCCTCCAGTACCAGCGACAGGGTTGCGGATCCCCGGGGATCGGGCAGTTCCCTTTTGAGCGCATCGGCCGGGTCGGGTATGCCCGGTCGTTTCATATTGGGCGGCTGGTGTGCGCTCCATGCCGTTTCCCCGCCGAATGCTTCGGAAATCGCGGTGTAGACAAATGGCGTCATGACGAGGTCAAAGCCGAATTCCGCCTGTACTGTTTTCTGTCCTTCAACATAGGCTGTCGCATCACTGTAGAGTGTGCGCAGGTCAACACCGGTCAGTTTCGCGCCATAGGCGCCCAGGACCGCGAACACCGGCAATCGGTCCACCGGCTGACCGAGCAGTGTGCCCATAACCCGCTGGTATGAATTCATTGTTCCACTCCCTCGCCCGTTTCTGACCTGAGACGCATGAACAGCTCGTCGGCTCCGACCGCATTGGACGCCGTACCGTTCCCGCCCACTTCGGTTACGAGTTCGGGCCGCAGGTTGAATACGGCGCCTCCGACCGCCAGCTTGACCTTGCCGGTTAGTCCTCTGCCGTCGATTTGTTCCCGGACCTTCCGGATGTTCAGGGCAGTGGAGTACATCATGGCGGAAACCCCTATTATGGAAGCCTTTACCTCCAGGGCTTTTTCAATGAACTGCTCCGCCGGAGTGTCATTGCCCAGGTCATGAACATCCCATCCGGCTGCCTCCAGGAACAAGCTCACGGTTCGTCTTCCGAGACTGTGGAAGTCGTCTTCAATGTTACCTATCACAACCGCGCCTTTGCGGGTTTGTCTTTCGTCCTTTGTGGGGAGGCAACGAAGCAGCGCGTCTTCCGCGATTTTTGACGCTACATAGTTCTGGGCCAGGGACATGTTCCGCTCTTTCCACATTTCTCCCAAAGAAATGATGGCCGGGTCCAGGATCTCGGAAATGATCCTTTGCGGCATTATGCCGTCTGATAGAGCCTGTTCGATGATTAGAGAAGCTTCCGCGCGATCAGCCGCGACCATGGCGGCAAAAAGCCTTTCACTGGTTTCCCTTGTGTTCATGGATATCTCCGCTGTGATTCAGAAAAAGCGCCGTCGTTGTTGAAACAGGAATCGATATTATCCAAAGTTTATAAAACCTAGAAAGAATAGACCAAATATACAGAACGGCAATAAGGTGTCATGCGGCAATCGCCAGATTGCGAAGCAGATGGCTTCGCCGTGTTGCCGCGGAACTGCTCCGGGAAAAAGGGAAAGGCTAGAAAAGCCGTGGTGGGAAATTGGAAGATTTGCTTTTTGAGGAGGGTGTCTCCGTATTTTTTCACTGGATTTTGATCTTCGTCAATTTACCTGCCAGCATAAATGATAGAGTCCCACCTGAAAAATCAAGCGATCCTCAAAAGGGCGTTTTTGATAATAATCAGGGAGGTTCATGGTATGAGCGCAACCACGAACACAACCATTCGCATGTTCGGTGTACTCCATTCTGCCAGACAGAGATCAGGGCTTCCATCCAGCGCGGAGGTTTTTATCCCGCCTGAAGGGCGCCACTGTCTTGATGTCGCACGGGAAATCCTGTTGCCCTTGGACAAGATAGTGGGCGTCTTCATCAATCACACCGCCTATCAGCCCGATCGAATCATTATGCCGGGGGACAGGGTTGCATTCATCCCGGCAGGTGTGCCGGCTACCGATTGGCTTTCCTATACTCTGCGCGGGGATATCAGATCCGAGCATTGATGCCTTCGCTGAAATCCGCATACCCGCGAAAGTGGGCACGCGGAGGTCTTGCGGCTTGTCAGTGTGAAGGGCTCTGTTACTATTAAAAAACAGTGGTTTGGCGGCATTTCAAGGGACCGCCGACAACATCAAAAGGAGGGAATTCATGTATTGTCATCAGTGTGAACAGACAGCAAAAGGGGTTGCATGCGAGGTTTCGGGAGTATGCGGCAAGAAGCCGGACGTGGCGGCTCTGCAGGACAACCTGCTTTACGGACTGAAAGCCCTTTCCTTCTATGCCGACAAGGCGCGCGGACTGGGCGCCAAGGATCCCGCCATTGACGGGTTTGTCCTCGAAGGCCTCTTTGCCACCGTTACCAATGTGGATTTCGATCCTGCTCGGCTTGAGGCGTTCATCAAGCATTGCGGAGAACTCAAGGAGAAGGCGCGAAATCTTTATGAAACGGCATTCAAGGCCAAGAACGGCGTCGCCGCTGCGCAATTCACCGAAGGCCCGGCCTCCTGGACGCCCGCGACCGATCTGGTGAAGCAGGGCGAGCAGTACGGTATCCCCGCTCTCCACGAAAACGAGGACATCCGTTCAGCCATAGAGATCCTCACCTACGGCCTTAAGGGAATGGCCGCATATGCCGATCACGCGAAGATCCTGGGCAAGGAAGACGAAGAGGTCTACGCCTTCTTCCACAAGGCCCTGGCCGCCACCGCCGACCCGGCCCTGGGACTGATGGACT
>CAZHVY010000018.1:0-69422 GCA_964536305.1 uncultured Geobacter sp. | reverse complement strand
TCCCGCCCCATCCCGCCCATTCCCGCATAAAGGACACACCTCTTGCTTCTTCACAATTTTCTTCAGCGCCGGAAACGCTTTCCAGCAGTGCATCGACAAGTTTCAAGGATTTCCTCCGGGGCTCTCGGCGTTCGCGGTAATGTCTGGAAAATTAATTAACTCTTGACATGAAGAAATGCGATATGTCAAGAGTTAAATATCGAACGCTATATATACAGCTATACTGAACAAGGGTTTTGTACCCATTCTTTCCGATGGTATCGGTGGTATGAAAGGTTTCTTAAAAAGGGAATTGTTATATGCTAATGATGAAAATAAAGGTTGCTGTACTCGTCTGTTTTCTGGCCTCTCTGGGCTGTTTCGTGGCCGTCTGCGGTTGCTCCCGTTCAGGAGTCTCGGACGGTGATACAGTTACCGTCGTCGATCAGGTGGGGCGCACCGTCACCGTTCCGAAGAACATCAGGCGCATCGCGGCGCTCCACCATTTCGGCGGCAAGGTTGTGTTCGCCCTCGGTCAACAGGACAGACTGGTGGACCAGGCCCTCTACCACAGGGAGAATCTGGCCATGGCGAAGGTTAATCCCTCGTTCGCCGCCAAACCCAAGCTGATTGCCGGCCACAATCTCAACAACGAGCAGCTTGTCGCCCTCAAGCCGGATATAGCCATCGCCTACGCATCCTTTGATCCCGCGGATATAGAACAGCTGGAAAACGCCGGCGTCAAGGTCATCGCCATCAGGGGGGAGACGCTGGAGGAGAGCTATGCCGGGGTCAGGCTCGTCGCCAGGGTGCTCGGATGCGAGAAGCGGGGGGAGGAGTATGTCGCCGAATGCCGGCGGCTGGTCAGCCTGGTCAAGGAGAGGACGGACCGGATTCCACGGGAGAAACGCCTGAAGGTGATGTTCGTGGGGCCCAAGAACATCTATACCGCGGCAACCGGCCAGATGCTCCAGAATACGCTGCTGGAGACGGCTGGCGGCCGCAACGTGGCCGAATCGCTGAAAGGTTTCTGGGCGGCGGTTTCTCCGGAGCAGATAGCGGCCTGGAATCCCGACGTCATCTTTCTTGGTTCGAGCCTCGATTCCTACGGCGCCGACACGCTGTTCGCCAACCGGCAGTTCAGCACCGTTTCGGCTGTCCGGAACCGCCGGGTGTACGTGTTCCCGTCCAATATCGGATGGTGGGACTACCCCGCGCCCCACTGTGTCCTGGGCATGGTATGGGCCGCTAAAACCCTTTATCCCGATCTCTTCCGGGATGTTGACATGAAGAAGATCGCCGACGGATTCTATGCCCGGTACCTTGGCTACTCATTCACCGCCATGGGAGGAAAGCTGTAGGGCGCTCCCCGCATGGCGCCCCAATGAAGGCAACCGAAATCATCATGAAAAATCTCCTGGTTATCCTGTGCGCCGCCGCATTTCTGCTGGCCCTGCTGGCCTCGCTGAGCCTGGGGCGCTACCCCATCGGTCTCACCGACCTGGCGCGCCTTGTCCTGCCGCAGCTGGGCCTTGGCGGGTATGTGGCGCCCGCTCCGGTGGAGATGCAGATGGTGTTCTGGAACATCCGCGTGCCGAGGATTCTCATGAGCATTGCCGTGGGGAGCGGTATCTCCATTGCCGGGGTGGTGTTCCAGGCCCTGTTCCGCAATCCCCTGGCAGCGCCCGACATCCTCGGGGTCACGGCGGGCTCCTGTTTCGGCGCGGCCCTGTCCATCATGTTTTTCACGCGCCTGGCCCTGGGTGTTCAGGGCTTTGCCTTCATCTTCGGCGTCTTCGCCGTGTCCATCGCATATGTCATCGCGGCGAGGAGCTGGGATCGATCCGCCTCGGTTCTCGTTATCACCGGGATCGTGGTGTCGGCGGTGTTCCAGGCCGGCCTTTCCATCCTCATGTATCTGGCCGATCCCTACGACCAACTGGCAAAGATCGTGTTCTGGATAATGGGGAGCTTTCACGTGGCTTCCTGGGCCAAGGCGCAGGTAACGCTTCCCGTGGTGGTCATCGGCTCCGTTCTGCTGGGCATGTTCGGATGGCGCCTCAACATCATGACCCAGAGCGAGGAGGAGGCTCTGTCCATGGGGGTGGACGTGTTCCGGTGGCGCATGTTCTATGTGGTGATCAGTACCCTTATCGTGGCGTCCTCGGTGGCCGCCGTAGGCGCCATAAGCTGGGTCGGGCTGATAGTCCCCCACATCGCCCGTTACCTGGCGGGCACGGAACACCGGCGGCTCATACCCGCGGCGGCGTTTGTCGGCGGCGGTTTTCTCCTGGTGATGGACACCGTGGCCCGGACCGTATCCGCCTCGGAGATTCCCATCAGCATCATAACCTCCCTCATCGGCGCGCCCTTTCTCGGCTATCTGGTGATGCGGAGACGCAGGAACGGGTGTGTCGATGTCGGTTGAGATTGCGGGGCTGACGGCCGGTTACGGGGATGCGCCTGTGCTTCACGACGTCAGTCTGGAGATACGGCAGGGACGAATCTGCGCCCTTATCGGGCACAACGGTTCGGGCAAGACCACCCTCATGCGCTGCATCAACGGTCTTATCAAGGCGTGGAAGGGGATGATCAGGGTAGCCGGCAGGGATATTTCCCTGATGTGCAGGAACGATATGGCGCGCCTCATAAGCCTGGTTCCCCAGGGGGGGCATTCGCCGTTCCAGTTTTCATCGCTGGAGATGGTGCTCATGGGCGGGGCGTTGCGGGTCAAGCCGTGGGCCTCGCCGTGCGCGGCGGAGCGGCGTCTGGCCATGGAGGTGTGCCGGGAGGTGGGAGTGGACGGGCTTGCCGCCACTCCCTTCAACAATCTTTCAGGCGGGCAGAAACAGCTTGTCATGCTTGCCCGGGCGCTGTTCCAGAATGCGCCGGTGATGCTTCTGGACGAACCCAATTCCCACCTGGACTTTTCCAACCAGCACAGGACCATGGGATTGATGCGCCGCTTCGTCAAGGAACGGGGAGTGACCGCCCTCATCAGCCTGCACGATCCCAACCTGGCTCTCTCCTATGCCGATGACGCGGTGATGCTGCGGCAGGGAAGGGTGGTGGCGGCCGGGCCGGCCGGGGAGGTCATGGATGACGCGCATCTCAGGGAGGCCATAGGGTCGAACCTGATGCTGGACAGGACCCTGTCCGGCGCGCGGGTTGTTGTGCCGAGGGATGTAGCCGTAAAATGATCGATTTTATTTCCAGAGACCAGCCAGGTTTTCAAAACCCGGCTTACCTGGATATCAAGGAGGTTTTCATGCAGTGCGCGTATTGCGAATGGCGGTGCGAGCTCGGGGACGGGAGCCCGGGGGTATGCCGCATGTACATCGAGGAGAAAGGCGCGATAAGGGAGCGCTTGCCGAACCTCTGGTCCAGCTGCATCCCGTCACGGGTCGAGTCGGTCCCCTTCTACCACGCCTGGCCGGGGAGCCGCTGCCTGGTCATCGGCACGGCGGGCTGCAACTTCCGTTGCCGTTACTGTTCCAACTCCTTTGTGGCCAAACAGGACCCGGCCATGGTCCGGGAAGGGATGATTGAGCTGACCCCGAAGGAACTCATCCGCAGGGCGAAGCAGTTGGGATGCCACTCCATCGTCTTTAACGTCAACGAACCGACCGTATCCCTTCCGTCACTGCTCGGGGTTGCCGCCGAGGCGCGGGAAGCAGGCATGCCCATGGGGTGTCTTACCAACGCCTATACCACCGAGGAATCCACCGGGATGCTGGGATCGATTTTCTCCTTCTTCAACATAGGACTGAAGGGCCTGTCCGACACCTTCAACCGCGACTATATCGGAATACCGTCCGCGGGGCCGGTGTTGCGGAACATCAGGACCCTTGCCAAGCTGGGGCACGTGGAGGTGACCACGCCTGTGATCGAGTCCGCCAACGACAACGAGCTGGAAGATATCGCCCGCTTTCTGGCCGGCGTGGATCCCCTGATACCCTGGCATGTGTTCCGCCTCCTTCCGGAAGACGAGATGAAAGAGGCCCGCTACCCGGACATCGACGCAATTGCCGGCGCGCTGGAGACAATCCGCGGATATCTGCCCCATGTATACTTCCATAACTTCGTCGGTTCCGATTGGGTGAACACCGTCTGCCCCGGGTGCGGCTCAACGGTGATCGAGCGTTTCAGCCTTGGTTGCGGGGGGGATCGCCTCATCTCCTGCCATGGCCGGGGGAACAGGTGCCCGTCGTGCGGCGGGGAAATACGCCTGCTGGGTGAAAAAGTCGCGTGGAACGCGGGGGAGGGCCGGTCATGAGTCTGGCGATAATCGATGCCCGTCAATGGCAAAGGGTCTTCGACCTCAGGACCGGCGCCGGGGTGGAGGAAAGAACACCCCTTCTGAAGATGGTAATGGATATCCAGTCCCGGAGGCCCTATCCCGGCGACCTGGATGACTCGGGCAACCGCTGGGTTACGGATACGGCCCTGGACCTGATAGAGGGATACGATCCCTCCTTCGTCTTCCTCACCTATGCCCGGCAGTTCTTCATCGGCCGCTACTCAGTCCTGACGGATGGCGAATGGGCCGGCATGGTCTCTTCGGTGTTCGAGGAGGTGAACCGCTTTGTGGCCCGGTCCGGCTTTACACCCCTTATCGTGGGAACCGGCGCCATGATGCCTTTCGCTGATTTCATCGATGTGACGCGTCTGGACGGCCTGGTATTGTCCACCCACTGGTCGGCGCGCTATGCCGGTCTCCATGAGGGGAGCGCCCGAGACCTGGATTATCTTGCCGCTCGTCCGGAGATTGAACGAATCGTCAGCCAGGACGATTTCCGGCGGCTCTTTTCCGATTGCGGGGGGGATAACTCGCGCATTCCCGAATACCTGCTGGTGGCGCGGCCGGGGTACATGTTCCGGACCGTGGGAGGCGCCTTCCGCAGGGTCAGGCGGGCGCCTGCCCCGGCATATACCATTCCGGTATCGGCGGAATGGGGCGGGGTTTCCTCCATAACCGGCATCCGCCGTCTTGTGGCTGAGGAGATTCAGAGACGAAAAATCGCCCTCATCGTGGTCGAGGGACTGGGCGTGGAAGACTTCCCCTGGTCTCACCAAGGTTATGAAAACGGCCGCGACTGGTTCTATTACGAGCCCAGCGACGCCCAGTACCTTACCCTGGCCACGGGCCGGCACCAGGTGTTCGAGTATCCCACCGGCTACCGGTATTTCCAGGAGGATGCGGAGAAGAAGGAATATCCCCTGTCCGGGTACTTCACCTCGATCCCGGAGGATACCATTGCATCGGGTCTCGGTGTGCGCAGCATAGCGGTGGGAAACCGCAGCATGATCATGCACATGGCGCCGGGGGCCGATATTTCCATTGAGTGCTTCGCCCGCAACCTGTTCAACCAGGGAACCATGGCGGTGCTGCACGGGACGGAGGGGATATGAACGAGATCGAGATCAGGCCCGTCGGGGTTGCGCGCTCGGCCGATGAAGAGACGATACATGTCCCGCTTCAGGGAAACAGGGCGGTTATCGAGATCTTTCCGCAGTACGGGGCGGCCCTTGAGAGGATTGAAGAGTATTCACATCTGTGGATACAATCCTGGTTCCATGAGGCGAAGCGGGACGTCCTTGCTACCGTTCCGTCAAAGGTGAATCCCGACCTTCCGCGATACGGAGTCTTCGCCATCCGTTCACCCCTGCGGCCCAATCCCATAGCTCTGACACTGGTGTCACTGGAAAGGGTCGAGGGAACCCGCCTGCTGGTCAGCGGTCTGGATGCTGTGGACGGGACGCCGATCCTGGACATAAAACCCTATTTCGAGCAGGATATCGTGTTTTCTCCCAGAACCGCGCGCATAACAGCGGCCAGGCGCGAGGTGAGGAGGGCGCTTCTGGAGCGGGAGGCTGTTCTCCATCACCGCGAGGATTGCATGGGCCTGCGCATCGCCGTCAGCATGGCTCTGATTGCCGAAGACCATTTCGGGAAGTTGAATGACGATGCCCTGGTGGTTGAGGTTGCGGGTTCTCCCTGTCTGGGGGACGTCATCCAGGGACTGACGCGGGCGAGAATTGCCAATCCGCCCCGTTTCCTTTTCAGGGAGTCCGCTGGGGCATGGCGAAGCGTCTGGGGAAAAGATGGGAGAAGACTTTCGGTGGAAATGGGGCAAGGCATCGATGTCATGGGGCCTGACGCCTTGCCCGGGGAAGAGAAGTTCACGGTTGTACTGGAGTAAATGGATAAGCTTGCAGGATTACGTCTCTCCCGTAACGGCCGACGCCGGCCTGAACCCTTGGTTGAATCCCAAAAGGCGAAGCCGGCGTCGAAGTAGTGGCGGAGATGCTCCCTTGCAACCGCGCGGTTACGGATATGGCGGATAGTATCCCTGTCCGGGCGCGTATCCCGGTCCTGGCGCGTATCCCGGCCCCGGCGCATAGTCGGGCGGCGGCGGTGAAACTCTGTAGTTGCGGTACTGTCTTTGCGAAGACCTCCCGGGGATCTGGTTGCCCTTGGCGTACATGCATTGCTGGTAGGCCATGTCGAACTGGCGCTGCGCCTCGTAACCGTATGCCTGGCCTGCTTCCGCGCCCGAGGTAGAGCCCACCAGAAGCCCGCTTCCCGCTCCGATGGCGGCCCCGAGTCCGGGGTCTCCCGCGGCGGCGCCAATGGCCGCGCCGAGACCGGCGCCAATCAGCGTCCCTATCACCGCTCCGGTGGCGGCATTCTGGTTCGCGGTGTCTTGTGGCGACAGTCCCAGGCGCTGCGATGCCCAGTGTCTGCAGAGCACGTCTTCGTTCTGGAACTGTTCAAATGATTTGCCGTCTCCCGGTAAAACCATCACGCTCGGGCCGTAGGGCATGGTCACGCACCCGCCCAGTGCCAGCATGGTTATTGCCGAGACGATACACTTAGTCCTCTTTCTCATGGTCTATTCCCCCCCTTGCGGCGCTGCCGGAGGCGGGACCACCTTCATCCAGCCGACCGGGCATTTGTTGATATACGGATAGTACCCTTCCGGTTTGCGGCAGTAATACCAGTAGTTTCCCTCTTCTTTTTCCTGATTGTCACGGCTGATGAACTCTTGCGGCCTCTCTTCGACGATGACGCGAGGGGCGTAATATGGGTAGCGATAATAGGGGTAGTATGACGGATAATACGGAACCGGCCAGGCCGCGCCCCATCCCGGACCCAGCCAGACTCCTCCACTGAATCTTACGTGGCCGTGGTGCCCGTGATGTCCGCGCGCGTAAGCGGGTACGGATACGGACATGGCCAGAAGCAAAGCAATGAATGCTAAAAAGATAACATTTCTCATTCTATACCTCCTTCTTCCGGTCTCCGGACGAGCCGGTTGCCTACTGAGACGGCGGATAAAATATCCACCCTTGGTTCCTGAGAAGACAATCTCTTTAACGCATGGTTTTCCGGCGCGTTGACATGTCGTCGCTTTGCGCGTCGCAGTCGCATGACTGGGATTATATCAGCACGGGCGGCGGGTGTCGCCCCTTTTTGTGAGCAGATTGAACAGCAGGAAGGGGAAGCGCCCGTGGGGGTGTGATCCGTTCCTCCGGAGCCGCGGGCGCGGGGACAGTTGGAAAAGGTTACTCCAGTCCATAGGAGAAGGGTATGGTGAGTTTCACGGGAACGGGCGGCTTCGGGAAGGGTTCCACCTTTCTGATGGTTTCGACCACATTGCTGTCCAGTTCCTCGTAGCCGGTGCTCCGTGCAATTCTGATGTTCTGGGTTCTGCCGCTGTGCTGCACTTCGAAGGTGACGACTACCCTGCCGCTCCACCCCATGCGTTGCGCACGGGCCGGGTAGGACAGGTTTTCCTCTATGATCTTCTTGATATAGGCGAAGTGTTCCGCTCTGTACCTGCCGCGGAGCTGCTCCGTGGATTGGCTGTTTCCGGTTCCCGAACCGTTTGAGGCGACCGCTGTTCCGCCCGATCCCGCTGCTCCGCCGGAGGCCGCGGCAGCGGCAGGGGCAACGGGTCCGGTCGCCTGGGAAAGCGGCGCCGGCTGTGCTTCCCTGGGCTTGGCCAACACCGGCACGGTTCCTCCCGCCTCGGTGGCTGGAGACGGGGGAAGGACCCGCTGCTTCGGCTGTTGCGGGATCGGCCTGGTTTTGGCCGAGACCGGGGGGACATCCTGCCTCTTCGGCGCCTGGAGGGGAGGCGCCGCCGGTCCGGACGGCTCCACCATGGTGAAATCGATGACAATGGGCTTGCCGGGGCCGGCCATGGAACTGCTCAGGGCGAATGTCAGGAAGATCAAGGTTCCGTGGAGCAGCAGGGAGATGGTCATTGCCTTTCCGCGGTAGGTCATTTCTTTGCCTCTGTTTGCAGGCTTACCTGACGGAACCCCGCGTTCTTGACAGCATCCAGCACGTCCACGAAGGACTGGAGAGCTATGTCCCGATCCGCGCGGATAAGGAACGGGGTGCTCCGGTCAAGGGGGCGCAGTTCGGCCAGCAGAGCAGGGATCGTCATCTCCCGGCCGTTGAAAAATATCCGGCCGCTTCTGTCGATTTCAATGGTCCTGACCTTCAGCGTCTGGTCCTGGCTCTTGGCCGCCTTGGGGAGATTTATTGGTATCCCGCCGGTCGCGATGAATGTGGAGGTGGTGAGAACTATGGTCAGCAGCACCAGCATGATATCCACGAAGGGGATGACGTTGATGTAATCAAACTCTTTCTCTTCCATTCATGATCTCCCAGCGAAGAATGAGCACCTTTACGCGGCGCAGAAGAAGGTTGTACAGGGACACGGACGGGATGGCTACCAGGAGCCCCACCGCGGTCGCCTTGAGGGCAAGGGCGAGACCGGACATGATCTTGCCGGTGTCCATGAATCCCTCCTGCCCCATGCTGTAGAAAGTGAGCATGATGCCGATAACAGTGCCGAGAAGCCCCAGGTAGGGGGCGTTGCTGCCTATGGTGGCAATTACATGCAGCTTTTTAGTGAGTTCCAGCTCCAGGCTCTTTTTGTCCCGGAAGTCCTGAAGCTTGATGTTCCTGAAGACCAGATAGCGCTCGATGGCGCATGCCAGCGCTACGATGCTCAGCAGAATCAGGAGCCAGATGACCCCGTAGTCGACTACTGTTTTCAGCCATTCCATTGTGTCCAAACTCCTCTCGATTTTTTCAAAAACAGATATCGCAATATATCACAGAATATAGTGTCGTCCAAGCCGATAAAAGCTGGTGGCGCCGCATCAGATGGATATTCCGCGGTTTTCCCCTGTGTCAGGCCACGGTTTCCGGTCCGGACACGGAAGGCTTTTTGCTTCGCGAATTCCACCGGAAATAAAACGGCAGGCCGCTCAGGGCAATCCCGATCCCCAAGAATGACGCGTACGGCTCGCTTGAGGCGATACGCGCCGCAATTGCCGCGTATGCTCCCGTGAACAGAAGGGGCACGATGGGGTATCCCCAGGTCCGGAAGGGGCGCGGCAGAGACGGGTTCCGGTACCGGAGCACGAACAGGGAGGCGCCGGTCGCCACCGAGGTGAGGAGCATGACAAAGACCACGTAGCCGAGCAGGGCGTTGAATGTGCCCACAAGGACCAGCAGCGCGGCGATGGCGGACTGGCTTATTATTGACAGGTACGGGGTGTTGTACAGGGGGTGCAGTCTTCGGAACCGGGACCAGAAGGCGCTGTCTTCGGCCATGGCGTAGCAGACCCGCGCGCCGGTCAGAATGTTGGCGTTTATGCTTGCGGCGATGGCAAGGACGATGGGTACGGTGACCAGAGCTGAAAGGGATGGGTTGAATAGTCTGGAGACGGCGGACTGGGCGATGTTGATGGAGCCTTTCATGTCTTCAATGGGCATCGCATACAGGTAAAGAACGTTGATCAGTGTGTAGATGACCGTAACGATCAGTGTGCCTGTGATCAGGGAGAGTGGCAGGTTTCTCCTGGGGTTACGGATCTCGCTTCCTATGTATGCCGAGGCGAACCAGCCGCTGTAGGTGAAGATGACCGCTATCATTGGTGTGGAGACCAGTTTTGTCAGCGGCGTTTTGTCCTCCGGCGAACAGAAGTTCCGCCAGCTTCCGTCACCGGCCAGGAAACCGCCGATGATCATTGCGGCAATAAGTACGATTGTGCCGGTGGTGATGATGACCTGGGTTGTCCCGCCCGGACGTATCCCCCGGATGTTGATCAGGGAAAAAATAATGATGACCGCTATCGCCGCCAGCTTGACCGCCGTATCGCCCATGGGAAGGAATGGCTTCAGGTAGCTTGCCAGGGCGATGGAGAGCGCGGCGCTGGACCCTGGCCCGATGATCCAGAAGCTGGTCCAGCCGAGGAGAAATCCCGCCCACCGGCCATAGGCTGCCTTCAGGTACTGGTAATCACCTCCAGCCAGCGGATAGAGGGCGGCCAGTTCCGCGTAGGTCAGCGCTCCGCAGACTGTCAGGAAGCCTCCGAGCGCCCATATGCCGATGAACAGGCCCGCATCGGGAAGCTCTCCCGCCAGGAAACCGCTGGTGGTGAATATCCCCGCGCCGATGACGTTGCCCACGACCAGGAGCACCGCATCCGTTAGGGACATCTCCCTTTTCAGTGACATGGGCGGTCATCCTCCCTGTTCTTTCTGAGCATCATTACCGGAAAGTACCAGAGCATCAGCAGGCAGAGAAGGGCATTGCCGAAAAGGATCAGGGGGAGACCCGGGTCTTTCTTTATGATGATCTCCACAGGGGGGGCTTTGTTTCCGGCCGGTTTTCCGGCCATGGCAAGGGTAATCGTGTACCCTTGCCATGATACGGGGCTGAGCGAATAGACGGTTCGCGTCATGGCGCCGGAAGGTGACGAAAGGAAAAGCCGCGCGCCGCATTGACCTGCCCGGCCCTGAACAGCAACCCCTTTTTCCCGGGAGCAACCGTCGTCCAGCACAGTGACCTGTGATGCTGCAAGGGAGGTCCCGGCGCCCGGTTTTGCCTCAACCCGCCGGATATCCGCTGCGAACTGGCTTATGGCATGGCCGCCGATGATAACGAGAAAACAGAGGTGCATGACAGAGGGCGCCGCAACCACGGTTAGTGCGCGCAGGGAATATTCCCTGCGATTTTTCAGCAGGCAGGCGAGCCTGTCCGCTGTGCAGGCGGCGGTGTTCATCCCGAACAGGGAGAGCAGGAAGAAGAGCGACCATACCCACCAGGACGCGTCAAGTCCGTTTCCTGTCAGCCAATCCTGAAAACGGAGATAGTTCAGTTCTCCATACACCGCCGGAAGAGATTTGGCATAACGGCCTCCAACGGCCAGGTTGAGGGCTATGGCCAGGAGAAGCCAGATGGAGAGGTTTACGCTGCCCAGAAATCGCAACATCAATTTACCCATGTTTGACCACCACCGAAGAGAGATAGTAGCTGTAGACGGAAACCAGCATGATAGCGGCGCCCCAGAGGGCGAGCCACGCTTTTCCCCCCGCGGTCCAGCGGGAGGAAAAGCGCAGATGGAGATACGCGCAGTAAAAGCACCAGGTGGCGGCGGAAACCAGGTGACGTTCGCTCCAGTGGAACGGCACGGCCCACCCCATCCAGCTCCAGACCGCGCCGATGACCTGGGCGACACTGTAGAGAATGAAACCCCACGTTGCGTAAGTATCGAATGACTGGCTTCCGGTCCTTCGGGTCAGGAACAGCGCCGCAAGCAGTCCGGCCAGAAGAAAGGACGCATGGGAAAAGACCTCGAAGAAAAAGAAGAGCGTTGCGAAGGTTGTCGAAGATAGAGGCGAGGGCGGGATGATCCTTGCCGGGAGCAATATGGCCGCAAAGGTCAGGAGAAAGATGGAAATTGATTCAGGGACAGGGAGAAGCGGTCTTTTCGCTACGGCGGCGCGCGAAAGGGTCATGACCGCGAGGCACCAGGGGAGAAAGTGCTGTTCCGAAACCATGTTGATGGGTGTGAAGACGCCGAAGCTCCACCCCTTGGCGATAATTGCGCCGGTATGCGCCATGAATCCGAGGCAAAGGAGGGCCATGGCCGGGCGGTTTTTCTTCAGCGCAAAAAAAAGGAGGCTGCCGGCATAGCCGCCGGCAGCCAGATATAACCATGGAAGAAAGGAAGTGAAAAGTTGCATGGGGGCTTTAGGGGGGAGGGATTTCTCCCTCCCGGATGATTTCTAGAACTTGGCGGTGATGCCGCCGAAGATGTTTCTGCCGGGCGCGGGGAAGCCGCTTTCCGGCTCGTAGTTTCTGTCGAAGAGGTTGTTGATGGCGAGGTATGCCTCAAAATTCTTCAGGAACGGCTGGGTAAGGCGCAGGTCCATGGTAAAGAAGCCGGCCGTTTCGATTTCCTTGGTTTGCGGCGCATCGGGCGTCGGCACCTGGCTGTAGAGGCTGGCCATAAGCAGGCCGTTGAGGTTGAGACGGGTCTTGGTATAGGGCACGGTGTACTGAAGGCCCAGGTCCAGCTTGTGTTCAGGAACGTTGCGGATATGGTCGGTCACCTTGTTGTCGCTCTGATCCGATGCCTGGTTGAAGTTGTAACCCAGCTTCAGGACCAGATCCTTGGCAGGGTAGACCTCCGTGCTGAGTTCGATGCCGTACAGCTCCACCTTGCCGATATTCTCATTGGCGCCGTCCGGATCCGGGCGCATGATGAAGTCGTTTATCTGGCTGTAGAAAAAGGCCAGCTCACCCCACATGAAGTCGGAGAAGGAGCGGGAAACGCCGATGGTGGAGTTGATGGCGTGTTCCGGTTTCAGACCCGTATTGCCGCTTTTTGACGAATAGAGCTGATCAAGTGTGGGGAAGCGTGACTTGCGGGCCACGGACGTAAAAAGCTTGGTCTTGTCCGGGAAGGTGTAGGTGGCGCCGATCATGGGATTGAAGTCGCTTACCGTCGGCCCGGTGGGTAAGGCGGTCTGGTTGACGAAGTCGCCGGTTTTCTTATCTGTGTTGTTCTTGTTGGCGTCGGTTACCTTGAACCAGTCGTAGCTGCCGCCGACAATGACGGAAAAGTTTTTGGCAATGGTAATCTCATCCTCAATGCCCGTGGAGCCGGTGAACGCCCAGAATGTTTCAAAGGGGAGATAGTTGTCGTCCCGCTGTTTGTGGGAGTCGCCGCGGTAGTTGAAGACGAACCGGGCCGTATTCCATGACACCGGCTTCCACTCCGTGATGAGGGAGCCTCCGATCATATAGTCGTAATAGTTGCTGCGCGCGATTATTTTGCTGTAGGTTTCGTCGGAATAGGAATCCAGCCCGTCCACATGGTTGTGATAGAAGAGCTTACCCTTCAGTGTCACCTTTTCGCCCAGCTTCTGCTGCCCGCTCAGGTCGATGTTCCAGTCATCGTACTGGTTGAAGCGGAAGAAGTTGGCAAAGGCCGGCCTGTTGGGAAAAACCCTTACGGAGTCAAGGGATGGAGGGTTGCCGTGATCCTTCATGGTGTAGTTAAAGTTGAGGGAGTACTCGGAGCCTTCGGAGGGTGTTATGCCGAACTTCGCCCAGATGCTGTCCGATGAATAGTCTGACTGGTTGCGGGTACCGCCGTCTTCGAAGACGCCAGTGCGGACCACCTTCCCGCTGGTGACAACGCTCCCGGTCCGTGGCCGGAAGTCGTCGGACATGCGCCAGCCGTTGGACTGCTGATGGGTATAACTCAACCAGTAGTTGAAGATGCCTTTTTTCATGCCGTGGTTCAGGGACGCCTTGTAGTAGTCAACCTCGCCTCCTTCAACATTAAGGGAGAAGGTGGGCTTGCCGGAGGCCTGCTTGGTGACGATGTTGATGACGCCTCCCATGGCGTTGGCGCCGTAGAGAACCGAGGCCGCGCCCTTGGTTATTTCAATCTTGGAGACGTTGTCGGTGCTGAGCTGGTTCAGGTCCAGTCCGCCGTATTTCGTTTCGTAGTAAGGGACGCCGTCGATGAGCACCAGGACCCTGTTCTGGTCGAAAAAGCCGCGTATGGATACTGTCGGGACGTTCTTCGTGCCGGTGGATACCCGGACACCGGTAGCGTGGCTCAATGCCTCGGAGACGGTGTTGCTGTTGGTATTCTTGATGTCTTCCGCCGTAATCACTGTAGTAACGGTGGTTTCCTTGACTACCGGCGGTTTTTCGCCTTTGATGTAAACCTCTCCCAGGGAATAGCTCTCATACCCTTCCTTTGTCGCCGTCTCCTCCGCGAAGCCGGGCGATGCAGTCAGCAACCCGGCGCAGAGCAGCAGAAGACCCGCTCGTGTCATCATCACCATGTTTTCCTCCCAAATGTTTATTGTTTGCATGCGTGGAAGATGAATCTAAAACCGCACCCCGCCACAATATGAATTCAAAAAAATTAATGTGACCCTGAATCGCAGGTATTTACAAATCATTACAAAATATGACGTTACGCCATATATCAAATTATATAACACAACACAAGCGCTATTTTCACATTGGGATAGTGGTGGGGTGGGAGGAAAATTGGTGATGGGCCGCGCCCCGCGATTGCCGGTTGAACGGGATCGCGGGGCGAAAGAGGTTCTTGGCGCTAGATCCGGATGGCGTTAGCCTGGGTTGAGGTTGTCTGGTTCAGCCGGACAATCTCGCGCCGTGTTTCTTCCTTCAGGAAACGCCACAGACCGAGGCGCTCCAGGGTGGCGACGGTCGGGACGCCGGAGGGGGTCCAGCCGCGTTTTTCGTAGTACAGGGCGATAAGGGCGCTCAACTCCTTTTTCCGGTGTTCCATGAGGGCTTTACGCTTGCCGGCGGTCGGCATCTTCCGGATGTCTTCCAGTGGAGCGCCCAGTATCCTGGCTGTCTCGGAGTCATTGTACTCCCCTTCCGCTTCATAGAGGCTGTCTTCGGTCGGTCCTATGGCCCGATCCGGAACCCAATCGAATCTTGCGGTTTCTTCCCCGAAGCGAACCGCATTCATTACCCTTTGCAGGTTTATGTCCCGATCCGTCATCTCGAAGATCTCCTGCCAGGTCAGCTCGCTTCCGGTCATGCCGTTGAAGAATTCGGCGTAAAGCTCCTGGGATGCCGGGTTTATGTATATGTCCGTATCCTTTGCCTTTGCCGAGTCCGGATTGAAGACATCCACCCACGGGAGCTTGCACACCCCCATGTTGTCGTTCCCAAGCCTCACCCTTGGATAGGTGATGAGGGAGTTCGCCTTGTCTTCAAAGGTGGGAAAGGCGCCCAGCAGATCCACCTTGATGAGCCATGCCGCAGCGTGGTGGGCGCCGATGTCGCTCGCCGCCGCGTAGGAGGCCTGCATGGAGAGGGAGCGGTGGGTGCGGTAGAAGGAGAAGGGGAGCCCCTTGGTCTCCATGGCGAACAATGCCAGGTCAGGCCCGCAATCGGCGCCGGTCCTGGAGGCATGGCGTTCCCGCACCCAGTCCGCAGCGGCGCCCATTCCCCTGCCCGCGGCGCGTCCCATTGCCGATGTTCCGTGGGCCAGGCGGTGGATAAACTCCAGCGCTTCCGTTTCGTTGCCCCATGCCAGTTCCAGTCCTTCGCCATCCTCCCTGGTCAGGTAGCCGCGCTGAAAGCACTCTATGAGGAAGGCCATGATGGTGGCGACGGATATTGTATCCATGGCGTAGTTGTCGCAGTGCCAGTTGGCCTCCATGATGAATTCCGGATTCCATATGCCCAGGTTGGAGCCGAATCCCGCCGCTGTCTCGTATTCGGGACCGTCCTCCCATACGGTCTTCCCCCTGTGTTCACCTGAAACGAGAGTTATCCAGCCCCCTTTGGTGCACATCAGGTTGCAGCCTGCGAAACAGCCGTCCATTCCCCGGTGCTCGAAGAGTTTTTCAGCGTACACTTTGCCGCAGATGCGCGGCGCCCTGGGGTCCGAGCCTTTCTGGAAGTTGTTCACCGGGAGAGACTGGTAATCATCCTTGTTCATGAAGGTGATAAGACCGGCGCTTCCCTTTCTGGACATCTGGAGAGAACGGGGATCCTCTTCTCTGATCACGCGGTGAAGGGCGGCCCCGGCTTTTCTGACACGTTCCCAGTCGGCCGCGCCGAAAGGGTTTTCCCCTCGCGGGAAGTCGGCCAGCACGACTATCGCCTTGATATTCTTGTCCCTCATGACGCTGCCGATGCCGGTGCGACCCGCCTGTTTGGTGCGGAAGACGCCTCTCCCGCCGGGGGCCGGCTTGGTTACATCGTAATAATGGCTGTTGATGCAGCCAAGGGACGTGTTTGCGGCGCCTGCGCCGGTGGTCATGAAGGCGATGGAACGTGTTTCATACCCGGCGTCCGTGAAGCGGCGGGCGATGTGATTCTCCAGCTCGAATGCCTCCTCCGTTGCGGGCGCGTCCTCGATGGTGATCTCATTGAGAAATCCGTTTATTATAAGCATTGTTTGCCGTTCAGCCTTGCCGGTTATCCGCAAGGCGTCGAAGCCCGCGTATTTCAGATAGGCGCCGAAATAGCCTCCGAAGTTGGAGAGGCCCGGTATCCCGGTCAAAGGGGAAAGGGATACGGCCATGGCTTTAGCGGTGCCCGGGAAGCCGGGAATTCCCCCCAGGGGACCGTTGGCGAGAATCAGGGGGTTTTCCGGGTCGCTTGGCCTGGTATCATTGTTTATGGCCTGATGAAGCAGGTAGAGGCCCAGCGCCCGGCCGCCCATGAAATAATCCCTTGTTTCCGGGTCGAGGCCCGGTGTCTCTATGGCGGATGTTCCCACATCTATAAAGAGTAATTTGTTCGCGTATCCGTGTTGCGTTATTTCTTTTGTGTAGTTCATTTTCCGGTTTCCTTGTCGCTTGCCCTGAATCTGGAGCTTTTTCATGATAGTCGCCGTTTAACGGACGTTTTCTTAAATTGCGAACGATACCACGGATAATACGCGGGGGTCCAGCTCCTATTTCCGGAAAAGTATGGCGGATGCTGCGGGAAGCTCGCTGTCCGGAGCGGGGACTGGCGAGTCGTCCTTTTTTGACATGGGTCATGCCGCGAACCCGCCAATGCCGTTATGCTCCATCCATACGAGAGACCGGGATGCGCGGACAATAAAGTAAATAAGGAGATCCCTGCCGGGCAAAAGGATTTCCCTGACAAGGAGAGAATGCCATGATAAGAAAAATAGTCGAGATCGATCAGGAAAAGTGTGACGGGTGCGGACTGTGTGTTCCTTCATGCGCTGAAGGCGCCATAAAGATCGTGAATGGCAAGGCGGTTCTTGCCGCCGACAATCTCTGCGACGGATTGGGCGCCTGTCTGGGCGAGTGTCCGAGAGGGGCCATCCGCATCATCGAACGTGAGGCGGACGCCTTTGACGAGGCGGCGGTTGAGGCTGTGAGCCATAAAGGGGAAGCCGGGACTGGCGGAAGATGTCAAGGCCACTCCCATGGAGGCTATGGTGGCGGATGTCCGGGGATGAAGGTTCAATCGAGGCCGATCCATGCCCCCGCTGCGGAAGACGAGGCAGGAACCAGGCCCGGCAGGCTCGGGCACTGGCCGGTCCAGTTGAAACTCGTGCCGGTGAACGCGCCGTTTTTCGAGAATGCGGATCTCCTGGTTGCGGCCGATTGCGTTCCCTTTGCCTATGGCGACTTCCACAAGGATTTTCTCCATGGAAAGGCGCTGGTGGTGGGATGCCCCAAGCTGGATGACAATGAATACTACACCGACAAGCTGACAAAGATATTCAGTACCGCTGCCATCAGGAGCGTTACCGTTGTCCGCATGGAAGTGCCGTGCTGCGGAGGCATCGAGGCCGGGGTAAAGAAGGCTCTGGCGGCGTCGGGCGCGAATATTCCGTGCACTGTAGTGACTATTGGGGTACAAGGGGATATCAAGTAGCGGGAAGCATGCCTGCCTGGAAGACCCGCCTGGTTCCTGAACCCGGCGGGTCGGTGAAGATGCATCCTTTCATGAAAATAGCGGGAGGTTGAATGAAGGCGGTTGCGCATTGACGGACCTTGCATTATTTCCGGACGGCATGAATGGAACGGGTGGAGAACGGGACGCGGTCCTGTATGGCGCGGATCCCGTCGAGGGGATCGTCGCGGCCAATCTGGCCGGACGGTTTGTCCGCATCTTCATCAGGACGGGAAAAGGGGTTGTTTTTCACGATGATCCTTTCCGGCCTTTCATCCTGCTGGAGAGCGGAGATCTGCTGGAAGGATTCGGCAAACGGGCTGAGCTGAAGCCCCTGTCAGGCGACGGGGCGTTTCGTTGCATGGCCGTTTTCAGTGACTGGAACGATTGCGTCGCGGCCAAGACTTTCCTTGCCGGCCGAAGCGGTAAAACCCCCACGGCCTCCGGCGCGCCCTACCTTTTTCTCTCCGATCCGGTTCATCAGCACCTCCTTCTCACCGGGAAGACCTTTTTCAAAGGGCTTGGCTTCTCCTCTCTTCGCCGCATGGCGCTGGATATCGAGACCGACTGTGGAGAGGGTTATGAATTTTCCAACCCCGGCAGGGAAGGTGACAGGATTATCTCCGTGGCCGTCAAGGATTCCACGGGTTACGAGGAGGTCCTTTCCGGCGAGGTGATGTCCGAGCCGGACATGCTGGAGCGGCTCGGCGAGATTATCCGCGCCCGGGATCCCGATGTGCTGGAAGGTCACAACATATTCCGTTTTGACCTGGACTATATCCGCGCCAGGGCGGCCCGCCTCGGCGTGCGGCTTTGCTGGGGGCGCGACGGGAGCGAGCCGAGGTTTTCCCAGTCAAGGTTCACGGTGGCTGAAAAGACCATCGACTATCCACGTTGCGATATCTATGGACGCTCCGTTGTGGATACGTACTTTCTGGTCTTGCTCCATGACGTGGCGTCCCGGGACATGGAGAGTCACGGACTGAAGTCCGCGGCCCGCTATTTCGGCCTTGCCGGACCTGAGCGGGTATATCTCCCGGGCGATTCCCTGGCCAAGGTATGGCGGGAGAGCCCGGAACTCCTTGCCCGCTACAACCTGGATGACGCCAGGGAGACCTTTGCCCTGTCCGGGCTTCTCTCCCATTCTTATTTCCTCCAGGCCCGCATCTTTCCCTATTCCTTTCAGAGCTGCATCGTCAGGGGGAACGCCACACGGATCAATTCTCTCTTTCTGCGGGAATACCTGCGCCGCGGAGTCGCGATTCCCCGGCCGCCGGGTGGGGGCGAGCCTTTCGAGGGAGGATACGCCGATGTGTTCATTCACGGAGTGGTCGGACCGGTTGTCCATTGCGACGTGGCCTCCCTCTACCCCTCCCTTCTCCTTTCTTCCCGATTGAGGCCCGCCGGAGACTCTCTGGACCTGTTCCTCCCCCTCCTCTCCAGGCTGAGGTCTTTCCGCCTGGCGGCGAAAAGACGGGCGAAGGAGGAAGCGGCGCCGTCCGTTCGCGAACACTTCTCGGCCCTGCAGCAGGCATTCAAGGTCCTCATCAATTCCTTTTACGGATACCTGGGTTCGTCACTGCACAATTTTTCCGATCCCGCGGTGGCGGGGCGGGTCGCGCGTCTCGGAAGGGATACGATACGATTCATGATGGAGAGGCTTCAGGCGTGGAAGGCCAGGGTCGTGGAACTGGATACCGATGGCGTCTATTTCATTCCTCCACCCGGCATGGACTCACCGGAGGCATGGGAATCTCTGGTCGCCGGACTTTCGGCGGAGCTGCCCGAGGGGATAGATGTGGAGATGGACGGAATCTACAGGGCAATGTTCTCCTACAAGAGCAAGAATTACGCTCTTCTGGGATATGACGGCGGGATTACGGTAAAGGGAAGCGCTCTCAGGTCAAGGGGGACGGAAAAGTATCTCCGGGAATTCACGTCGGAAGTGATCCGCCTTTTGCTGCACGGGGAAGAAAGAGCAGTCGAGGAGGTCTATGGGGAATTTCAGCGGAGGCTTCGCCAACACGATTTTGATATTTCCTGGATTGCCAAGACCGAAACCCTTCACGAGTCACCTGACACGTATCGCGGGAAAGTATCGCGGGCAAAGAGGAACCCCTCCGCAGCCTATGAAATAGCCGCCCGTTCGTCCCATGAGTATCGCGCCGGAGATCAGATCGCGTATTACATTACCGGCAGGGGGAAATCCGTGACGTCATGGGAGAATTGCCGTTCCGCCACATGCTACGATCCTCTTCATCCGGACGAAAATACTGAATTTTATCTGGAAAAACTCAGGCAGGCGAGAAAGAGGTTCGAACCCTTTGAAGGGGCTCAAGGGTCTCTCTTTTGAGGGAAAACCCGCCGGTTCATGAAAACCGGCGGGTTTCAGGCGCAAAAAAAGCCGCATCTTCCGATACGGCTTTTTCAGTGCCGGAAATGAAATTACTTGGCGGCGGGAGCGGCCGGAGCGTCAGCCGGAGCGGCCGGAGCTGCTTCTTTAACAGCGGCTTTCTTTGCTGCTTTCTTCTTGGCGACTTTCTTCTTTGCTTTCTTTACAGTCTTCTTGGCTTCAACTTTTGCTGCTTCAGGAGCGGCCGCGGGCTCAGCGGGAGCTGCTGCGGGCTCAGCGGCGCAAACGACGCCGGCGAAAGCGAGTGCTACAAGGGCTGCAACGATGCTGGACAGAACTTTTTTCATGGTACTTCCTCCTTGAATAATTTGTTCCTTTCCTTGAGCATTTAGCGTGCCAAAAATGAAGGTCTTGCATCATGCCGAATTAAAAGACTATTTCCTTCCCGGTTGCTTTCGTGTTAAAGTGCCGCGGTCGCAAATCCTACAGTCAATGCCTTATTTGAGGTATGTTGACGCGCATTTCCCGTTTATCTTTGCCGTTCGCCGATGCTAATATGAATTTTTTTCCATCCGGAAACCGTTAGTGACACATCCGAAGTTTCCGGATGGACGGTTCCCCTTCGCATGCTTTTGGACCATTCCGGTCAACAGAAACATAGGGGTTACACGGACCTTGTGCGTCCCGTGTCCGGCTGCATTTTGAACCCTATCCAATACTGGAGGTCCTTTGCCGTTCGATTCCTATCTGTCCGTGGAAAAGCCCGCACGCTATATGGGCAACGAAGTCGGATCAGTCCGCAAGATATCCGCTGATATCAGGTTCGTCCTGGCCTTTCCGGACGTCTATGAAGTCGGCATGAGCCATCTGGGGTTTCAGATCCTGTACGGTGTCCTCAACTCTTGCGACTGGATAGCCGCGGAGAGGGCCTATGCGCCCTGGCCCGACCGGGAGGACGCCATGAGGGCCGCCGGAGAGAGGCTTTGCACCCTGGAAACCGTGATTCCCCTGGACCGGGCCGACATCCTGGGATTTACCCTCCAGTACGAACTGTCGGGGACCAATATCCTGAATATGCTGGAATTGGGCGGTATTCCCGTTCTTTCAGCGGAGCGGGGGGAAGGGTATCCACTGGTGCTGGGCGGGGGGCCGTGCGCGGGTAACCCCGAACCTTTGGCGGATTTCTTCGATGCGTTCCTTTTCGGTGACGGCGAGGAGGCGGTCATGGAGATTGCCGAGGTATATCGGGGCTGGAAGCGGGAGAAGGCCCCGAAGAAAGAACTCCTGGAACGGCTGTCCCGCGTGGAGGGGGTCTATGTCCCCTCTCTGTTCCAGGTCAGCTACGATGACGCTGGACGAATTGCCGCCGTTACACCTCTGCTGCCGGGTTATGAAAAGGTCCGGAGGCGGATAGCGCCGGACCTGGATCGCCTTTCCTACCCCGTTTCGCCCGTAGTTCCTTTTCTGAAGACGGTCCATGACCGGGTCAGCATGGAGATCGCGCGCGGTTGCGCCAGGGGATGCCGCTTCTGCCAGGCCGGGTATATCTACCGTCCCGTCCGGGAGCGTTCTCCTGAAGAGGTACTGCGGAACATTGACGAGACCCTGAAGAATACCGGCTATGAGGAGATATCCCTCCTCTCCCTGTCGTCGGCTGATTACGGATGCATAACGGAGCTCCTCCGCGCCCTCATGGCCAGATACGCCGATGAGAGGGTCGCCGTTTCCTTCCCCTCCCTCCGGGTGGGGGGCCTTACCAAGGACCTGGTGGATGAGGTGGCGAAGGTGCGCAAGACCGGTTTCACCCTTGCCCCGGAGGCGGGGAGCGAACGCCTGCGGAGGGTCATCAACAAGGGCATCACGGAAGAGGACCTTGTCCGGAACGCCTGTGACGCCTATGCCGCCGGCTGGCGGGTTATCAAGCTCTATTTCATGATAGGGCTCCCTTCGGAGACCATGGATGACGTCCTCGGCATTGCCGATCTCGGCGCGCGGGTAAAGTGCGCGGGAAGGGGGACCGGCCATGGGGGGGATGTGACGGTGTCCGTCGGGAGCTTCGTTCCCAAGCCCCATACCCCTTTTCAGTGGCAGGAGCAGATAAGCCGCGCGGAGATCCTGAGAAAGCAGCGTTTTCTCCGTGACGAACTGAAGAAAAGGAAGCTTGCCTTCAAATGGCACGACGCGAACCTTTCCTTTCTCGAGGGTGTATTCGCCAGGGGCGATCGCAGGCTCTCAAAGGTTCTTTTGCATGCCCGGCAACTGGGGTGCAGATTTGACGGATGGGGCGAACACCACGACTTCCGCAAATGGGAAGAGGCCTTCACCAGGGCCGGGATCGACCCCGTGTTCTATCTCCGGAAGCGGGAGTTTGACGAAATCCTTCCCTGGGATCGCCTGGACGGAGGGGTGAGCGCTCAGTTTCTGCTGCGGGAAGAGGAGAGGTCGCGTCTGGAGATCCCCACCCCGGACTGCCGTGACGGTTCCTGCTCCGGATGCGGCGTGTGCGATTTTTCCCGGATACGGCCGATAGTTCATGAAGCGATGCCTGCCCTGGATGACGGCCGGCCCGTTCCGGCGCTGACGCCGGGACGGGCGGCGCCTGGGGTGGAAGGCGGCGGCGCTGAACGGATCCGGCTCCGCTTCAGCAAGACCGGCATCATGAGCCTGCTGAGCCATCTGGAGCTTATCCATCTCTTTACCAGGGCGGTGCGGCGCGCGCGAATCCCCATCCGTCATTCCCAGGGCTTTCATCCCCACCCCAGGTTTTCCTTTGCCACGGCCCTGTCGGTGGGGGTGGAGTCCCGGGCGGAATATCTCGACATGGAGATAGAGCCCGGATTCGGCGCCGGTCGTGTCATGGAGGCCCTGAACGGTGTCCTGCCGGATGGGATGATGGTCCTTGAGGCGGAAGAGATACCATGGAAAAGCGAGTCGCTGACGGTACTAATGGATTCGGTCCGCTACCGGGTGACCCTGCCCGAAGGGATAGTGTCGGATCTGCCGGAAAAGGCTGAAGCCTTCCTGGGCCTGGAGACCTTTCCCCACACAAGGGTCAAGAAAGGAAAGAGCGTCGAGATCGACCTGAGGCGGGAACTGCTGGAGTTGAAGGTCTCCGGCGATTCCCTGGAGATGCTTGTCAGGCGGGGAAAGCCCGTCGAGTTCGCCTCGGCCATAACAGGCATCCCTGAAGAGGACCTTCGTCCCGCGCGCATCGAAAAGCTGTCGGTCTGTCTCAGACAATCATCCACCGGGCGTCCGGCGGGGACTTGCGAGGGCGATTAATCGAGGTTAAGCTTATCTGGCTCTCCCTTTATATTTCGAAGATTACACCATTGATTTACATATTTTATTGTGATGCGAGAAAGAGGTTCCCATGGCAAACGAACTGGTGATCAATACCACTTCCCATGAGACCCGGATTGCCCTCATCGAGAACGGCACCATTGCGGAGCTCTATATCGAGAGGAGTCGGGTCAGGGGGATTGTGGGAAACATTTACAAGGGGCGTGTTATCCGTGTTCTGCCCGGCATGCAGGCGGCCTTTGTGGATATCGGCATGGAAAAGGCCGCTTTTCTCTATGTGGCTGACGTATTCGAGGCCATCGAGGACTACGAAAACTTCATGGACGTCAACGAGAAAAAGGAGAACGGCGGAGAAGGGGAGGGACAGACCCAGGGCGTTAGCCCCCTGCATCCCATTGAGGATATTCTCCAGGAGGGGCAGGAGATCCTGGTGCAGGTTTCAAAGGAGCCCATAGGGACAAAGGGCGCCAGGATCACCTCCCATATCTCCCTGCCCGGGCGGCATCTGGTGTATATGCCCACTGTCGACCATGTTGGGGTGTCGCGCCGCATTGAAAACGAGCCGGAGCGCGAACGCCTCAAGGATGTGGTGGAGAGGATCAAGCCCAACGCCGGCGGATTCATCATCCGGACCGTTTCCGAGGGCAAGAGCGAAGAGGACCTCCTGACGGACATGCAGTACCTGACAAAGCTCTGGGAAGAGGTTGTCAAGAAGAACGAGAAGGCCCATGCGCCGTGCCTGATCCATTCGGACCTGGATGTCACCCAGAAGGTGGTGCGCGACATCCTCAGCGAGGATGTGGACCGCATCGTGGTCGACGCCAAGCCCGAGTACGACAAGGTCGTTCAATTCATAAGCACCTTCATGCCCAAGATAAAGTATTCCATCGAGCTGTACGAAGAGAACGAGCCCATCTTCGATCACTTCGGGCTCGAGGTGGAGATAAGCCGGGCCCTGGGCCGCAAGGTGTGGCTCAAATCGGGCGGTTACATCATCATCGAGCAGACCGAGGCCCTGACGGCCGTGGATGTGAACACGGGCCGCTATGTGGGCAAGCACAACCTGGAGGATACCATCCTCAAGACCAACCTGGAGGCGGTCAAGGAGATTGCGTACCAGCTGAGGCTGCGCAATATCGGTGGCATCATTATCATCGATTTCATCGACATGGAGAAGGAGGTGAACCGGGACAAGGTGTTCACCGCCCTGGAAGAGGCGCTCAAGGCAGACAAATCCAAGACCAACATCCTCAAGATGTCGGAACTGGGCCTCGTGGAGATGACGCGTAAACGGGTCAGGGAAAGCATCGGCCGCCTCATGTGCGAGCCCTGCCCCTATTGCGAGGGGTTGGGTTATATCAAATCCAAGACAACCGTCTGCCAGGAGATCTTTCGCGAATTGCGCCGTGAGATGCTGGATGTCCACGGCTCGAAGGTGATCCTTACCGTCCATCCCCAGGTGGCGGATCTCCTTTACGACGAAGAGAGAAAGGGTCTTGAAGACCTGGAAAAGCGTTTCAAGAAAAGGATAACCGTTCGCGCCAAGCCCGGTTTTCACCAGGAACAGTTTGAGGTATTGATCAATTAAGGCCTCCGCTGGAGGCCGGGAGGAAAGAGAATGATCGGAACGCCTTTGAAAAAGAGCGCCACAAAGGTATTGCTCCTCGGTTGCGGGGAGCTGGGGAAAGAGGTCGCCATTGAGGCCCAGAGGCTCGGCGTGGAGGTGGTGGCGGTGGACCGTTATGCCAACGCTCCTGCCATGCAGGTCGCCCATAGGAGTCATGTCATAAACATGCTCGACGCGGAGGCGCTCAAGGAAGTGGTCCGGAGCGAGAAGCCCGCCTTCATTGTCCCTGAGATAGAAGCCATATCCACCACAACCCTGCTTGAGCTGGAGGAAGAGGGATACACGGTGATTCCCACCGCCCGCGCCACGAACCTGACCATGAACCGTGAAGGAATCAGGAGACTGGCCGCCGAGGAACTGGGGCTGCCCACGGCCGCGTATCGTTTCGCGGCCAGTCTGGATGAGTTCAGAAACGCCGTCTCCGAAATCGGCATGCCATGCGTGGTCAAGCCGACCATGAGCTCTTCCGGCAAGGGCCAGAGCGTGGTGAAGGAAGAGGCTGACGTGGAGAAGGCCTGGAGGTACGCGGTTGAAGGAACGCGCGGCGCAGCGGACAAGGTCATTATCGAGGAATTCATCCCCTTTGACTATGAAATTACGCTGTTGACGGTGCGCTATGGGGGCGGCACGCGTTTCTGCCCACCCATCGGCCACATCCAGATCAAGGGTGATTACCACGAATCCTGGCAGCCCATGCCCATGAGCGAAGCGGCCCTGAACGAAGCCCGCCGTCAGGCCCGGGCCGTAACGGACGCTCTGGGCGGATACGGCATCTTCGGAGTGGAGCTGTTTATCACGGGCGACGCCGTCTATTTCAGTGAGGTATCCCCCCGTCCCCACGATACGGGAATGGTTACCATGATCTCCCAGAATCTCTCGGAATTCGAGCTGCACGTCCGCGCCATCCTCGGGCTGCCCGTGCCCGAGATTACCTGTCCCGTTCCCGCGGCGTCCCATGTGATTCTTGCTGACGGGCCGCGGGATGATATCGTTTTTGACGGTCTGGGCGCCGCTCTGTTGGTTCCAGATACCAAGCTGCGGCTGTTCGGCAAGCCGGACGCGCGGCCGGGACGCAGGATGGGGGTCGCCCTTTCTCTGGGAGCGGACCTGCAAGAGGCGCGCGGACGGGCCGAGACCGCGGCCCACGCCGTCTTGATTCATGGCCGCTGAGCGGACCGGTTTCCATGCCGGTGATGGCACTCTGGTTTCCCGGTACAGAAAAGCCTTGACATGAAATTGTTTTTTTACTACTTTGAGACGCTCATCTCAAATACAACGCAAAAGGTGGTGAAGTACATGTACGCAGTGGTTAGAACCGGAGGGAAGCAATATAAAGTTTCCGAGGGCGATCTGTTGAAGGTCGAAAAACTGGAGGGTGCGGTCGGTGATACCGTCCAACTCACTGAAGTCCTGATGGTTGGCGGCGAAAAGGTAACGATCGGAACACCTTTAGTGCCCAGCGCTTCCGTGGTCGGCAGGATCGTCGAGCAGGGCAAGGACAGGAAGATCCTGGTCTTCAAGGCCAAGCGGAGGAAGAACTCCAGCAAGAAAAACGGACACCGCCAACACCGAACCGTTCTGAAGATAGAGAAGATTACCACGTAAGGGAAAACCCCTTGTACCTGGGAGGGTTACGATATGGCTCATAAGAAAGCAGGCGGCAGTACACGAAACGGACGCGATTCCGCCGGACAACGTCTCGGTTGCAAAAAATATGGCGGAGAGCAGGTGAAGGCGGGAAACATCATTTACCGTCAGCACGGCACCAGCATTCATCCTGGAAACAATGTGGGTTGCGGCAAGGATTATACCCTTTTCGCCCTCATTGACGGGATCGTGAAGTTTGAACGGATGGGCAGGGACAGGAAGAAGGTTTCCGTTTACCCTGCGTAGGGTTGCATCTCAATACGTCTGGCCAGTGGATTCCGGCGCGCCGCCGGAGTGTCGGGCGTATCTTCATGAAGTGATTCAAGAAGCCTGGGGCGAAAAGTCTCAGGCTTCGTTATTTCAGGACGAGCGTTTTTCATGCAATTTATCGACGAAGTGAAGATCTCCGCGAAGGCGGGTCACGGTGGCGCCGGATGCGTCTCCTTCCGGAGGGAGAAGTTCATCCCGAGAGGAGGCCCTGACGGCGGCGACGGAGGCAAGGGAGGGGACGTCATCTTTGAGGTTTCCGCAAGTCTTTCCACCCTCCTGGACCTGCGTCACCATCCCCATCAGAAGGCCGGGCGGGGAGGTCACGGCATGGGCAAGGACCGCCACGGCGCCAATGGGAAGAACCTGATTGTTCCAGTTCCTCCCGGCACGGTGATCAGGGACTGGGAATCGGGCGAGCCGCTGGCCGACCTGACCGAGCCGGGGGAGCGGGTGACGCTCCTGCGCGGCGGCAGGGGAGGGCAGGGAAACGCCCGATTCGCCACATCCACCAACAAGGCCCCCAAGTTCGCCCAGCCGGGCGAGCCTGGTGAGGAGCGGGATTTCAGGCTGGAGCTGAAGCTGCTGGCGGATGTGGGGCTGTTCGGTTTTCCCAGTGTCGGAAAATCTTCCTTCATTGCCAGGATTTCCGCCGCCCGGCCCAAGATAGCCGACTATCCTTTCACCACACTTACCCCGAACCTTGGCGTGGTTTCCTACAGGGATTTCCGATCTTTCGTGGTGGCGGACATCCCCGGCCTCATTGAGGGCGCCCATCGGGGCGCGGGACTGGGTCACCGTTTTCTCAAGCATGTGGAGAGAACCCGCCTTCTTGTCCATATCCTGGAATTTTCCCATATGCCGGAAAGGGATCCGCTTCGCGAATATCACGCCCTGAACCGTGAGCTTGCCCTGTTTGACCAGCAGCTCAGCGAGAAACGGCAGGTGGTTGTGGTCAACAAGATCGACCTTCCTCAGGTCCGGGAAGGACTCGAGGAACTGACCCCGGTGTTCGCCGGTCTGGGGGTAAGGCTTTTCCCGGTTTCCGCCGCCACCGGCGAGGGTATTCCGGCGCTTCTCGACGAGATTGCGCGGCGCCTGTGGGCCGGGTCTGACGATTAGGCGCGGCGCGGAACGCGCTGTGTTTGCCCTGTGACAACGATCATGGTACTATTTCCCACTGACTGAAATCCGAAGAGAGGTGATGCGTCCATGCGAGCGGAAATCATTGGGAAGGCAAGACGAATAGTCATCAAGATAGGGAGCCGGGTGCTTACCGGCGACGGCAACGGCGTGGACACCGCCTTTCTCGATTCCCTGGCGGGCGAGGCCGCTCGTCTTCGCGAAAAGGGGATAGAAACCGTCATCGTCACCTCAGGAGCGGTTGCGGCTGGTATCAAGGAGATGTGTCTCGCGGAGCGGCCCAAGACCATCCCCCAGAAACAGGCGGCAGCCGCGGTCGGACAGCCCAAGCTGATGCAGGCCTACGAGGAGGCGTTTTGCAACCACTCCCTGAAAGTCGCCCAGATTCTCCTCACCCGTGACGACCTGACGAACCGGCGCCGTTTTCTGAATGCGCGCGCCGCCCTTGACGTCCTGCTGTCGGGAGGCATCGTGCCGGTCATCAACGAGAACGACACGGTGGCGGTGGATGAGATAAAGTTCGGCGACAATGACAATCTGTCCGCCCTGGTTACCAGCCTTGTGGAGGCGCATCTCCTTATAATCCTGACGGACATTGACGGGTACTTCAATGCCGATCCCCGATCCGACCCGGATGCCTGCCTCGTGCCTCTCGTGAAGGTGATTACCAAAGAGGTGGAAAGGGCCGCGGGAGGCAGCGGATCATCGGTGGGAACCGGCGGCATGCTGACCAAACTGGCGGCGGCCAAGCGCGTGGGAAGGTACGGCGTGCCCGCCATGATCATCAATGGTAAGAAAGAGGGCGTCCTGGCCCGGGCGCTGGCCGGTGAGGAGGTGGGTACGCTTTTTCTTCCTTCCGGCGAAATCCTGAACCGGCGCAAACACTGGATAGCCTATACCCTTCGGCCCCGCGGCAGGGTGCTCGTCGATACGGGCGCCCTTGTGGCCTTGTCTCGTCACGGCAAGAGTCTGCTTCCCTCCGGGGTGTCCCGCGTGGAAGGCGATTTCGACCGGGGATCCTGCGTGCTGGTGTGCGGCGCCGACGGCAAGGAGTTCGCCAGGGGAATCGTAGACTATTCGCGCCGGGAACTGGATTCCATTATGGGGTGCAAAAGCCGCGACATCGAAGCGGTCCTTGGCTACCGGTATGGTGACGAGGTCATCCATAGGGACAATCTGGTGATGCTCTGATAGTGGGGCCGGGTCCGGACATTTGAATCTGAAAACGGCATCCGGAGTTGTCCGAAGAGAGCGAAGAATGACTCCAGATTCCTAATATAAGGATGAATACAGGAGGAACAGTGACATGACCATCGCCGAGAAAATACGCGCCACCGCGGCGGAATCGCGCAACGCTTCCCGCGCCATTGCCAGGCTTTCTTCCGGGGACAAGAACAATCTCCTGATGGCCATGGCCGAAGCCCTGGTGGCCGCCGCTCCCGCGCTCCTGGCGGAAAACGCCAAGGATCTGGAGTCCGCTGAGAAGAAGGGGCTCTCAGCGGCCATGCTGGATCGGTTGCTGCTGGATGAGGGGCGCATCAGATCCATGGCTGACGGGTTGCGCGAGGTCGCCGCCCTGCCCGATCCCGTCGGGGAGGTGACTCGCATGTGGAAGCGTCCCAACGGCATGATGGTGGGCAAGATGCGTATCCCGCTGGGCGTCATAGGCATCATCTACGAGGCACGGCCCAATGTTACCGCCGACGCCGCCGCTCTCTGTCTGAAGGCGGGCAATGCCGTGATCCTGCGCGGAGGCTCGGAGGCCATTAACTCCAACCTGGCCATCTCGGAGGTCTTGCGGGACGTCATGACACGGGAGGGTATGCCGGCCGGGGCCCTTTCGGTTATCCCCTTTACGGATCGGGAAGGTGTGCTGGAGATGCTGAAACAGGAGGATTTCATCGACCTCATCATTCCTAGGGGGGGAGAGGGCCTTATCCGGTTCGTGGTGGAGCACTCCAGGATACCCGTAATAAAGCACTACAAGGGGGTGTGTCACGTGTTCGTGGACGCTACCGGGGACTTCGACACCGCGGAGAGGATCATCATCAATGCCAAGACCCAGCGGCCCGGGGTGTGCAACGCCCTGGAGACCCTCCTGATACACAGGGACATTGCGGAACGGTTTGCGCCCAGGATCTTCGAAACCCTGACGAAGCTGGGGGTGGAGGTGCGGGGTGATGAGACATTCCGCCGTTTCGCCCCGGACGCCGGGGTCGCCGTGGAAGACGACTGGTACATGGAATTCCTTGACCTGATCCTGGCCGTGCGTGTGGTGGATAATCTGGATGACGCCATCAGCCATATCGCCACCTACGGTTCTCTTCACACCGAGGCCATCGTGACATCGGACTACGGGAATGCCCAGCGTTTCATCCGCGAGGTGAATTCCGGCGTGGTGCTGGTCAATGCCTCTACCCGTTTCGCCGACGGCAACCAGTTGGGCCTGGGCGCCGAGATCGGCATATCCACCACCAAGCTCCATTCCTTTGGCCCCATGGGCCTGGAGGACCTTACCACCACCAAATTCATCGTATACGGAGACGGTCAGATCCGTGCATGAGCTCCTGGAAGACATTCTTCAGGCGCGGGAAACCACCACATGAAAATCGGCCTGTTCGGCGGAACCTTCAATCCCGTTCACCTGGCGCACCTTCGCATCGCGGAGGAGATAAGGGAGAAGTTCTCCCTTTCCAGGGTCATCTTCATGCCCGCTGCGACCCCGCCCCACAAGCCACTGGCGGACGATCTGGCCTTTGAAGAGCGGTTGAAGATGGTTTCCATGGCCATTGAGGGAAATCCCTTTTTTTCCGTATCGGATCTGGAAGGGCGGCGGGAAGGAAAGTCATACTCCATCGATACGCTGCGCGTTCTCCGGCAACACTGTCCGGGGGACGAATTTTATTTCATCATGGGGAGCGACTCGTTCGCGGAGTTCAGGACCTGGAAGGAATACAAGGCCATATTCGCCTGCTGCAATATTGTAGTCATCACCCGTCCCGGCGCGCAACTGTCCCTGATGAATGCCCTGCCCGGGGACGCAACCCTGGAGTTTTCATCCCGGGATGACGGGAACGCCCTTTTTCACCATTCAGGGCATGCGGTATACAGCCTGGAAGGGAGCCTGCTGGACATCTCCTCTACCGGGATCCGGGAGCGGATCCGCG
Organism: uncultured Geobacter sp.; assembly: GCA_964536305.1. Lineage (GTDB taxonomy): Bacteria > Desulfobacterota > Desulfuromonadia > Geobacterales > Geobacteraceae > RPRC01. Next base: position 38,189 of record CAZHVY010000018.1, on the reverse strand, counting down.
AGGGGAGATCCATCAGGTATCTTGTGCCGGACGCGGTCCATCGATACATCACACAACAGAGGTTTTATGCGAACAACCAATAAGATACAACTGACACCCCTTGAAAGGGCCATGCGCTGCGCCGCCCTGGCGCTGGATAAAAAGGCCGAAGATGTGAAGATCCTTGATGTGAGGCGGATTTCCTCCATTGCCGACTATCTTGTCCTGGCAAGCGGCCATTCCGACAAGCAGACCCAGGCCATCGCGGAATCGGTCCGGCTGGAGCTGAAGAAGTTCGGCAAGGCCCTTGATATGGAAGGCGCCAGGGAGGGAAACTGGGTTATCCTCGACTATGGCGACGTAATCCTCCATGTGTTCAAGGAGGAGACGAGACGTTACTATGATTTCGACGCCCTCTGGGCCGACGCCGAGGTTGTCGCGTTACCCGAAGACTACCGGCCTGATACCCGTTAGGCGTGAAGCTCCGTGTGTTATGGGTTGGCAAGACCCGCCAGGAATGGGTCCGGGCCGGGATAGACGAATACTCGGCCCGCATCAGGCGCTATTTTCCCCTGGAGACAGGCGAGGCCAGGGAGGAAAAGGGGGTCCTGGATGAATCGGGCCGGGAGCGGGAGTGCTTCCGTCTGGAAAAGCTTCTGCCCAGGTCGGCCAGGCTTGTCCTCCTGGACGAGCGGGGCAGGGAGCTGTCATCGCCGGCCTTTGCCGGCTATCTGGGCGCGTGCCGTGACGGAGGGATCGGGGAGCTGGTATTCGCCATTGGCGGCGCCTACGGTTTTTCAGAGACCTTCCGCGCCAGGGCGGATATGCTGCTTTCCCTCTCATCCATGACCCTGACCCACCAGATGGTGAGGGTTTTTCTCCTGGAGCAGATATATCGGGGATGCACCATCCTCAACCGGGAACCCTATCATCATTGAAAGCTCTCGCGGCGGTTCCCCTGCCGCGGTGAAGCGTTTGCCCTCACAAACAATACGCAGAAATGGAGGCGCCATGCCCAAGCCACTTCTCCTCATGATTCTGGATGGTTGGGGGATCAATCCCCACCGGGAAAACAACGCCGTCGCCCTGGCGGCGCCTCCTGTAATGGGACGGCTCCTCAGGGAGTATCCCGCGTCGGAGCTGAACGCCTCCGGCATGGCCGTGGGCCTTCCCGAAGGACAGATGGGGAACTCCGAGGTGGGACACATGAACATCGGCGCCGGGCGCGTCGTATACCAGGACCTGACTCGTATCACCAAGGCCATCCAGGACGGGAGTTTTTTCCGCAATGGCGTTCTGCTGGACTGTCTGGCCCGGACCAGGGATACCGGCGGTCGGCTTCATCTTGCCGGCCTGTTATCCGATGGAGGGGTGCACTCCCATAACACCCACCTCTATGCCCTGCTGGAGCTGGCCCGGCGGGAAGGGATCGGAGAGGTGTTCGTCCATTGCTTTCTCGACGGCCGCGATACCCCACCAAGGAGCGCGGCCGGGTATGTGGCGGAACTGGAACTGGAGATGAAGCGCCTGGGAATCGGCAGGATTGCCACTGTCATGGGCAGGTACTATGCCATGGATCGAGACAACCGCTGGGAGAGGGTCGAAAAGGCCTTTCGCGCCATGGTCGACGGCGAGGGGTTGTTCTTTGCCGATGCGGCAGGGGCAATCTCGGCAAGTTACGCCGACGATGTTACCGACGAGTTCGTTCTTCCCTCTGTCATGACAGTGGGAGATTCTCCGGTGGGGACCTTGCGGGACGGGGATGGCTTTGTTTTCTTCAACTTCCGCTCGGACCGCGCGCGAGAGATTACGCGCGCGCTGACCGATCCCGATTTTTCCGGCTTCCGGCGGAGCGCCCTGCCGGGGCTTGCGGCTTATGTCTGCATGACCGAGTACGACGAGACCTTCGGGCTTCCCGTCGCATTCAGGACGGAAGAGCTGAAGAATATCCTGGGAGAGGTGGTCTCTCGCGCCGGTCTGCGCCAGTTGCGTATCGCCGAGACGGAAAAGTACGCCCACGTCACCTTCTTCTTCAACGGCGGCAATGAAACACCCTTTCCCGGAGAGGACAGGGTTCTCGTCCCCTCTCCGAAAGAGGTCGCTACCTATGACCTTAAGCCGGAGATGAGCGCCTTCGGTGTAGCCGAAGAGCTGGTCAAGCGCGTGAACGAAGACATTTACCACTTTATCGTCTTGAATTTCGCCAATGCGGACATGGTGGGGCACACCGGCTCCCTGGATGCGGCCATCAGGGCCGTCGCGGCGGTGGACGACTGTGTGGGAAGGGTTGTGAACGCCGTCCTCTCCCGCGGGGGGAGTCTTCTGATCACCGCCGACCACGGCAACGCGGAAAACATGGTGGACGAGTCGGGGAACCCCCACACCGCTCACACCTGCAATCCGGTTCCGCTGTTGCTGGTGGATGAGTCAAGGCGCAATATCCGGTTGCGCCGCGGCATTCTGGCGGATATTGCGCCCACCATCCTGCAACTGCTGGGCATTCCCCAGCCCCTGGAGATGACGGGCGCCAGCCTGTTGTCCGAATGAATTCTTCCCTTCTTTTATGATGGAGCCGGCGCGCGTGCGCGCCGGTTTCCGTTCATTCCAGCTCAGCGGCGATCCCGTCCGTTGCGGGAATCAGCCTGAATCCTTTTTTCCGAAATATTTCCTTCAGCCTTTCCTGAGGCATTTTCCTTTTCCATCCCCCATGGAACCTGTCCGAGGCCAGCATGATTCCGCCCGGTCCGAGCCGCGCCGCCAATGATCCGACCGCCGTTGTGACGGATTCCCGGGTATGGATATACGGACCTCCCAGCAGGCCGTTGCACAGAATGATGTCGTAGGGTCTTTCTTCCGGTTGGGGAGGGCGCGTGACGTCGCCCTGAAAAAAGGCGATTCCGCCTGTGCCGCCATCCCGTAGAAGCCGTTCGATTATACCTCGGTACAGAAGCTCTTTTTCCGGGTCATGGGGGAAAAAGCCGTGGGCGGCCGCGAAGAGTTCAAAGGTCTCCAGGGAGCTGCCGTGTACGCGGCAATGTCTCGCGGAAATACCCCGGGACCGCAGGAGCATCGCCAGTTCGTAGGTGGATTCCCCTGTTCCGCAGGCGGCGTCGAGAACTCGTATTTCACCATGCCGGTGGCGACCTTGCCCCTGAATCCATTTGTCCAGAAACAGTGTCTGGCCGGGATATCGATGGAAACTTCCCCCGTGCTGAGAGGGGAGCATGAGGGTGAAGATAAACCGTATGCGATAATCATCATCCTTTGCCAGCCTTTCCAGAAGGCGGCCCGGGTCGACAGCCGGCCATGTCCGGTGAAGGCGTTGCAGGACGTCGAGCCAGGTGAAGGGAAGGGAGCGGAAGGCGCTCTCCCTGTCGCTGGGACGGCGAAACGAAAGGGAAAAGAGACGCCTGAAGGCGGACGCTATCTCCGCCATGGGCAGGTAAAGCTCGGTAACGGCCCGCATGTCGACGGTAACAGCCAGTCCGTTGTCCCACAGGCCGAATGGGTAAAGGGATGAATAGACCTGAAAGCGATTGCTGAGCCTGGCCGCATGCCGGTCCAAGGCATGGTCCGTGATTATTCCACGAAACAGCAGTCGGGAGAGATTGCGATCAGTCCGGGACACGGACAGGGTGGGAGAATAAGTGATGGTCACTGGTTGAATTCCGTCCGCTGCTCAGAATGCGAATCTGAGCCCGCCTTCGAACCAGCGTCTCGGGTTCCGGTAGATGTCGTTCAGGTACTGTGAGCCGTTGAAAATGTTGTGCGCGGTAAAGAACACCTCGCCGGTAATGCCGTCCGGCATGGGGAACCTCCGGGACAGGTTCAGATCCCAGACCATTGCGCCGTAATTGCTTCCGGCGCCGGGGGCAGCGTTCCAGTCGATGTAGCGTCCTTTGAGGAGCGCCCGCAGGTAGCGGTTGTTATCGTAGAGAATTCCCATGTCATAGACGTATGGCGGGACATCTTTGACCACTTCCCCGGTGTTGCGGTCCCTGGCCTTGGTGTAGATGAAGCCGGCGGTGAAAGAGAGGTGGTAGACGGGGGTCGTCTTTAATTCCACCTCAAAGCCCTCGCGGAGCTGCTTGCCGCCGTTTATGGTGGTGAAGGCTTCTTCCGACAGCGCCTGCACAATAAGCGCGTCGGAGACGGAATGTCTGAAGTAGGTGGCCTTCAGCCAGAGGTATTTCAACTCAGCTGATTCAAACCCTGCCGAGTAGGACCAGACCTTTTCCATTTTCAGGTCCGGATTGGGCAGAGAATAAAGGCCGGTTCCATATGTGGTCCCCAGCGGAGGAATGCTGAAACCGCGGGCCACGTAAGCGCGAATGACGGTTGAGTCCGTGATGGAGCAGGTCACGCCGATGCTCGGGCTCCAGAAGTCGCCATTGGTGCTCGTATTGTCATAGCGAATGCCTGGAGTAATGGAAAACGGGCCGCTGCGGAAGGTGTCGTTGAGGTAGAGCGCCCACTTGTCCAGTTTCCGCGATCCGGTGATAACATTGGGGGACTCGAGTTTGCCGAAGTCAACATCAGCGCCGAACGTCATATGGTGTAAATCCTGTTGCCAGAACAGCCTGGCGCTGCCTCCGAAGTTCGTGTCGATCCCGTTCATGTTTTGCAGTTCTGAACCGGTGCTGAGCTGGTAGCTGCTGATAGTGCTGTTTTTGCGAGAGCCCCTGAAGGCGAGATCAAAGCTCAGTTCATCGGTAAGGGTCTGGTTCATTGCCAGGGTTGTGAAAAAATAGTCGTATCTGTCATGGAAGAAGGAATCGTACGGAACAATTTTCGCCAGGTCCCTGTTTCCCGAATCGTATCCCGCCGTGAAGGTGAGAGCGGTGCTTTGCGCGGGTCGCCATTCCAGTTTTGCATAGAGGTTTCCGCTTCGGAGGTTCGTTCCCTGAATCAGCCCGTCGGAGAGCAGACCTCCGCCGGAAAGGTAATATCCGAAATCTCCTTTGACTCCGGATACCTCTGTCCGGTAGTCCCCTGTAGCTCGTTCCCCTATGGAGAGGGATGTGGCGCCGCCGAATCTTCTGGTATCATCGGGGGACTTTGTGATGATGTTAACCACTCCGCCAAGGGAAGATCCCCAGGCGGAAGAGGCGGGCCCCTTGACTATCTCGATACGTTCTATGTGCTGCACGCGCATGGCGCCTATATCCGGAAAACCATCACTGAAGTTGTTCTGGCCGATTCCGTCAATCATCACCTGAACATGCCTGGCTTCCGAACCCTGGATTCCCAGGTTTGTGGAAGCGCCTGGGCCGGTATAATTGGACAGTTGCAACCCTGTTACTGTGTTAAGTACGTCGGCGACGGTGTGGGCGTTCATGGCCTCCATCTCTTCGGAGGTGACGACGGTGATGTTTTCCGCCACCTGTGCAATGGATTTCGAGGTCCTGGAGGGTGTTACAACCAGATCATTCTCGTTGTAGAAAAGCTGCAGAAGCTGTTTTTCCTCGCCGGAGCGAGCCGGAACGGGGGCGCAAAGTATGATGACGGCCATGGTGAGGCAGAAGGTGAATACGGAACTTGTTTTTGAAATATAACCATGCATAATGAGGTTCAGGTAATACTGTGTTTTGAGAAGTGCGCCTTGTGACGGCACGCCCGTGTCTCTTGTTCGAATCCTGACATTCATCGCTCAGGATACTTCTTGATTGCGTGGCGCTATTCCGGATCATATCTTAGTCCCAGTTATTCTTACCAAAACAAACAGTGTTTGTCCACAATAGCGGATTCATGGCGAGAATTGTCTTCCTTTCCATAATGCTGGGTTATTGCCTGATCATCTGGCCGGCGGATGCTTCTGCGCAGCAGATTCTGGTCGTGCGGAACCAGCGGTTCAGGCCCTACAGCGAAGCCTTGTCCGGATTCAGGCATGTCCTGGATGAAAGATTCAAGGGAGTGGATTATATAATAAGTGAAGGGAAAGACGCGGCCTCGACCATACGGCGCAAGAAGCCTGATCTGGTTCTCGCAATAGGCATGGAGGCGCTTTATGCCGTGAAAAATGCGGAAATCGCTGTAGTCTATCTGATGGTTATCTTGCCGTCCGCGGACAGCCTGGAGGAAAAGAATATCACGGGAGTAAGCATGACCATTTCACCTGAAAGGCAACTCTCGTCTTTGCGCAGGATAATCCCGGGCGCTCGAAGGGTCGGTCTCCTGTACGACCCGAAAAAAAGCGGCGCATTCGTGAGAAAGGCACAGAGAGTGGCCAGGGGACTCAGAATGGACCTTCTTGCCAAGGAGGTCAGCCATGCGAAAGATGTATCCAGGGCGCTGGGTAGCCTGAAGGGGTCCATTGACGCCATCTGGATGATACCCGATACCACGGTGGTGACTCCTGAAACCGCGGAACTGATAATGCTGTTCTCTCTGGAGAACCGTCTGCCGGTATGCGCATTTTCGGCCAAGTATCTGGAACTGGGCGCTTTCATGTCTCTTGATGTCAGCGCATTCGATATGGGAAAACAGGCGGGTGACCTTGCCGCGAGAATTCTGTCGGGCGCGAATGCCCGTGATATTCCGCCAGTGGAGGCCGACAACCCGTCGCTGATTATCAATGAATCGGTAGCGCGCAAGCTTCGTATTCCCCTGGGAGATGATCTCCGGTCGAAAGTCCGGATATTCAAGTGAAATGCCTATGAAACTTCGAGAACTGCAACTCAGGCCCCGTGAAACATTTGCCTCCAAGATATTTATCTTCATTATTTTTCTGGTGGTTGTCCTTTCCATTGCCTTCACGGGTTTCTTTTTCCATAACCAGTGGAGTTCGCGAACGCAAATACTGGTGCGGCAGGGAGAGGTTCTGGCAAGACTCCTGGCCTATAGCTCGCGTCTCGGGGTTTTCGCGGAAAATCCCGAGCTTTTGACTGACCCGGTTAATGGCGTCTTGCAGATCAATGAGGTGTTGCGGGTTTACATTTACAGCCAGAATGGGAAAACGCTGAAAGAGGAAAGGAAAAAAGGCGTCCGGTGGAAGGACAAGGATTTTCCGCTGGATGCGAAGGAAAAAAAGGACATCTTGCGCCGCCTGGAAAGAAGCCGGGATGCGCTGTATGTCCGGACCGGGGAGGATACCATCGAATCCTGGGCGCCGGTCAGTTCGGCTTCCCGTTTTTTAGCGGACGAATCCCTGTTTTTCGTGGATGAACTGTCGGGTGGGAGCGAGCGTGTCATCGGGTTCGTCAGGGTGGTTCTGGACAAAAAGAGCCTGGACGATTCCTTGCGGACCCTGTTGTTGAATAGCGCCCTGATGGCATTCTTTTTTCTGATTTCCGCGTTCGCGATTGTATACTTTGTCGTGAAAGGGGTAACGAGACCGCTGGACAGGCTGACTGAGCGGGTCAGGATGATGGGAATGGGGGCGCCTTTGGAAAAGGTGCCGGTGGAAACGGAGGATGAGATTGGAAAGCTGGCCGCTGCTTTCAATACTATCGCCGAATCCCTCCAGAAAAGGGAAAGTGAAAAGGAACACCTGGAAAAACAGTTGCGCCAGGCATGCAAGATGGAGGCAGTGGGTACGCTGGCGGGCGGAGTGGCTCATGATTTCAATAATATCCTGTCAACCATTGAAGGTTATGCCGCTCTTCTTCGCGATCGTATCAAGAGAAAGGGACCGGTCCGTGATTACGTGGAGCAGATTGCCGCCGCCGCTGAAAGGGCGTCGGAGCTTACCCGGAGGCTCCTTGCCTTCAGCAGGAATCAGGTGATTCATCCCAAGCCCATCAACCTGAACGAGACCATAAGCAATATTTACACTTTGCTTGTCCGCCTTCTGGGTGAAAATGTGGAATTTCACTTCCGGGCAACCAGGGAAGAACTGGTCATCCTGGCGGATGAGCTGCAGATCGAGCAATTACTTATCAACCTCGTTACCAATGCCCGTGACGCAATGCCTCAAGGCGGAGTTCTGAGTATGGGGACGGAACTCAAGGAGATTTCCGATGGGGGTGATGAGGAACATTGGAAACCGCCTCCGGGAAGCTACGCGAAGCTGACGGTCGCCGACACGGGTTATGGGATTGATTCTTCGGTGAAGGAAAGGATATTTGAACCGTTCTTCACCACCAAGGAAGTCGGGAAGGGCACGGGGCTCGGCCTCTCCATGGTCTACGGTATTGTGAAGCAGCACAGGGGGTTTATCGATGTGGAGAGCGCGCCGGGGAAGCAGACCGTATTTACGATATTTTTTCCCGTTGCCGATGCGGTTGTGGAACGGAAAAGGATGGAGCCTCATCTGTTGCCTTCCGGAAGCAGGGAAACCATCCTCCTTGCCGAGGATGACAGATTCGTTCGCATGCTTACGAAACATATCCTGATAAAATACGGGTATCTTGTGATTGAAGCGGTTGATGGCGAAGATGCGCTGGAAAAATTCCGACAACATCTTGACACGGTGCAACTTCTGTTGCTTGATGTGATCATGCCGAAAAAAACAGGCAGGCAGATATATGATGAAGCAAAGTCCATCAGGCCGGACATAAAGGTTGTTTTCATGAGCGGTCATACCTATGACGTGATAACCAGGCAGGGAGTGTTGATGGAAGGTATCCCCCTCATATCCAAGCCTTTGACGCCGGGTGAATTGCTGGTGAAGATCCGCGAAGTCCTTCGCGGTTCCCCTGCCGGCTCTGATTCCGGAGAAGGAGTCGCCGGCGCCGGTCCGGCCGGGAAAGAGCGGAGCGATGGTTGACGGTGCGAAAAAACACCCCTGTCCCGATTGCCGGTGCTGTCAGTGGTGCCCGGATGCGCGGTGCGGAATTTGCTTAAGGAAGGGAGGGGGGCGGCGGAAGCTATCCCTTCAGGAACAGATAGAGGCATATGAACTGCTTAATCGCGAGAGGGAAAACGGGCCGAGCCGAAAGGAATGAGTTAGAACGGGTTTATGATGTTGTTATGGATTTGTCGCTGCAATAGTTATACTATGCAAGCCGATAAGGCGAAAGCCGGATGCCGCGCGTATATCTGGAGATGTCATGGACAAGAGAAAATTGCTGGGTGAAATATTTGTCGGCCAGGGTCTTATTACGGAGAAGACCATGCAGAGGATACTAGCCCGCTCGAAACGTCTTAAGAAGCGGCTTGGAAGTCTTCTGGAAGAGATGGAGCTGATAACCGGTGATGAGCTGGCTTCGGCCCTGGCCGAACAGTACGGCTACCGGGTGGTGGGAAATTTCGCCCGCCATTCGTTCAGTCCGGAAGTTCTTGAGTTGATCCCGGCCGATGTCGCCATGCAGGCGATGCTTTTTCCCCTGAAAATCGAGAACGGGAAGCTGGCGCTGGCAATGGCGGACCCCACTGAAACCAGAATAGTCTCAAATATCGCGGCGAACCACGGTCTGACAATAGTGCCCTTTATCGCGACACGCAAAGAGATTACAGCCGCGATTTGCCGGCACTATCTGGGTAAGGAACCGTCTTTTCAGCAGGAGAAGACCGTATTGCTGGTGGAGAACGACAATCTTTCCTGCACCATGCTGAGCCACGTTCTTACCAAGGACGGCTACCTGGTAAAAACCGCGGCCGACGGAATGGATGCCTACAAAACCGCTATTTCCGAAATGCCGCAGGTTATCGTGACCGAAAAATCCATACCCAAGCTTGACGCCTACGGGCTTTTCGCCGCTCTCAAAAACCTTCCCGAGACCCGCTTCATCCCCATGATCCTGCTGACCGGCAGCGCGGACAGGGATGAAGAGGCCAGGGCATTCGAGAAGGGCTTTTTTGATTTTATCTTCAAGCCGGTGAATGAAGTCACCCTCAAAACAAGGGTGAAAAGGGCCTTCCAATATCTGGAGCGGGAATTCGGCCTGATATTCTGAACTTCCTGCTATTCTTTTCCCAGTTCCATGGAGCGCGCCGTGGCTGCGTCCACGGCTGACATTACCGTGCCCCTGAAACTCCTCTCCTCCAGTACCTGGAGTCCGGCAATGGTGGTTCCTCCCGGAGAGGTGACCTTTTCCCGCAGAAGGGCGGGGTGTTCGCCAGTTTCCAGCATCATCCCGGCTGCGCCGAAAACGGTCTGCGCGGCGAGGCTGGTGGCTATGTCGCGGGGAAGACCGTTCTTGACTCCCGCGTCCGACAGCGCCTCGATCAGGGCATACACATAAGCGGGGCCGCTTCCGGACAGTCCTGTAACGGCGTCCAGGAGTTTTTCGTTCAGGGAATGCGCCGTCCCCAGAAGATTGAATATCTCGAGGGTAACCGCCACGTCGTCAGCTGTTGCGTTGGCGCCGGGCGCGACGGCGGAAGCAGCCTTCAGGACCAGTGCGGCCGTGTTCGGCATTACCCGTACCACCCGCGCTCCCCGCGGAAGGGCTGACTCGATGGTCCTGGTCTTAACTCCGGCCATTATGGAGATGAACAGTTTCCCCTGCGCCGCCGTACCGTCCAGGGAATTAAGCGCCTCCATGCAGACCTGCGGCTTGACCGCCAGAATGACTATCTCTCCGAAGGCCATTGCCTCCCTGTTTTCCTCCACCGTGCCGATCCCGTAACTTGCGGCCAGAAACTCCCTTCGTTTTCTCACCGGTTCCGCGATCAGTATGGCGCCGGAGGGGATTTTTCCCGCCAGTAAGCCTCTCACAATGGCTTCCGCCATATTCCCGCCGCCGATGCATCCGATATTTTTTCCGGTTATCATGCCTTCCTCCGTTTGATGCGGTAAAATTTCAGTCATGCTGAGATATCAGAGGAGGGCAAGGTATCATATTTCGGCGCGCAAGAACACCCCGGTCTGAAGGGGACTTTACCGCCGGGATGGACGCTGGTCTGCTGTAGCGTGTAAGTGGCGGGAATGGCGAGATGCAAGGAATTGTGTGCGATGGGAAATCTGTTGACAGGGAACCGCATTTATAATATAAACCTCATCCCGTTCTTGAATTATTAAACATAAAGTTTACAATAGCTAAACATGGTTTCTTACAAAAAGTTTACATATACTAAACCCGGAGGGTTCCTTGAAGATTGGTGAACGGTTGAAGCGGTTCAGGATGATCAACTCGTTGACACAGGAGGAGCTTGCCAGCCGGGCCGATCTTACCAAGGGATACATTTCCCAGCTGGAAAATGACGCGACATCTCCTTCCATAGCAACCCTGAAAGATATCGTGGACGTTCTGGGCACAACCCTCGAGGAGTTTTTCGCGGAGCAGTCGGGCGGTGAAGAGGTTGTCTTCGGGACCGAATACCGGGTGCAGTCCACCAGCGACGAGGACGGAGTAAAGGTTGAGCTTCTCGTCCCGGGCGCAAGGAACCGGGAGATGGATCCTGCCTTGGTAACCATACTTCCGGGCGAGGAGATGGATACGCAGGATTACCATGAAGGTGAAGAGTTCGGTTATGTCCTCGCCGGAAAGATTCAGCTCCGACTTGATGACCGTACCTATACTGTAAAGAAGGGCGAGTGTTTCTACTTCAGTTCCGACAAGCGCCATGCGGTGAAGAACCCGGGCAAGACCGAAGCAAAGATACTGTGGGTGGTGACGCCGCCGGCGTTCGATTACTGAGTCCTTGCAGACCAGAATAGACAGGAGATACGACAATGAGCAAAGTGCTGATTATAGGAGCGGGTGGTGTCGGGCGCGTGGTGGCCCACAAATGCGCCCAGGCATCGGATGTGTTTACCGGGATAACACTTGCCTCGCGTACCGAGTCCAAATGCAAGGCCATTGCGGCCGAGATCGATTTTCCGGTCAAAACAGCCAGGGTGGATGCCGACAACGTGCCTGAGCTGGTGGAGCTTCTCAAGGCGGAAAAGCCGAAGCTGGTGATCAACGTGGCCCTGCCGTACCAGGATCTGACCATCATGGATGCGTGTCTGGAGGTTGGAGTAGACTATCTGGATACGGCGAACTACGAACCCCTGGATACCGCGAAATTCGAGTACGGCTGGCAATGGGCCTATCAGGACCGTTTTTTGGACAAGGGTCTCATGGCCCTTCTGGGGAGCGGTTTCGACCCGGGGGTGACCAACGTCTTCACCGCCCTGGCGGCTAAAAACCACCTGGACGAGATCCGGGAACTGGACATCATCGATGCCAATGCCGGTTCCCATGGCCAGCCCTTTGCCACCAACTTCAATCCCGAGATTAACATCAGGGAGGTAACCGCTCCCTGCCGCCACTGGGAGAACGGAGACTGGGTGGAGACCGGCGCCCTGGCGACAAAACGGAGCTTCGACTTTCCCGAAGGCATCGGCCCCATGAATATCTACAGGATGTACCATGAGGAGATGGAGTCCCTGGTGAAGCATATCCCCACCATCAGGAAGGCCCAGTTCTGGATGACCTTTTCCGACAATTATCTCAAGCACCTGGAGGTGCTTCAGAACGTTGGCATGACCCGCATCGACGAGGTGGAGTACAAAGGACGGAAAATCGTTCCCCTCCAGTTTCTCAAGGCGGTGCTGCCCGATCCGGGGAGCCTCGGTCCGTTGACCAAGGGCAAGACCTGTATCGGTGTCATAGCCCGGGGAATCAAGGACGGCAAGAGGAAGCAGGTCTACATATATAATATATGTGACCATGAGGCCTGCTACAGGGAGGTCAACTCCCAGGCCATCAGCTATACCACCGGAGTGCCAGCGGTTGTGGGCGGGATCATGATGCTCACCGGTAAATGGCATAGACCGGGGGTGTGGAACATGGAGCAGTTCGACCCCGAACCGTTCCTGGAAAAACTGTCCGTCATGGGGCTTCCCCACGTGGTGGTAGAGGGTGAGTGGCCGGAGCTGTAAACACGATATTTGCAGGGGCAAACATTGTGGTTGCCCTTCTGACGGGCGACCACGAGGTTTGCCCCTACCGTAGAACAGGGAATGAATGGTTTGACCGGCATCGACATAGAAAAAATACTTGAACTTTCTCCCTCTCCCGCCTACGTGGTGGACCTTGGACGGCTGCGCCACAATCTTGCCATCCTTGACTCGGTCCAGAAACGGAGTGGGGCGAAGATCCTTATGGCCCTCAAGGCCTTTGCCATGTGGAGCGTCTTTCCCCTCATCCGGGAGACCCTTTTCGGGGTCTGCGCCAGTTCGCCCTGGGAGGCTCGGCTCGGGCGCGAGGAATTCGGCCGGGAGGTGCACAGCTTCGCCGCCGCCTTTAAAGAGAGCGATGTGAAGGAGCTTCTCGGGATTTCAGACCATCTGGTTTTCAATTCCTTTGCCCAGTTGGAGCGCTTCCGTCCCTTGTGGGAAAGGGAGAGAGGACGGGTTTCCATCGGCCTGCGTGTGAATCCGGAGCATTCCGAGGGACATACCGCTATCTATGATCCCTGCGCGCCCAAATCCCGGCTGGGGATCCGGCGGCGTGAATTCGAAGGGCGTTCCCTGGACGGTGTAGAAGGGCTCCATTTCCATACCTTGTGTGAACAGCTTTTTGAGCCGCTGGAGCGCACCGCGCGTGTGTTCGAGGAGAAGTTCGGGGAATTCCTGCCGCGGATGAAGTGGTTGAACCTTGGGGGTGGCCACCACATAACCCGTGAGGGATATGATACCAACGCTCTCGTTGAGCTTGTCCTCTATTTCCGGGAAAAATACGGCCTGGATGTCTACCTGGAACCGGGCGAGGCCATAGCGATCGGCGCCGGCATCCTGGTAGGAGAGGTGCTGGATGTGGCTCATAATGAAATGGATATCGCCATCATGGATGTCTCGGCAACCTGTCACATGCCCGACATCCTGGAAATGCCTTATCGTCCCGGCGTCAAGAATGGTTTCGATGCGGGTGAAAAGGCCCATACCTTCCGTCTCGCCGGTCCTTCGTGCCTTGCGGGGGACGTGATAGGAGACTGGTCGTTCGAGAAACAACTTGCGCCTGGAGACCGGTTGGCTTTCCTGGACATGGCCCATTACACAATGGTTAAGACCACCACCTTCAACGGCATACAGCATCCGGCCATCTGCACTTTCGAGCCGGTGACCGGGGAGCTGAATGTAGTGCGGAGCTTCACTTATGAGGATTTCAGGGGGAGGTTGTCGTGACCTTTTTATCGCTGAAGGCCGGAGGGTAGGGGCGAACCTTGTGTCCGCCCTTTGATGACTGCCTCCGACCCGGGCGAACACAAGGTTCGCCCCTACACATTCATTACTGACAGAGGTTTGCGAAATGCCCATGGAACGCTGGTCCATAAATGAGTCCGCCAAGATCTACAATATCAACAACTGGGGTGACGAACTGTTCTCCATCAACAAGAAGGGGAACATCTGCGTCCATCCCTCGCCCAATTCGAAGCATTCCATAGATCTGCGGGTTCTGGTGGACGACCTTATCAAGCGAAAGATAAAGCCGCCGATCCTGCTCAGGTTCATGAACATCCTTGAAGGGCGTATCGCCAGTATCAATCGCGCCTTCAGGAACGCCATCCAGGATAACGACTACCCGGCCACTTACCAGACCTTCTATCCGGTAAAGGTCAACCAGCAGCGTCAGGTGGTCGAGGCTATCACCAAATTCGGCAAGAAGTACCAGATAGGTCTGGAGGTCGGCTCCAAGCCCGAACTGGTCGCGGCCATTTCATTGTCCACGGGAAACGGGCTGCCCATAATCTGCAACGGATATAAAGACACCGAATTTATCGAGACCGTTCTTTATGCAACCAGAATCGGGTACGACATCACCATCGTCGTTGAAAAGCTGTTCGAACTGGAAAAGATAGTCGAGCTTTCCGAAAAGACCGGGATTATCCCCAAATTGGGGATAAGGGTAAAACTTTCCTCAAGGGGCACCGGAAAATGGGCCACATCAGGTGGTGAAGACGCCAAGTTCGGCCTGCGCATCTCCGAACTGATTTCCGCAATCGAGATCCTGAAGAGGCATGAACTCCTTGAAAGCATCAATCTGCTCCATTTTCATATCGGCAGCCAGATAACCAAGATCGACAAGATAAAGAACGCCCTTATCGAAGGCGCCCGCATCTATGTGGAGATGAAGAGGCTGGGTGTCAATCTGCGTTATCTGGATATCGGCGGTGGTCTCGGGGTCGACTATGACGGTTCCAAGTCCAGCTACTTTTCCAGTGTCAACTATTCCGTCGAGGAATACGCCAACGACGTAATCTACCAGATCAAGAATATCTGCGACGAGGCGGGTGTCGACTGCCCGAACATCATCTCCGAGTCCGGCCGGGCTACTGTAGCCCACTATTCGGTGCTGGTTACCAACGTGCTGGATACCAATACCCGGAACCTGATGCCCGACTTCGAGTCGATCCTGGATAATCCGGAAAAACTCTCACCTACGGTAAAGAAGCTGGTGGATATCCTGAAAAGCATAGATCGTCATTCGCTGCGTGAGGATTATCACGACACAATCCAGCTTATACAGGAGGCGGTGAGCCTCTTCAATCTGGGCTATCTGAATCTCAATGAAAGGGCCATCGCGGAATGGATCTGCGCCAGGATAATAAGAAAAATCAACGGCATCGTTGAGCGCATGAAGTCCATACCCGATGAGTTGCAGAACTTCCAGCTCAGTCTGAGGCAGACCTATTTCGCCAATTTCTCCCTCTTTCAGTCGGTCCCCGACTCCTGGGCCATTGATCAGTTGTTTCCCATAGTCCCTATTCAGCGCCTGAACCAGAGGCCTGATGTTATCGCGTCCATCGCGGATATCACCTGCGATTCGGATGGCGAGATCACCAGCTTCGTAGGTGAGAACGGAAGGACCAAGTATCTCCCGATCCACAAGATACGGACCGGCGAGGAATATTTCATCGGCTTCTTCCTCATCGGAGCGTACCAGGAGATCCTGGGGGACATGCATAACCTCTTCGGCGACACCAACGCGGTTCACATTACCTTTAACAAGAAGACCAACTACAAGATAGATACCGTCATCAGTGGCGACGCAACCTGGGAGAGCCTGAAATACGTGCAATATGAAGGAAGCAAGATCGTAAAGAACGTGAGGGACAATCTTGAGAAGGGGGTTGCTTCGCGCAAGATATCAATAGAGGAAAGCAGCCATTTTCTTGAGCTTCTGGACAGGGCGCTGCAGGGGTATACCTATCTTGGTGAATAAGCCGATGGCGGCGGAAAACACTCGATGGAAAGCCCCCGGTGTTTTGAAAGGTAACCCGGGGGCTTTCCGTTATCTGATTCAATGTGAGCCACCTGCATAACCATTGACGAAGAAGGTTCTTATGCGATTGCTGTGCATCATAGCGCTTCTGGTCTCCGCCGGGGGGGCGCTGTTCCTTGCCTGGTTCGGCTGGAGCAAGCGGCGTTCCGTCCCGTCAGCCCTGGCTTTTGCCGGTCTGTTGCTCACGGTCGCCCTTTATGCCGGCGGCTATGCGCTGGAACTATCCGGAAATACCGTTGCCGAGATGCTGGACGGTTCCAGGATTGAATACCTGGGGATTCCTTTCCTGCCTGCTTTCTGGTTTCTTCTGTCGTATCGCTTCAATTATCCCTCCCGCCCTGTTCCCCGTTCGTTCATGGCGGTATTATTCACTATTTCCTTCCTTACCCTTGTCATCTTCCAGACCAATGGTGCGCACCACCTGCATTACCGATCTGTCGCTGTCGATATGAATGGCCCTTTTCCAGTCCTTTCCTTCACCAGAGGCGCCTGGTACTGGTTCCATGTCTTGTACTCCAATGCCGCCATTCTTGCCGGAAACGCTATGTTTCTTTTGATGCTGATCAGGTCTCCGGGTCATTGCCGGACCCGGACGGCATTGATGCTGGCCGGCTCCGTCCTTCCCTGGAGCGCTTTTATCGTCCATCTTGCCGGGGTGGCGCCGTGGGGGGTCGACCCAGTTCCCTTTGCCTTAGCCTTTTCCTGCGCTCTCTATGCCTTGGGGCTGTTCCGCTATCGCATCTTTGATCTGGCGCCCCTGGCCCGTAGTCTGCTGGTGGAGAATCTGGGCGATGCGGTGATGACGTTTAATAACAAGTGGATCCTGGCGGACTTTAACCGGGCTGCCCTGTCACTCATGGCGAGAGGCCCGCGGGATGCCGCGGGCGCACCCGTTGAACTGCTTCTGGGTGGATGCAGGGGACTCCTTTCCGCTGTCAAGGCGGGTGGGGGATTGGTGGACGAGCCGCTTCAGGGTCAGACCGGCCGGCGTATTGTAGCCCAGGTGACAGTTACCCGACTTCAGTTAGGGGCAGGGAGAGAAGACGGCCATCTGGTATTGATCCACGACATCAGTGAGCTGAAGAAGGCGGAAGAGGCTTTGCGAGACAGTGAGGAAAAGTTTCGGCTCCTCTTTGACGCGGCGCCGGAACCGATACTCCTTCTGGATGGCTCAAACAGAATTGTTGACTGCAACCATGCGGCAATCCGATTGCTGGGCGACGGCTGCCGGGAAAAAACGCTGTACCGTCAACCCACCGACTTTTCACCTTTCCACCAGCCGGATGGCCGGATTTCGGCGGAGATTTCGGCCAATATCATGAGAACGGTGTTTTCCGAGGGGCGCGCGGACTTTGAATGGGAATTGCTTGGTCCCGGCGGCGCCTCCGTTATTGTGGATGTTTCCATAACCGTCGTATCCATAAAAGGAAAAAAGCTCCAGCTTGTACATCTGAGAGACATAACAGAGAAGAAGCTAACGGAAAAAAAGCTGCGGGATCTTTCCCTGATCGACGAGCTGACCGGTTTATACAACCGTCGGGGATTTCTCGCCCTTTCCGTTCAGCAGATAAAGGTGGCGGATCGCCTGGGGAAGGGAGTGATGCTTTTCTATGTGGATATGGACAATATGAAGGCCATCAACGACACCTTTGGCCACTCGCGGGGTGACCAGGCCCTGAAGGATACGGCTCAGATCCTGAAGGCATCGTTCCGCGTTTCTGATATCGTGGCCCGCTTGGGAGGGGATGAGTTCGTGGGGTTCGCCCTTGAGTCGGGGGATGATCCCGGAGAAAGTGTCAGTATGCGCATTGAAGAAAATCTGAGGCTTTTTAACATGCGCGCTGATCATCCGTACAAGCTTTCCCTGAGCATGGGAACCGCGAGGTATGATGTTCGTCAACCTGAGACCATCGAGCAGCTCATGGAGGAGGCGGACAGGGATATGTACCGGCGGAAGCACGAAAAGAAGATGAAAAACGCCCCGGACGGATTCTTGCGGACAGCCTGAATGCGACTTCCGTCCCGTGGCAAAAAACTGATAATTCAGTGAGTCCCTATTTCCGAGAAAGCCTGGTCCGGGGCATTTTTTCCCGCCGGCGGCGGGCGGCGCGGTCGTATCGAAGAAGCAGAATAACAGCCAGAAACGGACTGCTCCAGAAAAAAACAGTCACTATGAATGTGACGAACCGGTCAATATAGAATATGGATGAAGGAGCGCCGGAGGTAAGCGCTATGCGATTTGCGAGAACAACCGTCTCTTCAAGCAGATTAAATACGATTATGCCATGGGAGAGTATTGACAGGATTTGCGCCGCGTGGCGTCCTTCTGTCAAAAGGTGGTAGGATGCGCCAATGAAGCAGATGCCTAATATGAACCTTAACCATGGAAACAGGCCCGCTTTGAAAAAGATTTCCAGCCGTGAGACAGGTTCAAGTAACGGAACCGAAAGGATTGATTGCCAGTCTTTCACGTAATAGCTGAAAAGGCCTGACATGGCGGCGCAGATGAGGAGGGTTCCGCCTCCCGCCGCGACCCAACCTGTCAGCTTCATTGGGTTGGAGATTCGGAGTGTCGGGGCGGGGTCTTGTTCCGCTGATGGGTGATCGCAGGCAATCCCGCCCGTCAAGTCCAGCATTTCGGTGTACTTGCGTATCTTTCCTTCGGGGGCTGGTTCGGTAAAACGCTTTTCCGTGATTTGGGCATTAATCCCGGAACGCCTCGAGTCTTTTTTGGGGACGCGGGGAAGCCTCCTGAGACGATTGCTTCCCGTGGCGCCGCATGCCGGGCAAGAAGGGAAGGTTTCATCCGTGAAGGTGGAATATCCGCATGCTGGGCACATATTCATTTCGTCATACCCTGAAAGCCCCGAAGGTTGTCATCCGCGGGAAGCGGATGCTGCTTCTCGGGCCCTGTAAGTGCGAACCTGGCCCTTTTCATTATTCTTGTATTGTGCCCAGACCTGTTTCAACGGGGTGCCCAGGATGGATTCCAATGCTTGCAGTTTGTCCACCGTGAGATATCGGCCGGGCCCAGGTTCCCGCGCCTGGAGGAGAAACCGCGCGAACCCGGACGGCATTTTGTATTGGAGATTGTCCAGGGTGCTTTGTGAGTCGCAGCAGGGGAGTTTTACGTTCAGGTCCTTGAACGCGCTCCTCTGGGCAATGTTCATTGCGTCTCCCCACCATATCTGGTCCAGTTCGCTGTCGCAGATCGGGCATCTTACAGTTTCGAATCTTGCCCCGGCGTCGATAAAGCGGACTTCATTGTGCACAACCGCATCCACCTCATCAGCGGTCGGCAGCATGTTTTTGAATGCGTCCAGCGCTCTGGTCCGCATGTCGGGGTTGGGGACGTAGCAGGGTGTCGCGGGAATGATAAACAGGAATTCAGTAGACATGGTTCCTCCTTGTAACCTTATTCGTTAGTTTATGCGTACCTGAATCGTTCCTGGAGTCATGGCTTCTTTCCGGAACGGTTCTCCTGCCTGTCTGGTGTTTCCAGAAAAGATGGGGAGGCAATATGTGTAACGATTCATTATTCAGAAATGTAAATACCAAATTTAGAGTAGTATAGCAAACATTATTTGAAGCAATTGTTAAATAAATTAAAATTCCCGGCGTCAGTCATTGCAGGCTTTGTGGATCATTGCCGTAATTACCTCAAGCCAACAAAAAAGCCCCCCTCCATGTAAGTGGAGGGGGGCTTCCGGATTCGTGGCAAGGGGACGGCTATTTCATGATGAATACCTTGTGTTTTTCCAGCACTCTTTTGAATTCCGGGCTTTTCCTGAGATTCTTCAGGTCGGGATCCCTGCGCAGGGACTCGTAGTCGCTGAACCCGTTGGCAAGGGCCGCGTCCAGTTCGTCCAGACCGAAATCCAAGTCTCCTTTCAGAGAATAGAGACATGCCAGGTTGTAACGGATTGATGGGCTTTCGGGTTTCAGTTCTTTGGCCTTCTTCAGGTCCTCCAGGGCCTTGTTGTATTTGCGTTGCTGCATGTAGGCGACACCGCGGTTTGAGTAGGCATCGGCGTAGTCAGGCGCCTTTTCAATTGCCAGAGAGAATTCTTTCAGGGCGTTATCGATATTCTCGTCGAAAAGGGCCTTGTTGTGTGCGTTCTTTGCGGTTGAGACATAGCTGAGACCTTGCTTGATATGGCTTCTTACCTCGAATGAAGGTTCCGAAGAGCCGGCCGGCTTGTTTTCCGCCGGTTTTTCCGCTACCGGTTGCTGGGGGGGCGCCGTGGGAGCGGGCTGTTCGGGGGTCGCCGCCGGGGCCGGCTGTTCCGGCGCGGGCTCTTCTTTCTTTTTCATTCCCAGCTTTTCCTGCACTTCCTGAACCTTGTTGCAACCGGTAAGGGAAAACGAAGCAAGGACCAGTGCGGTTGCCGCCAATAACGCCATACTGTTGTGAAACCTCACGGACATGGAAACTACCCTCCTTTTTGATTTGTCACGAAATCAGCGCCTCTTTTGCGCCAGCTGCATGTTCCATTCGTTATGGGATGATATGACCTGGGGGTTCTGATCGATATCGGTTCCTTTTTCTTGCTTTACCCGTTGCGTGACGCGCGGCTTGGCGTAGTAGAAGGCATTTTTGACGGCGCCGTTGTTTCTGTTGAGTCCTTCAAGAAAGTAGTAGGTAAAGATGCTGTTGTTCAGTTGATCCGATTCCCAGGACTGTTCTCCGGCGCCGCTGGCGCCAATCAGAACCCTGCCCCAGCCGTCTTGTCCGTTGAAGGACTTTGAGCGGGCCGAAGCCTGAACCCTCGATGGTTCGTCGTCGAGAACGATGTCCTTGGCGCCCAGCAGTCTCCTGCCGTATTGGGGGGAGAGTCCGTACCCTTCATTGTCGCTGGCGCCCAGTGATTTGCCTCCGGGAGGGAGAAAACCCGGTACCTTGCTGTAGGCGCCGTTACTGTAGCAGGCATCGAGGATCATGACAAGCCGTTTGGCTTGCAGGTTTTCGATGAAGTCCCGCAGAATGCTCTCGCTGATGGAGGTGTGCCATACCTTTTCCCGCGGTTTAATCTCCGTATCGTAGGTTACGATGAACACGCCCCCGAATTTTTCGGGAGGCGTGCCGTGGCTGCTCATGTAAACCGCCACAAGGTCATCCGGACCGGCCATTCTCTTCAAGCGGTCCAGGGCGGCCGAGATATTGTTCCTCGTGGCATTCTGGTTGGTGAGAAACGTCACGTTGGAACGGGGAAAACCTCCACGCCTCGGGTCGATGAGGAACTGGTAAAAGGTGTTCGCATCCTGAACCGCGAAGTGCAGCCTGGGAATATTGCTCATGAATTCGCCGACGCCCACCACCAGGGCATAGCGGTTGCGGATAGGGCCGGGGGGCTCGTCTCCCCTGGATGCCGGTTTCAGCACATTGGCCCGGGAGAACAGGTTGCTGAATCTTCTTTCCCACTCCTTAACCTTGATGTTTTCAGGCGTTACCGGCGAAACCCATTTGACGCCCACGACGGTCTGGGCAATGGAGAAGGCCCGGTCGACCTCCTTTTCGTCTTCGTATGCGCCTTTCAGCTGCACTCTGCCGAACTGGTCGAGCTCGGCAAAGCCGTTGTTGATGCCGTTGCGTTGAAGCTGCTCATTGATTTGTCCGACATGGAAGTCGCCTACCGGGGATCCGGATGCGCCTGCGTGCAATGCCGGGACAACCATGAGGAGCAGCGACAATGCCAGAGTGGACAGAATACGTCGCGGAGATGGCTTCTTCGCCGGTTTTCCCCGCTGGAAATCCGTTTCTTTTCTTGATTCGATGTTCATTCTTCAATCCTTATGCAACCGCCGTGGAAGTGAGAGGCGGCATAGTCAAAAGACAAAGGCGCCGCCGCGGTCCTTTGCCGCTGGCGGCGCCCGGGCGTTTTAACCGGCTACTTTTTCTTTTTTATGATTTTCCTGCCGGCAGATGGGCCGCTTAAGGATTTGGCGCCGGTCGCGTCGTAAGAGGCCATGTCTGAAGGAGCCTTGGGCATTCCCTTCTTCACTGTCAGGTCTCTGGACAGTTGATCGTACTTTCCGTTCGCCGCGACTTTGAGGGCTATTCTGTATTGACCTTCAGGAGCATCCGGCGGGATATCGAAATTCCCTTCCGCTCTCCTTGTGCCAATGGCTGCCATCACCTCCTGGTCCACGGCGCCCAGTTCCTTCCATTCGTTTTTTTCCGGGTCCAGGAAAGAAAGTGATCTCGTTTCGACAACCTTTACATCCCGTTGTCCATCGGGGGCCAGGACGTAATAGGCGCCGTTCATGCGGACTTTTCCGCCCGGCGCCACGCCGGTGGGGTCGAGAGAGTAATCCTCGATCTTTATCACATTCCCCTGGGAAGGATTGTAGCCCGTCCTTTCAGCCGTCTCCTGCGCCCCGGCCACCGGATAGCTCTTGAGGTCCGAATATGCGGACAGGCAGTGTCCCCAGGCAATGGCGAAGGCGAGAGCGCCCCCGGCGGCGGCGCCTATGAGAGCCCCCTCTCCTTTGCCGAACAGGGCGCCGAGGGCGGCGCCTCCCAGCGCGCCCACCACGGTGTATGTGGCAATGCACTGTCGCTGGGCCGAGGCCCTCTGTTCCGGTGTCAGGGGCGTGCCGGGAGGAGGAAGAGGGGCGCAGGCGCTGAATATAAACAGCGCCAGAATGAATGGGGCCATTATGCGGATGTTTTTGATATTCACTTTTCAGCTCCTTTTAGCGATGGCGCAATTTCACCTGCATGGTCAGCATTCCTCCGCCGGATATGGCGGCTGCCGGGATAACTCCGAAGTTTCTCCCCCCTTCCGATTCAAGGACGATATCCTTGGCGCCCATATTGGCCGGTTTCCATCCTGTTTTGGGGGAGATGACGGCATAAGACGTCTGCATTTCATCCTCTACAACGATATCCTTGGCGCCTCGCAGACTTTTCGCGCCTTCCATGTTGGAGGCAATCTGGATGGGAGGGGGCGGGGGAAGGTCCGATACGCCGCCGGACGGACTGCCCATGCCGGGATCCGATGCCGGATAGGGAGATGTGGATGGGTATGTCTGCTCCGAAGACGCCGTGGTGACCGGAGGGTTGCTTGCCGTCACGGCTCCCTGCTGCTGGCCGCCTCCGAAGGGGCTGGGATTGTCGGAGAGCATGATCATGAGGCGTTCCGTGCCCGGAGCGCCGACGAATCTGAAGGTAGTGGCTTTAGGTATCTCATGCATGGTGTAGGCGTCGACATAGTCGCTGAAAAGAACATTGGTGTTGCCGGAAGAACCGATGTTGAGGATGGTGAGATAGCCGGGCCTGTTTGTCCTGACGAGCATCTTGATCCGCTCGCCTGAACGGAAGGTGCGGGCCCTGGTTACAGCCCTCATGCTTCCGTCATCGGACAGGAGCATAAGCTGATAGGATATGCCTACGTATTTTTCCTTTGGAGTTGAAACGCGTTTTACGGTCTTCTTCGCCGGAGTTTTGGCGGTTGGAGTGGAATACATGGAGACGGAAGGACCTTCTCCACTGTCGAATATTGCCTTTGCGCCTTTCGGTCCCTGCGCGAAGGCGGGAAGCGATAGAATCAATGCAAGGGCGCAGCTTCCCAGGTTTGTGGCTAAATGTCTTTTTCTCATGTCACGGCCTCCTTTGTTATTGTCGGCGAAAATTACCTGGTGATAATTGTGACCTGTCGCCTGCTTTTGCGCGGCCCAGGGTTCCCCTGGTCACGGCATACGGGATACTTTCCTTTCACCTTTTCTTATCGGACAACGCGCTTGTAACTTTAGGTTGGTTTATGAATACTATATATGATTGACCAGCATTGATAGTTTGATACCGCCGCGATAAATCGTTTGATCAGCGTCGGGCGCACACCTCCGGAATCTGATTCGCTATCATACTTGAATGGACGAAAAATACAACCGCCGGATTTTTTACGGAGAAATCGGCTTCAACGTATATTTATTCTTTACAACCTGGAATTCTCCTTTATGTTATTTGAAGCAATATCATATAGATATATAATTTTACAATCTGTGTTTCCGCCCTTTCCGGACTGACAAGACGGATTCCGCGTTTACCACTGATTTAGTTATGCTGAAAACTTCTCAAGATGCCCGTTCTCTTGGCCGATGAAGACACATGTGCCTTTGGGATTGCGGTGATAAGGAGGGAGATGTGAATAGCACAGTCGCGCCGACTGAAGGATTCCGGGCCGGGCGTGGAATCCGGAGAACCATTGTTCTTTCATCATTGGCGGTTTTCTCCGCTTACTGTTTCGGGTGCCGTCCCGGCGCCCCTCCGGCGCCCAAGGCGCCTGTCTCCGAGGCGGCTGAAGCAATCCAGAGGGATATGCCGGTTGTCGTTGAGTGGGTCGCCGCCATTGACGGCTCGGTAAATGCCGTGATCCGTCCCCAGGTCAGCGGCTACCTCATAAAGCAGCTCTATAAGGAAGGAGACTTGGTGAGGAAAGGGCAGGTCCTGTTTCAGATAGACCCGCGTCTTTTCCAGGCCGCCCTGGATCAGGCCCAGGCCCAGTTGGCGCAACAGAATGCGCGCTGGACCACGGCCAAGGCTAACCTCGCCCGCATAAAGCCGCTTGCGGCCCAGAACGCCGTCAGCCAGAAGGACCTGGACGACGCCACCGGTCAGGAGCAGGACGCCCACGCCGCGGTGCTTTCCGCCCGCGCCGCGGTGGACAGGGCCAGGCTTGACCTGGGCTTTACCAGGGTTACCTCTCTCATCGATGGTGTGGCGGGCATTGCCAAGGCCCAGATTGGCGACCTCGTTTCCCCGAATCAGCCCAATGAGCTTACCACGGTTTCAACCCTTGATCCCATAAAGGTCTATGTTCCCGTCAGCGAACAGCAGTACCTCAAGGCAACGGAAGGCGGTACGAACAGCGGGGCGGCGACCCTGGAGCTGATCCTCGCCGACGGTAGCGTCTATCCCCATAAGGGAAGGTTCACCTTCGCCGACCGGCAGGTTGACCCGGCAACCGGGACCATCAAGGTCGCCTCCCTTTTTTCCAACCCGAGAAATATTCTTCGACCCGGGCAGTTCGCCCGTGTCAGGGCAACGATTGCAACCCTTAAAGGGGCTCTCCTTGTGCCGCAGCGGGCGGTGAGCGAACTCCAGGGGACATACCTTCTGGCTGTGGTCGGCGCTGACGGCAAGGTGGACATGCGCCCGGTACAGGTCGGGGAGCGGTTCGAATCAATGTGGGTAATCAAAAAGGGCCTGAAACCGGGTGAAAAGGTGATAGTGGAAGGCCTGCAGAAGGTCAAACAGGGCATGACCGTTATGACGAAGCCTTTCGCGCCCCAGGCCGGGACCGGGTCCTCCGGCAATCCGGCGCCGCCGGGCCCGGCCGCGCCTTCCGGCAAGAGGTAGCCCGCCATGTCAAGGTTCTTTATCAACCGACCCATCGTGGCCATCGTCATCTCCATCTTCATGGTGATCATCGGCCTTGTCTCCCTTTCCGGTCTGCCTATTTCGCAGTTTCCTGACATCGTACCGCCGGAGATCAAGGTGAATGCCACCTATACCGGCGCGGACGCCCTGACCCTGGAACAGTCCGTCGCCACGCCCATCGAGCAGCAGATGTCGGGCGTGGACAACATGAACTACATGTACTCCGTCAACGCCAATAACGGCCAGATGGCGCTGACGGTCAACTTCGACCTGAAGACCGACAGTAACACCGACCAGTTGCTGGCCCAGATGCGCTCGGGACAGGCGGAGTCGCAGCTGCCGGCGGACGTGCGCAACTACGGGATCACGGTGCAGAAGTCCACTGCCTCCCCGCTGCTCCTCATCTCCCTCTACTCCCCCAAAGGCACATACGACAACATCTTCCTGTCCAATTACGCCTATATCAACATCAATGATCAGATGACGCGTGTCCCCGGTATCGCCAGTGTCACCGTCTTCGGCGCTGGACAGTACTCCATGCGCATCTGGGTGAAACCGGACCAGCTTGCCAAGCTGAACATCACCATCCCCGAGATCCTGAATGCAGTCAATACCCAGAATACGGTGAATCCGGCCGGACAGGTGGGCGCGGAACCGGCGCCCAGGGGCCAGGAGTTCACCTATGCGGTGCGCGCCCAGGGACGTCTCCAGACAGAGGAGGAGTTCGGCGCCATCGTGCTGCGCGCCAACCAGGACGGATCCATCGTCCGGGTCCGGGATGTGGCCAGGATTGAGCTGGGCGCCCAGACCTACAACCTCAACTCACGACTGAACGGCAAGCCGAGCGCGACCATCGCCCTCTACCAGATGCCCGGCTCCAATTCCCTGCTGGCGGCCGACAGCGCCAAGAAGCTCATGGCCGAGCTGAAGAAGAGCTTCCCGGCCGACCTGGACTACGTCATCGCCCTGGATACCACCCTGGCTGTTACCGAGGGTATGCGCGAGATAGTGTTTACCCTGCTGGAGGCGCTCCTGCTGGTGATGATCGTGGTGTTCATCTTCCTCCAGGGGTGGCGGGCCACCCTCATTCCGCTCCTGGCGGTGCCGGTGTCGCTGGTGGGTACCTTTGCCTTTTTCCCCCTGTTCGGTTTCTCCATCAACACCCTGTCCCTGTTCGGTCTGGTGCTGGCCATCGGTCTGGTGGTTGACGACGCCATCGTCGTGGTGGAGGCGGTGGAGCATCACATCGAAAAGGGGCTTTCACCCCGTGAAGCGACCCTGAAGGCCATGGAGGAGGTGTCCGGGCCGGTGGTGGCCATCGCCATCGTACTGGCGGCGGTCTTCATTCCCACCGCCTTTATTCCCGGAATTACCGGCAAGCTCTATCAGCAGTTCGCCGTGACCATCTCCATCTCGGTAATCATCTCCGCCTTCAATGCCCTTACCCTCAGTCCCGCCCTGGCGGCCCTGATCCTCAAGCCTAAGAAGCTGGGAAGCGGTCCCTTGCGGATATTCTATGACTGGTTCAACCGGGTGTTCGGCAGGGCCACCGACAGGTATAGCGGCATCTGCGGCATGGCCATCCGCAGGAGCGTCATCAGTCTCCTTCTCCTGGCCGGCGTGGCCCTGCTGGCCGGAGGGATCGGCAAGGTCATCCCCGCCGGCTTCCTCCCGGAAGAAGACAACGGTTATATCTTCGCCGGTCTCCAGCTTCCGGACGCCGCATCGCTGCAGCGCACCGACGAAATCTGCAAGCAGGCCGAGGAGATGATCCGGAACACGCCAGGCGTCAAATACTGCACGTCGGTGGTGGGATACAGCCTTCTGAGCCAGGTGCAGAATACCTACAGCGCCTTTTTCTTCATCACCCTTGATGAGTGGTCGGAACGGAAGACGCGCGTGGAGAGCTACCAGGCCCTGAAGCTCATCCTCAGCAAAAAGCTCGCCTCCCTTCCCGGCGCTGTTGGTTTTGCCTTCCCTCCTCCCGCGATTCCCGGTGTCGGGACGTCGGGCGGGGTCACCTTTATCCTGGAGGACCGCGCCGGCAAGGACGTGGCATTCCTCTCCGAAAACTTGGGCAAGTTTATGGAGGCGGCGAAAAAGCGTCCGGAACTGGCCGGCGTCAATACCATGTTCCGTCCCACCGTGCCGCAGATCTACGTGGACGTGGATCGGGACAAGGCGCTGAAGCAGGGGGTCAACCTCTCCGATGTCTACAAGACCCTCCAGTGTTTCATGGGGAGCGGATTCGTCAACTACTTCAACCGGTTCGGACGTCAGTGGCAGATATTCGTCGAGGCGGAAGGGGAATACCGCACCGATGTTGACAAGGTGGGGCAATTCTATGTGCGCAACAACCAGGGCGACATGGTCCCCCTTTCCGCCCTGGTGTCGTCCCGCAATATCAGCGGACCTGAATTCACCATGCGCTACAACATGTTCCGCGCGGCCCAGATCAACGCTTCGGCGGCCCAGGGATACAGCACGGCCCAGGCCATGAAGGCCCTTGAAGAGGTGTTCCGGGAGACCATGCCGCGCGAGATGGGGTACGACTATCTGGGGATGAGCTATCAGGAGAAGAAGGCTCAGGAAGGGTTGTCGGTAAGCGTGATCTTCGCCTTTTCGCTCCTGTGCGTCTTTCTCATCCTGGCTGCCCAGTATGAGAGCTGGGCGCTCCCCTTCAGTGTTCTGCTCGGCACTCCAATCGCCGTCTTCGGCGCGCTGCTCTTTCTCTGGATGCGGGGGATGGAGAACAATCTCTATGCCCAGATCGGCCTGGTGATGCTCATCGGCCTGGCTGCGAAGAACGCCATCCTTATCGTCGAGTTCGCCAGGATGGAGCACGAGAAAGGAAAGCCGCTGGTGGACGCGGCCCTGGAGGGGGCGCGGCTCCGACTTCGTCCGATACTGATGACCTCTTTCGCCTTTATCCTGGGATGCGTGCCCCTGGCCATCGCCAGCGGGGCGGGCGCCGTTTCACGGAGGGTGATGGGGACCGCGGTTATCGGAGGAATGACCGCGGCCACCGCCATCGCCATCTTTCTCATACCGGTGACCTTCTGTGTCGTTGAGCGGCTGGTGGGTCGAGCCGCCAAAAAAGGCGGGACCGGAACGGGAGACGTCGCTGAAACCAATGAAGATTCCGGCAAGGGGGGTGGCGCCGATGCGTAACGGAATAATGCTGATGACCCTCGCTCTGTTCCTGGCCGGTTGCATGGTGGGTCCCGACTACCGCCGGCCGCCGGTGGAAACTCCCCTGTCCTGGCGTTTCGGTGACAAGGATGTCAAAGCCGTGGCGGATACCCCGTGGTGGGAGCAGTTCAGGGACCCTGTCCTGAATGATCTTATTACCTCCGGGCTTGAGGGAAACAAGGATGTGAAGATTGCCGCCGCGCGGATTGAACAATACAGGGGCCAGTATGTCACGACCCGCTCGGCCATGTTCCCCCAGGTCAGCGCCGGCGCCAGCGTGGGCAAGGAACGCGCCACGGAACGGGGACCTTCTCCCGTTTCCTCCGCGGTGAAGAATCCGGCGGAGATCTATCAGGCCCAGTTTTCCGCCAGTTGGGAGATAGACCTGTGGGGCAAGCTGCGCCGGGCCTCCGAAGCGGCCCGCGCCGACATTCTCGCATCCGAAGAGAGCCGCGCGGGGGTTATCATGGCCCTTGTCTCATCCATTGCCGCTGGATATATCAACCTTCGCGACCTGGACCGGCAACTGGAGATTGCCGAAACCACGGCCAGGTCAAGGGAGGAGTCCTACAAGTTGTTCCAGGTGCGCTTCAAGGGCGGCATCGTATCGGAACTGGAGTTGAACCAGATCAAGTCCCAGTACGAGGAGGCTCTCGCCTCCATTCCGGGTTTCAGGAACAGCATCGCCCAGCAGGAGAATGCGCTCAGCGTGCTTCTCGGCCGCAATCCCGGTTCCATCCCGAGGGGGAAGACCATCGATGAGCTCGCCCTGCCGGTTGTCCCTGAGGGCCTCCCTTCGGACCTGCTGGAACGGAGGCCGGACATCCGCCAGGCGGAACAGGCGCTGATCTCCGCCAACGCGCGCATCGGCGCGGCCAAGGCGCAATACTTCCCAAGCATCTCCCTGACCGGCATGTTCGGCTGGTCAAGCGCCAGGCTGTCGCAACTGTTTACAGGGCCGGCCGAGACATGGAACTGGGTCGCGCCCATTGCCGCCCCTGTTTTTACCGCGGGCGCCATCTCTGGTCAGGTGAAATCCGCCGAGGCCTACCAGAAAGAGGCCATGCTCAGCTACCAGCGGACGATCCAGAACGCCTTCCGGGATGTGGAAAATTCCCTGGTGGACCGAAAACAGACCATTGAGGAGCTGGAGACCAGGACCAGGCAGGTGGAGTCCCTGTCCAACTACGCGCGCATCGCCAGGTTGCGCTATGAAAATGGATACACCAGTTACCTGGAGGTCCTTGACGCGGAACGAAGCCTCTTTTCCTCGCAGCTTTCCCATGCCCGGACCAGGGGCAATCTTTTACTGGCAATGGTAAACCTGTACAAGGCCATGGGCGGAGGGTGGGTGGACATCGCCGAAAAGAAGACGGCGCCGGACGCCCGGGGAGAATAGGTGGATGGCGGGAATTGAGGCGCATATCCAGCTGGGTGCTGATGGGCGAATTTCCCATGATCGATGGCGTTGATGGAAGGGTTTTGATGGAGCAGGCAAAGGTTCATGTTGAAAAGGGAGATGACGGGGCGTTCAGGATAATAATCTCCGGTGAATGGCGGCTGGACAGGTCCCTCCCTTCCTCGGACGCCGTCCTGGGAGAACTGGCCCCGGCGGGACCGGAGGCCAGGGTGACCTTCGATGCGGAGGCTTTATCCGGCTGGGACAGCGGCCTTCTCACATTTCTGCTGAAGGTTCACAGGCATTGTCTTGCTGAGGGTATCCAGGTTTCCCTCGATGGGCTGCCGGATGGCGCCGGGAGGCTTCTTTCCCTGGCGACCGCCGTGCCGGAACGAGCCGGCGCGCGCCGGGATGCTTCCCGGACCCCTTTCCTGGCGCGCATGGGCGACCTGGCCCTGGGACTCGGGCGGTCGCTTCAGGAAACCCTGTACTTTATAGGGGAGATATTTGTCTCCTTTGTCCGGATGTGCGCGGGCAAGGCGTCCTTCCGCCGCTCCGATCTGATGAGTATCGTCCAGGAATGCAGCAGCGAGGCCCTCCCCATCGTATCCCTCATCAGTTTCCTCGTGGGACTCATTCTTGCGTTCGTCGGCGCCATACAGCTCAAGCTGTTCGGCGCACAGATCTACGTGGCCGATCTGGTGGGGATAGCGATGCTGAGGGCCATGGGCGCCATCATGACCGGTATTATCATGGCCGGGCGCACCGGCGCCTCATTCGCCGCCCACCTGGGGACGATGCAGGTGAACGAGGAGATAGACGCCTTGCGCACCACGGGCATATCACCCGTTGACTATCTCATCCTTCCCCGCATGCTCGTGCTTTCCGCCATGATGCCGTTGCTGACCCTGTACGCGGACCTGATGGGAATACTGGGCGGGATGTTCGTGGCTGTAACGGCCCTTGACATGAATTTCAAGGAATACTATGTGGAGACCACAAAGGCGGTAGGTCTCACCAATCTGTGGATCGGGCTCTTTTCCGGCCTGGTTTTCGGCGTGCTGGTGGCCCTCTCCGGTTGCCTGCGGGGTATGCAGTGCGGGCGGAGCGCGTCCGCGGTGGGCGACGCTACCCGTTCGGCCGTGGTTACGGGCATCGTGAGCATCGTTGTCGCTACGGCGGTGATCACCGTGCTTTGCAATGCCCTGGGGATATGAACATGAACAATCCTGAACCTCACATCGTTGTCAGCGATCTGACCATGGCCTACGGCGCCTTCGTGCTCCAGCGGGACCTTTCCTTCACCGTCAACCGCGGCGACGTGTTTATCGTAATGGGTGGGAGCGGGTGCGGCAAAAGCACCCTGATGCGCCACATGGTGGGTCTCAAGGCGCCTGCGCGCGGCTCTATCCTGTTCGATGGGGTGAGTTTCTGGGAGGCCGAGCCGGAAGGTCGCGAGCGGATGATGCGCCGTATGGGCATCATGTACCAGAGCGGCGCCCTGTGGAGTTCCATGACCCTCGCGGAGAATGTATCCGTGCCCCTGGAGATGTATACGAAGCTCGATCCGCGGGCGATCCGGGAGGTGGCGTCATTGAAGCTGTCCCTGGTGGGATTGTCCGGATTCGAGGATTATTACCCTTCGGAGATCAGCGGAGGCATGCGGAAACGGGCCGGCATCGCCCGGGCCATGGCCCTGGATCCGGAGGTTCTTTTTTTCGACGAACCGTCCGCCGGGCTCGACCCGGTAAGCGCCAGGCTTCTGGACGATCTGCTGCTGGAGCTGCGCGACAGCCTCGGCGCCACCATAGTGGTGGTAACCCACGAACTGGCGAGTATTTTCAACATCGGCGCTAATTCGGTCTTCCTTGACGCGGAAACCAGGACCATGATTGCCGGCGGAAATCCGAAGAAGCTCCTGGCCGAGTGCGGACACCCGACCGTCAGGAGTTTTCTGACGCGGGGAGAGGATCGGCTGGAGACCGAGCCGGGAAAAGAATATCCCCCCTGTTTCCTTTCGTAGGAGGAAAGACGGGGAAGGCTACAGGACCCTGGAAGGAGATTGTGGATGGCAAAACCTGTAAACAGGACCATGATAGGCGCTTTTCTCGTGGGCGCGGTTGTTCTCGCGGTGGCGGGGGTGCTCATATTCGGCGCCGGCCGGGTCCTGGGGGATAAAAGATACATAATCATGTATTACGAAGGATCGGTAAAGGGACTGACCATTGGCGCGCCCCTTGTCTTCCGGGGTGTCAAGATAGGATCGGTAACCAAGATATCCCTCGTTTTCCAGCGTGACGACCTCTCCTTTGTAATACCTGTTGTCGCCGAGATAGACCTGGACAAGATAGAGGCGGTGGGAAAGGGGAGGGACCATGAAGACTACCTTCGGGACCTGATTGCGAAAGGCGCCAAGGCGCAGCTCCAGGTGAACAACTTTGTCACTGGACAACTCATGGTGGCGCTGGATTACTTTCCGGATCAGCCGGCGGTCTTCAGGGGAAAGGACAATGGCGATTACACGGAGGTGCCGACGGTTCCGTCCAGTATGGACGAGATATCAAAGACACTCTCAAACCTGCCCATAAAGGATATGGTAAAGAAGGTCACGGATATCTTTTCCGGTCTCGACAAGCTTGTGAATTCGCCCGAGGCCGGTGAAAGCCTTTCGCTCCTGAAGCAGGACCTGCATGAGGCGCGTACCATGCTGAGGACCATCAATTCCCAACTCGGGCCCATAGTTACCAATGTGAGGGAGACAACGGACAACCTGAAGTCTTTTTCCACCAGGGCAGATAAGGCCCTGACAGGTGATAACGGGATTCCCTTCCAGGTGGGGCAGACCCTTGACGCGGCCCGCAAGACCATGCAGCAGGCGGAAATGACCCTGGCTTCCATTGACGCCAAGACATCCGAGGATTCCGCTCTCATGAACGACGTCTCCAGGACTCTGGAGGAGCTTTCCCGGGCGGCCAGAAGCGTGCGGATTCTGGGAGAGTATCTTGAGCAGCATCCGGATGCCGTTATCTGGGGGAAAAAGAATCAGTGAGGAGACTGTGATGACCGGCTATAAAAAGATATGGATTGTGGCTCTGGTTGCCTCCTGCGCGTCCATCCTGCCCGGCGGTTGCGCAACTACCCCGAATTCCCGCTTCTATACGATTTCGCCCGTTGCAAAGACAGCCCCGGCCGCCGTCGCGGAACCGTCGGCCGCCGCCCTTGTGCTGGGCGTCGGTCCGGTAACCATCCCGGACTACCTGGATCGACCGCAAATAGTTGTCCGTTCCGCCCGAAACGAACTGGTACTGAGCGAGTTCAGCCGGTGGGCCGGTTCGCTTCAAAACGATACCGCCCGGGTCCTGCGTGAAAACCTCGAGGCCATGCTTGCGGGAGACGGGATCTCCGTGACCTCGTGGCGCCGGGGAATCCCCAATGCTTATCGGGTTGCCGTTGATATCAGCAGGTTCGAGTCGACCGACTACGGGGTAGTGACGCTGAAGGCCCAGTGGGTAATCTTCGGAGGTGAGGGTTCAAAGATGCTCATGGTAAGAGACTCCTCCATAAGGGAAGAGTTTTTCGGGGGCGGAATAGAATCGGTTGTGACGGCAATGGGCAAGGCCCTGGAGGCGTTAGGCCTCGAGATCGCGCAGGGGGTTCGCGATGTCAGGTCAAGGGTGACCGGTAATGGAGCCGCGAAACCTGAGCAGGGTTAGTGTTTTTGGACTGTGCAATGCATGGGGAGCATGGGCAAATAGTTTAGGCGTGACCGCGCCGGGATAACCTGGCAAGCGAGGGAGCAGTCCTGATTGCATAAAAAAAAGCCCCGGCTCTGGCCGGGGCTTTTTCAGTGAACAGGTCCTGAAATCTTATATTCTGGTCACGTTTGCCGCCTGGAGGCCTTTAGGGCCGTTGACGACATCGAAAGTTACTTCGTCACCTTCAGCAAGGGATTTGAAACCGTTGCCGGTGATGGCGGAGAAATGAACGAACACATCACCACCGTTTTCCTGCTCGAGAAAACCAAAACCCTTGCTGTCATTGAACCACTTTACCGTACCTTTTGCCATGTACTTACTTTCTCCTATACCTGCTTGTTAAAATGTGTCCGGGAAAAGCCCCGGACTTGAGACACCCTACCAGTTTTGGCGGGAGCATGTCAACTAATTAAAGATGCATCCTTTCAGAAAAATTTCGCGTCTGAGGACTGGATAACAGAGGCGGCGGCTTGTCGAAAATCGCTGAAAGCAAAAGCACCATAACACGGAAACCGGTATTTGTATGTAAAAGTTGTTGTTACATTCTGGTTGGCTGGTCAGCGGAGAGGATGTCACCGCTTCTGCCGCACCTGAAGAGGGTTCCGGATGGACCCCCGCCCTTCCTTTATGTCCGCCCTGTCGTCACCTCGAGAATCGTGGTCTTCACGCCCTGAGCCGGCAGAAATCTATGCTCCAGTGATGTGTCGAAGTATATGCTGTCCCCCTCTTCCAGGGTTATGCGGTTTCCGTTCAGCAGGATGAAAAAGGAGCCGCTCAGGACATGTATAAAGGATTCTCCTTCGCTGCTGTAGGTGGCGTCGTCCTGAACCTCGTCCGAGACGGTTATGATGAAGGGAACCATTTTTTTGCTTTTCATCCCCGACGAAAGGGTCTCGAAAAAGTATCCATGGCTTGATCCGCCCCTGGATACTACGTGTGAAACCACCGGCCTGTCATCTCTTCTTATGATCTCGTACTTCTTTTCCTCATCTTTTTCCACGAAGAGGGAACTCATCTGCACCCTGAAAAAGCGGGCAAGCTTGGAGAGGGTGGCGATAGGTGGGGAGATATGGTTGTTTTCTATCTGGGAAAGAAGCGCAATGGAAAATCCTATCTCCCTGGCAACCGCCTGAAGTGTCAGATTCCGGGCGAGGCGCAATTCTCTCAGTTTTGAGCCGATGTCATATTCGTGCATTATGAATCCTCGATATAGCTGTCCGGTTTATCCCGGTTGTGGCCGCTCCCTTTTGCTGGGAGCGGAAAGGAAAATACGACAGAGTCGCTTGCGACGGATATCTCCAATTGGCGTTTCTGGAATGGCAGGTCAGCGGGCCTCTGCCCCTCCCGGATTCTTTATGTCGGGAGGGGCGATTCGGGAAGAGCATTCTCTGCCCCGGGTCAGCCGATAATCCTGATGCTGTATGAGTCTATGGGACCGCCGTCGGGGGAGTCGATGATGATGTTCCATTGGCCGGAGTGGGGGGTGGTTATCCTGGCGGGGAAGTCGGTAAAGTGGCCACCGTAGTAGCCGAAGAGTTCCCCGTTTTCGTAGGAAGAGAAATTCCGGTCGTCGGTGAGCATGAAGTTGCAGGTGGAATCACACGTAAGTTCAACGACATCGCCCTTGTTAAGTTGCTTTTTTGAGTGGATAAAGTTCATGCCTGTCTCCTTTTGCCGTATGGTTTCCCCGGAAGGGGTTCGATCCAAAAGGGGGCTTCATGCCTCATCCGGCGCCGGTTTTTCCGGGATTATGGAAAAAGTCGGCCGGATTTGACAGGGTCGGGTTTGTTCTTTCCAATTTGCCGTCTCTGTGGAATACAGACCGCGATGGATCAGAAGAGAATCCCGGCCGACGCAAGCCTGACGGGGAAATGGGGGAAATCTGGACAGGTTCTTGATATTACTGCATTCAGTTGCTGTTTGATGCGGGTATCCGGGGAGCGCGTTTTGTCGATTTCCACCAGTTCAAACGGTTTCGTTATATAACAGAATCTATTGCGTAGCGCAACCGGAAATTGTCCTGTTTATGCCTTGCAAATCGTCAAATCAGCTTCTTTGAGGATTGTATATTTTCCCACCCCTTTTTCTGTATTCTTTCAGAACCGATGCCGCTTCATCGCGAAGAACATCCCTCAGGACCTCTATGCCCCTGTTTTCCAGAGCTTCTTTCCATGTCAGGGGCTTTTCACCCTCGTCGAAGCCTATATCCTCCGCGTCTTCTCTTCTGGCGCCGCACACAAGCCTCTTTATGCCTGACCAGGTAACGGCGCCGAAACACATGACGCAAGGCTCGGTGCTCGTGACCAGTTCAAAGGGTGGCAGCCCGGACGCGCTCAAGTCGTGAGTGCCGGTCTTTATCTGGGCGCGGATAATGGCGGCTATCTCCGCGTGAAGCATGGAGCACCTGCCGTCCAGAACCAGGTTGACGCCGCATGAAAGAAGGGTTCCATCGTCCCTGTTGAATACAGCCGCGCCGAAGGGACCACCGGCGCCGACGGCGATATTCTTCCGGGAAAGCCCGATGACAAAATCCATGCGTTCTTCCACGTCGGGAAAGGCCTGCTTTGATCTCCTTTCCAATGCCACAAGCCAGTCAGGGGAACGAAGGGAAATCAATGAACGTGTCAATGGGACTCCTCCTGTTTCCGGTTGCCGAAACATCTAAGGAACTGTAAATGAATAGCATGGTCAATATTGCGTTCAGATTCAGTTCAGATTTGGCTGAACTGATTGAACCAAACCGCAGACGTAGCAGGGCTACGTTGAGGATTTGGTGATTGAGGTCCGGTCAAAGATGACCTGAAGATGAGATGCAAGATGCCCATGTTGTTTGTTTGCAGTTCCTAAGGTTTTCCCTGGGAAGAGATCTCCGGGAAATATGCCTTGATAATCTCAAGTTCAAGTGTCCGACCTCGCAAAAAGTCATCCCCGAAGTGGTTTCATCCGGCCTGCAACCTATATGAAATCATGGATGCCCGGCAAAATCACTCGGGCATGACGAATCGAGTTTACAAAGGCATCAAGCCCGGGAGGGTCTTGCTCAGTCCTGTCCCGCTGTCGGGCGGGTCATACGTCCAGGACAACGGTGGCGTTCCAGCCGCCGGCGTCTTGCCGGATGGCGAACCGGTGCATGGTAACTGCCTTCACGTCGGTGAGGAGCCTGTTTCCCTGGGAGTCGAGGGTTGCGCATCGTGCGCGGGCCGTAAGCTGCATCGGGGATGTTTCCCGATCGATGGTTACGGACATATCCAGAGGGAGAAGCCTCCTGGCGTCCTTCAGATAGATGATTTCCTGCAGAAAGTCGAACAGGAGCATCTCCAGGTCATCTTCCAGGAGTTCAAAACGTATCTCCTCGTCATCCCTTGATTCCCGGGGATTTTCCAGCATTACTCCGATGGTCGCCCCGGCCGCCGCGAGAAACATCTCTTCGACGGTTCTTCCCGTCGCTTCAAAGGCCACATCGGAGCATGCAAGGTCTTCCAGGTAACGAAAGGACATGGTCATTCCCTATCCCTTGATGTTGCCGATGGGGACGAGGCGGAGAACCCTCTTGCTGAGGCCCGCCAGTTCGGTAGCTTCCACCACCTCGTCGACATTCTTGTAAGCCGGCCCGGCTTCTTCCGCAAGGGCGCCCGGGGAGGCGGTCCTCACGTAAATGCCCAGTTCTTCCATTTCCCGCTGAATCTTTCTGCCGCGGAACAGCTTCTTTGCCTGGCTCCGGCTCATGGCTCTTCCGCTGCCGTGGGCGGTGGTGAAAAAGGTCTCTTTTCCTCCAGGCAGTCCCGCCAGGAGATAGGAACCTGTTTCCATGCTGCCGCCGATGATTACGGGTTGTCCGGTTTCCCGGTAACACCCGGGAAGACCTTCCATCCCCGGACCCAGCGCCCGTGTCGTTCCTTTGCGGTGGACCAGGATTTCCTTCTTACTGCCGTTCACCATATGCCGCTCCAGTTTGGCCGTGTTGTGGGCCACGTCGTATACCATATTCATTCCCAGATCCTCGGGGGCGCGGTGGAATACCGAAGAAAATACCTCGCGGATGCGGTGCAGGATTACCTGACGGTTGGCAAAGGCCATGTTGACCGCGCATTTCATGGCGGAGAAGTAGGCCTGCCCTTCTGGGGAGCGGAAGGGCGCGCAGGACAGTTCCCGGTCTTTCACGCGGATTCCGTATTTCTTCTCGCACACGCCGACAAAGAGCCTCAGGTAATCGGTGGCCACCTGGTGACCAAAGCCGCGGCTGCCGCAGTGGAACATGATCGCCACCTGGTTCGGCATGGTAAAGCCGAAGGCCGCAGCCTTTTCTTCGTCATGGATGTTTCCGGGCCTGGCCACCTGGATTTCCAGGTAGTGGTTGCCGGAACCCAGGGTGCCGATCTGGTCGAATC
>CAZHVY010000017.1:47154-69534 GCA_964536305.1 uncultured Geobacter sp. | reverse complement strand
GTGAATCGTCTCCTTTCCAAAAGGGAGGCGACGCCGTTTCCGGCGGCGCCCATCGCCCGGCGTCCACAACGCAATCGTCACAGGAGGCTCGGGTCGGAGATAATTATTCTGTTTTCAATAATCAGTACACGGGATCACGAACTGTCCTTTGCAGTGTGCGGGACTCAACAGGATTTACTTCGTCGAGTTTGAAAATCAGCAGCTTGCGTGCTGGCTTTTTACCGCCATATGCAGCTTCGTTTCACCGAGTATGCCGGGAACTTCCGTCTCTCTCACCACCGTGAAGCCGCATGCTGCCAGGGATGCATTGAAATCTTCCGGATGACACAGGGGATGTCCGAAACTCTGAAGGCTCTTGTCCAGTTCGGCGATCCCTCCCTCCGGCATGCCGCAACCCGGACTGCAGAACCAGTGGTTGGACACCAGCAGACCTCCGGGATTGAGGGATTCCGCCGCCCTCCGGAAGATCGCCGGGAGGTCTTTGCGGAATTTGTACAGCAGATGGGAAATGAGCACGATGTCGTATCCTGAACCGAACTCGTCCACTGTCACATCCCCGCCCTGAACGCCGACCTGATCCGTCATCCGGTATTCTTTGATATTTTCACGGGTGAATTCCGTGACATGCGGTTTGTCCAGAACCATCGCTTTCAATCCCGGATTCGCCTGGCACAAGGCGATGGCGTACAACCCGTGGCCGCCGCCCACATCCAGAAGCCGCCTGGCCGAGGTGAAGCCGTCCCAGGCCCGGACCGCCCGGGCTACGGCCTGCAACTCGCCGCGCAAGGAACGCTGGCCGAGCGCCTGGATGAACTCCCTGTCGGGGCCGGCATGAGAAGACCCCTTCGGCGGCGCATCCTTGATGAGCGTGTCGCCGAGACTGTTCCACTTGGAATGTGGAGCGGAAATACCCATCAGCCAGCCTCCCTGATAGCGCGGGGATGAGCTGACCAGGACCGCGGACGCCGCGCCCGTGTTCCGGTACCTATCATCATCACAGGCCAGCATGCTCATATCCATCAGGGCCTGGAGATAGCTGCGCATGAACATGCCGTTCAGATTCATTGCCGATGAGATATCCTCCCTGGTTGCCGGAGCGTTATTCTCCAGCCAGTCGAAGAGCTTCAGTTCCACGGCATGGGCCAGGACCTGGTAGGCCTTGTAGCCGTTTGCGATTTGGTCCAGCGTCTTCACCTCTCCGCCAACGGGGAGGTTCGTGAGATCGGTTTTCATTGAACGGGTTCCTTTCCGCCCGCAACAGTCGGGCGCTCTCAGAAGGTGTATTTTTCCAGGCAGAAGCCGCCGTGTCCCATTCTGGCGATGTCAACGGCGTCCGGCCGCACCCCGGCGAAGATCATGGGGAGCACGCTGTCCACTGCGCTGAGGCCGCGAAGCGCGCCGGCCGGCGTCCCGATAACGGGCGTGTCCCCCAGCATCGCCAGGCCCAGAATGGCGCCGGGCATCATCGGCACGCCCTCCATGATGACCTCGGCGCCGGATTGACGGATTCCATCCATGGTAACGTCATCAGGGTCAACGGACATGCCGCTGCAGGCGAATATCACCTCGCACCCCGCCGCGCGCATCTCCGTGACAGCGGAGGCAATGGCGGAGATGTCGTCGGGCACAACCTTCGTGTGCACGAGAGACGCGCCGAACCGGGCCACCTTCCCCGCAATGACGTCAGCGAACCTGTCCTTGATCCTTCCCTTGAAAACCTCGCTCCCGGTTATCACCGCGCCCGCCGTTTTCAGACGGAACGGCAGCAGTTCCAGTATCTTTCCCCGGCTGCCGCACATCTCTTCCAAGCCGGCCAGTTTTTCCTCGGCGATATACAGGGGCATGGTCTTGGCCACGGCCACTGGCTGACCC
Organism: uncultured Geobacter sp.; assembly: GCA_964536305.1. Classification (GTDB taxonomy): domain Bacteria; phylum Desulfobacterota; class Desulfuromonadia; order Geobacterales; family Geobacteraceae; genus RPRC01. The sequence goes on along the minus strand of CAZHVY010000017.1, from coordinate 67,662 downwards.
TCCGCGCAGACCGTCCAGTTGTGGCGTGTGCCTATGGCGAAGGAACCAATGGTATTCACCTCATCGAGAAGCGGGATATCTATCTTGAGGACGCCGGTGTGTTTGGCTTTTATGCGCGCGGCCCCGCCTGCCGGAGCGTCGAATTCCAGCCCCTCGCCGACCGTAGCGCGGGCAATCCTCCCCGCCGCTTCATTTTCATGGACCTCACTCTCCTCGGATTCGACCACATAGATATGCTCCTTGCCGATATCCAGGAATTGAGGTATATCCTCCGCCCGCACGACATAGCCGCGCCGGAAGGGGAGAACCCCGGTTTCTCCGGGAGCCACCCGCGCAACGTCGTGGCCCAGAACCATGCCTACGGCATCTTCAATCCTGACTTTCCTGATCATGTTCACAAATCCTTTCCTGAATTAGTTGTAATCAAATCCTCTCTCTCAAGTATGAAGAGACACTCCCCCTCCCTTTACCCCCTCTCCCTGACCCTATCCCACCAGGGGAGAGGGAACTCCCTTGATTTTTGCAAGAGACTCATATGATGTGAATTCTCAGAAGAACGATCCATACTCCCCGTCGGACAGACCGTAGTCATAAAAGCGCTTGTAGAAAGACAATGTTTCCTTTTTCATATCCAGACCTTTCATCCGTTCCGGATACAGGGTCCTGGCAAGCCACATGATCCCCAGGATGGCCTCGGGAGATGGGCGGTCCCACCAGAACGCCCCCACCGGACACGGGTAGACGCAATTATCCTTGACGGCCTTGACGTTTTTCATCCTCGGGTTGTCTCTGACCGGCCTGACCGCCGATAAGGCGGCTGTGTCGGTGTGCATGACGATAACATCCGGGTTCCATACCAGCAGTTGCTCAACGGTCACCTGGCGCGCCGGTCCGATATCCGCGGCCACATTGACGCCTCCGGCCGCCGAGATGAAATGCTGTCCCCACCACGGGCGGCCGTCCGTGGCAAGGGAAGACTCCGAGCCCATGTAAAAGACCCTTTTCCGCTTCGAGACTGGAATGGCGGAAACCCGTTTCCGGATGAACGACAGGCGTTCCTTCCAAAAGGAAACCAGCGCGGCGGCCCTCTTTTCCGTTCCGAACACCTTTCCCATCATCCTGAATTCGTTGAGGAGCGCGTCAATATCCGCGCGCCCGATCGCGGCCGTCACCACCGGTATGCCCAGACTCTCAATCTTCCTGTTGGCGCGGGGAGAGGTTATGCCGGCAATGACCAGATCCGGCTTGAGCGTCATGATCCTCTCGACACTCACGTTTTCAAAAGAGGCCGCATCCTCCGTGGCGGCAAAGCGGGGGTACATCTTGAGAAGATTCGGAAAACGCCGCATGGAAGGCTGGGCGACGATCCTGTCGGCCGCGCCCATGACGGACACCTCATGGGTAACGCCGCCGTAGCAGGTGATGACAACACCGCGGATAACATCGGGAAGAACAACCGAACGCCCGGTTGCGTCGACAACGATCCTGGAAGAGGCGCCCGGCGCGTTCCTGCCGCGCGCAAGGGCATTCTCGGGCGGGATCGCATGGAAAAAAAGAATCAGCACGGCCATTGCGGCGCATGCGCGCCGGGCAAGACCCTTCGCCGGACATGGGCTGTTCAAAACGCCGGATCGGCTCTCGTTTTCACAAATTTTCATGGCGCGAGTATCTCCCGGGCCGCCTGTTCGGACAGGGACACATTGAGAAACAGCCTGTAGAAATCCCGGGTCTCCCTGATGCGGTTGAAGGGAAAACGCGCCGGATAGAGACTGTTCGCCAGCCATCTCGCCCCCAGCAGACGCATGAAGGTGGGAGGACGGTCGAACCAGTCGAGGGGAACATGGGGAGCGCGGTAGATGCGCCGGTTCTGCACGGCCCCCACATGGGTCCAGCGCCGGTCCCGGAGGACACGGTCCATAAAGGCCTGCTCCCGGACCAGGATCACTTCGGGATTACGGTTGAGGACCTCTTCCAGGGAAATCTTTTCCATGCCGTAGATGGTCCTGGTTTCGCAGCGGTATATGTTTTCCCCGCCGCTCAGGGGAATCAATTCGGCATGCACGGAATCGCTGCATTCGGTATTCAGCCCGTCGGCCCCTTCCGCGTAGTAGACCCTCACCTTTTCCGGATTCGGAATGGCGGAACGCAACTTCTTCAGATCTTCCAGGGTCTTTCGGGCATAACGGCCCAGTTTTTCACTCCGCTTTTCCCTGTCCAGCAAGCGGCCGAGGAAGCGGAAGGCCTCGGGATAGTCATTGACGCTGTCGATGGTGATATAGACGAGAGGAAGGCCCAGTTGCTCCAGGGTCTCCTGGAGCTTGGCGTCCGAGGCCGCGCCCTTCCAGCGCCAGGCCACGACGATATCGGGCCTGATTTTCAGCAACGTCTCCAGGTTGGGCGTTTTTCCCTGGCCCATCCATCCGCCGACAACCGGAAGTTTCAGTACGCGCCGGTCCAGATACTTCTTCCCTTCTTGCGGAATGGGAGAGTTGAGGCCCGCCAGCAGCCCCGGATCAACGGCATATATCATGAAAGTAGCGGGCGGCACGGTGCAGTACACCTTGCGGATCGTATCCGGGACGATCACCTTTCTGCCCGCCATATCGACGATTTCCCTCTTTGCCTCAGCGGTCACGCACATGCCCAGAAACAGAATCAAGGCCGGGAACAGGGCTCTTTGGAGTATGTGGAGCATTGTTCCTCCTTATTTGATGTCGGTTGAGCCTTTTGCAAAAGTCTTCCCCCGCCCCTTGCGGGAGGGGGTCAGGGGGTGGGGGAATTTGCCACGCCCGACTCAGGTTGCGGCTTCACCCACCCCTCGGTCCCCTCCCGTCAAGGGAGGGGAAGCAAGTTATTGCCAGCTGTGAAACAATGCTGAATAGTTTCAAGTCAGCTTGTCCCGCCTTCGTTCCAGCGCCAGCCTGCCACCGGCTTGCTGAAGGAACGGTTCACCTCGGACGCCGAGAATCCGATGCCGTAGAAGCGCCGGTAAAAGGCCTCCGCTTCCGCCGTCACATCCAGGGAACAAAGGTCTCCGTGGAGCGTGGTCGCCATGAACATCAGCCCCAGGATCCACTGGGGGCTGCCGAAGTCCCACCCCGGCGCGGGATGGGTGTAGATTCTGCCGGTCCGCACCGCCTGCGCGGTCACCCCTAGGCGGAGGCATTCGGCGTGGAAGTCTTCAACCGAATTGGAAATAAAGGCGGAGATGAAGATAATCTCGGGGTCCAGTTCGTTGAGTTGGTCTACAGAGAGGCTCCTGCCGGGACGGCCGCTCGCCTCCAGCCGTCGGTTGACGCTTGTCCCGCCCGCCGTTTCCACCAGCTGATTTTCCAGGCGGCCTCCGCGGATATAGAAAAGTGGCTTGCCCATGGCGTAATAGACCCTGGGCCTATATGACACCGGCGCCAGGGCGGTTTCTATGCGCGTCAGTTGTTGTTCCATGCAGGAGGCAAGAGCCTCGCCGCGATCGGCTACTCCCGCTACTCCTCCGAAGTGGCGCACCATCCCGATGTACGTCTTCGGGTTCTGGATGGCCTTGTGAAAGCCCTTCAGGTCGCCGGAGGAGAGGAAGCTCTCCCATGCCCGCACAACCGTGGATTTTTCGGATACGCCCATGGCGATGAGCATCGCCTCGATGATCTCCAGGGCGCGCGTAAAGGGATAGCCACCCTCGAAATCTCCTTCCTGGTAGAACGTCCGGGCGGGTTTCCCGACGATGTCCAGCGAACGGCCACAGGAGTGACAGGCGTTTCCCATGGGTCCGGCTCCGTCCGACGTGATCAGCTTGGCCCCCATCGGTCCGTAGAAATCCCGCTTGAAGGCGATTTCACCGCATTCCGGGCAAGGGGTGTGCAGGTATTCCGTGCCGGGAGAGTTGAACAGGTAGACGTAATCCAGCAATTCCCCGAGTTCCGCGCACAGCCCTTCCGCCTCACGGATGGACGGTTCCAGGGAGATATCCGCCATGGCCAGGGGGATGAACCGCATGACCTGCAAGGGGATCCGCCTCGAAATTCCCGAGACATGTCGAGCCAGGGAGCGGACTTCTTCATGATTGTCCCTGGTAAGAATGCAGGAGACCTCCACGTGAACCCCGTTTTCGTGGAGGGTCTTCAGGTTTCTCAGCACAGGCGCCATGCCCGTCGCGCCGCACTCCCTGTATGCACGGTCGGAAAACCCCTTTATCCCCAGGTTGATGAAATCGAGATGGGGAAGGAGCCTCGACAGAGAAGCTTCGGTAAAGTAGGCGTTGGAGGAGCAGCCGACGCGCACCCCCCCGGCGCGGGCAAGCTCAGCCACCCTGATAAAGCTGGGAAGCCCGGCCAGGGGATCGTTCATTACATACGTGACTCCGCAACAGTCGTTGTCCAGCGCCTTTTGCACCACCTCCTGAGGTGTCAGCCTCAGCAGGGCGTTACTGTCCGGGGCCATCTCCCTGACGATGACGGTGGAGACGCATCCCGGGCAGTCGAAGTTGCATCCGGTAGTGCTGATCTGGAGAAATCTGGCGCCCGGATGAAAATGGAGGATCGGCATGGTCTCGATGGAGATGGGACAGGCCACAATGTACCTGTCGGGGAACAGCTCCGCGACCGCGCCGTCCCGGGCGCCGTATCTACCGCATGCGCCGGTCCCGCCGGAAGGGATGGCGCAGGCGCGCTCACAGATATCGCAATTAACGTTGTTCATTCCGGTTTCCTTATGATTATCCAGAGGCCCTTGTCCTCGCTGCGATCAATCTCGAAGTCTTCAACCCCCGCGCTCCGCAATTCTTTTTCGAACTCGCCGGGCGCCTCGGGACCGAGCCTCTTCGCCACCCACTCCCGCCACGGAGGGCCGTCATGGGATCGCCCTTCCATCTTGCGGTCGATTTCCGCCTTCACCTCGGCGGATCCGAATCCGCCGCCGATGTAACTCATGCCGCCCGGCGCCAGGACCCGCTGGATTTCCCGGAACGCCTTCACCCGGTCCCAGAAGAACACCGAGCCCCGGCTGACAGCCAGGTTCACCGAGCCGTCCGGCAGCGGTATGGATTCGGCGCTTCCCGACAGGATGTCTGTGCGGTCTTCCAAGCCGCGCGACGCGATATTGCCTTGCACGATGTCCAGCATCTCGCGTGACTGGTCGTAAAACCTGACGAAAAGACCGGTGGTCCGCGCCAGTTCCAGGCCAAGGTAGCCGCCGCCGCAGCCGATATCCAGGCAGACGCCCTCGCTGACGCCGGTCCGCTCAACGGCCTGGGCCGCAATCAGGGGATACGCGGGAGCAAAAATCTCCCGGGCCATGGTGTCGAATTTCTTTGCGTCCATCTGCATTGTATTCATCCTTTCTCTATTGTTTTCAAAACTGGAACGTCACGTTACCCACCACCGTGAAAGGGGCGCCGGCGTAGTAGGAGGCGCTCCCCTGCCTGGTGTCGTCCGAGGCGTTGATAATGCCGATGTAGTGGGTATCGAAAAGATTGAGAAAACTTACGCCCGCGCTGAACACCTTGCACCAGAGGATATTTTTCTTCGTATAGCGGATATTCAGGTCGGCAACGGCATAGTCGGATATGGTTTCATTGTTTTCCACGTCGCCGTAGCGTTTCCCCGTATATCGCAGCAGGGGAGATATGGAAAAGTCATGAAAGGTGTAGGTGGCCCCCACCCTGGCCTCGAACTCCGGGGCGTCGGGAACCTGGTTCCCTTTCGCCTTTGTCACCGCGCCGGGACCGGCCGTGATGTCGTCCGTGAACTCGAAGCGGTTGTATGATGCCGCCAGGAAGAAACTGAGATATTCCAAGGGCTTTACAGAGGCTTCCAGCTCCACGCCGTACCCCCTGGCCTCCGCGACGTTGCGCATGTACTTGATGCCGAGAAGCGGGTCCGTAACGTTTACCCCCTTGTCCCTGTCGATGATCCCGAACACCGTGCCGGCCACATACCCCTTGTCTCCGCTGTATCTCAGGCCCATGTCGAAATTGTCGGTGATCTCGGGCTTGACCTGGTCCCAGACGTATTGCGCGCTGATCCCCTTTTCCTTGAAGATTGCCTTATTATTGGAGTAGACGGTCCACACGTCAAAGGAGGGGCGTCCGAAGTTCCGACCGTAGTTGAAATAGGCGTTCAACTGTTTTGATATGGCGTAATTCACGCCGACATTGGGCAGCCATTCGCTCATGGTTCGGCCTTTGACGCTGCCCAGCGGATCCACCGATGCGGCATTGAGCACGTCAGGGTAGGCAATCTCCGGCACATCGGCTGTGTTGTACAGGTTGGTGGAAGGCATCCTTTCCGATACATACCGGAACCCTGCCTTCACATAGAATTTTCCCAGCTGTTTTCCCACCGAGAAATACGGGCTGTTCCATTCATGGTTTTCCACGGCATTGGCGAGGATCGCCCATCCCGCATACTTCAGTCCCCCTTTACCCGCACGATACGCGCTCTGCGCGGTGGGGGGGCCGGGCGGCTCCTGGATCGCGTACCAGTAGCCGAAGGTCAGATCGGTTCCCAGGAAAGGCGTGTCATACTGGGCCACCACGCCGTAGTTGTCATGCACGATATCCCACCTCCTGACACCGGGGCTGCCCAGCAGCTTGCCGGCGCCGGTCAGGCTGTAGCCGTCTTCGTTGGCGTAATAGGGCTTTATGGAAAGCCTGCCGTCGCCCGGAACCTTGATTTCCAGGTTGCCGAAGAAGGCGTAGTTTCTGAAGGAATCCCTGTTGTAGTCGTAGTAGTAGATATCCTGCTTGGCATCTCCGGTCAGGGTCCTGTTAAAGTCATGGCGGTAGAATTTGCCCAGGTCCTGAGTCTGCTCGTAGGTGAGAGCCCGGTAGGAGTTGGTCTTCGAGTCGCTGTAGGTTCCGAAAAACTCGAACCTGGCGCCTGCCGGAAGCTGCTGGGTCAGGCCGAAGGATGCGATATCGGCGCGGCTCGCCCCGGCGCCTTTCCACTTGTCCGCTTCTGTGTGGGAATAGGAGAGAAACAGCTTCGTCTTTGTCGGAAGCAGGCCGGTGTCGACGCGGGTGAATATCTTGTTCAGGCCGAACGTGCCGAAATTGTCGCGCAGGGTTACCCCGAACCGGTCGCCCGGCCTGAGCAGGGTCCGGTCCATGGTCCCGGCGGTGTTGTAGGGGCCGAGGCTCCTTTCCGCCCCTACGGCCCCTTTGTACAATGTCACCTCTTCCAGGTTTTCCATGTCGAAGAGCCAGGTATCGCTGACTCCCGGATCGAGCCCGTAGTTGAGGAGGCTGATCCCCTCGACCGTTGACGACACCCGCGTCTGGCCCCTCACCCGGATGCTCCGGTTGTTGCTGAGGCCGAAGGCGTCGGCGCTCTGAAAATTCACGGAGGGCAGAGCGTCGATGGCCTGGAAGGCGTTGATCCGGCCGGCCCCGCCAAATCTCTCCAGGCCTTCCCGGCTGATCGTGCTCTCCGTATTGGGCTGTCGCTCCTTTACCCCCAGGACGCCCGCGGCTTTTTTATCCGTAACAACAACCTCATCCAGGCTTATCTTGTTGCCGGTCTCTTCCCCCAGGCCTGGCGTCGCCAGGCAGCAGACAAGAAGAAACGCGCCGAATGAAACCCTCGCAGGTATCATTTCACCCCTCCGCAACAGGTCGCGGGTACGGCCTCAATGGCGGTCCTCTCCGCCCCCTTTCCGAAGAAATGGTAGCCCGAACCGCCTTCGGCTATGAGATCCAGGACCCGGTCGGGATCCGTCACCATGATGCCCCCGAGAACAGTTACCCCTCTCTCGAAAAAAGCGTCAGGCAGCATGCTTGCCGTGGGGCCGACGACGATGACGCGCGCACCCGGTTTCCGCCATTGAAGCAGTCCGGCAAGGGTGTCGTTGATGAGGGTGGTTCCGGTGATGACCAGCAGGTCCGCCTGGGGAATCTTCTCCGCCGCCTTTTCAGGGGGAACGAAGAAGGGCATCTCGTCCTCCTTGAGCGTGCGCGGGTCCAGCTCCAGGATACTGAACGGCCTGCCACGCTTTTTCAGAACCTTGACGAACGGGATGAGAGCGCCAACAACCGCCACGTACGCGTCATCCGGCAGATCGATGTTGTCCAGCACATCCACATCGGTCCGGATCCGGTATCCCACTTCCGGCTTACCGGCCCAATACGCGGACGACAAGGCGTTCAGGGCGGCAATGCCGATGGTTTTTCTCAGGGAATTTCCCGCCAGCATGTTGTCGAGAAAAGAGGTGACCTTCTCTCCCTTCATCCTGCCCGAGTCGGGCATGGCCCTGGCCGAGCTGGGGCAGCACACCGCCTCGGGAATGCTCTTGATGGGCGTGAAACAGATGCCGCCGTGACCATTGGACAGCTTTACGCCGGAAAAGAAGAGGCCGAGCACCACCCTCTCCACCGTGATCTCTTCCATTTCCGCCCCCAGAAGGCCGCGGAGCCGATGGGTTGTTTCTCGCAGGATTGCGTCCTGAACTGCTTCATTTTTCTCCATTTGATTCCCTCACTTTCAAATATAATCAACCGCATCAATCTCTTTTCCCGCCGCGGCCCATTGGCCGGGAGAGTGAAAAAAAGGCCGTCGGAGCAGGGGCATCCGACGGCCTTTCAAACCGCTGGGAACACTCCTTTCCAAAAGGGAGGCGAGGCCGTTTCCGGCGGCGCCCATCGCCCGGCGCCCATGGCATAAATGCTTTAGGGCAAGCGGGTCGGAGGTGTTTATTCAATATCAGATGTTTATCCTATTTCATTGCGACATACTGTCCCTCCCGGCGCCGGAGGTATTTCCGGAAGCCGGCCTTGCCAGACCGCTAATCAAGCCTGTATATTATCGGCATGCTCAGTTCAACCCATTCCGGGGGCCGTGGGAATGGTTCCACCTCGTGAATGGTGTCGACCACATTCCGGTCCAGGATCTCATGGCCGGAACTGCTCCTGATCCTTACCTTGTCCACCTTCCCGTTCTTCAGCACCTGGAAGCTGACCACGACCCTCCCCGTCCACCCCATTTTCCTGGCCCTGGGCGGATAGGAGAGGTTTCTTTCAATGAGCTCCTTGATATAGGCATAATGCTCCCGGGCATACCTGCCGCGCGCCTGTTCCCCCGAGGCGCTCCCCCCTCCTCCCGAAGGAGCGAGGGATGCCGTCCTGACCGGCGCCGCCGGTCCCTTGTTTCCGCTTTCGCCCACCGGCGGCGCCGCAACCTTTTCCGGCCGGGCTTCAGGGGCCTTTGCCGCTACGGCGACCGGTCCCGCCTGCTCCAGCGCCGGCCGCGCAATATCCGCGGGCGCGTTCCGCGGCGTTTCCACCTTCTCCACCGTCCTTGACGGAGTCTTCTCCCGAACCTCCGCCTGCCGTTTCGCGGGAGGCGCCCCGGGCTGTCTGATCTCCGCCGTCTTTCGCGCGGCCTCAGGCGCTCCCGCGTCCATGAGGGTGAAATCAATGACAACCGGCCTTCCCGGATGAGCAAAGCTGTTCCCCACGGAGTAAAGCGCGCAGAGAAACAGTCCATGGATCATCATGGAATACATGAACGCCTGTCCGCCGCTGTTCATCTCTTGTTCTCCGTCTGGAGGCTCACCTTCTGAAATCCCGAATTCTTAACCATATCAAGCACATCGACAAAGGTCTGGAGTTGCAGATCCCGGTCTGCCCTTATGAGAAATGGGCTGTTCCTGTCCATGGGCTTCAGCGCCTCCCCGAGCTCCGGGATGGTGATCCGGCCACCGCTGAAATATACTGTTCCTTTCCCGTCTATCTCGATGGTCCTCACCTTGAGCGTTTCCTGGCTGCTCCGCGACGCCTTGGGAAGATTGACCGCTATCCCGCCGGTGGCGATGAAGGTGGAGGTGGTCAGGACGATGGTAAGAAGCACCAGCATGATATCCACGAACGGAATGACGTTGATGTAATCAAACCCTTTCTCTTCCATGCATGATCTCCCATCGCAGAATCAGTACCTTGGCCCTTCTCAGGAGCAGGTTGTAAAGGACCACGGACGGAATCGCCACCAGCAGCCCGACGGCGGTGGCCTTGAGGGCCAGGGCGAGGCCGACCATGATCTTGCCGGTATCCATGAATCCATCGTTTCCCATGGTGTAGAAGGTGAGCATGATGCCCAGCACCGTGCCGAGAAGCCCAAGATACGGCGCATTGCTGCCAATGGTGGCGATGACGTGCAGCTTTCTGGTCAGCTCCAGTTCCAGTTCCTTTTTTTCCGTGAATTGATCCGGACGTATCCGCCGGTAGACAAGCAGCCGCTCCAGGGCGCATGCGACCGCCACTACGCTCAGCAGGACGAGCAGCCAGATAATCCCGTAATCGACAACTGCTTTAAGAGATTCCATGGGTTCTCTCCTTTTCCAAATCCAGGCCTCCGCCTATTTGAGCGAGTTCCTCAGGCAAAGGCCCTTCAAACGCCCTATGGCGTCGGTTTCCTTCACATCAACCACATGGGCGCCTTCAAGCCCCCATGCGCGCTTCACTTCGTCCAGACACTTTTCCCGCACCACCCACAGATGCAATGGACCCGGCAAACCCAGGAGAGGAGAAAGGGACGGCGCCCATCCCCCTCCCCGGATCTCCAGCGGCCCCACCTCATCAATGATAATCACGTCGGCCGGGGAGCAGCGTTCCGGGGAAAGGGCCCTTCTTCCAGCGGCCATTCCCTCTCTGCTGAAGACATAGGGAGTCGATGCAGCCGGGCCGTTTCCGGGGGCGCGACGGCAGAGCGGGGTCAATTCGTTGTCCGTGATATCCAGAAGGTTGAATCCGCTCCGCGTCCCGTTTTCCCACAGGCCCTCGGCGATGATGCCCGCGACCTTGAGGCCTTCACCGCGCAAATAGTAGAGCAGAGCCAGCAAAAGGCTGGACTTGCCGCTGTGCAACGGACCGGTGAGGATGATCACCGAAGGTGGCGCGGAAGACATCTTCTCACGCCTCCTCGTAATAGGACCCGTTCATGCATGCCCTGCACAGCGGTCCTTGTCCGGTAACAAGGTCAACGGCGTCCTTGCCGTCGAACACCTTTTCTCCGCATCCGGCGCAGATTACGGTCCTCAGGGGTTTCCCGGGCAGGTCCTCCGGTTTCAGGGCGACCTTGACCCTTTTCCAAACGAGAAGCTCTTCATCCGGAAGGGTCAGGACATATTCCTTGGCGTCAGGTCCTCCGTTTTTTTCCTTTTCGCCCGGAGTGAGGCAGACCCGCCATGCGATATCCTTTTTCAGATTGACGAAGGTCGCGGCCATTCTTCCGTAGTCAACATACTTGAGGTTTCTGCGCCCCAGACGGACGCCGGTCGCCATCAGAACGGCATCGGCGATGCAGCGATCGTTTTCAATGAAGACGATAAGGTCCTTAACATCTTCCGGCGAAACCAGTTCAAGCCCCTTCTTTGCGATACGGACCCCCAGCGACTGGCCTGCGCAATAATGGCCGTGGTACTCGATACAGCGTTGCAGTGTTTCCCTGACATCGGTAATCAGCATGTAACAAAACCTCCCTATTTATTGTTTCTGTATTCAGCAGGCATGGAGACATCTGCATTTCCCTATCTTCCTTGGAATGCAGACCCTGAAACTTTCCCGCAGCGAATGGATATCCACCTCCCTGCCGTACAGGGCAAAGAGGTTTTCACTGTTAATCACCTTGTCCGGCGGTCCGTCCCCGATTATCCTTCCATCCTTGAGCATCACCACCCGGTCCGCCACCCACAGGGCGTGGTCGGGAAAGTGGGTGGACTTGATGAAGGTATACCCTTCATCGCACAGGTCGATGAGCCCTTCCAGGAGCTTGATCTGGTTGCCGTAATCCAGGCCGTTGGCCGGTTCGTCCATGATGAAGGTATGGGCACCCTGGGTCATGGCCCGGGCGATGAGGGTGAGCTGGCGTTCGCCGCCACTGATGCGGGTATAGGGCCTGTCCCTCAGGTGAAGGATGGAGAGCTTGTCCAGAGCGGCCTCGGCTATCTCCATATCTTCCTCGGAAAAGCGGGAGAAAAAGTTCTTGTGCGGTATCCTCCCCATGAGGACCACGTCGATTACGCTGTACGCAAAAGAAGCCCGGTGTATCTGGGGCACATAGGCGATGCTCCGCGCCAGGGCCATCCGGTGCAGAGAGGATATGGCCCGCCCCTCGAACAGCACCCGCCCCTTGTCCAGGGGGTAGAGGCCGAGAAGGCTCTTCAGGAGGGTGGTCTTTCCACTGCCGTTGGGCCCCAGAAGCGATATTATCTCGCCCCTGCTCACCGACAGCGAGACGTCCCGCAGGACCGGATTTTCTGGAAATCCGAAGGAGATGTTTTCAGCGACCAGCAACATTGATTATGCCCATCCTTTCCGTGCGTTTTTCAGCACCAGTATGAAAAAGGGGATTCCCATGAGGGAGGTGACGATGCCGAGAGGAATCTCCACGGTAAACAGAAGGCGCGCGACATCATCCACGGCGATGAGGTAGATGGCGCCGACCAGGGCGGAGACGGGCAGGAGAATCCTGTTGTCCGGCCCGACCAGCATGCGCGCCATGTGGGGGATGATCAGGCCGACCCAGCCGATGAGGCCTCCGATGACCACGGTCAGGGCGCTGATGAGGGTGGCGAAGAAGATAAGGGCAATGCGGATGCGGGTAACATTGATGCCCAGGGACTTCGCCTCGTCGTCCCCCATGCTCAGTATATTCAGGAACCGGGAGAAGAGGATAAGGAACAGAATCCCGCCGCATATGGGAAAGGATACATACATGACGGTCCTGCCGTCCGCCAGGGATAGTCCTCCCATGAGCCAGTAGACGATGGCGGGCAGCTGGTTGTAGGGGTCTGCCACGTATTTGACAATGGACAGGAGGGAGGTAAACAGGGCGCCGCTGATAATACCGCCCAGGATGAGCATCAGCAGCCGGTCACCGTGGTAGAGCCTGGCGATTCCGATGGCAATGAAGACCGCCAGAAAGCCGCAGACAAAGGCGCCCGATTGAACGGCAAACCAGCTGTTGGAGACAATCATCCCCAGCGCGGCGCCAAAGGAAGCCCCGGCCAGAACGCCCAGGAGTCCTGGAGAAACAAGCGGATTGATGAACATGGCCTGAAAGGCGGCCCCGGAAACGGAGAGCGCGGAACCGATGAGGGCGGCGGCGATGATGCGGGGGAGTCGTATGTCCAGCAGGATATTGGAATAGAGCGCGTATTTCCCCTCATCCATCGAACCCGCCCCGGCGGCGGTCGCCAGATATTGAAATATCTCCCCGAGACTGATTTCGTATTTTCCCAGGGTCAGGGAAAACAGGATGATGAAGACAAGAACAAAAACCAGGCAGGGTATCCAGAGATCCTTTTTCAAAACGGAAGATTCTCCTTAAAAAATGAGATGTTACATCATAACAAAACAGGCCGGCGGAGCATGACACTCGCCGGCCTGTTTCAACCGAAGTGTTCACTCCTTTCCAAACACGGGAGGCGACGCTGTTTCCGGCGGCGCCCGCAGCCCGATGCCCATAGCGCCATGCCTTAGGGTCAGCGGGTCGGAGAGACGGATATATGTTTATTCTTATGCGTGGTTATTGATCTATTTGTGTATTATGGTCTTTTCCTCTTGAGATATTCAGCGGCCGGCGCCCCTGATCCTTTTCCATAGACCTTTCGGGTTTTTGAAACCCGGCAGGTCTGCCGTCGCTCAATCAACGCCTCTCCTTGTCCCACCAGAGAACCGCCCAGACTATCTTTCGGGGATAAGCCATCATCCATGCCCCATCCGCGTAAACTAGATTATCCTCCAGATATGCCCGCAGAATATCCCCTTCCTCGCCGGATGAAACCTCCAGCTTGGCCCCCAGGTGCGCGAAGGCGTCCTCGCGGCTTTCATAGGAGTTGCGTTCCAGGTAGCTGATGAAGTTGGCGTTGGCGTGAATTCCCATCCTGTAGAGAAGATTGTATAGATATATGTAATCCGGTCCCGGATTCAGATTCCTCCCCAGCGCGCGGTAGATGCGGCGGTCATGGGGACCATCGCCGACAATGGTGGATATGTAGACCCGTTTCCGGGCGGCCCTGTCCAATTTGGTAAGCGCGCTCTCGAAGTCCTCGGTAATGAGAGATCGAGAAGCCAGCGTCACGTCATACTCTCCAATCCCGAGGGCGTTCCAGTCATCCTCCCATGCGCCCTGAACCGTCTCAATATTGGATATTCCCGATCTGGAGGAGCGCTCCCTCAACAGGGCGAGCATGTTTCCCGAGATATCCATCGCCGTTATCTTCTTTACCCGTCCCGCCAGGGGAATCGCCAGCGTGCCCGCGGCGCACCCCACGTCGAGAAGTGTCCAGTGAGGCTTTACCTCCAGAAGTCCCAGAAACTTTTCAGAATAGTCGCTCTTTGACGAGTTCCTGGCAAAGGCCGGCGCCCGCTTGTCCCAATATGCCGTGGCGCCGCTGGGAGAGGATTTCCGTTTTCTCTTTTCCCAGCAGATCCGGTTCCAGTCTATTTCACGGATGTCAGGCAGCCCGCGGAGTTCCTCGCCGGACGGATCATTTTCCTGGTTTCGCATCTCCCTGCCTTCGGGGATACCGTGCAAGTAGCTGACTTGTTTCATGCTTCTTCTCCATAACGATTTTTTCGACGCCCAATAAAAAAACCCGCGACGATACATATGGACTATAAGTATCAATGCGGGTTCCGTTGGGCCTGCCCTGTCGGCAGGGGACGAAGTGGTCGCCTGATTCGCATGGTTTTCAGCCGCTGATCCCGTTACCGAAGCGGACAAAAAACGGCCGACGGAAACAAACACCCGCCGGCCGTGAAATGCCGCTGTGTTCACTCCTTTCCAAACAGGGGAGGCGACGCTGTTTCCGGCGGCGCCCGCTGCCCGGCTCCCGTAGCAATTGCCGTAGGGATGACGGGTCGGAGCAAATCGAATTACTAATTAATTGAACGATGCGTTATATATCAATCTATATGACGTTAAGTCAAGCATTTTTTTCCCGGCGCCCCTTCAATCGGGAAAAATGCTCCTCGACCAGGGCGAAGTGACGGGTTCAAATAATATTCTCCTTTAATTTCAAAGAATAATTTGCTATTCATACCCTGGAGATCCGCATTGGGAGGAGAAATGGAAAAGCAGGAATTGATCACCAAGACAAAAGACGCCCTGACACCTTTTGAAACAGAAAACATCCTCCATTTCATACAGAACCTGAGCCTGAAGAGTGTAATGGAGAACCCCTGGCTTATAGGAGCATTCCTTATTATCTTCTTTTACGCCGTCATAAAGCGCTCCAAATTCGTGCTCCTGGCCCTTTTTTCCGTCATCTCCCTGATGCTTCTTGTCCGTTTCACATTTCCACCCGCTGGTGAAGAGTTTAATCTTTCATCGACCCTCCCTTTCATCTGCGGAGGGTTGGTAATCGGCGGCGTGCTCATCTATTTCAATTTCGTCAAGACAGAGTGAAGGTAACGTGCAAAAAACCGGTTTTACCACCACCATCCCCCTGGAAATAGTTCTCGCCGCGGGAAAAACCCCTGTCGATCTGAACAATGTCTTCATCACCGGCGGCAGGAGCATGGAGCTTATTGAATCGGCGGAGGCGGAAGGATTTCCCAGGAATGCGTGCAGCTGGATCAAGGGTATATACGCCGCGGCCCTGGAAAACGACATCCATGAGATCATAGCGGTCACCGAAGGTGATTGCAGCAACACCCGCGCCCTCATGGAAGTGCTTTCCCTCAAGGGCGTCAGAGCCATTCCCTTTGCCTATCCCCACGATCGGAGCCCCGACGCCCTGCGCAGGGAGATGGAGAGGCTGATGGCCTCCCTGGAAACCGGATGGGACGACGTCAACCGGGCAGGCCTGCGCCTGGAAGGCATCAGGCGCAAGATTCGCGAGATTGACCGCCTGACATGGGAAGAGAACCTGGTTTCCGGTGAGGAAAACCATCTTTTCCAGGTCTCCTCATCGGACATGAACGGAGACCCGGACACATTTGAGGCGCAAATTGACGGATTTCTCGAGGAAGCGCAACGGCGTACTCCGTTCGGAGATGGCCTGCGTCTGGCCTACATCGGCGTCCCGCCCATCATCGACGACCTCTATCCATTCCTTGAATCACATGGGGCGAGGGTTGTATTCAACGAGACCCAGCGGCAGTTCACCATGCCCTACGGCATAGGCGATCTGGTGGAAAGATACCGGGCCTACACCTACCCCTACGACATCTTCTTCCGCCTGGCCGATATGGAACGTGAACTGACAAAACGGAGGGTGGACGGCGTAATCCACTACGTACAGTCCTTCTGCTTCCGGCAGATTGAAGACATCATAGTGCGAAAAAGGATCCCCCTTCCCGTATTGACCCTGGAAGGGGACAAACCGGGACCTCTGGACGCCCGTTCCCGGATCCGCATTGAAAGCTTCCTGGAGATGCTTGGAGGAAGGACGTGAGAATCGGAATAGATCTGGGAAGCCGCAAGGTAAAATTCGCCCTGGCTGATCAAGAGCTGGTCACGCGCCTGGGCGATTTCGACACCCTTTCCTTCTACAAGCGCTTCGGCAGGATGCGCGGTGACGAACTCAGCTTCGACCTGGCGGGTTCCGGCCTTTTCTCCGCCGATGAGCTGAAGGCCTCATCCGTGGTAGCCACCGGCTACGGACGCAATACCCTGAACCTTACCGGCGCACGGGTCGTTTCCGAGATCCGCGCCCACGTGGCAGGCGCCGTTTTCCAGACCGGAAAGGGGGATTTCACCCTTCTGGACATGGGCGGCCAGGATACGAAAGTCGCCCTTGTGCGCGGCGGGACCCTCCAGGATTTCGTCATGAACGACAAGTGCGCGGCCAGCAGCGGCCGCTACCTGGAAAACATGGCGGCCATCCTGGAGGTGGACCTGGACGAGCTTTCCCGCCACTGGGAAAATCCCGTCCGGCTTGACGCCACCTGCGGTATCTTCGGAGAGTCGGAACTTATCGGCCAGATTCTCCGGGGCTATTCCGTTGACCGTCTCTGCGCCGGGGTGAACCGGACGCTGGTAAAAAGGGTGATTCCCATGCTGAGGCGCTTCCCGTCGGAGCTGATCGTGCTTACCGGCGGAGTGGCCCGCAACCGCTCCATGGTCAGGCTTCTGGAAGGCGAAGGTTTCACGGTTTCCGTTCCGGAACATCCCCAGCACAACGGCGCCATCGGATGCGCGGTTATACGCTGACCCACCGGAGCGGCCATGAAGATTTCCCACAAGGACTGGATATTCCTTGGCCTGGTCTGCGCCGTTCTTTTCCTGGTGTTCCTCATCTCCGGCAGGAAAACGACCAGGAAGGTTCCATTGGACGAAAACCACCGAACCGTATACCGGTCCATCAGTTCCCCCGGAGGCAAGGCCGAAGCAGAGCGAAAATGCGGGAACTGCCACAACCAGGCAAAGGTCCCCTTTCCGGAAAACCATCCCCCGGGCGACCGCTGTCTTTTTTGTCACAAACTGAAACGGACGGGGCCGTGAGCGTTCTGAATCTCACACGTGAACTGGAGATCGTGATCACGGACATCGTTGACCGCGTAAACGAACTGGGCCACATAGACCCTGCGCGGGTTCTCATCTGCGTTGCGTCAACAAGAGGCGCCGGCATCCACGGAACCTTCGCCAGGATACATCCCCTCCGTTTCCGGGGAGGAGAGAGCTCCATCCAGATAAGACGGGGTGGAAGAATCCGCACCTTCACCATGCCTCAAGTAACCCGAAAGGGTCTGGATATGCTCTATGTAATCTACTTTCTCGCGCCCCGCTTCTTCAATCTGCCGCAACGGGAAAAACTGATTACCATATTCCATGAGCTCTACCACATCTCCCCAGATTTTGACGGGGATATCCGCCGCTTTCCGGGCAGGAATTACGCCCACGGCTCTTCCAGAAAACGCTATAACACCGCAATGGCGGGACTTGTGGATGGGTACCTGCGGCTGCGCGACGCCGCCCTGCCCGATATTCTCAATCTGGACATGACCGGGCTCCGTCAGCGCTACCGGACCATTGTGGGGAGGAGATTTACCACGCCCAGGATTCAGATACGGGAATGAGGGGAACGCATGAGGGCTGAAGATGACCATTCTCAAGATAAACAATGAAGGAGCGCTCCCTTTGCCGGGAAATATCCTGGAAGCCCTTGGTCTTGGGCCGGGTGATGAGCTCCTCATTGAAATCCATGACGGCAAGGGAATCATATCCCCCGCCCCGTCCCGCCCGACCCCCGCCGGCGCCCAATGCGCTCGCCACTCCATCAACCGGAAGAATCTGGAGACCTCCATACGCTTCATAAGAGGGGTCGGCCCCAAAATGGCCGATCTGCTTGCGAAAAAGGGAATAGCCACGGTCGAGGACGCCCTCTATCTTCTCCCCAATCGCTATGAGGATCGCCGGCGGCTGCTTACCATCGCCGAACTGCGGCCGGGACGGACCGAGGTCTTTTCAGGCGAAGTGCGAAGCGCCGAAGCCGTTGAAGGGAGGGGCGGAAGACGCATTTTCGAGGCCCTGGTTGGTGACGAAAGCGGCGTGGTAACGATGAAATGGTTCAATTTCAACACGCGCTACATGAAGGCTACCTGGAAGACCGGCAAGAGGGGCATTTTCGCGGGAGAGGTAGTCCAGTTCGGTTCATGCCGGGAGATTCACCACCCGGAAGCGGATTGGCTCGACAACGGCGCGGACCTGGCCGCAACCATAGCCGCTGACCCCGTAAATTTCGGACGCACCGTGCCGGTCTACCCCCTGACCGAGGGACTGCGGCAGAAGGCCCTGCGCAGGATACTCAAAGGCATTGTCGACACATTCGCCGATTCGGC
This sequence comes from uncultured Geobacter sp., assembly GCA_964536305.1. GTDB lineage: Bacteria > Desulfobacterota > Desulfuromonadia > Geobacterales > Geobacteraceae > RPRC01. The sequence goes on along the minus strand of CAZHVY010000017.1, from coordinate 48,890 downwards.
GGACAGCCCGCTTCCCGGGGATGTCCGCGAGCGGCGTTCACTCCTCCGCCTGGCCGACGCCCTTCGGGAGGTCCACTTTCCCTGCCATGACGCCGACATCTCCCGGCTGAACGATCGCGCGACACAGGCGCACCGGACCCTGGCCTTTGACGAGTTTTTTTTCCTGCAACTGGGCCTTGCCCTGAAGCGCAGCGGCGCCTCCATTGAAGAAGGCATCCCGTTCCGGGTCACCCACAAGTTCACCCGCCCCCTGCTGAAGACCCTCCCCTTTTCCCTGACCGCAGCGCAGAAAAGGGTTCTCACCGAGATCAAGAAGGACATGACCTCCAGCCACCCCATGCACCGGCTCGTGCAGGGAGACGTGGGGAGCGGCAAGACCATAGTGGCGTTCCTGGCCACTCTGCTGGCCGTGGAAAATGACTGCCAGACAGCCATCATGACACCGACCGAGATCCTGGCGGAACAGCACTACCTTAACATCCGCCGCTCCTGCGAACATCTGGGAATTCCGGTGACGCTCCTCACCTCCGGACTTTCCGCCAGGGAAAGGACCGCGACCCTGAAGGCAATAGCGTCGGGCGAGGTGAAGATCGTCATAGGAACCCATGCGGTCATCCAGGAAAAGGTTGAATTCCAGCGCCTCGGCCTGGGCATCATCGACGAGCAGCACCGCTTCGGCGTCCTGCAGCGCGGATTTCTGAAAAAAAAGGGCCGCAATCCCCATATCCTCGTCATGACGGCGACCCCCATTCCCCGGACCCTGGCCATGACCGTCTATGGAGACCTTTCCCTTTCGGTAATCGACGAGATCCCGCCGGGAAGGAGTCCGGTGGAAACAAGGGTCTGTCCGGAGGCCCGCCGTTCCTCCGTATACAGGATGGTGCGGGAGGAGGTGCGCTCCGGCGGACAGGCCTACATAATCTATCCTCTCGTGGAAGAATCTGAAAAGTCGGAACTGAAGGCGGCGGTTTCCATGGCGGAACATCTTTCCGCCGACATCTTCCCGGAGCTGCGTCTCGGCCTTCTCCACGGACGAATGAAGCCGGATGAAAAGGAATCGGTGATGCGCTCCTTTACGGCCGGCGAAACCGACATCCTTGTGGCGACCACGGTAATAGAAGTGGGGATTGACGTGCCCAATGCCACGATAATGGTGGTGGAGCATGCCGAACGTTTCGGACTGTCCCAGCTTCATCAGTTGAGGGGACGGGTCGGCAGGGGCAGCGGCAGGTCGCGCTGTATCCTCCTGACCGGAGAAAGGCAGTCCACCGAGGCGGAGCGGCGGCTGCGGGTCATGGAAAAGACTACGGACGGATTCCGCATCGCCGAGGAAGACCTGGAACTGCGCGGACCTGGAGACTTTCTGGGCACCCGCCAGGCAGGACTGCCCGATTTTCGCGCGGCCAGCATCCTGCGCGACGGCCGGATACTGGAAGAAGCCCGCGCCGAGGCCTTTGCAATCGTGGAGCGGGACCCGAGTCTGTCGTCAAAAGAGAATGCCCTGCTGCGGGAAGAGCTGCTGAGGCGATGGGGGGGTAGGCTGGAGCTTGCCGGGATCGCCTGAAAGATAAAGATATTACCTCTGATCCACCAAGAAAAAACCCGCCTGCGTAAGCAGACGGGTTTTTCGAATCTGATGAAACAGCCGGTTAGGTTGTTACATCTTCTTCACGTTGGCGGCTTGGAGCCCCTTGGGGCCGCTGACCACGTCAAAGGTTACCTGCTCGCCTTCAGCG
>CAZHVY010000017.1:0-47144 GCA_964536305.1 uncultured Geobacter sp. | reverse complement strand
TTCCTACCTCCTTTCTTGCTTCCGGAACTTCAGTCCCGAAATTTCACGGAACGCCTCATCTAAGTTTCCGGAGTCTTGAGGCAGAAAAACACAGGGGTTATTACCACTTGGCCGTGCTTTCTCTACTCAGCGATAACTTCCGAAACTTACTTAGGCTATGAGATAGCAAGGAGAAAGGGAGTTGTCAAGCAATTTTTCTTGTGGCGGAATAATCTTTAATAAAAATTTTAGAAGGTGTTTATCCGCCTGATAAACGCCAGCAGAAGACCGTAGTGACGATGGTTGAAGCGCAAGGAAATTCTATGTAGTTTCAGAAGATCCGGCTCATCGGATTCCTCGGGAAGCGCGCGGCAGGAACAGATGCGCGTTCCAGGCATGCGCATTTCCGGAAATTCATCCTCGAGGCTTTTCAGGTTCTCCACGCTCAACTCCCTGGTAAGGCGGAGGACCAGGTTCCCGTTGATAAACCGCAGCGAGTGATAATTGCGGTAGAAATCCTCTATCACCCTTATGGCCTCTTCTTCGTTGGGGGTGATGGTGAAGATGGAAAAGTCCTCCCCGGATATGAAACCCTTTCCCAGAAGGCACTCCTTCACGAATTCCAGCCAGTTCTTCCAGTATCCATCCTCGTCGTCCACCAGCACCAGGGGCTTCGGTGATGTCTTGCCGGTCTGGATGAGGGTAAACACCTCCATGGCCTCGTCCAGCGTGCCGAAACCGCCGGGAAAGACCGCGATGGCATCGGTCTCCTTGACGAACGCGACCTTGCGCGTGAAGAAATATTTGTACGTTATCAGGCGGGGATTCGCCTGCATGACATAGTTGGCCGCCTGCTCAAAGGGGAGCCTTATGTTCACCGCAAAGGAGTTTTCGGCGCCGGCGCCTTCATTGCCGGCCTCCATGATGCCGCCCCCTCCGCCGGTGATGATCATGTAGCCTCTTTCCGCCAGCTCTGCGCTGAATTTTACGCACTTCCGGAACATGGGATCGTCCCGCTCCGTCCTGGCCGAGCCGAAAATGGTTACCTTTTTCCTGCGCCGCGACGGGGCGAAGACCTTGTTTGTATAGCGCATCTCCTTCATGGTGTTGCGCAGCAGCTTCAGATCGGCCGGATAGTCGCTTTCCTGGCCGGCCTTGAGTACCGTGATGAACATTTCCCGTATATAATCCGGATAATTGATGTCACCCGCCCGCTCTATGATCCTGTCGATCAGTACGTCGATTTCGCCGTTGTCCCGGGTAAATGAAAGTTCCATGACGTGGTGGATTCTCCTTTGAAAAATGGACCGGATTATAGCATTTAGATGGCGGGCTTACAAACGGGAAGGCTGATTTTCATTATTTAAATTGCTTTCTCGGGGCGATTTGTTTAAATTGCGCCTTTAGTTACAACTGCTTCGGAGTTTTCCGCGGAACCTGGAGCCGGAAGCTCATGTTACGCATGAGACGCCTCCCTGGAACGCCGGACGGGAAACCGATAGAGGAAAGGAATCAGACTGATGGGGAAGACAACAGCGGAAAAGATTTTTGCCGGCCATCTCGTAGATGAGCCGTTTCCGGGCGCCAAGGTTCTCAGGCTTGACGTGGTGATGTGCCATGAAATCACAACGCCTATCGCCATTGCCGACCTGGTTTCCAGGGGAAAGGACCGGGTCTTCGACACGGCGAAGATAAAGGCGGTCATCGATCACGTAACGCCCAGCAAGGACAGCAAGACCGCCACCCAGGCTAAAATCCTCAGGGACTGGGCGCGGCGCCATAATATCCCCGATTTTTTCGATGTCGGGGCCAACGGCGTCTGTCATGCGCTGTTTCCGGAAAAGGGTTTCATACGCCCCGGTTACACCATCATTATGGGTGACTCGCACACATGCACCCATGGCGCCTTCGGCGCTTTCGCGGCCGGGGTGGGAACCACGGATCTGGAGGTGGGCATACTGAAGGGGGTCTGCGCTTTCAGGGAACCGAAAACCATCCGTATCAACCTGAACGGAACCCTCCCGAGAGGTGTGTACGCCAAGGATGTGATTCTCTACATAATCGGCCAGCTGGGGGTAAACGGCGCCACCGACCGCGTCATGGAATTTCGAGGCCCGGTGGTGGACGCCATGTCCATGGAGTCTCGCATGACCCTCACCAACATGGCCATCGAGGCCGGCGGCACTTCGGGTATCTGCATGCCGGATCGTGTTACGGTGGACTACCTTTGGCCCTTCATCCAGGGTGACTTTCCCTCGAAAGAGGCAGCGGTGGATGAATACCGCAAATGGTGGTCCGATGAGGACGCAGCCTACGACAGGATCTGCGATTTCGATCTCTCAGGGCTGGAACCCATGGTGACCTTCGGCTATAAACCCGACCAGGTCAGGACGGTTACGGAGATGGCCGGAACCCCCGTTGATCAGGTCTACCTGGGCTCCTGCACCAACGGCCGGCTTGAAGACCTTCGTATCGCCGCGGAAATGCTCAAGGGAAGAAAGATAGCCCCGGCCGTGCGCGCGATCCTTTCGCCCGCCACTCCCAGGATATTCCAGGATGCGCTGAAAGAAGGCCTCATCGAGATATTCATGGAAGCGGGCTTCTGCGTTACAAACCCCACATGCGGCGCCTGCCTCGGGATGAGCACGGGCGTCCTGGCTGAAGGCGAGGTCTGCGCGGCCACCACCAACCGCAACTTCCAGGGGCGGATGGGCAAGGGAGGGATGGTCCATCTCCTGTCTCCCGCCAGCAGCGCGGCCGCCGCCATCGAAGGCAGGATAGCGGATCCCAGGAAGTACCTCCCCTGAAACCGGCAATTTCTACGCCCCGCAGGGAACACAATTCAGAACAGGAGATTGATGTATGAAAACCTTTGGCGGTCCCGTACTCTTTCTAGACCGTGACGACATAAACACCGACGAGATTATTCCGGCGCGCTACCTTACGGAAATAACGAAGCAGGACCTCAAACCATATATCCTGGAAGACCTGAAACTTCCGGGCTTCGATCCGGCCGGAGAGGTTACGCGGCGGGCGAAGGTAATCGTTACCAGGGCCAATTTCGGATGCGGCTCGTCCCGCGAGCACGCGCCCTGGGTCCTGGAGGTAAACGGGATCACGGTAGTGGTGGCGGAGTCTTTCGCCCGCATATTCCGTCAGAACATGTTCAATTGCGGCATGGCCGCCGTTGAACTCCCCAAGGCGGCCATCGAGGCAGTCTTCTCCTTTCAGGGATGCGCCGACGCCGCCATCTCCCTGGATCTGGCGAGTCAGTCCCTGACCATCAGCGGAGGGGGGAAGGAAGAGACCTTTACCTTCGAAATGGCGCCGTTCGACAAGGCCCTGGTGATGGCCGGCGGATGGGTTGACTACGCGGACGGGAAATACTGAGTTATTCAATCTTTTCGTTAACGCCGCAAACAGGCTCCGCGCGCTGACGGAGAGATGTGCGGCGTCGCTTTTATCAGGACCGCCGCCGGAAATCCCGCGAAAGGTCACGTTTACATCTACCGCGCCGGGGTTCGGGAATGAGTTCATGCACGCAAAAGCCATTATTCTCATACTCCTGATACTTCTTGCCCTCTCCGCGCCATCGCGGGCCGGGGAGAACCCTCCCCCGCCGGAAGAAGGCGCCATTATCACCTTCTGGCCGTTTATCGATTACCGCGAGAGCCCCCGGGAAGGGTTCAGCAATCTCTCCATCCTGGGTCCCCTGTTCAAGCTTCAGAAGAAGGGGGGCGATACGGATACGGCCCTGCGTCCCTTTTTCTACCGCTCGGAGAGTGATGATTCGTCGCAAAGCGACTATCTTTATCCCGTCGCTTCCGCAAAATCGGACAATGACGGCGAATTCCTGCAGGTTCTGAAGCTCTATCAGAAAAGGACGCCCTCCCCGGGCGAGGTGGAGCGGCGGGGAACCATGCTGTTCCCCTTTTATATTTCCGGCACGTCGGAAAAACACGGTCCCTACACCTCGGTCTTTCCCTTCTATGGCGATATCTACGAGCGCTTCTGGAGGGACGAATACCACTATGTCATGTTCCCCCTCTACGGACGGACCGTTAAGAAAGGAACCGAGACCAGGAACTACCTCTACCCCTTTTTCTCCCTCATATCGGGGGAAAAGGAGAGCGGCTTCCACTTCTGGCCGCTGTACGGGGAGTCTCAAAAGGAAGGCGTATACCGCAAACGCTTCGCGCTGTGGCCGGTTTTTTTCCAGGAAGAAACCGCTCTCGACACCGACGCTCCGCAAAGCAGGTTCTACCTCTTTCCCTTCTATACCTCAGCGGAATCACGAAAGCGCTCCGAACGCCATTACCTGTGGCCGTTCTTCGGCTATGTCTCGGATCGGGAAAAGAAGCTGGAGGAGCGTCATTACTTCTGGCCCTTCGTCTCCACCATACGGAGCGAATCCAGGCACATGGACCGCTATCTCCCCTTCTTCAGCGAGGATCGGCGGAAGGAGCGGGTCAAGCGCTGGTACCTGTGGCCCTTCTACAGCCATGAGAAGTTGACCACCGACAAGTTTCTTCAGGAACGCGACCGGGTCCTTTTTTTTCTCTATTCGGACAACCGGGAAACCTGGACCGCGGACGGATCGGAACGGAGGCGGACGATGGTCTGGCCCCTGCTCACCTACAGGAAGGACGAGAGACAGGTGAAAACGGTCACCTTCCCCGCGCCGGTGGAGCCCATCCTGGACAAGGAAGGCGTCGAAAAGAACTGGGCGCCCCTGTGGAGACTGTATGTGCAGAAGTGGAACGACTCCGGAGACTCGGCGGTTTCCTTTCTCTGGAATCTCTACTGGCACGAAAAAAGAGGGGAAGACCTTGCCGTCGAATTCTTCCCTCTTCTGTATTACCGCTCGGAAAAAGAGAGAACCGATCTGGCCTTCCTGAAGGGGCTGGTTCGTTACCGGAAACGCAACCACGAAAGCAAGCTGAGTTTTTTCTGGCTCCCGTTCGGCGTGGAATGGGGAATGCCGGCCATGCCTGACGGAGGAAGACCGCGGATGGACCCGAGGAGCGGGATGTGATGGGAATCCTTGAAAAAATAGGCGCGAGAATACTCTATTTCTTTCAGATTGTCGGAGAGATGCTCAGGCTTCTCTTCCAGACTATCTATTTCTTCCGGGAAGCGCCGAGGAACATGAAGAGCATCCTCTCACAGATGGCGATCATGGGTTACGAAACCCTCCCCATCGCCTCGGTCATGGGTTTCTTCGTGGGCATGGTCCTGGCGCTGCAAACCGGGTCGGAACTCCAGAAATACGGTACCCAGGACATCATCGGCGCCATTGTAGGACTCTCCATGGTCAGGGAACTGGGCCCGGTCATGACCAGCTTCCTGGTCGCCGGCAGGGTCGGCTCGGCCATGGCCGCCGAGATCGGAGTAATGAAGGTCTACGAGGAGATAGACGCCCTGAAGACCCTGGATATACATCCGGTCCGTTATCTGGCCATGCCCCGCTTTATCGCCTGCGTCATCTGCGTGCCCGCGCTGACCCTGTACGCGAACTTCGTCGGGATGATGGGCGGCGCCCTCATCAGCCACCTCCACCCGAAGATATTCATCTCCTACGCCACCTACTACGACAGCCTCAAGGCGGCCCTCAAGTTCAGCGAAATCGGCGCCGGTCTCATAAAATCATTTGTCTTCGGCGGCATAATCTCGCTGGTTGCCTGCTATGTGGGGTTCATTACCTCCGGCGGCGCGCGCGGCATCGGACGCTCCACAACGCGCGCCGTGGTTCTCTCTTTCATCCTGATCCTGATAGCGGACTATGTTCTGACCAGATTGCTGCTGTAGAGGTTTTTCCGGAAACTGAAGAAGGTTCAAATCATCCAAGCAACCATATCCATCCCGCGCGGATCAGGTTTACGGAACCGAGACCGGGCAAAGAAGCGGGGACAGGAGACAGACACCATGGCTCTCTCAATCGAAAAAAAGGTAGGCATCTTTTTCGTGTTCGGAATCATTATTCTTGGCGTCATGCTGGAACTGGGAGGGCAGTGGAACCCCTTCGATAAATCCGTTCCGTACAACACCTACCTGACAAGCGTGACCGGCCTCAAGAACGGAGATTCGGTGCGGCTGGCCGGGGTTGATGTGGGCAGGATCACCGGCATCAGGGTCCTGGACGGAAAGGTGCGCATCGATTTCGAGGTAAACAGGGGCACGAACATCAGGTCGGACAGCGTGGCGAGCCTGCGCATGACAAACCTCCTGGGAGGCCAGTTCCTCGGCATCTCCTTCGGCTCCTCCACGGCGCCCCTTCTTCCTCCCGGCGCCACGGTGCCGGGCAAAGACGCCGCCAACGTGGACACCGTCATGAGCAATCTGGGGGATCTGGCCGCCGACGCCAAGAGCCTGGTGACCGACCTGAACAGGAACCAGCAGGAGGTGATGGACAAGATATCGGGCATGCTGGACGAGAACCGGGGAAACCTGAAGAATTCCATGGCAAACCTGAACAGCATCACCAGCAAGTTTGACCGGGGCGACGGTTCTCTTGCCCTTCTTCTGAACGATAAGTCGCTGTACAGAAACACCAACGAGGTGACCGCGAACCTCAAAAACATCACCGCCCGCATCGAACGGGGAGAAGGGACCATCGGCAGGCTGGTAAAGGATGATTCCTTCTACGTGGAAGCCAGGGGCGCATTGGCAAGCATGAACGAAGGGATGAAGGACGTGAAGGAGATTGCCGGAAAGATTAACCGCGGCGAGGGAACCATGGGCCGGCTGGTGAACGACAAGGCCCTGTACACTGAACTGAGCGGAGCGTCCAGGAACATCAAGGAGATAACCGACAAGATAAACAGCGGCCAGGGAACCCTCGGCAAACTGGTAAACGAGGACAAGCTTTACAAGGACGCGACGGCGACCCTGAAGAAGACCGAACAGGCCGTGGAAGGGCTCAGCGACAGCGGGGCCATCTCGGTGCTGGGGAGCGTCATAGGCACCCTGTTCTGATCCTGTGTTTTTTCACCCCGTTCGCACGTTCCGCTGACCGGCGCCGCGCGTGAAGCATGAATCTGTATGGCGCGGCCTTCTGCCGCGCCTTTTTGATATCAGGAGGAAAGATATGGAAGATTTTTTCAGGATTGGTATCGGAACCTTTGTGATGAGGCCCTATGTCTTTGCCTTTCTCGCTGTCTATCTGGTGGCCTCCGTCACCCACATGGGCTGGAAGAAGACCATCTGTTTTACCGTTATGGGATACCTGATTGCCTTTGCCTCGGAGTTCTGCTCCATCAACACCGGCATCCCCTATGGTTGGTACTACTACATCGACACCACCAGGACCCAGGAACTGTGGATAGCCGGGGTGCCGTTCTTCGACTCGCTTTCCTACGTGTTCCTGACCTATTGCAGCTATACCGCGGCGCTCCTGACCGTATCCCCCATCAAGACGTGCCGCTGGAACCTGGTCACACTGGAGACCAGGTCCATGCGGAGGTCGTTCGGCGTTCTGGTCCTTGCCTCCTTTTACCAGACATTCCTCGATATCGTCATCGACCCGGTGGCTCTTCAGGGACACCGCTGGTTTCTGGGTCAGATCTACGGCTACAGGGAAGCGGGAAGCCACTTCGGCGTGCCGCTCTCCAACTACATCGGCTGGCTGGTGGTCAGCTTCCTGCTGGTCTTTGCCCTGCAACGCATCGACGCCTCGGTTGGGAAGAATGTGGAACGGCCCGCCGGCATCGCCAACCTTCCCTTCCGCTCCCTCCTGGGTCCGGTCCTCTACCTGTCCGTGCTGGTCTTCAATTACTACGTCACCATCAGCATCGGCGAAAACCTGATGGCGCTGACCGGAATCCTCATGTTCACCCTGCCGGTGATTATCGTCACGGTCCTCGCCGTCCGCCGGACGAACAGCTACAGCAGGGAAGAGCTGGCAGACCATCTCCGGGACTATCCCTGCTCTCCCCTGGCAGGTAAAACGAGAGGATAGCATTTATAGCCACTCCATGTACGGGATATCCGGAAAAGGTAATGGGACGCGTCATCCGCAAGCCAGAAAGGACGCCGACATACACGACCTTTGCGGAGTGGATCTCCGATGGCTGCCCCCCCGAACCGCATACCCCCGGAACCGTCAGCTCCAGAAAGACAAGGCGCCGGGCACATCGGCCACACTGCCGACCGAGACATCGACAAAGGGATGTGAAATCTCCGCGCCCACCAGAACGGCGCCCATGCCCAGTTCCTTGGCGGTTTTCAGGTTCTCCGGGGAGTCTTCCACCATGATGCAGCGGCCGGCCGGCACGCCGATTCGGGAGAGAACGGCATGATAGGGTTCCGGATACGGCTTCGGCAGATAGCCGGCCACCCGGATATCGAATATTTCCTCAAAGGCGCCGTCGAGCCCCAGGGCATGGAGGACGCGTCGGCTGTGATCCATGGAGCTGTTGGTGAAGACCGCCCGCCGCAGGGGAATACTCTCCAGGGCCAGACGCAGTTGCGGATCGGGACGCAGCCTCGACGCCACGTCTATATCATGGACAAAGGCGAGATAGTCCTCGGGATCGACACCGTGATGACGCATCAGGCCCCGCATGGTCACGCCGTAGCGTCTCCAGTATCCTTGCCTGAGATCATCCACCTCCGTGGGCGGGATGCCGACCACCTGGACCATATACAGGTTGATGCGCCGGTCAATGAGGGTGAACAGCTCCTGATCCGGTGAATAGAGGGTATTGTCCAGGTCGAAGAGTATGAATTCCATTGTTGTCATCCCTTTCCCATGATCCTTTCCAGAACCAGCGCCAGATTATTTCCGGCCTTTCTCCCGTTGCGCGCCAGGCGGATCATCTGCGGCAATATACGGGGATCCCGCGCTATGGCGGCAAGCACCCTCCGGATACTGATGTTCAGGTCCCTGTCGGTGATCTCCTCGATGGAAAAAAGGAGCTCCTCGTCCCAGGCATCGCTTATGGATCTCACGGCAAGAAACGGTATCCCAGCCCCCAGGGCCGCTTCGGCCACGGCCGCCGTCTCCATATCCAGGACCGGATGGACAAGGCCTTCGGCAAGCAGCCTCCGCGCCTCCGTTTTCCGCCATATCCCTTGACAGGTAATGACGCAGCCCTCCACAATCCCGAAGTGACTCGCCGGAAAACTCTCCCGGAGATATGCGAGCATACGGGAGTTATCCATATGGGCGACGGGGGTGACGACATCGCCCGACAGGGACATTACCCCGGCCGCCAGCACCACATCCCCGGTTGCAATCCCTTCCCTGACGCCGCCTCCGAACCCGGCTGAAACTATGAGGCGGGGACGATGGGCGCGGACGAGCGAAGCGGCCTCGGACGCCCTCTTCCACCCCATGCCGGAACGGACAAGCCAGACCTCCATCCCTTTCCCGCTGAAACGGTACAGCGGGAAGGCGCCCAGCGTTTCCCTCCTGAAAGGGCCGAGCCTCCGCGCAATGGGCCGGACCTCCTCGGGCATGGCCACCAGAACAGCAATCACATTCCTTGCTTCAGACATCCGCTGAACCCCTTTTTCCTTTCCCGCGAGCCTCTGGCGAAAACGCGGAAAAACACTCCCCCATCCCTTGATGGGAGGGGGTCGGGGGGAGGGTGAAAAGGGGCGGCATGGGATATTCCGGCGCCTTTCACCCTATCCCTGACCCTCTGCCACCAGTGGCGAGGGGACTTGAGTATAGATCAGCGCCGCGGCATACCCCAATATGTTTTTCCTGAAGGGCGCGGCGCCGCCGGGATAACAAGGGTTTCAGAAAGGCGTTTCCTGTCTGCTCCCGGTTTTTTGGGCATCAGTGGACCTCAGGACCTCTCTTCTCCGGCCCCGAGAAGCCTGCCGGCGAAATAGCGGCAGAGATTCAGGCCCACCAGGGGGTAAAGCTTGATTATTTCAATGAAGTGTTCCGCTCGGACCATGAGCGCCGTCGTGTCTTCCAGCGCCACATACTCGTGGTCATCCTCCCGGTCCGCGAACAGGCCGATTTCACCGAAAGAGGCGCCGCCGGAAATCGTACGGACCACGGCGCCATGGGCGTCTCTCCCGGCGACCCGGCCCGCGGTGACCAGATACAGACCTCCCGGCGGCTGTCCGCTTCCGGCGATAACCGATCCGGCGGTGTATCTCATCTCCCTGGTGACGGAAGCCACGGCGCGCAGTTCCCGTATTCCCATTCCCCTGAAAAGGTCGAATCCGCCCAGAACGGAGACGAGGTGTATGATAGACGGCATTGTTACCTCCTGGCGTAGACATCGCTTCATGCAATAGGATGAGGCAAGGCGCACATGCGGGTCGGCATCCCCTGATCGCCGTTGCGCCAGAGGATAAAAATGCTCCGCGGCATACAACCGGCCGATCACGCACAGCGCCAGAAGCCTGGTCAGGGGATCATCGTCGCGGCACAAACGGGCGAGAGTGGATTGGGGAAAGTCTTTCCGCTGCAAGGGAAAAAGCTGGCGGCCGCGATTGATCCGCTCCTCCTCGGGGAGGGAGTCGACCAGCGGAATGAGCCAGGCCGCCTCCTCGGCATCCAGCGAGGTCTCCAGCAGTTCCACCGCCACCGGCGCTTTCATGGAATGGATGCCCCGGTACGCCAGCCGCATATCGGCATGGGTGATCCATAGCGTGAGAAAGACCAGATGCAGATTTTCCTGGATTCTCTCCCGAAGATGCCGGCATAACGGCGCGACGGAGTCCATCTCCGGCGCGGTTTCCAGCGCGCCGGCGGCGATGAGATCGTTGTAGATGTTCATCACTATCCTGCCCAGAAAGGGCTTGGCGTCCAGCCCCGGCCAGCCGGTCAGACGGACAATTTCCAGGAGCTGACGCTGCGCGTTGACGGAACCCGGGGAGAGAGATTCCTCGAACACCGGAAGGACGGAGGGTCCATAGCGGGACAAGGCCTCCGCGGCGGAGCGGCGCACGGATTCCACGTCGTCCAGCAGTTCGATGAGCCTGTTTACCGCGCGGAAATCCCGGCTCAGGGCAAAGGAGAGGGCGGCTCGCGCCCTTTCCCCCTCGTCGGGACTCTCCAGCAGGCGGAGCGCCTCATCCGGCGCCATGGGGGGGACGTCCAGTTCCTCCATCAGGTTCAGGATCTCTTCCGGATAGCTGTCCACATCCATGGCAGGCGGGGCGAACCCGCCGCCGTCGAAGCGGCCCGCGGCCAGTTCGCTGAACCTGTCATAGTCCAGATGGTCATGGACGATGACCTGCTTCAGGCCCTCGCGGTACCTTCGCCTGAAGATGAAGGCCTCGACGCTCCAGAATAGAGCCGGAGCCAGGGCGATGAACGCCATCTCCCTCGGGGTGACGGCCGGCTTCATGACCAGCATCAGCAGAGCGCCGGCGAGCATTCCGGCCTGGCTCAGGGTACCTCTCACATAGATCTGCGCCCACCTGGTAATGTCTTCCGGCAGGAGGGCGCACAGCTGCTTGGTAAGCGGGCCCATCAGGGTCCGCTGAAAAAGGATGGCCGATAGCTGGCCGTAGGCGGCGGAGATAATGTTGAAAAAGCCCGCGATGCAGCTGAATACCAGGCACTGGTTCAACGGGGTCGCCAGTGCCGCCGTTCTCGGTGAAATCCTCGAATGGTAGCGGGCCGTGCCCAGTATCACGGCGAAAACCAGCAGCGTGGTTCCCGCCCTGAACCAGCTCAGGAAGACCGCCAGTTCACCTTCCGAATGGAAGGCGCCTTCCGCGAGCACGCCAAACTGATAGGTAAGAATCGGCAGGAGGATGTTCGGAACCAGGGCGCAGACGCACAGGAACCGGAAGATGGGATAGCGCCCCAGGGCGCGGAAGACGCCTGCCGGTTCCAGGGTTTCCCTTGCCGGATCCGGCTGCCGCCGGCGCCCGGTCCGGCCCAGGCCCGCCAGGAGAACAATGGACGGCAGGATGAGCTCCGCCGCCGAGCAGATGAGCAGTATGGCGTCCAGTCCCATGGCATGGGCCAGAGGGTTGGCCGCCAGGCTCCCCATCGCGCTCCCCAGGACCTGGGCCGCCATGAACAGCGCGAACATCCTCTTTCCCTGGCGAGCGTCGAATTCCGTCTGGGCCACGTTCCACATGTAGACCAGCAGAAAGGCGTCTTTCAGATATAATATCTGGAACAGTATCGGGTAGGTTACGGGGATCTCCGGGCCGGCCCCCCAGTACAGTCCGCCCTGGAGCAGACCGAAGAGCAGAAGAAATCCCGCCAGAATGGTTCCGTCGGTGAATCGCCCCCCCAGGCGGCGGCACAGGGGGAAAAAGAAAAAAGACAGGACCCCGTTCAACAGGAGCATGAACGGTATGTTGTCCGGCCCGTAACGCTTCAGGAATGACGCCTCCACATACACCCGGAACAGGCCGAGAAGGAAATAGACGGCAAAAAAGAGGAGGGCGATGCGGAGAAAGGCCTTCCGCTCCGCCTGGTAGATATTGAGCCATTTTTCGAAAAAAGTGATCATGCGGCCTTCCGGAAGATTTATCGGCCCATAGTACTTCCCCGATCCCGCCGGTATCAACTCAAAAACAACAGGAGACTTCATGAAACAGAGGGGAGCGGAAGGGCCGGCCCTTGGCCGCATCATGGTTTACACTCATAATTCCATCGGACTGGGACACGCGGTCAGGACCATGGCGCTCATCGACGGAATGCGGCGCGCCGCGCCCCGGATCGAATGGCTGGTCCTTTCAGGAACCTCCGCCCCCGGCATCTTCCTGGACCAGGGCGTGGAACTGGTGCGGCTGCCGGGCATCAGGCGCGCCCTGGACGTACCGGGCCGGCCCTTTCTCCCCAGAAGACTCGGCTCTTTCACCATCCAGGAGATCGTCGCTTGGCGCCGCCGCATTATCGAGGAATGCCGTATCCACTTCAACCCGGACGTCATCATGATTGAACACTCTCCGGCGGGGCTCATGGGCGAGGCCTCCCCCCTGCTGGCGGCCCGGGCCGACAGGGGCGCGGCAGGCAACGGGCCGGTCCTGATCCACCTCTCCCGCGGCATCCTCGCTGCCTCTCCACGGTCTGCCGCCGGTCACGACGACCATCCCGAACTGCCGACGGGCGCAGATATCGCCCGTCTCTTTGACGCCTTGTACGTATTCGACGAGAAGATAACGGTCGATGTCAACCGGGAGTTCTTCGGCGCCGACCCGGCCCTTGAGGCCAGGATCCGCTATATGGGCCGCATATCCGCCAGAAACGCCGATGAGCTGACCGATGTGAAAGGCCTTCCCGGGTCGCCGTGGACCGGGGACAAACCGTTTGTTCTCCTTGCTCTGGGCCGTTTCGGGCGGATTGAGGACCTGCACCGCCGCATTCTCGAGGCATGCCGAAAGATCGGCCTCGACCGGGGGAGGGAGATCCTGGTCGTTCCGGACGTATACCTGAAACCGGAGACCGTGGAAGCCCTCAAGGCGCAACCGGCGGCCCGGGGAGTACGGTTTGCCCCGTTCATTCCCCATCTGGTGGATGTCATGGCCAGGGCCGACCTGGTGGTATGCCGGGCCGGGTACAACATGGTGAACGAGGTGATGCTCACCGGGGTGAGGGCCCTGATTGTTCCCGAATCCCACCCCAGCGGCGAGCAGGAGCGCCGCGCCGCTTCCCTGTCAGGGCCCGGGCTTCTGGTTCGCTCCGAGAACGCCTGTCTGTGCTGCGACCTGGAAAGCGATCTGGAGGAGCTGATGGGACATCCTCTCCGTCCCGCGTCGGGAGAATTCGACAGGTTCCGCATCGGGCGCGCACTGGTGGAGGAGCTGGAAGAAATGCTGGCCGCCGGCGGGCGGAAATCCGGCGGCGCGGAAAGGGCCCGGTGCGGCCCCCATATCCCCTTAGGAACTGTAAACAAATAACATGGGCATCTTGCATCTCATCTTCAGGTCATCTTTGACCGAACCTCAATCACCAAATCCTCAACGTAGCCCTGCTACGTCTGCGGTTTGGTTCAATCAGTTCAGCCAAATCTGAACTGAATCTGAACGCAATATTGACCATGCTATTCATTTACAGCTCCTCATCCTCCGGCGCGTTGCCGTGAAGCGGCGTTTTTCGCGGCAACCAGGGATTCAATCCCGGAAGCCAGGAAACGGAACCGCTCCTTTCCTATCTTGGGGCAGAATCCGTTTTCCGGGCTCTGATGGCTGTGCATGGAATAATCGTACCCCTCTCCTATCAGTCCCAGACTTCGACACTCCTCGTAGAGCGGCGTTCCAGGATAGGGGGTGAAGATGCTGTAGATCAGCTTGTCCGCTTCCACGGTTTCCATGAGCCGCCTGGTGGCGGCCAGGGTTTCTTCGGTCTCATCGGGAAATCCCACCATGATGAAGGCTTCCAGGCGCATGCCCGCAGATTTCACCAGCCTGGCGGCCTCCAGGGCCTGCTTCACCGTAAAGCCCTTGCCGATGCGGCGGAGCATGGCGTCGTCTCCGGACTCCAGCCCCAGCTGGACCGTGGTGAAGCCCGCGCGGGCCATGGCGGTGACGGTTGCCCGGGTAATCAGCGATACATGGGTCTCGCAGCTGAAGGTGAGGCCGGGACGGGCCTGTTCCAGGGAGCGGCACAGGGCGACGAGACGCCTTCGGGTAACGCCGAAGGTATCGTCGTCGAAATGTACGTGGGCGAGGCCCATCTCTCGAAGTCCGGCCAGTTCGGCCGACAGGGCCTCAGCCGAACGCGCCCGCACCGGGCCGCTCCAGACGCCGCCGGAGGAACAGAAGGCGCAGCGGAACGGGCAGCCCCGGGCGGAAAGGATATGGCCGAAGGCCCGGAGCGGATAGAGGTGGCGCCCCTCCAGGACTTGCTGGGCATGGCGATGGGGAAACGGCAGGCGATCCACAGCAGAGATAACCGGACGCGCGGGGGTGGTCGCCACAACGCCGTTCTTTCGAAAGGAGACGCCCTTAACCGCTTCCGGGCCACGCCCCCCGGAAACGGCCGCCATCAGATCCAGGATGACCGCCTCGCCTTCGCCGCATACCGCCACATCCACTTCTTCGCGGCTGAGCAGGTCCGCGCCGGTTACGCTCGCATGGGGGCCGCCGCAGACGACCAGGGCGCCGGGCGCGGCCTGTTTCACGATGCGGGCGCATGCCAGGGACGGGGCGAGTACCGGCGTCTTCACGGATATCCCGACCATGTGGGGCCGGTAGTCTTCCACCAGGCGCTTCAGCCCGGCATAGGCGGGATGATCCGGGTTCGCCAGGTTGCGGCGGTAGGAGCGGAAACCTTCCCCGGCCAGATACTCCGCGGAAAAGGGCGCCGGATCGGGAAGGAAATCGCAATTGACGACCCGGACCATGGCCACGCCGCTCTCCGCCAGCGCCGCGGCCAGGTATCCCACGCCGAGGGGATACTTGCACAGACCGTAGTCTTCTTTGTGGAGCCGGTAAAACGGCGGCTCCACCAGGAGGAGCCGGGGCAGACCCATGATTTTTCCTTTCCCGTTCAAGCCGGACCCATCACCTCCCCTGTGAAAAAGGGAGGGCGCGCATCCCGGCGGAAAACCGCTCCGTCGCTCCCGAGGCGCAGGATTACCCCATGGGGCTGAGTGAAAGACAGAAATTCCTCCAGCGGCCTGTTGGCGAAAAGGGACAGAAGCAGGCGGTTCACAACGCTGTGGGCCACCACCAGGGCCGAGCCCCCGGAGCTTTGAGGTAAAACGGCCCGCAGCGCCTCCCGGACCCTGGGCGTGGCGTCGGCGTATGATTCGCCTCCACCGGGCCGGTCATGGCGCCCTGACCTGAGCAGGCCCTCCGGCGGGAGGACCTCGCGACGGCGCCGGCCCTCGAGGCTGCCCGCCGAAAGCTCCGCCAGACCCGGCAGGACAACCATGGGTACGTCCAGGGCGTGGGAAAGGAAGCGGGCGCTGCTCAGGGCGCGGCCCAGCGGGGAAGAATAGATTTGCCCTGTTCCGCGACCCGCGAGGGAGCGCGCCAGGAGGCGGAGGAGTTCTTCAGCCCCTTCGGCCAGGGGTGAGTCGCCGGACCCGAGGATGATCCCGCGGAGGTTGGCTTCGGTCGGGGCATGTCTGACCAAATGAATCGTCATGGGCATTCCGGTATGATAGAGTATCGATCCGTTTTTTCAAGTCCCGGATGATGGCTTGGTGATGAAATGCGGCGACCCCACATGCCCCCGGCATTCTTTGCCGATGACAACGTGCTTTCCCGATGGACGCTGTTCCGCCCCGACCGCCCCCGCGTGTTCTCCGGCAGACATCCGCTGGTTGTCCCGCTGGTTCAATCCGGAGATTTTCCCGAAGACATGGACGCCCTGGTTCTCGATGTGGAGAACCTCGCCGGGCGCCCGCTGTCTGTCGGCCTCACCCTGACGGACGATGGGGACCCTCCGGCGGTTGCCGCTACCGGAGGGCGGGAGACGCTGAAACCGCGGGATCCGGCCAGGGTGTCCTTTCCCCTGGAGTCCTTTGGCGGCCATGGCCCGGCGGGCGGCGCCAAGGGGAAGATACGGAGAATCGACCTGCTGGTCAGGCGCGAGCAGGATTGCCCGGAACCGCTCCGTCTGGAGGTGGCCGTATCGCAACTGCTGGGCCTGCGGAGAATCCGCCCTCCCGGACCGCGACTGACGATGGAAGGGCTGGCGCATGTTCTGCGAAACCGGCCGGACCAGGCCCTCGGCCCCAGGGACCTGTTTCCCTATAGCGCGGAAAATCCCCTGATGGGCGTGTCCCCTCCGGTGTTCTGCTACCCCGGGGACAGGGCCTCACGGGTCCTGTCCGGCCGGATCATGGGAGAGACTGCCGGCTTCCCTCCCGACTGGGGCGCCGCTCCCAACGGCGAGCTGGAATGGCGCCATTTCCTGCATCGCCATCATTTCATGCGGCCCCTTGTCCGAATGCTTTCCCGCACGGCTGACCGGAGGCGCCTCGCGGCCCTGGAGCGGGCAGTGACCGACTGGGCCACCCGGAATCCATGCCCCCTGGATTCCGACGGCGGTGCCGGCCCCGGTTGGGAGACCCTGTCCGCGGCCTTTCGCGTGAGAGAGTGGCTGTGGCTGATGGGAGCGGCGTGGAACCGGCCCGATTCCAGCCGGGAAGTGAAATGCATCATGTTGCGCTCCCTGTGGGAGCATGCCCGCCACCTGGCCGATTACCGCGGCCATCCGGGAAACTGGCGGCTGCTGGAGGCGGCCTCCCTGAGCCTCATCGGGATCCTCTTCCCGGAATTCACTGAAGCCGCCGCCTGGAGAGAAAAGGGGCTTGAACGCCTGGAGAGGGAGGCGTCTCTCCAGTTCTTCGAGGACGGCTTGCATTTCGAGATCTCGCCCATGTACCACGGGTTGTGCGTCCAGGCCTGCCTCGAGGTTTTCCAAGCGGGAAGGCGCGCGGGGTTCGGTATCCCTGCCGTGATCAGTGACGGGCTGCCCAAATGGTTCCGCGCCCTGGCGGCCCTCTACCGGCCGGACTTCACCCGGCCGTCCATCAACGATTCCGGTGGATTCCGGGAGCATGAGCGGCCGCTTCTCCGCTATGCCGCGGCCGCCCTCCAGCTGCCGGACGCGCTCTGGACCGGTTCCCGCGGACGCCGCGGACATCCGCCCCCGGAAACAAGCGCCTTCTTTCCCGACGCGGGCCTTGCCGTCATGAGTTCGGCTCGTCCGGGTCGCGGGCTATGGATCCTTTTCCGCGCCGGACCTCCCGGCGCCGCCCACATCCATGATGACAGCCTGTCCCTGGAGCTGTCGGTGAACGGCCGCCCCGTGCTGGTGGATCCGGGCATCAGCCGCTACGCGCCTTCACCCTTGACCCGTTCCTATCGTCAAGCCGGGTCGCATTCCACCATTCTGGCCGGGAACTCTCATCCCCCGGCTCGGACCTTGTCATTCCAGGAGCGCATCCGGTCGGCGAAAGACCGGTTCACGCACATGCGACGACCGGGTCTTGAGGTAGTGACAGGGACTCGGGGCGCCGGGTTCCCGACCGTCACGCGGTCTGTCGCGCTGGTCGCGGAACGTTTTGTCGTGGTCCGCGATTCCATTGCGGGAACAGGGAAGGTGGACGCGCGCGTCCATTGGCAGTTCGCGCCGGGATTGAACATCCGGGCGGGAAAGACGGGGGCGTATGGGGTAGTACTCAGCGAGGAGAAGAGTATCGCGCGGTTCGTTTTCCTGTCCGCTGCCGGAAACTGCCGGGTGGAGCGGGTGGAAGGCCGGCTTGATCCGCCCGGCGGTTTCGTGGCCCTGCGGGGACATGATGTCCCGGCCCTCCGGCTCGAATACATCTTCGTTCTCCAGGCGCCCGCTTCCCTCCACTGGATTTTCCTGGCGCACGATGAAGGGAACCCCTGGGAAATCGCCGGATCAGGACCGGACCTCATGGAATTCTCTCCATCCACGGGGCAGGGATTCGCGCTGGATACAGCCGCATGGGAAATCAAGGATGGTCCGGACCGTGATACCAGCGGATGAACTCCCGCACGATGACGTCGCAGGCGCCGGAGGCCACATGAAAGTTTTCCCGGCCTTCGGCGAAAATCGGCAGTCCCCGCATAGGTCGGTGTAACATGGCCATCTCGTAGGCGGGAAAATAGGACACATCCGGATGGCGGGAGACGAATTCGTCGGCGGCGGCCCGCAGGGTCGCTTTCGAGTTGAAGCTGGCGGACAGGACATCAGTGTCGTCCCGGAACGTTACCCACTGCTGGACCGGGGACAGCGCCAGGATCAGGCTCGCCTCCGGGTTGAACCGCTTCACCAGGCCGCAGATATCCTCCAGGGCCTCCAGGTTCTCCGCCAGGCGGCTGACCCGGAAACGGTACCGTCCCGGATCGCCCCCTTCAAGGAAATACGGCCCGGAGGGGAGACAGATGACCGCGCCGGTTTCCCGGTCTTCCCATATCTCCGCATAATCGAGGCTGATGAGCAGTATCCCGGCCGTGGTCAGGACCCGGCGCGCGGTGGCGCAGTGGTCCGCGAAATCCTCCCCGGCCTGTTCAAGGGTGTCGTAGAGGATGATGCGCCGATAGGGGTCCTGGATCTTCCCTGATTGGCCGCACTGCCACCAGCGGGGCTCGGGGGTCCGGCCCAGGAGGGCGTATTCCAGGACCTGGCGGAGGGAAAACAGGTTGTAGAGCCGCTCCCAGGCGGCGCTGGCGTGTTTGCCTCCCGGCTTGTGAGCCTCCGCCGCCGGAAAGTTGTAGCCGGCCCCTTGCAGCCGGGTCATCATCTCCCTGATGAAACAGGAGCCGATACCGGCGATGGGGGTCTGCCGGTCCATGCGCGGCCTGGCCAGGTCCGGGAGGGGATACAAGGGGCCGGCCGGCGGATTCTCATAGGAGCCCGGCCATACCTGCCAGGGATGAAAGCGGCTCACGGGGTGGACATCGGATCTGCCTGATTTTCCGTTCATCGTTCAGCCCTCACCATGAGAGACCATCCCAGCCGGTCAAAGGGGACCGTCCGGCCCAGGATCATATCCAGCCGCGCCAGGAACCCCAGGCGGAGGTAGGAGCGCCCCATTCCGGACGGGCGCGGGATCTTGTGGGGAATGATATAGCCCGATCGCCACCCCGTGGGACGGAGCCCGGCGCCCTCCAGCAGCCGGCTGAGGCGTCCGGGCGTGTAGAAACGGAGATGGGTGGGGTCCCAGCCGCGCCAGTTCCCGTTTTTCAGGATAAACCTCTGGATGGCGCCTTCCAGGAGATAGTTGGCGGAGCGGGCGTTCTGCGTCGCCAGGATGAGCCGGCCCGACGGGGAGAGGAGAGCGGCGGCGCCGGAAAGGAGAGCGGCATCGTCTTCCACGTGCTCGATGACGTCCCGCAGCAGGATGACGTCAAAGGGGCTCAGGCGCGCGACGGCGGAGAACGACTCTCCCCTGACAAAATGGGAGCGACGGCCGACACCCTCCCTGCCGGCCAGGAGGCGAGCCGCTTCAAGGCAGGGCGCCAGGGCATCGACCCCTGCCGCGCAGACGGCCCCGCGCTTCGCGGCCTCCACCGTGAAAAAGCCGGAACCGCAGCCGAAGTCCAGGAACCGCTTCCCCTCCGCCGGTCCCATGAGCTCCCACAGAAAATGATTCTTTACCCGGCTGTAGGCCAGGGACTGCTGCCTGGCGGATTCGCGCAGGACCGTTTCCGGGTCCGTCGACCTGAGCCAGTGATCCGCCGGATATCCCAAGGGTTCAGCGGTCATGGGAAATCCAGCAGTTCACGGAGAACGGCCGACCACTCCCCCCGTTCCCTTTCGGGCGAAAACAGTTTCATCCGTTCCCGCGCCGCCTGGCCCAGATAGCCGGCCAGCTCGGGATCCTCCCGAAGTCCGGACAGCGCCCCGGCCAGGGCGTTGGAATCGCCGTACGGGACGAGCAGCCCCGAAACTCCGTTTCCGACGAGGATGTCCGTTGCGCCGACCCGGCTGGCCACGCACGGCACACCGGCGGCCATGGCCTCCATGAGGACGTTGGGGCACCCTTCGGAGACCGAAGGGAGAACAAAGGCGTCCAGCCCGGCCAGCCACGCCGGCATCCCGCTATGGGGAACCACCCCGCGCAGACGCACGGCATCCCGAAGCGACAGCCTGTCCAGCCAGAATTCAAGCAGGGGGACTTCCTCGGCGCGGGTCTCGCCGGCCAGCTCCAGGGTCGCCGGCCCTGCCCGGCGAAGCCCGGCCAGGGCCTTCAGGAGATAGGGCAGCCCTTTTGCGTGCTTGAAGATCCCGGCGCACCCGATGGTAAAAGTACCATCGGCCGGCGGCCCGCGCCATGTCTCGTGCGGAATGGCTACGCTGTTGAGGATTATTCGGGCCTTTCTCCTGACCGGCGTCACGGCGTCGGCCAGTTCCATGAGGTCGTTGCTGAGAAAGACCACCCGGTCGGAGTTGTCCAGGCCGGATTTGCACAGGAATGCCTTCTCCGGGCTGAAGAGGTATTTCTTGACGTCGTTACCCACCACGCACGACAGGTGGGGGCGGTCGAACCTCCGGGCAACCAGACCGGCGACATATCCCACGGGATAGAGGAAAAAGGAGACAAAGGCATCGAAGTCTTCCCGGCGATGGAGTATCTCCAGGCTTTCGAAAAGCATCATCAGCGACAGGGTGTGGGGGCACTCCCACAGGCTTCTTTGCCGTTCGTGGCAACATTCCCGTCCCAGGGTCACCTCGTGGATGATCATGCCGTTCTGACGCCGGATGCGGTCGTTTTCGTCCAGGAGGGGGGGCGTCCCCTCGACGACCGCGGCGTGGAGCACGTGGACCTCAAGCCCTGTGGTTGAGAGGTGCTCGGCTACCCGGCCTGCCGTTCGCGACAGGCCGCCGTAGTTGGCGGGCGGAAACTCCGGGGTCACCAGACAGATTTTTTTCGCTTTGCCGGACATGGTTCTTTCTGTATCCTCCTGTGCAATCATACCGCAATATCTGACGGAACAAAGCGAATCCGGAATATGCATATCGGTTTTCTTTTCCACAGGATTCCCGCAGAGAATCCCTCGAGCATCGACCAGGCGCGCCTCCGGGCGCTGTGCCTCGGGCTGGCCCGGCTTGGCGCCCGGGTAACCGTTGTCGCCCCTGTTTCCCGTCCCGGTTTCCTGGGAGGATCCATCCCCGTGCTTCCCCTTCAGGCGCTTTCCGGAAATCCGGGATTTGATGCGCTCAAGGTCTGCTACCACTATTCCATGGAGCTTGTCCGTGACTACCGGGGCCCCCTGGCATGCCGCCTGGTGCGGGTGGTGGACGAACGGCTTCCGGAAAGGGACGGGGGGGAGCGGGAGCGGCTGCTGGCATGTCAACTGCTGGCGGCGCAACGGGCCGACGGGATGATCTTCAACAACCGGCAAAACGCGGCGCGCTGGCGGGCGCGCTATGGCGGCGGCAAGGGAATCGCCATCATCCCCACGGGCTGCCCGACGGAAATACCCGCGGCCGGACCCGACCCCTACGTCCGGCGCCTTCCGGTGATGCTGTTTCTCGGGTCCCTCGCCTCTCCGCGCATGATCCGTCTCATCAACGAAGCCGCGGAACGCCTGCGGGGGAAGATGGCCATCCATGTGGTCGGCAGAAACAAGTCCAGGCTCTATGGAGGGGAGTTTCTCCCCCTTTCCCCTCTCATAGAGGAACATGGAGAGATACCCGAAAAGGCGGTCTGGGACTACATCCGTTATGCCCGAATCGGCCTGGCCCTGGCGGCCGGTCCGGATCCCTTCGACAACGACCTGTCCAAGATCATGTCCTATATGCGGGGCGGATTGCCGATCCTGTGCGAAGAACGGATCCCCAACATCGGGCAGGCCCTGCGCTCGGGTCTGGCGCGGAGATTCGCGTTCGGCGACGCGGGGGACCTGGCCCGCGCCGCGCTGATGATGGAACCTTCAGGGACAAGGGAGATGGAACCGGAAGCGCTGGACAGCTTCATAGACCGCAACTCCTGGTCCCGGCGGGCCGAGGCGCTGTACCGCTTCATGCAAAAACTGATTTCGTTTCGGGAAAAAGGGAAAAGAGGGTGGGGACTTTAACAGGATGGCGCCGCAGGCCGGGGGCCCTCCGCTGATTCATTCGCGGACGCGGGTCTCGTCATGACGGGGACGTGGTCCCCATCAGAATCGTTTCAGATACGGATCAGTATCCCTCCCCATGACAGCCCGCCTCCGAATCCCATGATAAGCACCAGGTTGCCCTGCCGGATAACACCGCCGCGAAGATTCTCGTCCAGGGCGAGCCCCACGGATGCGGCCGCGGTGTTGCCGTAGCGGTCCAGGTTGAGAAGGATTCTCTCACCGGGAATCCCCGTCTTTTTCGTGATCACGTCGATGATGCGGCTGTTTGCCTGATGGGGGATGACGAAGTCCAGATCTTCCGGCCGGATACCGGCGCCCTCGCAGACCTGGGCGATGAGCTTTGGTATGACGTCAGTGG
This sequence comes from uncultured Geobacter sp., assembly GCA_964536305.1. Lineage (GTDB taxonomy): Bacteria > Desulfobacterota > Desulfuromonadia > Geobacterales > Geobacteraceae > RPRC01. The sequence goes on along the minus strand of CAZHVY010000017.1, from coordinate 24,325 downwards.
CAAAGGTATATACACTTCTCCCCGCCATCTTGAAGGTGTTTTCCCTCAGCGCGATGGTCTCGGCGGTAATGGGCTTGCGGGAACCGGAGGAAGGAACCTTGATCAGGTCCCAGCGGTTGCCGTCGCTCTGTATGTGTGTATGGAGAATCCCGGTGCGCTCCCTCGTGGATTCCAGTATGACGGCGCCGGCGCCGTCGCCGAACAGCGGGCAGGTGGACCTGTCCTGAAAGTCGAGCATCTTGGAGTAGGTGTCCGCGCCGATGACCAGGACCCTGTTGTATTTCCCGGATTTTATGAAATTGTCGGCCGCTTCCACGGCATAGACGAAGCCGCTGCACACGGCGTTCATATCAAAGGCAAAGGCGTTGGCCGCTCCGATGTTTTTCTGAACCATGCAGGCAGTGGGGGGGAGAACCATATCGGGAGTGGATGTGGCGACAATGATACAGTTGAGGGAAAGGGGATCTATCTTTCCCCTTTCCAGGGCAAGCAACGCCGCCGCGGTTGCCGAGTCGGAAGTGGCCTCTTCCTCGGAGGCAAAACGCCTTTCGCGGATTCCGGTTCGGGAGAATATCCAGTCGTCCGCATCCTCAATCAGATAATCAAAGAACGAATTTTTCACCACCCGGTCGGGAACCCTCCCGCCGGTAGACAGAATCCTCGCGTACTTCATAGAATATCTCCAGCCAGCTCGTGTAAAAAACAAGGCCCCGGAAACGGGGCCTTACCGATGGTTTTGGAAAATTTATCCCACAGAACAAGGTTCTTTGTCAATTCATTATTAAAACCGCCGTCACATACCCCCGTCATCGGTTGTTTCGCGGGAAAGCGGGCGCCCCGCCTCGACCTCGCTCTTGTCCCCGGCAAGAAACGCGTCAGCGACTCCGTAGATCCAGAGGCATAACAAGCCTCCCCCCAACCAGTACGCCGCCGGGATCCAGGCGCGCAGACGACCTGCAATCTCCGCTGCATCAACCGCTCCGGAAGCAACGGCCCCCCGGAGAGCGTCCTGCATCGCCATGGCCCCGACAATGAAGGCGGCCATGAGCAGAATGGTAACGGACAGGACCATGAGTCCGCCCTTCAACCGGCTGCCTCTGTAGATCTGCCCTACTCCAGGCAGTATCAGGGCGGACATGAGGGCCGCCTTCATATTATCCTTCATAAAATCCCTTTCCGAAACAATCTGTAAGTACATGGCCTTTGGGAATGATAAGGCCAAGATGTTGTTGCTAAATCCGCTCATTTTGCTACTATCGGAACCCATATGAACCATTTTGAATCCACCAGGAAAAGACGGGACGCTCTCTCTTCATTGCTGTCCGACCCCTGTGAAGAGGTTCGCGCGGCCGCATCCGAAGCGCTGGAGCGTCTCGAGGGCATGGGAAGCCTGCCGGAGATCCTCGATGCGCTGAAAAAGGGGGACCTGGGAACCAGGATCAGGTGCCTGTACGCCCTGGGCCGCATCGGAGGTGAGGAATCTCTTCCCGCTCTGCTCTATTGCGCCTCGCGACCGGAAGACGACATCAGATCGGTCGCGGTCGAAGTCCTGGGCGCCCTGGCCCCTCCGGCGGCGCTCCCGGTACTCCGGGAACGACTGCAGGACACGAACCCCGCCATCCGCGCCAAGGCCATTGCGGCCATGGGAAACTACGCCAACCCTTCCCTGGCCCCCCTGCTGACCCCGTTTCTCGATGAGGGTGACGGCCTGCTGGACGCCGAAGCGGCCATGGCGCTGGGACGACTGGGCGACGGGGCGCTGGAAGACCGATTCATTCAGCTCCTCGGGGCGCCTCATCCGAGAACCCGCGAGGCCGCGGCCACGGCCCTGGGCAGGTTGCGGATCACGCCGCGAAATAGCGGCCCACGTCCACATTCTTCATAACCGGGTCAACCGTTGCGACAATGGTCACTCCGCGCGCGCCCGCTTCTGTGACGAGGCTGACCAGTCTCGGCTTTTCCAGCGATTTTCCATCGGCATCCATGATCACCTTCACGCCCGGAATCGAGCTCTCCATAGGATGAGGCCTCACCACCAGGGCGATCTCGTTGGTATTCAGGCGCACCAGGGTCCCCACGGGGTAGTCCCCCATCATCTTTTCAAACTGCTTCACCAGGGCGCCGTCAAGGGCGGTTCCGGAGGTTCTGTGCATGATGTCGAGGGCAACCTTGGGTAACACGGGAAGGCTGTAGGCCCGAAGGGTTGTGATTGCGTCATAGCAGTCGGCGACGGCGACGATTTCGGTCATCTCTCCGAAATCCATGTCTCTGGCCCATTCCGGATAGCCGGTGCGATTGCGCCTGATATGATGGCCCAGTACGGCGTCTCCCACAGCGGGATTGACGTCCCTCATGCCCCTGACGATCTCCGCCCCCTTTTCGGCATGTTTTTTCATTTCTTCGTATTCTTCGGCGGACAGCTTTCCGGGTTTGTTGAGGATACCCTTGTCTATCCTGGTCTTCCCTATGTCATGGAGCAGACCGGCAGTATTGATATCGCGAAGAAAACCCCGTTCCCTCCCCAGAAACGCCGACAGGGAGAGAGACAGTATCCCCACATTTACGGAATGATTGAAGGTGTAATTGTCGTAGTTCTTGATCATGGCGAGACCAAGGAGAGTGGTATGGTCCTTGATTGCCAGCGAGACCATGTCGTCCACCACGGCATTAATCAGACCGCTGTCGGGAATGCGGCCGTTTTCTATCTCGCTCATGGTTCCGCGGATGGCATTCAACGCATCCAGGTATGTCTTTGACGGCGCCATTCCGTCCCCTTCGGAGGAATCGCCGTACACAAGCTCATCGATACCCAGGCGGATAGTACGGATGCCTATGCGCTCCAGTTCCGCCGTCATCTGCTCGGCCGTGATGTCACGCCTGGCGAACAGGGAAGCGAAATGGAACAGATCATCCCGGGTTATGCCGGGAAAGAGCGTGAAGGCATCGACCCCTTTCCCGGAGAGACGATCCGCCAGTTCCGCGACGGAAGAGTTGGGGCTCACAAACAGGTGGTTTTCCAGAAAGAAGATGCCCTCCACCACGCCCAGGTGGATCTCGGGCTTCTCGCCAAGCATTCTTTCAAGGATCTCGCAAAGCTCCTGTAATGGCTGCCGCACCGCCGGATGGGCGCCGGGATAGAAGACAACGGCTTTGATGGAGGCGGTAAGGAGCATGGCGACACGCTGGGCGGCCTGATGTGTAATCTCACTCACGGTTATCCCCCGCTTTATCCTCCATGGTTTCCAGCGCCGCCTGGCATGCCCTTCCGATCCGGCCTCCCCGGCCGCTCGCCTTCTGCAGAAAAGCCCTGGCGCTGTCCCCCCCCAGCCTGCCGATGGCCTCCACGGCAATGAGCTTCAGCTCTTCCCATTTGCCGGGGGACAACCAGTGTCTCTTCCCCACCACCTGAAACAACGGTTCAAGGGCGCGCCTGTCCCCGATGCGCCCTATGGCCAGCAAAACCTCCTTTTTCAGGGTAAAGGATTTACCCGCGAGATCCCGTTTGAAAAGAAGATTCACGAGGGGCTGGACCGCCCGCTCGTTCCTGGTGATGCCGAGCCACAGGACCGACTGCCTCCTGATTGCGCGGCTGCTGTCATGAAGAAGGTCCGTGAGAACTTCTGTGGCCTCCTTTCCCCCGATGCGGGCCAGGGCGCTTATGGTCTCGAAGCGTATCCTGTTGTCCGCGTGGTAGGCTGTCATGGTCAGCCCGCGAACCGCTTCGCGGTTTCCGGTCTCACCCAGCAGCGACACCGCGGTCCGCACATACTGCCTCCTCCCGTCCGCGAGCAGGGCCAAAAGCGGCTTTATCACGGGGGAACCAATCCGGAGAAGAGCCGTTGTCAATGATTTCCTGGAGTAAGGATCCTGAGTTGCAACAATTCGTCCAATAATGGGTTCGGCCGCTTCCCTTCCGAGACAGTGAAGGATCATGTAGACGATCTCTTTGCGGTTGAAATCCGGTTCCTCCAGGTGGTCCAGCAGATGCTCGGTCATCTCTCCCCCGGCAAGGCGCTGAAAGACCTCCAGGGCTTTCTCCCGGCAGACGTCGCTCCTCGTTTCGTCCGCATTCTGGTTGAGAAGGGCCAGGAGAACGGGAAAAATCCCGTCGAACCCCCCTTCCGATTTCAGCTTCTGCCCTTTGGCCGCCAGCATCCCGGCGAGGTTGTCATAAAGCCCGTCATCCCGTTCCTTATCCATGAGGTCAATCAGTTCTTCAAGAGACGGGTCGGGCAGAGGAGGCAGGGGAATCCCCTCGGAAGATGTCTCGCTTTTTCCCTCTTTGTCTCCCCCCTTGGACTCCATGCCCGTGGAAACAGCCGCCTCAGGGTCTTCGGCGGCGTTCCTCCTGGTAAAGACCACGGAGACGTTGATCTCGTTCGCGATGACCGTCCGCACCCCCCTCTTCTCCAGAAGGGCCTGCATTCCGCCTCCCGCCAGAACAGTCCTCGGTTCGGTCGCCAGCAGGAGGAGAAGCTGGGTGAAATCGTCGGCCGTGATGTCAGGGAGGAACGTGAGACGCTGGACCTCCCGGGAAAAGAGTTCCCTGGCCAGTGATTTGGAAATTGGGGTTTTGTCCACTGCATCATCCCTGCCTGCAATGGAGAGGCCGTTTCTGGACGCCAGAAGGCACAGGCTTTGCCCGTTCATGAGAGATATTACCGACTGATAGGAGCGGCGCAGAATTTCTTTGCGGAGGGGATGGCCATCAGGGTAGAAGGTTATCGCCTTGAGCCCCTTCACAAGGTCGCCCAGGGCCGCGGCCACGGCCTGGGCGGCCTTGTCTTCTCCAGTCCGTAGCATGAGCCTTTGATCTCTTCTTTCGGTCATTACCAACTCCGGAAGGTAACGAAGCGCCATTTTCGCGGGAAATATCCGCCTGGTAAATCATGGAGGGCAGCTGGTGGGGGTAATCTATTCCGGCAGTCCGAAACGTCTCATGGTTTCCGCGGGCGCCTGGGAAAAGCGGGAAAACTCCATGGAAAAAGAACCCCGCCCCTTGGTGGCGCTTCTCAATTCGGTCATGAAGCCAAACATCTCCGCCAGCGGGACTTCCGCCCTGATCACCTCCACGGCGCCTCGGGAGACAACCCCTTCCACATGCCCCCTCTTCTGTTGCAGGGAACCTATCACCTTGCCGGTATAGTCCGCCGGGGTGACAAGCTCCAGGGCCATCAGCGGCTCCAGCAGGAGGACACCGGCTTCGCGCAAAGCCATGGACAGCCCTCTCTGGGCGGCGGCCCGCATGCCCGTCTCGGTGGTGACGCCCGGCTCGAAGGGCGCCTCGAGCACCCGCGCCTCCATATCGGTTACCGGATAACCGCCGGCGCCGCCGGCCTGGCAGGACTGCTCCAGGCCGGTGGCGAGGAGGTCGGACAAGTCGGCGGGCAGGTTCGATTCAAGCGGGTCCGGCATGACGATCCTCAGTCCCGCGCCCCGTTCAATGGGTTTGATGCGCAGCAGGATCTCTCCCGACTGGACCTTTCCGTCCACCTCGCGGCGAAAGACCTCCCGGCGCTCTATGGTCCTCTTCGCCGTCTCCCGGTACACCACCTGCGGACGCCCTGTTTTTATGTTAACGCCGAAATCACGGGAAAGCCTGTCGGCTACTACCTCCAGATGGAGCTCGCCCATCCCGGCCAGGATAGTCTGTCCCGTTTCCCGGTCTTCCCGGACCCGAAAGGTAGGGTCTTCCCACTGAAGCTTTTCCAGAGCCAGGGGGAGGCGTTCACGATCTTCCACTCCCCTGGGCTCAACCGACAGGGACACTACCGGTTCCGGAACGGAAAGCCCCTCCAGAACCAACGGATGAGAAAGGTCGCAGATGGTATCTCCGGTCAACACATCCCTGAGACCGGCGGCCGCCACGATATCACCCGCCGCGGCCGATTCGATGCGCTCACGCTTGTGGGCATGCATCCGGAAGAGGCGGGAAATCTTTTCGTTCCCGCAACGGCTGCTGTTGAGAACCGTGTCGCCTGCCCGCACCCTGCCGGAATAGAGACGCAGAAAGGTAAGTTTACGTCCCTCGTCGGAAAAGACCTTGAAGGCAAGGGCCCGCAGGGGGGCGTCAGGATCGCATCGGATATCTTCCATCTCACCGGTTTCCGGCGCGTAACCGCGGCCCGGGCTTACATGAACGGGTGATGGGAGATAGTCTCCCACTGCGTCGAGAAGCGGCTGGATCCCCTTGTTGCGCAACGCGGAACCGAGAAAAACAGGGAAAATGCGGCAGGCGATGGTTCCGGCGCGGATGGCGCCCCTCAGCCGCGCCGGGTCCGCGGGCTTCCCCTCCAGATAATCGGCGAGAATGGTATCATCCAGGTCGGCAACGGCTTCAAGGAGCGCCTCCCTCGCGCCGCTGACCTCTTCGAGAAAGTCCGGATCCATGGGCGTTCGCTCCACCGTCATCCCCTGGTCCGATTCGGAAAAATGCCAGGCCTCTTCGGTCAAGAGGTCTATGACGCCGTTGAACCCGGCCTCGCTCCCGATGGGGATCTGCATGAGGAGGGGACGCGCCTCGAGTTTTTTTTCCATCTGCTCCAGAACCGAGCGGTAGTCGGCGCCGAGCCGGTCCATCTTGTTGATGAAACAGATGCGCGGCACGCCGTAGCGGTCCGCCTGACGCCACACCGATTCACTCTGGGGCTCAACCCCTTCCACGGCGCTGAAAATAGCGACCGCCCCATCCAGAACGCGCATGCTCCGTTCCACTTCTATGGTGAAGTCGATGTGTCCGGGCGTATCAATCAGGTTGATTCGATACTCCCGCCAGCGACAACTGGTGGCGGTGGCTGTTATAGTTATCCCCCGCTCCTGCTCCTGCGGCATCCAGTCCATCACCGCCTGTCCGTCATGGACCTCGCCCAACTTGTGGGTTTCCCCCGTATAAAAGAGAATCCGCTCGGAAACCGTGGTCTTGCCGGCATCAATGTGGGAAATAATGCCGATATTGCGGATTGATTCGAGGGAGGAACGGTTCATGGGGCCTCGCATACACAGGAAGAAAATGCCTTGGTATTATACCGGTCGAGTCCTTCAAGGCAAGGGAAAAGTGGGAAAAGCGGCCGGAGTAACGGGAGAGTTGCGCTTCGCCAGTTATTCCTTGAATTAGCGAAACAATGTACGCTATGCTGCCACGACTGAAGGGCTCGGTTTTTAATCAGATTTGGAGATTGGCGCACATGACACAACATGGTGAATACGGCAAACCGGCGCGGAACAGACGGAAAAAACCACGGGGGAACGTATTGAAAATCCTGATGGTGACCCTGTCCATCCTCATCTTCATCTTCATTCTGGGCGCAACCGGTTATTTTGTCTATCTGACCGCCGCCCTTCCCAGGGTGGACAGACTGGCCGACTACAAACCTCCCATTGTCACCCAGGTCTTCAGCGACAACGGAACCCTCGTGGGAGAGTTCTACCTGGAACGCCGCAAGGTGGTTCCCGTGGACAGAATGCCAAAAAAACTGATACAGGCGTTCGTGTCCGCCGAGGATTCAAGTTTCTTTCATCACAAGGGACTTGACTACCTGGGCATATTCCGCGCGGCCATCAAGAACGTCCTGACCCTCAGCAAAAAAGAGGGTGCCTCCACCATAACCCAGCAGGTGGCGCGATCCATGCTCCTTTCCCCTGAAAAAAAGTTCTCCCGGAAGTTCAAAGAGGCCATTCTCGCGAAAAGAATGGAGGAAAGGCTGTCAAAGGACGACATTCTTTATATCTACCTGAACCAGATCTATCTGGGGGGAGGCTCCTATGGCGTCCAGATGGCCGCGGAGACCTATTTCGACAAGGATGTGGACCAGCTGAATCTGGCCGAAATGGCAATGCTGGCCGGCCTCACCAAGGGGCCGGAACTCTACTCCCCCCTGAAGCACCTGGATCGGGCCCGCGAACGCCAGGCCTACGTCCTGGACAGAATGGTCAAGGAGGGGTACATAACAGAGGCGGAGGCGCAGCATGCCCGCCGGACCCCTGTCGTCATCACCTCCCGCAAAAAGGCCAACACCCTCCAGTCGGCGTACTTCCTTGAGTACATTCGTATCCAGGTGGAAAAGAAGGTCGGCGAGGACCTCCTGTACAAGGGGGGACTCAAGATCTACACCACCATGAACTGGGAGATGCAGACGGCCGCCCATGAAAATGTGGCCAGCGGTCTGAAAGCCGTGGACAAGCGCCAGGGATTCCGGGGGCCGATCCAGTACCTGGACCAGGGAAGCGTGGAGGAATTCTGCCGCAAGGTGGAAAAGGAAATCGACACCCCGACCCTGAAGCAGGGAGAGACCTACCAGGGAGTGGTCGTGGCCGTGGACCCGGCAAAAGGCGACATCACGGTTCGGGTCGGAGACCGGACGGGAATCCTGCCCAGGGCAAACACGGCCTGGGCAGGGCGCCTCTCTCTCGAAAACCGCTACGGCAGTGACAGCAAGGATAACAACCGTACTATTTCATTGGGTTCCGTGATTGATGTCTCCGTCGCAACCCCTGACGACAACAGGCATGGGGCGGTTTTCTCCCTGGACCAGGAACCGCTGCCCCAGGCGGCCCTGATAGCCCTGGATCCGAGAAGCGGCGCCGTGAAAGCCATGATAGGCGGATACGACTTCCGGCGCAGCAAGTTCAACCGGGCGACCCAGGCCAGAAGAAACCCCGGATCCGCTTTCAAACCGATCATCTACGCCGCCGCCCTGGACCGGAACATGACTGCGGCGACAATCTTCAACGACTCCCCCGTGGAATACCCGGGAAGCGGCGCAAGCACATGGAAACCAAGGAATTACGATAACACATATCGCGGGCCGGTCACCATGCGCACGGCCCTGACCAATTCCATAAATGTAGTCAGCGTCAGGATACTCGAGGCTATCGGTGTTGACTATGCCGTCGAATACGCCAAGAAGCTGGGGATCACATCGCCCCTGACCCCGAACCTGACCCTTGCCCTCGGCTCGTCCAGCCTCACCCCCCTGGAACTGACCTCGGCGTATTCCGTATTCGCCTCCGGAGGCTTCAGGCTTCCCCCCTATTTCGTTTCCAGGATCGAGGACAGTGACGGCAGGGTCATTGAACAGGTCGATCCTCCCAGGATCCCGACATTCACCACCATCACCTCCGCTACCTCCACGGAAACCGGAGAGATAGTAACCGGACCGGACCAATATTCCTACGGAGCAACCGCCGTGCCCGTGCTATCTCCCGAAACGTCCTACATCATTACGAATCTGATGGAGAATGTCGTTACCAGCGGAACCGGCCAGAGGGCCAAGGCCCTGGGTCGGCCGGTGGCGGGCAAGACCGGCACCACCAACAACATGAAGGACGCATGGTTCATCGGATACGTGCCGCAACTGGTGACTGGCGTCTGGGTCGGCTATGACCAGGAGAGATCACTGGGCGCCGGGGGCTCCGGAGGCCAGGCAGCGGCGCCTATCTGGACCGGCTTCATGCAGAAGGCCCTGGCGAATATTCCCGTTGAATCCTTCACCCCTCCGCCGGAGATAGCTTTCGCTTCCATCAACCCCCGCACCGGACATCTTGCCGCAAAGGGCGCGCCCGGAAGTGTCAGGGAGTGTTTCCTTTCCGGCACCGAACCCAGGCGTTACGACGAGCCCGCTCCGCCCGAGGACGGAGAGGAACCTCCTTTGCCGTCCGGAGAGCAGATTGAGCAATAATACCAGGAGATTGGAAGCCACATGACTCCTTGATGGGCTCCCTGACTCGCTTCCAGGCCGGGAATGGACGGAAACCATATGTTTTTCCGACCTTTTTTATTCCCGGCAAATGCCGTTTTCGCCTTAAATTAACCCTTGCAAACTGAAATATTGTGTATATAGTAGGGTGCGATTTGATTCAAATTTCCCAGAGGAGGGCTGTTATGACCAAAGCGGAACTGGTTGAAACCGTGGCAAAGTCTTCGGGCCTGACCAAGGCGGTCGCGGAAAAGGCAGTGGGTGCGTTCATTGACGCGGTCAGCGCCGCGCTGAAGAAGGGAGACAGGGTCACTCTTGTAGGTTTCGGCAGCTTCGAGGTAGCTACCCGCAAGGCAAGGGTCGGCAGAAATCCGCGAACCGGCAAGGAGATAAAGATTGCAGCGGCCAAGGTTCCCAAGTTCAGGCCCGGCAAGGCCCTCAAAAGCACGGTGGCCTCTCCCGTCAAAAAGAAATGAGCCCAAAGGGGGGGCACGAGGCGGGTTCAAACACGCTGCCCCATGAACGGGCGGTACCGGAAAAAAGGGTGAATGGGAATCCGGGATTTTGAGTGATTCCGTATCGGACCGACACAAAGCCGTCACACCTCCCCGGAAGAACCGGACAACGCTTCCGGCGGCCTTTCCGCCCTGACCGTCACGAAAGACAATACCAGATAAACGCCCCGTCCACGCGGGGCTTTTTTTGTCACCATATTTCCGCGCCGGGCCTGAACCCGGAAGGATGAGCCCGGCATGAACCATCCAGGAAACGGACTTTGAACACGCAAAACCAGAAAAGGCGCGCAGGAAAATCAAAGACCTCTCAAATCAGGCTGCCTGCATCGTACAGGGACGATTTCCACAGCGGGATCCATGACAGACCGATGGTATGGACATGACTGACGGCCACCTCACCAATAATACCCGACATTGCATCCGCGGAATTGCCTTTAACGTCTTTACCTGGGCGTCAGTTGTATTTTTCGCCCTGCTCATCATGTTGAGGCTGCTGCTTCTCACTCCCTTGACCTCCCCACTCTTGGCAAGAGCCCTGTCCGGATACATCGGCCGGCCGGTAAAGCTGGGAACTCTTGCCCTCTCAGGCACAACGGTTTACCTGGAAAAGATCGTCATAGAAAGTCCGGCTGGTTTCAGGGATCGCCGGTTCCTCTACGCGCGTTCGCTTGTGGTAACACCCGACCCAACCTCTCTCCTCACCGGAAAACGCGCCTTCTCGCTGATAGGAATCGACGGCCTGAGTGTCAATCTGTCAAAAAACGACACAGGTAGTTGGAATTTTTCAGGACTGCTGGACCGCTTCCAGGTGAAGACGCCGAAAGCTAAAGTGGAGACATTCATCGGGCGTCTTCGTCTCTGTAACGCCGCCGTCAAAGTGAACGGCCACGGATTCGACGGGCTGGAACTGGATCTGACAAATCTCTCTACAAAGGGAACCGGGGAATCCAGTCTGGAAATCTCCGGCAGGGACCTGACGGGACGCGCCGCTCATCTGACCGTCCAGGGAAGAATGGGGAATGACCCATCATTTCACATGAACCTGAAGATCCCCTCGCTTTCCCTCGCCCCCGTGCGCCTGCCTGAACGCGTCGCCGATACAGTCAGACTGAAGGCCGCCACGGCGGACATTTCCATCAGCGCCGGTTTACGCGAAGGTCTGCTCAAGGCAAGCGGCGCATTCGGAGTGGATCGCCTTGGTCTCGGAACAGGAAAAGAAGAAATTCCCGTCCGGAGTTTCCTGCGATTCAGCGGCCGCTGGGACACCCGCCTGGACGAGGCCTTCATGGACAACGCCACCCTGTCAGTCACACCCCTTTCCACCGGCGACAGCCTGTCGACACGATTTAACGGCGCCATGCGCCGGATCAGAAACGGTGGCGCCTTTACCCTGAATATCCTTCCCGATCCCATAAGACTGGCGTCTCTGTCGAAACTCGTACCGGAGACGCTCCGGAAGGGCCTGGCCGTGGACGGAATACTCACCTCTTCCGGCTGCTATCTGGAAGGTAGCCTGGAGAAGGGCATTACCGGAGGCAGAGCCAATTTTTCCCTCCGGTCCGCTTCGCTGGCAACCGGGAAACGTCTGATCGCGCTGGAGACGTCCGCTGATATCGCCCTCAGGGGAGATGGAAAGGGGTGGCGGTTGAACGGAAGGGCCTTCACCAGGGAAAAACCCGCGAAATCATCCCTAGCGGTGCTGGAATCCCTCGACGCGCCCTTCAGCGTGTCTTTTTCCCCCCGGTTCAAGGTAATCCGCATGGAATCACCAGGGGCGAGAGCCGTGGTGATGGGTATTCCCATCACGGGCAATATGCGTTTCACACCTTCGGAACCGGCAGCTTTTTCCTCCATGGTCCGGGTGGAGAAATTCCCCCTTTCCTCCCTGAACAGACAACTGGCCCGTTGGTCAACCGTCTTGTCCGCCGGTACCGGGGAGTCGTTGCTCAGACTGTCAGGCGTATCGCTTCAGGATTTCACGGGTGAAGCGACCGCCGACCTCTCAGCCCCGTCCGGCGCCGTTAGCGGAAAGAACTTCTCCCTGCGCAGCGGACGGTGGTCCTCCACCTTCAGGAGAAAGGGGGGACGGTTCTCCGCAAAAGGCTTCATGGAGATGGCCGAGGGGGTCGCCATGGGCAAGAAACTGGGCGCTTCGCTCGGATACTCCCTTGACGGCAGCATGCTGGATATCCGCAACGGCAGCCTCTCTCTGGACGGGGCAAAGGTCGAAGTCCCGTGGGTGGCGCTGAAACTCCCCTTCCAGGAGAAACCGGTCAGAGAAGGAGGGATACCCTTGTCAGGGTCGTTATCGGGGGCAAATGTCCGCTACGGAGACCTGTACGCCAAGGGGCTGAGCGGCCGCTTTTCCGGTCGTGTCGCATCACCGGGACAAGGGATCGCGGGCGCCTTCGATCTTGCCCTGCAATCCCTGTCCTTCCGGGACCATCAGGCCGCCGCCTCCCTGACGGGACGGATGACATTGGCGGGTAAAGACACGACAGCAAACCTCAAGGGAGAGCTTCTCGGGGGGACAATGGACGCGCTCATCCGCGGGGACCTTATTTCCAGGAAAACGGAGGTGACTTTTACTTCCAGCCTCCAGGGACAACGGCTGGAACGCTTGCAGGAATTTCTACCCCAAGGCGCGGCGCCCAGCTTTTCGGCCGGCGCCGCCAACCTTTCCCTTTCGGGAACCTATACCCGGGAAAAAGGGGTGCTCGCCAATCTTTCCGGGTCAGGCGACGGCATTGCCCTCAAGGGCAAAAAGGGAAAGACCCTGCTATCGGATGTCGGCCTGACCCTGGAGGGTCGTATTTCAGGGGACAACCTTGCCATAACAGAGGCCTTTATTACCCGCGGAAAGGAGATAAAGGCGCGGATCACCTGCGACATGGAGCGTTTCGCATCCACCGGCCGCAAAGGAAGGATAAACTTCCATCTTCCCGCCACACCCATAAACAGCCTTCTGGACACCTTTGCCAACGCGCTTCCCAGGAATCTCCAGGAGGCCGTCTGCCAAGGGACCTGTTCCCTGGAAGGGATTGCCGATATCAGCGGCAGGGATATGGCGGTGGCGGGCGGCCTTTCTCTTGAATCTGCCTCACTGGAGATCGCCTCCCAGAAGGTTCATGTGACGGAAATCAGCGGCAGGGCGCCTCTTTCCCTCTTGATCCCCTGGAAAAACGGCGAACGGAAGGGAACAGTGGGAAGTTTCAGCAGGGATAACTACGCGAAGTTCCTTCGCAGCCTGGGAGCCGCCGGCGGAAAAGGAAGCAGACTGACCATTGGCAAGATACGCTTCGGCGCCATGGAAATGGGACCGCTGGAGATCTTCACGGCAGCCGGAAACGGTATAACGGAGATCGTTTCGCTGAACGGTTCGATGTATGACGGCAGGTTGCTGGGGAAGGGATTCATCCTCTACGGCAATGGGCTCCAATACGGCGCGGACCTGCTGCTGCACGAACTCAGCCTCAGCCGGTTCTGCCAATCCTTTCCATCAATCAAGGGGTACATCACCGGAAGGGTTGACGGCGTAATCAGCGTGCTGAACGTGAAGGGTGAAACCGGCGAACCGTCCGGATACGTAAACCTCTGGACCCGCGCCGGTAAAGGAGAGAAGATGGCCGTCAGCAAAGAGTTTCTCCAGAAGCTGGCCGGCAGGAAGCTGCGCGGTTTTCTGTTTACCAATGACCGCGCCTATGATACGGGAGAAGTGAGCGCATTTCTGCACAAAGGGTTTCTCACCTTTGAAAAGCTGGATATCTCTCACACCAACCTTCTCGGCATGAAAGATCTCAGCGTCACCGTCGTGGCCGTGCAGAACAGGATATCGCTGGAGCATCTGCTGGACTCTATCCGGGAGGCCGCGGCGCGGGGAAAACCGGGAGATGAGAAATCCCCTCCGATTCAGACGGAACTTAAATGGCTTGAATAAGCCTTAACGGCTTTTCCAGCCCCGGTCAGCATGGCGCCGGGGCGCAAAATATCGAAGACAGGAGGTTATCATGACGAAATTGCTAGCAAAATGGACGGTTGCCGGGGTGACGGGACTTCTTGCCGCTTGCGCGTTTATTACCGTGAATGTCTATTTTCCGGAAAAGGACGTCAAGCAGGCCTACAGGTCCCTGGATGAAATGCTGCTGAAGCAGGGTGGGGAGGAAAAAAAGGAATTGAGTCCCCGGGAGGAAGAAAAGGCGCCTGAGCAGAAACCGGTGAGCCTCCTTCCGGACGGCTTGCCCGGGATAAGGCTCGTTGCCGAGGCCTGCGCCCAGGAGGATATTTCCGGCCGTCTGGCCTCCGAGCTTTCCGGCATTCCCGAGGTGCAGAAGGCGTACAGCGAGATGAGGGCGCGACTTCCACAGTTGAACGCGCTTCGGGACAGCGGCGTTGTTGGTGAAGCCGCAGACGGAAGCGTCGTGGTAAGAGACGCCTCGAAGGCGGGTTCCGCCCAGGCTCTTGTGCAGGCGGAAAACAGAAACAGGAAAACCGTGATCGTGAATATGGCAAAAGCGATCCTGAGGATCAACAAGCAACCGGAAACCAGTGACGCCTTGCGGCAGGTCATCGGAAAGGCGGCGGCTACCTTCGCGGACACCAAGCGGGACGAGGCCGCCGGCGGATGGTGGATACAACTGGCAAACGGGCGCTGGGTCCAGAAATAGAAGGCCGGGCGCTCCCTGGGCCGGGCTGCCTGGATTTTCCCGAAACGGAAACGCCGCCCCTTGATCACTCAAGGCGGCGGCGTTTTTCTCGGCAACGGCGCGCGAACAGGCCGCAATCGTCAGAACTTTATCTTTCTCCAGACCTCCGTCACCTTCCCGAAAACCCGCGTCTGCCGTTCCATGCGAAATGGTCGGTACAGCGGATTGTCCGGGGAGAGCATCACTTCACTGTCTCGGGTTCTGTACCTGCGCAGGATTGTTTCCCCCCACAGGTTATTCAGCAGGACGATATCGCCGTTGACAAACTCTTCACAGGCCCTGAAAATCACCAGATCGCCGTCATTGATGGTCGGCGACATGAAATCTCCATAAAATACAAGGGCATAGCACTCTTCCGGAACCCCGGGGAGAACGATCCTGTCGTAGATATCCTCATCGGTGATACCTTCGGGAAACTCAGGCGGAACCCTCTTGAGAAGGACCGTCCTCGATGCAACGATGCGGTCGATCTCCTCCTGAAGGATCACCTTGCGGGACACTTCACCGTTTCCGGTCAGAAGCCACTCTTCGTTGATTTCATAAAGATGGCAGAGGGCAATCAGAAGGGTATCGGAAGGGTACTTCTTGCCTCGCTCCACATCACTCAGAAAGCCCTGCACGATACCGAGTTTCGAGGCAAAGGCCTGCTGGGTCAACCCCCTGGAAAGGCGCACCTCCTTGATACGGCGGGCAATCTCAATATGATTCATGTCGCTTGTCATAGAATTTCTTCACATCAGAAGGATATCGTTTAATAACCATAAGCCCTGGGCTTATCCCGTTTCTTTTCATGGAAGACGCCGCTCAGAAGGGAATATCATCATCGGGATTGAATGAAGGCTCTTCATAACCCGGCGCGCCTCCGAATCCCCCCTGGTCTTCGGATGTCCTTGCGCCACCCTGGCGTCCGCCACCTTCACCCCGTCCGCCCAGCATCTGCATTTTATCAGCTACTATCTCGGTGGTATAGCGATCCCGACCGTCCCGATCCTGCCATTTCCTGGTCTGAAGGCGACCTTCGATGTAAACAGTCTTGCCCTTGGCCAGGTACTCGCCGGCAATCTCGGCAAGCCTTCCCCACAGGGTGATATTGTGCCACTCGGTCCGCTCTTCCCAATCGCCGGTCTTGCTCTTGAATCTTTCGGAGGTGGCCAGAGAAAAACCGGCGACAGCCGTACCCGAGGTTGTGTAGCGCACCTCGGGGTCCTTTCCGAGATTTCCAATCAGCATAACCTTGTTGAGACTTGCCATATTCGCTCTCCTTTATCCCGCAGAAGCGCCAAGGCGGGCTCCCCGGTAAACCTCTCTTGATTTTTCAGTCGATTCGGACGGATGAATACTACCTCACTTTCCACATCCGCGTAAAGTGAATGTTTACTTATCGGCAAAAGATTTCAACGAAATCACCGCCACAGCGCTCCTCACCTCCGCCGGCGCAAGACCCGTCGCGGATCAGGAAGCATACCACTTTTGACCCGGAAAACGGCAATAATTATTTGACAAAAATCACCTTTTACTTTCTAGTAAAGGACATGAAAAAACAGAGAACCATTGTGCGCGTAAATACCGCGACAAACATACCTCCAAAGCGAAAGGCCGTTGTCGGCCGCAACATCGATCTCTCGGTAACCACCCTTGATAACGAAGGTTTTGGAATAGCCATCCACGAAACCCGGAAGATCCGCATCGCAGGCGCCCTGCCGGGGGAAACCGTCCAGGCGCGAATAACTTTTTCAGGACAAAGGGATACCTTCGCCGAAGTGGTCAAAGTGCTGCGACACTCGCCGGACCGCCTGCTGACACCTCCATGCGAAAAGGAAAACTTCTGCGATGGATGCCCCCTGATCAGGATGAAATACCGGGCGCAGCTCCAATGGAAAAGGGGTCTCGTGGAAGGCGCCGTCTGGCGTTATCCTTTACTGAGGGATACGGAGATCATGCCGGTAACGCCTTCATCACCCACCATCGGATACCGCTCCACCGCTAAACTCGTGATCTCCGGAAAATTCGCGTCTCCCGTCATAGGAATCTACCGCCGCAACAGCCATGAGGTCATGGATATCCGGGACTGCCCGCTCCATCACCCCCTCGTCAACCGAATAGCGGCCGCCGTGAGGGACGGAATCCGCAAAGGCAAGGTCACCATCTACAACCCGAGAACCCGCAACGGAATCCTCCGCTACCTCGTAGTCCGCGTCTCCCAAAGCGAGGAAAAGGCCATGGCCGTATTCGTCACCAGCAAGCGCAGCTTCAACGAGATCCACCACCTGGCGAAACACGTGCAAAGCGCCGTGCCTGAGGTTGAGGTGGTAGCCCAGAATGTCAACACATCCTCCGGCAACATTATCCTCGGAGACAGGGACTATTTCGTCACCAGACAGCAGTGCCTCACGGACAGAATCGGTGACGTGCGCTTCACAATCTCCCCCCGCTCCTTTTTCCAGGTAAACAATGACGGCGCGCGATCCATATATGAGACGGTCCGGGAATGGGCGGCCCTTACCGGCAGGGAAACCGTGGCGGACGTCTACTGCGGGGTCGGGGGAATATCCCTTTTCCTTGCCGGCCGGACCGGAGAGGTCATCGGCTTCGAGTCGGTTGAGGCCGCAGTGGAAGACGCCAGGAACAACGCCCGTCTGAACGGAATCCGCAACTGCCGTTTCGAGGCTGGGGATGCCGCCGAAATGCTGGAAGAACTCAGGGAGCAAGGAAAAAGAGTCGACCTGGTGGTGCTCAACCCTCCACGCAAGGGATGCGAGGAAAGGGTGCTTCGCGCCGCCGCCTCACTTGGACCCGAGCGCGTGATCTACGTCTCCTGCTCGCCGGAAACCCTTTCCAGAGACCTGAATCTTCTCGCCGGGGCCGGTTACCGCACGGTCAGGATCCAGCCGGTGGACATGTTCCCCCAGACCACACACGTGGAAAACGTCGCGCTGCTGGTTAATGGGCCTTAATCCTTTTGTCCGTGTCCATTGCCGGTGGTCCGCGGCAAAATGACGGACAACGAAAAACCCCCTTGACTCCTTCCCGACACTAGTGCTAGTTTAGGAAAAATTTGACGACCGGCCTTTTAACGTAACCCCGTGAGGTTAACAAAGGTGGGGGCAGACACAATCCACGCCACTGAACAGCAAGGAGCCTTTCCGCCATATCGCGGAAGGGCTTTTTTTTGCGCCTGGCACAAGGCGAGAGGAGGTTTCAGGTGAACACGGAAGCCACCGTCATTCTTGACGGGACGGGCATCAAGCGGGCGCTGACCCGTATAGCCCACGAGATACTGGAGCGTAACAAGGGAATTACCGAGGTGGCGCTGGTGGGTATCCGCACCGGCGGCATCCATCTGGCCCGCGAACTGGCCTTGCTGCTGGAAGAGATTGAAGGTGTCAAGGTCCCCGTCGGTTCGGTAGACATCACCCTCTACCGGGACGACATCAAGTCCCAGGCCGCCCACATGCCCGTGGGCAAGACCGAAATCCCCTTCAGCATCGAAGATATGCGTGTGGTGCTGGTGGATGACGTGCTCTTCACGGGACGCACCATACGGGCAGCCATGGACGCCATGATGGACCACGGCCGGCCCCGGCGCATACAGCTTGCCGTGCTCATCGACCGGGGCCACCGCGAACTCCCCATCCGCGCCGATTTCGTGGGACGCAACGTACCCACGAGCCGCAAGGAAAAGATCCAGGTGCGTTTCGACGATGCCTGTCACCCGGTCGAGGTATATCTGCAAAAAGACTGAATTTCCGGAGCACACTGTTACCGGCCGGCGGCCAAAGGTGGACGGCGGCTGAAATTTCTGGAGGGTCACCCATGGGATTCAAACACAAGGACATTCTGGGGTTGAAGGACCTGACCGCGGAAGAGATAGAGCTTCTCCTGAACACCGCCGACAACATGAAGGAGATCAGCAGGAGAGAGATCAAGAAGGTCCCGACCCTGCGAGGCAAGACGGTGGTAAACCTGTTCTTCGAGCCGTCCACACGCACCCGCACCTCCTTCGAGATCGCGGCGAAGCGCCTCTCCGCCGACACATTGAACATCTCCGCATCCACCAGCGCGGTACAGAAGGGAGAGACACTGTCGGACACGGCCCGCAACATCGAAGCCATGAAACCGGACATCATCGTCATGCGCCACGCCATTTCCGGCTCGCACCACTACCTGGCCAAACGGGTCGCCTACTCGGTGATCAATGCCGGAGACGGCCAGCATGAGCATCCCTCCCAGGCCCTTCTGGACATGATGACCATGCGCGAGAAACTGGGAACCCTCAAAGGGCTGAAGGTGGCCATCGTCGGAGACATCACCCACAGTCGCGTTGCCCGCTCCAACATCTACGGCCTTACCAGGATGGGCGCCAGGGTATTCCTTGCCGGTCCCCCCACCCTTATCCCCCCCGGCGTGGAACGTCTGGGAAACGTGACCGTGTGCGGCAGGATGCGGGACGCCGTTGAAGACGCGGACGTAATCATGATGCTCCGCATACAGCTTGAGCGGCAGGGCAAGACCCTCCTCCCCACCATGCGGGAGTATTGCCGCTACTTCGGCCTTTCCGCAGACTCGGTAAAGATGGCCAAACCGGGCGTTCTCGTCATGCACCCCGGCCCCATGAACCGGGGGGTGGAGATCTGTTCCGATGTGGCGGACGGAGCGCAATCCGTGATCCTCGAACAGGTGGAGAACGGCGTGGCTGTCAGAATGTCCATGCTGTACCACGTGAGCGGAGGCGGCCCGACGGAGTAGAAGCAGGCTCGAGGTCTGTGAGCTCCCCCACCCGAACCTGTATAAGACGGAGCGTCGAACCTTGCTCCTTGTACCTAGAACCTTGAACAATGTTCACGAGGTGACATATGAATCTTTTTATAAAAGGGGGTCGCGTCATCGACCCCTCGCAGGGCCTGGACGAAAAACTGGACATCCAGGTAGTTGATGGAAAGATTGCCGAAACAGGCAAGAAACTTGATCCCGGCAAAGGGGTTGAAGTGATCGACGCCAAGGGGCTGATTGTAGCGCCTGGACTCATCGACATGCACGTCCATCTGCGCGACCCGGGCCTGGAATACAAGGAAGACATTGTAAGCGGGACGCGCTCGGCGGCGGCAGGCGGCTTCACCTCCATTGCCTGCATGCCCAACACCAGACCGGTGAACGACAACAAGGCGGTCACCTCCTACATCATCGCCAGGGCCAAGGCCGAGGGACTGGTGAATGTCTTCCCCGTGGGCTGCATCACCCAGGGGATGAAGGGTGAGAATCTGGCGGAGATGGGGGATCTCAAGGAAGCCGGTTGCGTCGCGGTGTCCGACGACGGCAAGCCCGTCTCCAATCCGGAACTGATGCGCCGCGCCCTGGAGTACGCGAAGGGAATGGGCATCATGCTTATTTCCCACAGCGAGGATCTGGGGCTTTCCGCTGACGGACAGATGAACGACGGCTTTACCGCCACCGAACTTGGCCTCAAGGGGATTCCCTGGGTAGCCGAAGACGCGGCGGTCGCCCGTGACGTATTTCTGGCGGAGTTCACCTCCTCGCCCATCCATATCGCCCATGTCTCCACCAAGGGCGCCGTGCGGATCATCCGCGACGCCAAGGCGCGCGGCGTAAAGGTAACCTGCGAGACCGCTCCCCACTACTTCATCCTTACCGAAGACGCAGTGCGGGGCTACGACTCCAACGCCAAGATGAACCCGCCCCTGCGCTCGGCAGAGGACAGGGAAGCCATCAGGGCAGGACTGGCGGACGGCGTCATCGACGCCATCGCTACGGACCATGCCCCCCATCATCAGGATGAAAAGGACGTGGAATTCGTTCTCGCCTCCAACGGCATCATCGGACTGGAAACCTCACTGCCACTGTCGCTGTCCCTGGTGGAGGACAAGGCGCTCGACCTGGGCGACCTGATCGCCCGTATGACGGTCAACCCCGCCAGGATCCTGGGGATCGACCGCGGAACCCTTAAACAGGGGGCAGTTGCCGACATCACCATCATCGACCCGGACAGCCATTGGACCGTAGAAGCGGATAAGCTTGCCAGCAAGTCCAGAAACTCCCCCTTCCTGGGCAAGGAGATGAAGGGCCGGGCCGCATATACCATAGTAGGCGGCAAAATCGTCCACAGAGTGCAATAATCCGCAGGGACAAACCCAGTGTCTGCCCTTGCGGACCTTGTGTCTGGCCGGGAAAAGGGCGATCACGAGGATCGCCCCTACGACGTTAATCAAATTTCAGGAGCACCCACATGAAAGCAGTTCTCGCGCTCGCCGACGGGCGCGTTTTTGAAGGCAGATCCTTCGGCGCCACCGGCGAAGCCACGGGCGAAGTAGTGTTCAACACCGCCATGTCCGGCTACCAGGAGGTCCTGACCGACCCCTCCTACAAGGGACAGATGGTCACCATGACCTATCCGCAGATGGGCAACACCGGCGTCAATCCGGAGGATGTGGAGAGCCGTGGCCTGTTTCTCTCCGGCTTCATCGTCAAGGAATACTTCGAGGAATATTCCAACTGGCGCGCCACCATGAGCCTGGGCGACTACCTCAGGGAAAACGGGGTAGTGGGCATCCAGGGGATCGACACCAGGGCGCTCACCCGTCACCTGCGGGACAAGGGGGCCCAGAACGGAGTCATATCCACCATCGATGCCGATCACCAGAGCCTGATACGCAAGGCAAAGGAGATCCCCAGCATGGCGGGACTCGATCTGGCCACCGGCGTAACCTGCGAAAATACCTATCATTGGACAGAGGGGCTCTGGGACCTGGGTAGCGGCTATCCCGATCTGGCGAAAACGGAAAGACCCTTCAAGGTTATCGCCTACGACTTCGGCATCAAGTACAACATCCTGCGCTGCCTGGCCTCGGCCGGATGCGACATCACCGTTGTACCCGCCACTTTCCCGGCGGAAGAGGCCCTGGCCATGAACCCTGACGGCATCTTTCTCTCCAACGGCCCCGGCGATCCCGAGCCCATGACAGAAGTAATCGCCAACATACGGAAGATGATCGGCAAGATTCCAATCTTCGGTATCTGCCTGGGCCACCAGTTGCTGGGACTGGCCCTGGGAGGCCGCACCATGAAACTCAAGTTCGGCAACCACGGCTCCAACCTGCCGGTTATGGATCTCGCCACCCGCAAGGTTGAGATAACGGCCCAGAATCACGGCTTTTCCGTGGACATCTCCACCCTTGCCGGCTGTTGCGAACTTGCCCATGAAAACCTGAACGACATGACCGTTGAGGGAATGCGCTGCGCCTGTCATCCCATCTTTTCGGTGCAGCACCACCCCGAGGCCTCGCCCGGCCCCCACGACTCCCGTTACCTGTTCGGCCGCTTTACGGAGATGATGGAGAAATTCAAATCGTAGGTTCGCATTGCATGCGCCCGTGGGCGAACGCCGTTCGCCCCTACAATCAATCATGACGTATATCGACCTTTACCAATCAGGCCAGCTGCGCGAACGGGTCAAAGCCGCATACGGCCGGCTGCGGAGCTGCGACCTCTGCCCCCGCGACTGCGGGATTGACCGCATCTCCGGCAAGACCGGTTTCTGCGAAGCGGGTCTGAAGCCGAGGATCGCCTCGGCCAACGTTCACCGGGGCGAAGAGCCTCCCATATCCGGCACACGGGGGTCCGGCGCCATCTTCTTCTCTTACTGCACCCTCCGCTGCCGTTTCTGTCAGAACTTTCCCATCAGCCAGATGGGAAACGGAGAGGAGATTACCACCGGCCAACTGGCATCCCGCATGCTGAAGCTCCAGAAGCAGGGCGTGCACAACATCAACTTCGTCACTCCCGGCCATTACCTTCCCCAGATCCTGGCGGCGCTGCTTCAGGCGATTCCCCTCGGCTTTCGGCTCCCCATCGTCTGGAATTCCAGCGGCTACGAGAAGGCGGACGCGCTGCGACTCCTGGACGGGATTGTGGACATCTACCTGCCGGACATGAAGTACGCCGACGATGAACAGGCGGTCCGTCTCTCCTCGGCGCCCGGCTACCGGGAATACAACCGGATGACGGTAAAGGAGATGCTCATGCAGGTGGGACATCTGAAACTGGACGAAGAAGGAATCGCCGCGCGAGGGATCATCATCCGCCACCTGGTCCTGCCTGAGGGAAGAGCCGGAAGCCGCGAAACCCTGCGCTGGATCGCGGAAAACCTGGGCAAGGAAACCCATATAGCCCTTATGAACCAGTATTTCCCCGCCTACCTGGCTCCGGAGACCCCCGGCATTGGCCGCGGGATCACCGGTGAGGAGTACATGGAGGCGGTGGATGCCCTGGATGAGGTCGGGCTGGAAAACGGCTGGGTGCAGGAATTGTAGGCGCAGCCCCCCCGTGCATGCCCGAAGGTGGACAGCCACTCGGGGCATCCTCTACGGAAGACAGTCTCAATGAGAACAATATTTCTATTACTCTTGTCCAACATTTTCATGACCTTTGCCTGGTACGCCCACCTGAAGGACCTTAAAAGCGCGCCCTGGTTTCTGGCGGTGCTTGTCAGTTGGGGGCTGGCCTTTTTCGAATACATGCTACAGGTACCGGCCAACCGGGCCGGGTATGGCATCTTCTCACTCGGCCAGTTGAAGATCCTCCAGGAAGTCATCACCCTGGCGGTCTTCGTTCCCTTCGCGGTGTTCTACATGGGGCAACCGCTGAAGCTGGACTACCTTTGGGCCGGGTGCTGCCTGGGGGGAGCGGTCTTCTTCATATTCAGAAGCTAGAATCTTCCTTCTCCCTCACCCGTTGAGCAGGCGCCTGCCGCTGGCGCGCCTCGGCGATCCAGCGCGCTGGCGCCAAGGGGCGGATGAGGAGAGATTTCATCTTTTTCCGGAATCACCCATAAGGAGTAGAAATGCCCAAAAGAACCGACATCAACAAGATCCTCATTATCGGCGCGGGTCCCATCGTCATAGGCCAGGCGTGCGAGTTCGATTATTCCGGGACCCAGGCCTGCAAGGCCCTGAAGGAAGAGGGGTACGAGGTGGTGTTGCTGAACAGCAACCCGGCCACCATCATGACCGACCCCGACTTCGCCGATCGGACCTATGTGGAGCCCATCACCCCGGAATTCCTGGAAAGGATCATCGAAAAGGAACTTCCGGACGCCATTCTCCCCACCCTGGGCGGCCAGACCGCCCTCAACACAGCGGTGGCGGTGGCTGAAAACGGCGTGCTGGAAAAATACGGCGTGGAGCTCATCGGCGCCAAACTCCCGGCCATCAAGAAGGCAGAGGACCGCACCCTGTTCAAGGAGGCCATGGAGCGTATCGGCCTGGAAGTGCCCAGATCCGGATTCGCCCACAACCACGCCGAGGCCATGGAGATCATCAGGACCGTCGGCTTTCCGGCAATCATTCGCCCCTCCTTCACCCTGGGCGGCACCGGCGGCGGCATCGCCTACAACATGGAG
>CAZHVY010000016.1:0-70609 GCA_964536305.1 uncultured Geobacter sp. | reverse complement strand
AACATCTCAGGGACCGGCCACCAGGAAGGGACCGGGATAATGACCGGGCCGTATAGCGGTTGGGACGGCGCAGTATATACCCCGAGGGGTGAGATGTACGACCCATATCTCGTTGCCTCATGGGAGGCGGGAAACATTGGTTCATGCCGTTACTATCAGGGTGGGTATGGGGTTAGATCGGAACGTGCGGAGGCGGTCTGTGCCGTGGACTACAAGGGCGATACGAAGGTGGAAGCCCGTTTGATTTATACCTCATCGGCCAAAAGAGAAACGGCCATAGTGATGGACATCTCCGCGACAGCCACCACCCTTCCGGGGTCGGACAATCTGCCCACAAAAGGCACCCATCACGGGAAGAACCGCTCCGGGACGGTGACCACATATGACTGCCAGGTGCAACTAAAGATTGGCAGCACAACCACGGACCTTTATTGCGAGAGCATCAGGGGACACAACGGAACCAAGGGCGAACTCAAATACACGATTGTCGAATGGTATGGCAATGACCCGTCCAGGATATCCGGCACACTATGGTCGATGACCCTTAATGACGAGGAGCGGGACATCCGGGCAGGCGTGGTCATGTTTCTGGACCTTCAGCACGATATCGCGGTGATTGCCAAACGGCGAATCTACAGCAACGTCACCAACCATACGAACCAGCATTTTTACAATTATGATACGGCAGAGGATTTGTACCCGGACAACGAATCCACGTCCACCGTAGATTACGAAACGACCATGAACATCGTTGGCCAGGGTGAGGACGAGCTGCCGTGGTATGACCAATTCGTTTTCACAGACGACGATGAGAACGTTACCATGCAGTATCCGGCCTGGGCCAGCATCACGGACATATCAACTGATTACCCTGTCCAGTCCATCCATTTCCGGTATTCAAATCAGCCAGTGGGATCGTGGGCTGTGGACCGGCACGGCAATCATTTCTATTCCATGCTGAAGAAGGATGGAGTCTACAACTATCTGACGGACGGGGAACCGGTCGAACTGACGGAGACGGAAGGGGAGAACCCGGTATTCTTTCCCATTGCGCCGGTATGAGATGCATTAATCAGACGATGCGGGGCAGGCAGGCGTATTTTATCAGCTGCCATGTTCAATATAATATTGAACGCTAAAGGAGGGGACACACAATGGCCGTGAACAGCAAGAGAGGGATATGGGGAATAGGTGACGAGTACGAAACGGACCCGGCCAGAATCGCCGATGTGTCCACCCTTTCCGGCGGATTAAGGGGCATCGCGGGCGGTCTGGCGGGCAAGGTAGCCAACACCAACATCCGGACGGCCAGGGCGCTCAGGCGGGGTATTGGTGATTTCCTGTCCATGGGCGCGCCTCCAGCGGGAGCAAACCCCATAGAATACCGCACGATGAGCGGTAAGAAAAAGGCGGAAATAACCACGGATGTGGCGAAACTCAGGGGCGCTCCTGCCCCTGTTCCAGCTTCCAAACCGTCCGGAGTCATGTCGCAAGCGCAGGCGGCGGAAATACCCAAAAACCTGACCAATGCCGGAGCGGGCGCGGCGTTGGCCGCCATGGGCGGCGCGATTGATGAATCGGCGCTGCCAACCCCTCGTCAGGATGCGGCAACGCCGCCTCCCACAGAGGCCGGAACAGGCGTCACCCCCTCTGATACCGGCGCCGGCTTCGCCATAGTGGACGGCAAGCGCATCAACTACAGCGACATCGGGACCAGCCTCGACCCGCTGAAAAAGAACGGTGGTTTCGCCATGGCGGGCAGTGTCCCAGGCATAGGAGAGATCCCGGCGGACCCGGCAATCGGCGCCATGGACCGAGAAGTAAAAAGAATCCAGGGTGTCCAGGATGAAGCCAACCTTGCCGGCATAGGTTACATGCGACCAAAGGCCGCCCGCCGGGCAATCGCCTTCCGCCAGCGCCAGCAGGACCTGGATCAGCAAGGGAGAGAGCTGGACATCAAGGATCGCCGGGTGGCCGCGGAAGAGGATTTCCGTAACCGGGAACTGGCCGCCAAGACCCCGCTCATGGACGCCCAGGCGGCCAACACCCTTGCCGAGGCGCGGGCGAGAGAATTCGCCATCTCCCCGGAAGGCGTCAAGCAGGCGCAGTCGAAGGGCGAAGCGGCAGACTACAAGGAAAACGTGAACAGATATTTCAACATGGTAAAGGAGCGGAACCTGCCGCAATCATGGGCGGGCAAGCATATGGAAATAGCCAGGAAATACGCCATGGCCGACGACCCGGCAAACGATTACGGCATCTTCTTCAACCCGGCCACGCCGGACAGCATGGGCATCGGGACCAGCAAGAAGCTGTTCCTCCCCATCCTTCAGGAGTACATGAAAAAAGGCTATTCGCAAGGAGACGCCATGGCCCGCGCGTTCCAGTACCTGCAAGGCCTGGAGAAGACAAAAGGGAAACTCTATGAAGACGTGCCGAACATCGACCGTCTGCCATACGAAACCAAGCCGCAATACTGAACAGGAGCGCGACAAATGGGCGTTTACGATAAAGAACTACCTGAATTTCTCAACGCGGACATAGATTCCATCCTTGCGGATTTCCGCTCCAGGCCGATCCCCCCATACACCCCTCCGCCAGCTCCGGAGGAAGAAGACGGCGAATTCGTCAAGGGCCTCAAGCGGGGTGTGGAGGGCCTGAAAAGCTCGGCCTACGGCGCGGCAGGCCTCGCCGGTTCCGCCCTGGGTATGGACGACGTGCGCGACTGGGGTTACAAGGGTTTTCTGGAGCATGAGGAAGAAGCGGCCAAACACGCGGGCCGGGTGCAGACCCTCGAAGACATCAAAGGCCTGGGCGATGTGCCGGACTATGTGACAGGGACGTTCGGCAGCCTGGTTCCATCCATGGCCGAAAGCGCCGTTACGGCGACAGTGGGCAGCCTTATCGGTTCAACCGCCGGTCCGGGGGGCACGGTCGCGGGAGCTGCCACCGGATTCTTAGGCAAGCAGGCCGTCAAATCCGCAATCCGCAAACTGGCGCGCAAGTATGTCAAGGAAGGCATGGAAAAGAAACTGGCCCGCGAGGCCGCCGAAAGGGCCGTGGGCTTGCTCCCGGCAAAGAAAATAGCCGCCAACCTCGGGGCCAAGGCGGGCATTGTCGCCGGAACGGCCCCCATCGAAGCGGGCGCCATGTGGGGCGAGGGGATGCAGCAGGGCAAGGACAACCCCTATTCCGCCGCGGTATTCGGCACCCTGTCCGGCCTGTCGGAACTGGTCGGCGGCGAAGGCGAATTGATCGACATATTCACCAACCCGGCCAGGCAAGCGGCCAAGGGAAACATCATCAAGCGCATCGGCATGGAGATGGTCAAGACCATCCCCCAGGAAGCGGCGCAGGAGGCCACGCAGGAGACCCTTGCCATCATCAACCGCAAGGTGGTGGACCCGTCGTTCGACATGTTCGGCGAGGAAGCGCGCAGCCGCGTGCTCAACTCGGCGGCGGCCGGGGCCATCGGCGGTGTCGCCTTCGGCGCGGCCGGCGGCGTCAAGTCTGGCAGGGAGAAAGGCCCGCTCACCAGGGCGGCGGAAGCGGCGGTTCCTCCCGCCACACCTCAACCCGCGATGGAGCCGGACCCCTTCCAGGACGAACAACCGCCCCACTACTCCGAAAAGCTGGAACAGGAAGAACAGCAGATCCGGGAAGCGGCAGGAGTTAAGCCGAACGAAGAGACCCCTGGCGGAACGACCGCTGAACAGCAACAGGTCGACCAGGACGGACCACTGTCCGGCGCAGGCATGGGGCAAACGGACACCGTTCTGTCGGAAGACGAGCAGGCAATCCAGCAGCCGGTGAATGAGCAACAGAGGTCAACGGACGAATTGCTCCTGGACGATGCGCGGGATTGGGCGGCTGGACAAATAAAACTCGGGAAGACTCACCTGATGCGCCAGATTGCGGAGCCTCCTGACTCATACTACAAACGCCTGATAGACTCCTACCAAAAGCGCAACCAGAAGCCCCCCGCGCAACCGGCGGACACCGGCCCGAAATACGCCAGCGTCCAGCTTGTCAATCCGGAGTCGGGCGGAATCGAGATAGTCAGGCCCGAAGAAGTGGCGGCCCGTCTGCTGTCAGGATGGAGACCCGTTGAACAAGATGTTTCACCCGTCACCCGTCACACATCACCCATCACCGGCTTGAACGCCGTCACCGAAAAAGAGCGCGAATCGCTCAAATCCGCCATGGAAAGGCTGCAATACTGGGAGCATTCCGGCACGGACGGGGGAAAATCCAACAGGGAACAGCTCTATCCGTGGCTCTCCTCCTGGCCCACTACCACCCCTGCCGAAGTCGGCAAGGCAATCGGGCGGTTCCTGGAAGGAAAGAAACTGGGAGATGTTCAGCAAAGGCTCGTGGAAGCGGCGCTGGAGTACGAGCGGGAAAACTCCGTCCCCTTCGACATAGCGGAAGAAACAACCGAAGAAGACGCCCCCCAGGCGCAAAGCGCCCCGGCGGGAAAAACGCCTCTGTCCGGGACCGTTCGCGCCAAGGCGCAAGCCTACGCCCAGTCTGCGGGCATGGACCTGGACGGAGCAACGGACGAAGAGATAGCAGCCTTCGTCGAGAAGTACAGAGCATGGAAATGGGCCAAAAGACAGGAAGAACACTTAACGAAGAAGATAGAAAAAACCAGGGAACCAAAGGCCCTGGAGCGGCTGGGCAAATCACTGGCAGAGGCGACCAGCAAGCGGAAGGAGCTGGAACCGAAAGGACCGGTCGGCGGCGCGGCGCCAATTACTGATAACCCATCACCTATTACTGACGTTACCGCTGATCGCAAGGCCCGCTGGGCCGAAGCCAGAAGAAAGCATCTCCTGAATAAGCTGGCGCAGGAAAAAGAGCCCAAGGCACGGGAACGCATAAGAAATACCCTTGTACGGCTGGAGGCGGAACGCGTTCCGCGACAGGAAGAAAGAAGGGGAAAAGGCGACGCCGAAAAACCGGCTTCGCAGAATGCCCCTGAAACGGTTTTCGAGGGCAAGGCAATACCAGAGCCTGGCCCGGAAAAGGAATCAGAAAAACATAAAGCCACTGCTAAACAGTGGCTCTTGACTGCGTTTGACAAGAGAACCGGCGCTGATACGTCGGCAGACACTACCAGCCTTGCCAGCACGGGTGACACAGCTCGCCATGCTACCGATTCTACTCTTGATAAAACATTACCATCGGAAGACGCAAGTGTTAAAGATAGCGCCGGGGCCGTTCCGCCTGCCTCGGGGGAAATGTCGAAGGCGCCAAGTATGGTCAGGGATTTTGCCGCAAAGGTATTGAATGGTGAAGACCATCCAAAAAGACTGGTCTTCAAAGTGACAACGGAAACAAAACGCCAAAAAGTTATTAACGATACCGGTGTTGATATAGGTGGATCAGTGGAAATGGTTCTTCCCGATTCAATTATCCATGTGAAAAAACGGCACTTGGATATTACTCTCGACGACTGGGAAAGACTCCCTGAGATAGCGGAAACATTCAACGATTCATACATTGGGCGCGCAATTGGAGATCCCAAAACAAAAAGAATGATTTTCGTCATAGAAAGCGACCCTTATCAATATGTATATGTGGCTGAATTTGCAAGCGGGGGCAGGGGAAAAAGGCTTATCGTTAAAACCTATTTCAAGGATACGTCCAAAAATGTAGAAGATTTCCTTGAAAAAAATGCGCAAAAAACAAAAGAGGTTCCTTCTGGTGTCGGGGATCTCACCCAACCTGCTTTACGCCCCCAGAATTCCACCTCTTCTGTGAATATTGTCGCCAATTCCGATGGCAATGTCAAGGAAAACGAAGGGAAAATAGACGACTTTGGAGAAAAGATAGGCAGTGCGCGGAAGGGCCGGTTGCGGCAGGCAGAGCAGGGCCAACAGCAGAGCGAACAGAAGAAAACCGTCGGCGAGGAAAAGCCGGTCAGGTTTGCCCTCCGTCCAGACATGAGCAACAAGGAAGCCCTTCCTGGCCTGGTGGAAAGAGGCGTAAACAACTATGCGCCGGGAATGAAATTTCCGGATTTCGCCAAAAGGATGAAGGCGGAGCTGGGCGAATTATGGGAGCGCTTCAAGTCCATGATGTTCAAGGTGTGGCATCAGGTGCGGGCGAAGTTCGCCGAAGAACGGGGGAGCTTGTCGCGGGAACAAAGAGAGGAAAGCTTGTTTCCTGCCGACGCCAGGGCAGAAGAGGAGAATTTCCGAAAACAGTTAAACGATCCGGATTCTAACCGGAGGTCATTGGTTGAGGTGGGAAGTACCCCCAAGATTCTAGTCAGATTGGGAGCGCAACAGAAACCACTTTACATATCTCGAACGACCATTGAGAAGATAACAATGCCGGAAGGGGTCGGTAAAGGAAAACACAATTTGCCGATTGATGTTCTGGACGGTCTCTATCGAAACTTGCATGACCCGGTAATGGTCCTTGAATCAAAAGTTGAGAATATTAAAGCATTCGTTGTAGTTACCGAGATGTTCGTCAATCAGGGTGGACGGCGGGTACCGGTTATTGCTGCAATTCATATCAACGAGCAGCACGGGCGTAATGTGATTAATAGAGTCGCGAGCGTTTACGGTAAGGATAGTCTGAAGTGGTTTGAAAATGAAATATTGGAACGGAGGGTAGTCTACCGTAGTAAACAGAAAAGCCCTTCATGGCTCATGACTGCTGGGCTCCAATTGCCCAGGGTGAGAGGAGCTATGAAGAGCTTCACTGATTCAAGAATACTTACCGAGGATGATGTTGTCAACCCGAAATTCGCCGTTACTGCGGAAGCTTACGGCATCCCGGCCGCCGACATTCAGGCGGCTTTCGAGCCGGTCTACAGGAACATGCCCAAGGCTCCGCCCTGGCGGGTAGTGCAGACGGCGGCGGAGCTGCCCAGGCGAGCGCTGGATGACGCGGCCAGACGCGGGATGCCGCAACGCTTTCTCCAGGCTGTCTACCTGGGTAATGAAGTCGTCTACGTGGCGGACCATTTCGGTTCCATCGAGGAGGCAAAACAGGTCATCCTCGAAGAGGTCGTAGTGCATCACGGCCTGCGCGCGATCCTGCCGCGGGATGCCTACGAAAAGCACATGCTCCATGCGGCGCTCTGGTACGCCAACAAGCGCACGGAAGACTGGAAGGCCCTGGCGGAGGGGTACGGGCTCGACCTCAAGACCCGCGCCGGACGCATCGAAGCGGCGGAAGAAATGCTCGGGCGGGACGCCAGAACCGGCAAGAACTCCACCATGCTCTCCCGCATCATCGCCGCCGTGAAAGAATTCCTCCGAAGCGTCGGTTTCGATGTGGGGTATGGCGAGGCCGAGATCCGGGAACTGCTCGGCAAGGCCCGCCGGTATATAGAAGGCAAAGAAGCGCCCTACGAAAAAGAGGGGGAGGGGGGCATCGACTACGGCGCGCTGCTGCGGAAGCTCAGGGAGCAGGGAATCACGGATGAGCAGCTTCAGGCATTCATGGCGTATGAGCCGGGCGGGGGAAAATTCGCGGGAGTAACTGTGAGGAAGTATCCCGCCACGATGAGTGCCGACAGTATACTGGAAACCCTCAATCCCAACGTCCGAAACGATGGCGGTTCTGAAATAATTGTAAGAAATGGACCCGAAAAGTCAAGAGATATGAGATTTGCCTTGGCCCTCCTCGAAGACGTGAAATCCCAAATCATCGAAAAGGGCGTCACCCTCAACACCACGGAACGGGAGGTCTTGGAGGCGGAGCGGCCGATAGCTCTGGAAGCCATCGCCGAGACGGTGAAGGATTACGACGAACCGGGCCGGTTCCTGTTCCGGGCGTTCTACGTGGCCGACCAGGAACTTGCCCCCGGCGTGGTGCCATACAACCCCGAGCGCGGCCACTACGCCGCCGGGGAAGACCTGAAAGGCTCCTGGTGGACCACCTCCCTTTCCACGGCCCAGGAGATAGCCTGGAGCAAGGCCCGATCAGGGAAAAGGGTCAAGGTTGTCGCGCTGCCAGTGGACAAGTTGCCAAATGGCAACATATACATCCAGAACACCAATCCGCCTGGTTTCGTCTATGATCTCTTCGTGGGTCTGCCCTCGGACGTTTCCATGAAGGACGTTCGGGAAATGCCGGTGGACGGAGGCGTGCGCTACGCCCTGGCCGGCGACGGCCTGCTCAGATACACGGAACAATGGGGGTCCGCCGATGCCTGGAAATCACTCGTGCGGCTCCTGAACCCTCTGGACTGGTCCAGGTTCAGGGAATGGATCGACGAGCACACCCCTGTTCATATCATGAACACTGTCGGCCATTGGCTCAGAACCCCGGTGGAAGCGGCAGAAGCGGACCCGAACAAGGCCCCGCTTGTCGATACCGCCCTGGACCGGGAGAAAAACAAGAACTCCCTCATCCTCAAGCTCCTGGGCTGGTTCGGCGGCAAGGAAAAACCCGCCGGATTCGTGGAGAGATTGACGGAGCAAGTCACCAGCTGGGGCAACAAGGACCTGTCCACCGCCTGGGGCGTGATAGCGGACAACTACGCGCGGCTCTCCGGCGGGGACAAGAAGGGCGTCAACCTGCTCATCTGCCGGGGAGACATAGACGGCAAGGCATGGCGCACCTACGACATGGTGAAGGGCGAGAAAAAACTGGCCGAAAACCTCCCCTCCGAAGCGGCCTTTCAGGCCTACCGGGACATCCGGACCCACATCGACACCGTAGTGGCCGACACCATAGAGGCCGAGATGAGAAAGTCGGCGGCGGAAAACGGCATGTCCATGGACGAGGTGGAAAAGCACATCTTCACCTTCCGCAACAACATGGCCAGACACCCCGGCTGGATGCCGCGCAACCATGGCGAAGGCGACTGGCAGGTAAACGTGTACCAGCGCATCACGGGCCTCAAGTGGGAAATCGGCCAGTACCGCGCCGCGCATCACTATCAATTCCTCAAGAAAAACGGCGACAGGGTAGACTTCGAAAAGAGCATAGACGCCCTGTCCGCCTACCTCCCGTACTTCCCCGGCAAGGCCGTGGCCGACGAGATAAAGACCCTCGCCCGGCGGTTTGGCCTCGCCTACGAGCACGAGAGCGGCACGGGACGCCAGCGCGTCTATGTGGACCAGGGCGCGGAAAAGCGGCTTGGCAAGGCCATTGCGAAGCTGAAGAAAGACCTTTCCGTTGAGGGACTTCCGGAGAAAAAGCGTTTCGAGCTGCAAAGCAAACTGACCGGCCTGGAAGACGCCCTGTTCTTCGTCAAGGGTAACAGCCCGCAAAAGCAGATCCGCTTCTTCGTCAAGCAGGCGGCCAAAATCATCGGCAAGCTGGAACTGCAAAACAGCGTGAACATCCGCCAGGCGGAAGAGAATCTTGAGCAGGCCATAAAGGACAAAGAATCCGCGGCCGAGATAAAGCGGCTCAGGGACGAATTGCAACGCCTGGGGGACGGCAGCATCAAGGTCAAGGTCTACATGAAGCTCCAGTCCTCCCGCTCCAGGGCCAACAGGCACAAGAAAGAAGTCATGGCCGGCCTGAAAAGGTTCATGCCCGAAAACTACCTGGACTGGGCCTCCTACGAAACAAGGGTGGACTTCAACGACCGCTTGACCGAAGCCACCTACGGCGACATGCAGAACGATTTCGCCATGGAACAGGCCCAGTTGCAGGCCGTGGAACGGGCCGCGTCCAAACAGGACATCAGCAAGACCGAGGCCGCCGGCATCCGCCATCAGATCGTCCAGTCCCTGGCCGAAATCCTCATGGCCAGGGGCGCCGGGGCCCATCGCATCCAGCGGGCGCCCTATCTCATCGAGGGATACGAGACCGAAAACCCCATACTGGCCTATCAGGATTACATGACCTCCACGGCGGGCATGATATCCAAGGCCCAGTACGCCTGCGCCCAGTTCGAAAACTTCCGCTACGCCAGGCCCGAGGTAAAACCCTGGGCCGAGCAGTACATCAGGGACACCCTGCGCAACATGGGCGCGGCGGACCGCATCGGCGCCAACCTCCGATCCGTCGCGACCCTGGCCTATCTGGGCTTCAAGGTCTCCTCCATGGTAATAAACTCCACCCAGCCGTGGACGCTGGGGATTGCTGAACTGGGCAAGCACACCCGGCAGAACGCGCTTGTGGCCATCGCCAGAGCGCAAAAGGACATCTTCAGGGGTAAACTGAGCGACGAGGAAAAGGCGATATTCTCCTCCGAGATCTGGAAGGAGCAGGAACAGAACACCGTCATCCGGGAAATGGCGGGAGCAGGTGAAGGGACAACCGGCAAGATATCCGGCTTCTTCCACACCCTGACCGGCAAGGCCCTGTCCGGCTTCCAGGAAGTAGAAATGCTCAACCGCAAGACCGTCATCCTGGCCGCCTACAGGAGCTTCCGGGCGGACGGAATGGAACACGCCGAGGCTCTTGACAAGGCCCTCCGGGTCAACCGGCGGGTAAACTTCGAAATGTCCAGGGCCAACCTGCCGGGCTTCGCCCAGAAACCGCTGGGAAGGACCGTGTACGCCCTGCAATCGTTCCTGTGGAATAACTGGAACTGGGTCTACAACAACCTCACCAGCGGCAAGAAAGAGGACATGGCGGCCATGCTCCGCTATGCGGCGGCCATGGCCATCATCGGCGGGGCGGCGGCGCTCCCGGGCTGGGACGAGCTCGACAAGCTCTATCAGACCCTCTTTGGCGAATCGCCCCGGCTGGCCTTCAGGAAATGGACGAAACAACACGCCCGCCAATACGGCGCCCTGGGCGAGATGGTCAACGGCTTCGCCTGGCACGGACTCGCCAGCGCCACGGGCGTCAACATCTCCAACGCCATGCGCCTCCAGATCCCCATTGTCTCCCCGCTCCTGTCGGGCGACTCCCTCCCCGAGGCCGCCGGGGGCGTGTTCACCGGCCTTGCGCAGAAGGGGGGCAGGGCGGTTACCGCGGCCAGCCGGGGGGATTGGCACCGGGCGCTGGAAAACATCTCCCCGGAGGCCCTGGCCGGAGGCATGCGGGCCTACCGCATGGCCACCAAGGGCGCCACCACCGGAACCGGCAAGGTTATCTTCGACGAAAACGGCAGGCCCATGAAATACGGAACCGGTGAAGCGGCTGTCAGGATGCTGGGCTTCCAGCCATCCCGCATCGCGGAACGAAACGACCTGACCAACGTGGAAAAGGGCCTCTCGGCGCACTGGAGGGAACAACGGGGGGATCTGCTGGCCGAACTGAGATTGTCAAAACCTGGCCAGCGTAAAGAGGTGATGCTGAAGATAATGAAGTTCAACCGGCGTCTAAGGACGTCCCAGGCCAACGGACTCGTCCCGGTCATCAAAACGGCGGCCATCCGCCGGACCCTGAGCGACAGGCCCAACAAGGGCAAAGCCGAATGGCAAAGGGAGCAGTTGAGCGGGTGATGATTAAACGGCACGCTGGCCATGCAATTTAACGGTGCAAGCCTGGCCCATGGAGTGAAGCGGAGATAGGTCATCTTCCATGGGAATCCTTTACAAGGCGAAACTCCAGGCGCCCAACCGAGCGCGAGGGCTTTTATCTCTTCATGGGTAAGCATGCCTTGTCTCCTTCAGCTCCACAGGTTGTCACCGTGCCTGGGATGAAGTCTCCAGAAGCTGTTCGGCAATCCAGGCATTGAGGCTTTTTCCCGCCTGTTTTGCCGCGATATATACCTTGCGGTGCAGATCGGGGGATATGCGCAACATGAATTTCCCGGTAAAAGGTTTTTCCGGCGCATGTCCCAGTTGCGCGCAGAAATCAAGATAGTCTTCAACGGAATCGTGGAAAGCGGCGCGTATCTCTTCCACGCTTGTTCCCTGAAAGGTGATGACATCGCGGGTGTTGATGACTTCTCCGTGAAAAACTCCCGCGTCGTCGTCAAAATCCACTTTGCCGAGATAACCCTTGTATTCCATCACGGCTTGACACCAGCTGTTTTCAGCAAGACCTCCGGATGCAGGGAAGCGATACGCAAAAGGACGCGCGCCGGTCCTTCCGGCTTGCGCCGTCCTTGTTCCCAGTTCCGCAGGGTAGCGACGCTGATACCCACCAACCGCGCGAACTTCTCCTGCGAAAGACCAAACTGTTCCCGAAGTTCGCGCACCTCGGTTTCGGGGAAATCAAAAGAGCGCGAAGGCTGCATGGTCCCTTTCAGGATTGCGGCGCCCTGCTTCATGCTTTCCATAAGCTCCTGGAAAAGGTCATCTTCCATGGTAGTCCTCCTCTACAATCTTCTTGAGTTGCTTCACCTGGTCCCGCGTAAGGTCGCCCTGAACGTTTTTCGGGTACATAAACAGCAACAAAATGGTTTCCATAGAAATAAACCAGTAATAAATTATCCGGACGCCGCCTCTTTTGCCGCGTCCGTCAGTTGACCATCGCACTTTGCGAAGGCCGCCCCCTCCGGGAATAGCCTTCCCTGCGTCGGGCCTGTCAAGAAGTACGGACTGAAACAGTCGATACTCCTCATCCGACAGCATGGAAAGCGCCTGTTTGGTAAATACTGGTGTTTCGATTATGACCATACGCAAACTATACGCCATTGGCGTATAAAGAACAACCAAAAACCTGTTGACGGCTCAATTTGAAGGTGATAGCGTTCATCAATATGTTGAACACATCAAGAAAAAACCCCTTGAAAAACCCTCCGGATACTGGTAAAGGTATCGGTATCCAACCCAAGGGCGGCCGCGACCTAACAGCGGAACTTTTGTTTTCGGGAGAGAAAACCCGGAAACCTTATCACCGGCAAGAGCAAACCAGCGTGCCGGTAGAGATGCGCGGTACCCGTGAGGGCCGCGGCGCCTTGGGCGTGGATAGTCTCTACCGGCACGCTTTTTTTGTGCCGAAAATCCAACCCAAGGAGGTAGTACCATGAAAGGAGAATTGATTGTAGCTGGCGTAGGAATCAAGCAGGATGCGGAAGGCCGATACTGCCTGAATGACCTTCACCGGGCAGCAGTTTCAAGCGGGGCGAACGCAAGATCCAAGGAGCCTAACAAGTTCTTTGCTAGTCCGCAAACAATTGAGCTTGTTAAGGAATTATCCGATACCCAAAATTCGGGTATCGCTCCAGTCAATGCAATAAGAGGTGGAATAGAGCAAGGTACCTACGTTTGTAAAGAACTCATCTACGCCTACGCCATGTGGATAAGCGCTGCTTTTCATCTCAAGGTCATCCGCGCATACGATGAAATGGTAACATCTCCACCGGCCATCGACCCCATGCAGATCCTCAACGACCCGGTCACCATGCGCGGGCTGCTTTTGAACTACTCCGAAAAAGTAATCACCCTCGAAACCAAGGTCGCCGACCTGGAACCCAAGGCCGAGGCCCTCGACCGCATCGCCACTGCCGACGGCAGCCTCTGCATCACCAACGCTGCCAAGGATCTCCAGGTCCGGCCCAAGGTCCTCTTCGGCTACCTCTCCCAGAACAGATGGATATACCGCCGCCAGGGTGGAACCGGCTGGGTCGCCTATCAGGACAAGCTCCAGCAGGGACTCCTCGAGCACAAGGTTACCGTGGTCACCCGTGGCGACGGTTCGGAAAAAATGACCGAGCAGGTGCTGATAACCTCGAAAGGCATGGCCAGGCTGGCGGAGCTTCTCAACCCGTCACCCTTGCGTCTCGTGGCGGGCGGTTTCAAATGAGCCCCGTCGCGGCACTGGCCGCTGATATCTCCCCGGACATGGACGACAGCCAGAAGATGGAACTGTTGCGAACCGTCTGGCGCTACCGCACATTACCTCTTCCCGTCCTGATTCTCTTCACCGTCACCATAATCGACCACGAAACCGGAAAGAAACTGTACAAAAAACTGTCAAGCCTCGTGAAAACAGTAAAACCCCTCTGAAAAGCCCGCCGCCTTCCCGGCAACCCGTCAACCGCGGCTTGCCGGGAAGGTTAGAATAATCATAAACAATTTGACTCACTGGAGGCTTTCTAGTATTGTTCAACATTATATTGAACATCGAGAAACCAGGGAGCGAGAAGGTTATGACCGAATGGCGCAATCCAAGATATCCGGAGCACACGCTGACCGACCATGACATTGAAATCCTCCGGGCGATCATCAAGGAGAGCGGTCACACCTGCTCTTTTACCGATGAGGAGCGGCAACTGCTGAAAGACATGGCGTCCGGCGGCAAGCTCATGAAACGAGCCGTCATATATCTGTTTGTCGCCCTGGCGTTATGGGCCGTCATCTCGGATGCGGCCCTGAAAAAGGCCGCGCAGATGATGGGGTTCATAAAATGAGAGAATGCCCGAAAGATTGCCAGGCGAAAGGAAAGGGCGCCTTGGCCCATGTGGAAAATCCCGATTGCGTCTGGAGAGGCTACAACGTTGAAGATGTAAAACCGGAGGCTGAAAAGTGACCTGTAATATCAGATGCCCGCTGAACGGGCGGATCTGTGAAGACTGCATGAACAACGAATCCGAACCGGACGGCCCCGATCCGGCGATGTATGAAGGTGACGGCCATCCGCGCGAAGATGATTGGGAATTCGGCGTTCAACCGCACGGCGCCGGAAGCTGGGGAATATAGTCAGAGAGGGGCAAAATGAGAGAATTCGACATGGTAGTCATTCACTGCTCGGCCACGCCAAACGGCCGGCGCAACACTGCGGAGGACATAGACCGGTGGCACCGGTCCAACGGATGGCAGCGCAAATCGGCGGCATTGCGCACTTTCAATCCCCGGATGACATCCATTGGTTACCACTACGTGATACAGGTTGACGGGACGATCCGCACGGGCAGGTCGGAAAACGAGATCGGCGCGCATGCCGCCGGATACAACATCCGGAGCATAGGAGTGTGTCTCATCGGGACCGATAAATTCACAGCCGCGCAATGGGAAAGCCTGGCCGACCTGATACGGCGCATAAAAGAAGGCCGGAAGGTCTTGGTATTAGGGCACAGGGACCTGAAAGGTGTAAGAAAATCCTGCCCAGGCTTTGATGTATCCGAATGGCTCGCCAACGGAATGACACCGCCGGAACAGCAGATATTGCCTTGGGGCTAGATGCTTTGTTAAAGAATAAATTAAACAAAGGAGGGATAATAAATTGAAAAACTGGAGAAGTAGTTTAGCGGGTCTTGCGACGGGAGCGGCCCTGATATATGCAGGAATTAAAACAGGGAACCACGAACTGGTTTTAGCAGGGATTGCCGCGATTACGCAAGGTCTGGTGTCAAAAGATAGTAATGTTACTGGTGGCACAATACCCCAGTAAGGTTTACGGAGCCTTCTTTCCAGGGCGTAGATATTTGTAGATATTTTTCAACTAAAAAGGGGCTAGGCAAATCGCCTAACCCCTTGATATTTGGTGGAGCTGATCAGGATCGAACTGACGACCTCTTGAATGCCATTCAAGCGCTCTCCCAACTGAGCTACAGCCCCATTCAAAGAGCCTTTTTATAGCA
Source organism: uncultured Geobacter sp. (assembly GCA_964536305.1). Lineage (GTDB taxonomy): Bacteria > Desulfobacterota > Desulfuromonadia > Geobacterales > Geobacteraceae > RPRC01. The sequence goes on along the minus strand of CAZHVY010000016.1, from coordinate 55,203 downwards.
AATACGAAATTGGGTGTCAACGTTTTTCTCGTCGAGCTTTCACCGGACCGAGGGGGCTTTTCTTTCTTGACGGGAATAGGGGTGTTGGCTATAATTCCGCACACGTTAAGCCGAAGTGGCGAAATTGGTAGACGCAGCAGACTCAAAATCTGCCGCCCGCAAGGGCATGCCGGTTCGATTCCGGCCTTCGGTACCATTCAGACAATCCAAGAAGATGTGTTTCAGTATCCGGAGCCCTGAATAATCAGGGCTCTTTTTTTTATCCAGCTGCACATTTCCGGCATCCAAAACCAAATCGATGACGTATGAAATCTTCCGGCGGTTTCCCTTACCGGATTCTACCGGTAAAGGAGTATTCCGTGAGAGTGTTGCTGATTTCCGCAAACACCGAAGTTACCAATATGGCGCCACTTCCGCTCGGTCTGAACTGCGTTGCCGTTGCAACACGGAACGAAGGGCACGATGTGCGGATGCTCGATTTGATGGGAAGTAGCGATAGCCACTCGATCCTCCGCGATTCACTCGATTCATTCAGACCGGACGTGATCGGGTTTTCCGTTCTCAACATCGACGACCAGAACATGGCGGAACCGAAATTTCTCCTCGAACCGGTGCGTGGCATTATCGACTTCTGCCGCAACCTGTCCGGCGCCCCCATTGTCATTGGAGGCGCCGGTTACAGTATCTTTCCCGAATCGGCGCTCCGTTATCTGAACGCCGATTATGGTATCCGCGGTGACGGTGAGGCGGCATTCACCGAACTGCTCCGGGCATTGGGGCGCGAAGAGCCCCCGACCGGCATAACCAGCCTCTATCTCCCATCGGGCAAGGCGCAGGGGAAAGACATGGTTAGACCATCCTTCGCGACACTCCCTCTGCCCGACCCTTCACTCTGGAACACAACCGCCGGGAGGGAAGGGGATCTCTGGGTTCCTTTCCAGACAAGACGGGGATGTCCCCTCGCATGCAGCTATTGCAGCACACCCGCGATCGAAGGAACAAGAATCAGAAAGCGCACCATTGAAGAGGTCTTGCAAGGGATTGCCGCTCATGTGGCGGCAGGCTTCGACCGCTTCTACTTTGTCGACAGCGCCTTCAATCTGCCTCCGAGCTACACAAAAGCGCTCTGTGGGGCACTTTCCTCCTCCAAACTGGATATCCGATGGCGATGCATTCTGTATCCGGGGTTTGTGGACGAAGAACTGGTGCGCATGATGTCGAAGGCAGGCTGCGTCGAGGTAAGTCTTGGATTCGAAAGCGGTTGCCCTGCAATGCTCAGGAACTTCAACAAGAAATTCAACCTGAACCAGGTGAGGGCCGCAGCAGAGATGCTCAAGGATCACGGCATCAGCGGAACAGGCTTTCTACTCCTGGGTGGACCAGGTGAAACCAGGGATTCGGTGTGGGAAAGCCTGACTTTTGCCGACTCACTAAAGCTTGACCTGCTTAAAATTACGTCAGGAATCCGAATCTATCCGGGAACCGCACTGGAGAAGATCGCTTGGCAAGAAGGCATGATACCCAAGGAGGACGATCTGCTCTTCCCCCGCTTCTACCTGGCCAAAGGGCTTGACGGATGGATTGAGCCGATGCTGAGTGACTGGATGGCGGAGCGTCCGTTCCGCACATTCTGACGGCACTGGCAAAAATCAGCTTGGTTCTGGGGCCTGCCATGTGACAGAGCCACAGAGAGCAAGTAAGATGTGTTTGCGCTCTTGAGGTCACAGGGAGGTGTCATCATGCATACAGTCATATACTATTACACTGGGACAGGCAATTCACTCTGGACGTCGAGAGTTTTTGCCGGGATATTCGGCGGTACAGAGATCGTTCCAATGCGCAGCATGAATCACATACGGGAAGGAAAGAAACCGGATAGAATCGGGTTTTTTTTCCCGGTCCACATATGGGGAGTTCCGAGGCATGTGTGCAATTTCCTCCAATCGTTGAAAAAATGGCCGGATGTATATTATTTTGCCGTTGCGGTCAACGCCGGCCAGGTATCACGCACCCTTATTCAACTCAAGGAACTCATGGCCGGGTATGGTCTCACGCTTTCCGCCGGGTTCGATATCCGATTGCCGAGCAACTATATTCCATGGGGTGGGCCGGGTGATGACGAGGCCCAGCAAATACTCTTTAATGCGGCAATCGAAAAAATCAGGTTTGCGGCGACCTATGTAACGAACAGAAAATCGGGACTCATAGAGAAGGGTCCCCTTTGGCAGAGGTTTATTTTTACCCTCATCCACAAGATGACCTACAATCTCGTTCTGACAATGGACAAAAACTTCAATATCGAGGGCGAGTGCAACTCCTGCGGCATCTGTGAAAAGGTCTGCTCCGTGAGGAACATTTCCATGGAAACGGGAATTCCCCTCTGGCGTGGTAACTGTGAGCAATGCCTCGCATGCCTCCAGTGGTGCCCGAAGGAATGCATCCAGTATGGCCGGAAGACAAAAGGATATAAACGTTACCATCACCCGGAAGTAACGGTTGATTATATTTTCAGGGAAAAATGCGATGAGTGTGAAGACAGTTGAGTGAAAAATATCAAACATCTCTTGTTGACGTGCGCGCACAAAGAATAACTGTTGTATAATTTCCATCAGGTTATGATGGTTCAGAAAAAGGGGTTTGGATCTGGACTAGGCCATTGGCAGAAGGGTTTGCGTGTTGTTTATTCTATTCACATGCGAGGTCATCCAGTATGCAAAAATGGAAAAAAATTGGTGAAATCCTGGTCAGCAAAGGTGTTCTGTCCGACAAGACCGCGGATCGCGTGCAAAAGATCTCGAAAAGGCACAAAAAGCGATTGGGCTGGACCCTGGAAAAGCTAGGATTGGCAACCGGAGATGAAGTGGCCGAGGCCCTTTCTATCCAGTACAATCTGGAGATGGTGTCCAATCTGGCTGATTACCCATGCCCTGAAGAAGCGCTTCAGGCCGTGTCGTGCGAAACAGCCATACGTAATCTGGTTTTTCCCCTGACTCTCGAAGGCGGCAATCTCTTGCTAGCCGTTGCGGACCCTACAAATGTGAAGGTAATTGATGAAATAGCGGCTGGTTCAAGCCTGAATGTCAGCCTCTGTGTGGCCGCAAGGGATGAAATTTATGGAGCTGTCTGCAAGAAATACCTGAAAAGGGACGTGTCACCGCCTAGAACAGATACCGTTCTAGTCGTCGGGGATGATGCAATCTCCAATGAAACAGTGAAATACTCTCTTACCAGAGAAAACTATACCGTTCTTGTTGCGAATGATTTTCTTCAGGGTTTTATATTGACCGTCTCCCGACAGCCTCATGTTATCATCACCGACAAGGATATGCCCGAATCCGTCGGCTCGGATATGCTTGAAGCCACTCAGGCGATCCCTGAGTTTGAATCCATACCTATTCTTCTCATGAGCGATAAGCTTTCAACATTGGAAGAGGGGCAGGTTTTCGACGCGGGTTACTTTGATGTGCTTCCCAAACCCCTTAATATGACGACACTTCTATCAAGAGTCAAACGTGCGTTCAGTTTCAGTAAACAGAAATATGGTTTCTTCTGATTCATATGCATGCGCCTCCCCTGGGGATGATACTGTTTCTATTTCGTAAAAAAAACCGATTGACCCGACCATAGCTTCACCCTTTACCTTTATTCCAGTCACGGCCATGACGACAATTTTTCAGCGAAAGGAGTAACGTAATGGAATGTAAGGTATCAGTGGAGGAGTGGGTTGGGCGCTTCCGGGCAATCGGTCTTGATGATGATTCAATGAAGAAATGGCACGAGTTATTTGAGCGGGAAAATCCCGAAGGCCATCAAAGCTTCCTTGAATGGCTTGGGTTGCCAGCGGACGGAATCGAGAAAATCAGGGGCGCTCGCTGACTAATCCCGACAATTCATGACTCTTCGTCTATTAGCGGTCCTGTGCAAAACAGGGCCGCTATGTCATTATTAAAGAGGGGATGCGCCATGTACCACATTTCCCGGTTGGCCCGCAATTTCGGAATATCACGCAGCACGCTTCTGTATTATGACCGGATCGGTCTGCTTTCGCCTTCGGGAAGGAGTGAATCCCACTATCGACTATATTCGCAGGCTGACTTCGAACGCCTGGAACTGATTCGCGCGTACCGTCAGGCCGGTCTGACTCTGGAAGATATCAGGGTGATACTGTCCACGGACTCTGATGATACAAGCCAGGTGCTTGGAAATCGCTTGAAATTCATTGGAGAGGAAATCCTGGCCTTGCGCGCCAAGCAAAGCCTTTTGGCGAAGATGCTGAAGGTGAGGTCCGGCCTTCAACTGCCTGCCAGGGTTGATAAGGACACCTGGATAGAAATGCTCCGCGCAGCGGGTATGGACGACCTTTCCATGCGCCGTTGGCATGAAGAGTTCGAGCGGCGCGCTCCTCAGGCGCACCACGAGTTCCTGCTTTCGCTGGGCGTCAGCGAACACGAAACGCTTTTAATCCGCGAATGGTCCGCGGGTTCAACCGGGAGTCCTTCTCCGACTGAATAATACGAAATGGCATAGTCATGCATTAACCAGAAGCAACCTGAAACATTCCATTTTCCACCCTCCGGTTCCTTCTCCCTCCGTCACGACGCAAGTCCATTCGTTGACTTTCATTTTTCAATCTGTTAAGAAAATAAGCTTTCTCAACGAGTTTGCTCTACAAGGTGTACATGGAAAATTTTATATTGAAGCTTTCAATCATGCTCGTTCCCGCGCTCTTTGCCATTACGTGCCATGAAGTGTCTCACGGTTATGTCGCCTCCCGCTTCGGTGACCAGACTGCCCGCTCTCTGGGTCGGTTGACCCTCAATCCCATTAAACATCTGGATATTATCGGAACCCTGATGGTCTTTTTGGTGGGTATCGGTTGGGCAAAACCCGTTCCAGTGGATTTCCGGAATCTCAGGGATCCCAAAAAAGACATGATATGGGTCGCGGCGGCAGGACCGGCTACCAATTTCATTCTCGCCGCTTTTTCCGCCTTGCTGCTACGGGGAATTGCTTCCATAGAGAGATTTTCTTCCGCATATCTGGGATCGGACCTTTTTCTTCAACCACTGTCCCTGATGCTGGCTTTCTCTCTGTATGTCAATCTCCTGCTCTGCCTTTTCAACCTCATACCGGTGCCTCCTCTTGACGGGGGAAGGGTCCTTGTGGGGATTTTGCCACACAGGCAGGCCGCGGCCTATTCCAGAATCGAGCCCTACGGCATGATCATCATCATCGTGCTGGTCTTTTTTACCAAGATCTTTAATTATATTCTCGCGCCGCTGCTTGACCTGGGAATCAGGCTTCTTGCCGGTCCTCAAAGCGCGCTTGTCTATAACGTGACCTCTTTTCTCATGAGATGATATGACAAGCATTTTGCAAGAGATCGCCCGGGCAATGAAAATGAAGAACTGTAGCTGCAAACGAGATGAAAGACTTGTGATTTATCAACCTACGCCAAGGACACATAATGGAAAAACTCAATTACGGCACCTATGAAAGCACGGTGGAAAGAAGCCGGAAACTGGAAGAAGATTTAGCGAAGAATCCCGCAAAATACAGAGTTCTGACCGGAGATCGCCCAACCGGACGTCTTCACATAGGTCACTTGTTCGGTTCGCTTCAGAACCGGGTGAGATTGCATAAACTCGGAGTGTTTACTTTTATCGTGATCGCCGATTACCAGGTGCTTACCGACAGGGATTCCTTTGAATCGATCTCCGAAAACATAAAACAGCTTACCATCGATTACATTGCCGCCGGCATTGACCCTGATGATGACAGGACATTTATCTTTCCTCACAGCCATGTTCCGGAACTGAACCAGCTGCTTCTCCCCTTTTTGACCCTGGTTACCATGTCGGAGCTGGATCGGAATCCTACGGTGAAAGAAGAGATACAGGCGGCCGGCCTGGTAAGGATCAACGCGGGCATGTATACATACCCCGTTCACCAAGCGGCGGATATCCTGTTTTGCAAAGGAAATGTCGTTCCGGTCGGGAAGGACCAGTTGCCTCATCTTGAGCTGACCAGGGTTATCGCTCGACGTTTCAATGAAAGATTCGCCGCGAACAAAACGGTATTCCCCGAACCCCAGCCTCTGCTGAGCAAGACCCCGCTCATCCTGGGCCTGGATGGTTCGCAGAAGATGAGCAAGAGCAGAAACAACGCCATCATGCTGTGCTCATCTGAAGACGAGACAGCATCCTTGATCAAGAAGGCAAAGACCGATGCAGACAGGGTTATCACGTATGATCCTGAAAACCGTCCCGAGGTTTCCAATCTCTTGACCCTTGTTTCCCTGTCCACCGGCAAGTCTCCTGAGGCTGTTGCCGGGGAAATCGGCGACGGAGGCGGTGGGAAGCTGAAAAAAGTGCTTACCGAATCTCTCAATGAATATCTCAGGCCACTGCGGAAAAGACGTACCGAGCTGGAAATGAATCCCGGTTATATCAACCAGGTGCTGGAAAAAGGAATTGCCGGAGCGAGAAAAATCGCCGTGGAAACCCTTGATGAAGTGCTGGAAGTCATGAATATGAAACTGTAGTAACGTTCCACAACCCGGGCAAATGGAGCTTGCGGATTGGATTACCAGGAAAAAACAGGCGTCGCTACGGAATCCCGAGCGGCGCTTTCCCTGTATAACGTGAAGCTGGAGGTCTTCGAGGGACCTCTTGACCTTCTCCTCTATTTGATCAAGAAAAACGAACTTGATATCTACGATATTCCCATCGCCCTTATCACGAAGCAGTATCTTGAGTACATAAATCTGATGAAGGAAATGAACCTGGATATTGCCGGTGATTTTCTCCTGATGGCGTCAACGCTGATCCAGATCAAATCCAGCATGCTTCTTCCATCCCGGCAGGATGAACCAGCCGAAGATGAAGAGGAAGATCCTCGGGCGGAACTGATCCGCAGGCTGATCGAATACAGCCGCTATAAGGACGCGGCGCTGCAGTTGAACGACAGAAGTCTTCTTGGAAGGGAGTTGTTCGCCCGCTCTTTTCCGTCTCCCGAGCTTCACTTCACGCAAAACGTGCCTGATGCCCCGGAAATTGAACTGTTCGAATTGATTGAAGCCTTCCGTGTAATCCTGGCGAAGGCGCCCCGCGAGACATTCCATGAGGTGAGCGCGGAAACCATAAGCATCGCCGAACGAATCAACGAGATCCTCTCCCTGATCCAGGAAAGGGAACTGATAGCATTTGAAGAACTTTTCGATAACATTTGCGATCGGGACTATCTCGTAACGACATTTCTCGCTCTGCTGGAACTGTGCAAGATAAAGGTTATTCGTGTCCATCAACAGTCGCTGCATGGTCCCATAAGGATCAGTCCCGCTGTGAAAGGAACGGATGAGATTCCGGAGGAAGGGGAGGGCGGTGGCAACACCACGGATTAAATCAATCATCGAAAGCCTCCTTTTTGTCTCCGACGTTCCTGTTTCTCTCGACAGGCTATGCGGTATACTTGATGAGTACGATCGGGACGAGATACGAAACGCCCTTGCCATATTGCGGGAGGAGTATGGCGCCCGGAACAGGGGTATCACCCTGGCGGAGGTCGCTAATGGTTACCAGTTCCGAACCGTAGAAGAAAACGGGGAATATGTTAGAAGGCTGGTGAAGACCAGGGCATCCCGCTTCAGTCAATCCGCCCTTGAGACCCTGGCCATTGTAGCCTACCGACAACCGATTACACGGGCGGAAATAGAGTATCTGAGAGGGGTGGATTCCGGGGGCGTCATCAAGACCCTCCTGGAGAAAAAGCTTGTCAGGATCCTCGGCAAGAAGGATATCCCGGGCAGGCCCCTGATCTATGGCACCACAAGGGAGTTTCTGGAAGTGTTCGGCCTGAAGGACCTTAAATCACTTCCCACATTGCGTGAGATACAGGAACTGGGTGTCGATGGGATTCATGAACAGCAGGAGGAATTACCTCTGGAAAGGGTGGGCGAAGCTACAAAAGACGAGAAACCGGGATTGCCGGGCGATGATGATTGACGGAACGGAAGAGGAGGTAGCGACATGGTACGAAAACCAGCGGTAGCGGGCCAGTTTTATACAGATGATTCCAGGCGCCTCAGAGCCCAGGTTGAAGCCTTTATGGGTGGGAAAGGCGTGAGAAAAAAGGTGTTTGGAATAATCGCCCCCCATGCTGGATATGTATATTCCGGAGCAGTGGCGGGGGAGGTCTATGGACGTGTGGAGGTGCCCGGGACCGTCCTGATTCTTGGTCCGAATCATCACGGCCTCGGCTCACCGGCCGCCGTCTCTCTCAGGGAAGAATGGATGACCCCCCTCGGCGCCGTTCCCATAAACACCACTCTCGCAAAGCTGATCCTTGAAAAATCACCAATGCTGACGGAGAATGCGGCCGCTCACCAGTACGAACATTCCCTTGAGGTCCAGGCGCCGTTTCTTCAGGTGGCCCGACCCGGTGTCACGATAGTGCCGGTGTGTCTTGGATTGATGGATTATGATTCTTGCAGGGAGCTGGGCCTCTCTCTGGCGTCGGCAGTCCGGGAGTTTGGTGAAGATGTGCTCTGGGTAGCCAGCTCGGATATGTCCCACTACGAACCGGACGAGATAGCGCGGAAAAAGGACGAAATGGCAATCAGCCAAATGCTGGCGATGAATCCGGAGGGGCTCTACTCGGTTGTAAGAAAAAAGGGGATCACCATGTGCGGTGTCATACCGGCCACGGTCATGCTGGTTGCGGCTCTGGAGATGGGCGCGACAAAGTGTGAACTGGTGCGGTACGCAACCAGCGGAGATGTATCCGGAGACTATCGCCAGGTCGTTGGTTACGCAGCCGTTACGGTTGAATAACCCTGTCATTCCTCCTTTGCAATCCGAATGACCTGCAATACGCCGGGCATTGCCTCCAGGACAGGGGTATCCAGTGTCTCGGTATCGCCGATAACGCCGATGATTGTGCGGTTGGCGCCCGTTGACTGGTGGATATCGAAATTCCGCATGATAAGATATTCCTTGATATAATCCAGCGCTTCTTCATCGGCGCTTTTTTTCATAATAATAAGCATATTCCATCCCTTGAATATTATCTTACCTTTCGCTTCCGGTCATTATTCTCTCCAGACGCCGTGATTCATCTATCACGCGCTCGAACAACCTCACAATTGCCTGATCATCCAGAGGGCCCGGGTTATCGCTTTTCATTCGTTGAAAGATCCTTTTCTCGCGCCCTGGGTCGAAGATGGGAAGTCCCGCTCCTTTCTTCAACTCTCCAATCCGCAAGGCCAGCTCCGCCCTCTGGTTGAATATTCTCAACAATTCATTGTCCAGGCGATCAATTTCCGTTCTCAGCTCATCAATGGTCATAAGTCCTCAGAATGTTTTCCTTATGAGGGTGTCCCTGTTCCAGTTAACGTCGTCTCTGTCAGGAAAATCAATGTTGTAGTGAAGTCCGCGGGATTCCTTTCGCTGAAGGGCGCAGAGAACAATCAACTCAGCCACGGTGACAATATTGCGCAGTTCGATGAGGTCCGAAGTGACCTTAAAGTTCCAATAGTATTCCGCGATCTCTTTCTTAATTAGCTTGATGCGGTTCAAAGCCCTCTGCAGTCGTTTGTTGGAGCGAACAATGCCCACGTAATTCCACATGAAACGTCTTATTTCATCCCAGTTCTGAGATACGACGACCATTTCATCGCTATCGGTCGCCGTGCCCGCATCCCACTCGGGAATGGCGGGGAATTTAAAACTGGAGGTCTTCAGTTGTTCCGAACTGTGACGGTAAGCCCTTCCGGCAAAAACGGCGGCCTCCAGCAGAGAGTTGCTGGCAAGCCTGTTGGCGCCGTGCAGTCCTGTAAATGCCACCTCGCCTATGGCATAGAGGTTTTTGATATCCGTTTCCCCGTTCAGATCAGAAACAACCCCGCCGCACAGATAATGGGCCGCCGGCACCACTGGCACGGGCTCACTGGTCATGTCAAAACCGAATTTGAGACAGGTCCGGTAGATATTGGGAAAACGTGTCCTGATATAATCAGCGTCCTTGTGGGTGATGTCCAGGTAGACACAATCATCGCCATAGGTCTTCATTTCATTGTCAATGGCCCTGGCGACTATGTCACGGGGGGCAAGGTCCTTCAGCTTGTGGTACTTTTCCATGAACGGAGTTCCGTCCCGGCGGCGCAGGATAGCGCCTTCGCCCCTGACTGACTCGGAGATAAGGAACGATTTCGCTTCAGGGTGGTAAAGCGTAGTGGGGTGAAACTGCATGAACTCCATGTTGGCAATTTTAGCTCCCGCGCGGTATGCCATGGCGACACCGTCTCCGGAAGCCACATCGGGGTTGCACGTATACAGGTAGACCTTGCCGGCCCCCCCGGATGCGAGAAGGGTGATTTTCGCGGGAAAGGTCTTTACAACATTGTTTTTCGCATCCAGCACATACGCGCCAAAGCACTGATTAGTGTCAAGATTCTTCCTCAGCAACTTTGATTCGGTGATGAGATCGATAGCCGTGTGATTCTCATAAACCTCGATATTCGGGTGCTCGAAAGCAGCAGTGACAAGCGCGCGTTCAATCTCCCTCCCAGTCAGATCATCGGCGTGAAATATCCTTCGCTTGCTGTGTCCGCCTTCGCGGGTAAGATCGTATGAACCGCCATGGGTGGTGAACTGGACGCCCCACTCGATCAGGTTCTTGATTACCTCCGGCCCCTCTTCCACCACCATCCTTACTACATCTTCATGGCAGATTCCGGCCCCTGCTACCATGGTATCCTCGCTGTGGGAGGCAAAGGTGTCTTCTTCGGAAAAGACGGACGCAATCCCCCCCTGGGCATAGTTGGTGGCTGATTCGGTGATCTCTTTCTTTGTAACAAGCGCCACCTTGCCGTGATCCGCGGCTTGCAGGGCAAAGGACAAACCGGCGATGCCGCTGCCGATCACAAGAAAATCGTTTTCAATTAACATAACATTCCCCCGGGAAAGGATACATTTTCCATACAGTGCGTGGATTATCCATCTCCCTCCCGCCATTGTCAATCTATTTGGCGGGTTGGAAAGCGGGATAAAACCCGGCAGAGCGGGACTGATGGGTAAAGAAAAAAAAGGGAGCCCTGCATGCGCGAGGGTCTCCCAATTATGGAATTGTGTCGGGATTATCGGGAATGGCCGTAAAGAAATCTCACCAGGTAATCTATCCCCGACCAGATGGTGATGATGGTTGCTATCCAGAGAAAAAACATGCCGATATTATGCATATTTGCATAAAGATACGAGTTTTCGACGCCGAAAAACCAATAATAATCGTAATGCAGCAGAAGTCCAAGAATAGCGACAATCTGGAAAATGGTCTTGTATTTTCCCAGCTTGCTGGCGGAGATGACGATACCCTCCGAGGAAGCGATGCTCCGCAGGCCGGTTATCACGATCTCCCTTCCAAGAATTACGAGAACCATCCAGGCGGGAACCCTGCCGAATGGAAGGATCATGATCAACGCGGACATCACCATGAGCTTGTCCGCAATGGGGTCAAGAAACTTTCCAAGCATGGTGACGATGTTCAGACGTCGGGCGAGATATCCGTCCAGCCAGTCTGTAATGGAGGCAACGGCGAACAGTGCAGCCGCGAAAAAACCGGCCTGCCTGGAGGGGGAAAAAAGGATGACCACCAGCGGCGGAATCAGGAGAATACGCAAGAGGGTGAGTATGTTGGGAAGATGTCTGAGAAGGCCTTGATTATTCATAGATTGCAGTGACGCCTAATTATTTTGATATGTTTTCTGATAACTCAAGACCCGTGAAACATAATTGCGCGTCTCCTGATAAGGGGGAACGCCGCCATATTGCGAAACCCTGCTCAGCCCCGCGTTATATGCGGCCAGGGCCAGGGTTACGTCTCCTTTAAATGTGTCCAGCAGAAAGCGCAGATAGCGCACTCCGCCGCGAATGTTTTCCTTTGGGTCGAAAGAATTGTTCACTTTCAATCCCTGAGCTGTCCTGGGCATCAGCTGCATTAAGCCCTGAGCCCCTTTTGGAGAAACAGCGTTGGGGTTGTATCCCGACTCCGCGTGGATAACCGCTTTTATCAGGCTCTTGTCAACACCGTATTCGGAGGCAAGAGACTTGATTATGGGATCAAACTCCTCTTTATTTCGATAAGCAGCGGCAAATTTGAAATTTGTACGCAGTTTCCGGTCTTTCTTCAGATCGCGCATGAATATTTTGAACTTGCGATTTGTGGGGGCATCCGTAAAGTGCATGACGCCATCTTCATCGACATACTTGTAGATATCCGCCTGAGCGCCGCGTGTCTGGTAAAGAAAGCAGGATAATAAGAGACAGACAAGAGGAACCCATTTTTTATGGAGCCTTCTTGCGCGCATGAACCCCTCCTTGTTTAAGCTGCAATGTTGTGGACTATAGAACAAAAAACCCAATACATCAATACCGGATACCCTGAAATACACGCGCTGAAGCTCGTTTTTCCTGAGGATAATGGCTGATTTCCGCCACATTTGTTCGATAGCGCCTGGTCAAAGTGGGCATTTTCCCGTATCTGCGTTATACTGGTTGGTAGAATTCTCTCCATGTAATGGAAGTGATTCATGGAAAAGGAAAACGGAAATAAAGGATACGGGAAGGAGAGAGAAGGCGAGGTTGTTGTCGTCCGCGGCAGCGTTATTGATGTCCGCTTTCCTCACCGGATTCCCCTTATACATAACCGTCTGGAATCCCCCGGCACACCAGCGGTGTTGGTTGAGGTGCTTGCCCATCTGGATCATGAAACGGTGAGGGGCATTGCCCTCACTTCCATCCAGGGACTTGCGCGCGGCTCGGTATTGATTGATACGGGCGAACCCTTTACGGTACCTACCGGAAACTGCCTTCTCGGCAGAATGTTCAACGTTTTTGGGGAGACCATCGACGGGAAGGAAATCCTTTCTTGCGGAGAAAGGCGTCCCGCCCATCGGCCTCCGCCCCCTCTGACTGAACTGGTTACGTCGTCTGAAATCCTGGAAACCGGGATAAAGGTTATCGACGTGCTTTCCCCCCTGGAACGGGGAGGTAAGGCGGGTCTTTTCGGCGGCGCCGGGGTTGGCAAGACAGTGCTCATAACCGAAATGATCCACAACATGGTGGGAGTTCATGAAGGTGTCAGCATATTCTGCGGCATCGGAGAGCGCTGCCGCGAGGCGGAAGAACTCTACTGCGAGATGGACAAGAGTGGTGTTCTGGACAAGACAGTGATGATCCTGAGCCAGATGAACGAGCCGCCGGGCGCCCGTTTTCTTGTAGGCCACGCGGCCCTGACCATTGCGGAGTTTTTCCGCGATGATCAGAAAAAGGACGTTCTCCTTCTGATCGACAACATCTTCCGTTACATCCAGGCCGGCACCGAGGTTTCAGCTCTTTTGGGGCAGATACCTTCCCGTGTCGGTTATCAGCCGACCCTTGGAACGGAACTGGCGCAATTGGAGGAGCGTATCTGCACAACTTCCAATGGCGCCATCACCTCCATCCAGGCGGTCTATGTCCCGGCCGACGACTTCACCGACCCATCGGCTGTGCATACCTTCGCCCATCTTTCCGCATTGATTGTCCTTTCCCGCAGGAGGGCCGCGGAAGGGTTTTACCCGGCCGTGGATCCACTGGAGTCCGGTTCGAAAATGCTTTCATCCTCCATCGTAGGCAGGCGGCACTACGAAATTGCGCGGGCAATTCGCAAGAATCTTGCGGAATACAAGGAGTTGAAGGACATTATCGCCATGCTCGGCATGGAAGAGCTCTCGGCCGAAGATCGAGCGGTTGTCCACAGGGCGCGGCGGCTGGAGCGATTTCTCACCCAGCCTTTTTTTACTACAGAGCAGTTTACCGGCCATGGTGGAAGATTCGTGAAACTCCAGGACGCCCTGGACGGGTGCGAGAGGATACTGAACGACGACTTTTCATCGTTGCCCGAAGGCGCGCTTTACATGATAGGCACGATTGATGAGGCGCGAGAACAATGAGGCTCATTATCCTGTTGCCCACGGGAACATTGGTTGATAAGGAGGTTGCCAAAGTGACGGCCGAGGCCGAGAACGGTTCCTTCTGTCTGCTGCCCCATCACATCGATTTCCTGACCGTTTTGTCGCCCGGACTCCTGTCGTTTGAAACCGGAACAGGTGAGGAGGAATTTCTGGCCGTGGATGAAGGTATCCTCGTGAAATGCGGTTCTGAGGTCAAGGTTTCCACTCGCGATGCTGTACACGGAGTACCGCTTGGACAATTGCGCCAGGCGGTAAAGGAGCGATTCCAGGCCCTTGATGAAAGAGAGAGGCAGGCGCGGGAGGTTCTGGCCAGGATGGAGGCCGATGTGGTGGTGAGGTTCATAAGAATGGGAGAGAAGAACCGTGGCTGAACCCGTGGAAAAGGACAGGATGGAAATATCCAGGGAGATGGAGAAGGCAATAGCGTCAAAAGAAGAGAGACGCATTGTCGCGCGACGGGAAAAGGACCACGGCCTGTTGTTCGGTCTGAGCATCTTCGGCATTGTCGGCTGGTCGGTGGTTATCCCGACTCTGGCGGGAATCGCCATGGGTATCTGGATCGACGGCCGGTGGCCCGGAAGGTTTTCCTGGACGCTGATGCTGCTGTTCGGCGGCCTTATCTGCGGATGCCTCAACGCGTGGTACTGGGTGAGTCATATTTCGAAAAATGAGTGATGCGGGAACGCCTTTTCCGTTTTCCAGCCCGGAAGAATAGAGCTTTCTCATGATTTCAATAATAAGCGAATTTTCAATTGCAGCCTTGGCCGGGTTGCTTCTCGGTTTGTTCTACTTCGGTGGATTGTGGCTGACAGTTCGCGGGATAACATGCGGCAAAAGACCGGAAATGCTCATGCTCGCCAGTTTTGTCATTCGCTTGCTGGTAGCGCTTTCGTGTTTCTACCTGGTGATGGACGGCAGACCGGGGAGGCTTGTGGCCTGTCTGAGCGGTTTCCTGCTAATGAGGTACGTTCTGACAAAGGCAGTGAAACGGGGTGAGCCGGCCGGCTCCCTGACGAGTCCGCGAGGGTAAGATGGAACTGAGTCCGGACAGCACGGTTTTCTGGCAGTGGGGCCCGGTCAGGCTCAATGCCACCATTGCCTTTACGTGGCTGGTAATGGCGATCTTGTCTCTCGGATCATGGCTGGTGACGCGCCGACTGGAAGACAATGGCAAGATGCCTCGTCTCCGGAACTTTCTGGAAACCCTGGTTGCGATTCTCAATGATCAGATCCGCGCCATTGGCCACAAGGAGCCGGGCAGGTTCCTTCCGTTTATAGGCACCCTGTTCCTGCTCATCGCCGCCGGCAACAGCATGGAGATCATCCCCGGATTCGAGCCGCCCACCGGTTCCCTTTCAACCACCGCGGCCCTGGCAATATGTGTCTTTATCGCCGTGCCCTTTTTCGGTGTCAAACAGAAGGGGTTGTCGGGTTACCTGAAGCATTATGTGAAACCCTCCATATTCATGGCGCCGTTTGAGATTATCGGTGAATTTTCACGCACACTGGCGCTGGCGGTCCGTCTTTACGGCAACATCATGAGCGGTACCATTATCGTAGGGATACTGCTGAGCATTGCTCCATTGTTCTTTCCAATTGTCATGCAGGCGCTCGGCCTCCTCATAGGGATTATTCAGGCATATATATTCGCTGTTCTGGCAATGGTTTACATAGCTTCCGCAACGTCGGAAAAGAAAGGGACGGAGGCCGGAAGCGAAAATAGAAAGAAGGGAGGCGCATGACTATGAACGATATAGGGCTTATCGGCATGGTTTCCATTATTGTGGCCGGAGGAACAATGGCCATTGGTTCCATCGGACCGGCTTTCGGCGAGGCACGCGCTGTTTCTCAGGCGCTGAGCGCCATTGCGCAGCAGCCGGACGCATCCGGCGCCATCAGCCGTACCCTGTTCGTGGGGCTGGCAATGATTGAGTCCATGGCCATTTACTGTTTCGTCGTGTCGTTGATACTGATATTCGCGAATCCGTTCTGGAAATATGTCGTTGAACATCCGTGAGGCATTAGATGGGACCTGACTGGTTTACTGTTGTCGCCCAGATAGTAAATTTCCTGATCCTCCTAGCCTTGCTGAAGCGATTTCTGTACGGTCCCATCGTCAGGGCCATGGACCGGCGCGAGACCGCCATTGCAACCAGAATGGAAGCAGCGGACAAGAGAATCGACGAAGCGGAGCAGGAGAGGGTGAGGTACGAAAAGCTTGCGCGAGAACTGGCGGAGGCGAGGGACGAACTGCTCTTCAAGGCGCGAAAAGAGGCGGAAGACCTGCGCAAAACACTCCTGGAAAAGGCACGCGAAGAGGTTGGCCTGAGCCGGGCCAAATGGCATGAAGCGCTTCGTTCCGAACGGGAGTCGTTGAGCCGCTCGCTGCGCCGCCAGGTCCGCGAAGAGGTATGCAAGGTGTCGCGGAGGGTTTTACGCGAAATATCCGATTCCTCCCTGGAGGAACGGATAGCCCTATGCCTGGAGCGGCGGATCGGAAATTTGGGAGGAGAAGAACTGGAGGAACTGGCCAGACACTTTCGCGCTTCTTCACGGGATATTGTCGTGAGGAGCGCCTTCGAGATGGATCATAACGCGAGGGAAGCAATGATCCGGGTGGTGAGGACCCTGTGCGACAGCGCCATCCCTCTGTTCGAAAAGGATCCCTCCATGGTTTGCGGCATCGAGGTCAGTGCTGGGGGAAGGTCGCTGTCATGGAATTTTGAGCATCATCTTGAAATGCTTGAGGAAAAGCTGGTGGAAGCCATGGAAAGCTCCCCCCATTCAATCCAGGGACGCTCAACGGGAGAGTCATGAATGCCGAGACACTCATCAATCCGTTTACCCGGATTTTCGACGAAGTCCTGAATGCCCACCACCCCGAGGTCCGTCTTGAGGATGTGGGGACCCTGTTCTATCTGAATGGCGGAATTGCTAGAGTTTCCGGACTGCCCGGCGTTCAATCAAACGAACTGGTCCGTTTTTCCGGAGGGGTTTTAGGCATTGCATTCAATCTTGATCCCGAGATGGTGGGTGTTGTTATGCTGGGAGACAGTGACTCCCTGCAGGTTGGGTCCACGGTGCGTCGCACCGGAAGGGTGCTGGATACGCCTGTCGGCGAAGAATTACTGGGGCGGGTGATAAACTGCCTGGGCGCGCCATTGGATATGCTGGGCCCGTTGCACGGCGTCAGACGCCTCCCGGTAGAGCGGGATGCGACCGCCATAATGCATCGCGCGCCTGTTACCGTCCCCCTGCAAACGGGGATCAAGGTTGTCGACGCGCTGATCCCCATCGGGAGAGGACAGCGTCAGCTTATCATCGGCGACCGCCAGTCCGGCAAAACGTCCCTCATCCTTGATACAATCATCAACCAGAAAGGAAAGGACGTCATCTGCATCTATTGCGCCGTGGGACAACAGGGTGCTTCGGTGGCCAGACTGGTGGACGATCTGTCCAGGCACGATGCCATGGGCCACAGCATCGTGGTCGTGGCGGATGGCTCTGATTCAGCAGGTCTCCAGTATGTAACACCCTATGCGGCTACCACAATGGGAGAATTCTTCATGGAACAGGGCAGGGACGTCCTCATTGTATACGATGACCTGACCCGACATGCGCGCGCCTATCGCGAGCTTTCCCTGCTGCTGAGAAGACCCCCCGGCCGCGAGGCGTTTCCCGGCGACATCTTTTATATCCATTCCCGGCTGCTGGAGCGTTCCACCCATCTGGATGCTGAACATGGCGGTGGTTCCCTCACCGCGCTGCCTGTAATCGAAACAGAGGCGCAAAACCTTTCCGCATATATCCCGACCAATCTCATTTCCATCACAGACGGTCAGGTATATCTCTCCCCTGACCTGTTCCAGAAAGGTATCCTCCCTGCCGTGGATGTGGGAAAATCGGTATCCAGGGTCGGCGGAAAAACTCAATTCCCCGCATTCCGAAAAGTGGTGGGGGACCTGCGTCTTTCCTATGCCCAGTTCGAGGAAATGGAGGCCTTTTCCCGCTTCAGCGCCCGTCTCGATGAATCCGCACGCCGGATTCTCGAACGCGGTCGCCGGGTTAGAGAGACACTCAAACAGCGCCAGTTCGACCCCATGACAATCAGTGAACAGATAGCTGTGCTTGTGGCGGTTACCGAAGGAGTCTTCGACCAACTGCCACCGGAAAGGGTTGCGGAAGCGGAAAGACATGCAAGGCGCGCTGTTAAGGAGAAACTCCCGGATCTCTGCCAACGCATTGAAGAGGGTCTTGTCATTGATGAAGAAGATCGTAATGCAATCCTGTCCGCAATCATACCTCTTCCTGAACACCTGAATGAAGGCAACGATAATGGCGACCACTGAATCAATAAAAGCACGCATCGTCACCGTCAAACTTCTTCAGTCCGTGGTAAGGACCATGAAGACACTAGCCGCGGTAAGTATTCGCCATCAGGAAAAGGCCATCCAGAGCCTCGCCGATTATTCGCGAACCATCGACATGGGTCTGGTCATACTGCTGCGTGAGGGGGCAGGGGATATTACCACACAACCAGCCATTTCCTTAGGAGAACTGGGTATCATCATTCTTGGATCGGATCAGGGCCTTTGCGGACGTTTCAACGAACAGATAGTCTCTTTCAGCAGAACGGAGATGAGGCGTCTGGAGCCCGATGAATCACGCCGCCATATCCTGTGTGTCGGCGGCCGTACCCATATGCGCCTTACTGAACTGGGTGAAAAGATGGAAGATTCAACCCCGGCGCCGGTTACCGTTCCTGGAATCCTTACAGTGGTGAATTCAATCCTGGTCGCCATAGACCAGTGGAAAAGACGCCGGCAAATAGAAAATGTAGTGGTGTGCTACAACAGGATTCTCTTTGGGACGGTCTGCGCCCCCCAAGTCCTGCGCCTAGTTCCCTTTGACCGGGAACGTCTCAGAGAGCTGTCAGGGCAAAAGTGGCAGGGGCCGACCATTCCCTTGTTTACTATGGAACGCGGGAAACTTTTTTCCCACCTCATCCGTCATTCGCTTTTTTCTACACTCTATCTGACGCTTGCCGAGTCCATGGCGGCCGAGAACGCCAGCCGTCTGGCATCCATGCAGGCCGCGGAAAAAAACATTGGGGAACGACTGGATGACCTTAATCTCCGGTTCCGGGACCTGCGCCAGGGCGCCATAACAGAGGAATTGCTGGATATCGTGGCCGGTTTCGAAGCGATGACATCGGCACAAACATCGTGAAACCGCTACTACAGGTGAAATTTCCAAAGGATTTTTCAGGAAAGAAAGGTTGTTTTTGTTGCCCTGACAGATAAAAAAAGGCAGAATTGCAAACCTTAAAGAACAAATCAAATCTGTTTCACATATGGAGAAAGAATGTTCCGTCTCAAAATATGCACCTCTTTTGCCTCAGCCCATAATCTGAAAAACTACCAGGGAGAATGCGAAAACCTCCATGGACATAACTGGAAGGTCGAGGTTTCCGTTACCGCGAAGGAGCTGGACAAGTCCGGTCTGGGCATTGACTTCAAAATTCTCAAGGCTGAGACCAATACTCTCCTTAAGACGCTGGATCATAAATATCTTAATGAACTGCAACCCTTCTTGGACCTGTCGCCCTCATCGGAAAATATAGCCCGATATCTTTTCCAGGAACTTTCCGGCAGGCTTAACAACGATAATATCAAGGTCGATTGTGTAACCGTCTGGGAATCCGATGCGGCATGCGCCAGTTACTATGAATAGCAGATCCGCTGATATGATCGAGGTCTTCTCCTCCATCCAGGGAGAGGGACTCCTGGTTGGGCTGCGTCAGGCCTTCCTCCGGTTCAGCGGCTGCAATCTGGCGTGCGCCTATTGTGACACCAGGGAAGCCATTCCCGGGCACGGGACGGAATGCTGTCGCCTTGAGACAACTCCCGGAAGAGGTGATTTTTCGTTAGTCAAGAATCCGCTATCACTTCGAGACATTAAACCATTACTTGACCAATGGCTTCAAAAATACCCTGATTCTCATCATTCTATCAGTTTGACAGGCGGGGAACCATTGCTGCAAGTTGAAACTCTGCTGGAATGGCTCCCAGTATTGCGGGACCTTTTACCCATCTATCTCGAAACAAACGGGATACTTCATGAATCGCTCTCGAAATGCATAAACCTGCTGGATTTTGTATCCATGGATGTTAAACTCCCGTCAACATCCGGAATAGATTCCCTCTGGGAACAACACCGATTGTTTCTCTCCGTTGCATCCAGTAAACAGGTGTACGTCAAAACCGTGGTGAGCGACAGGACAGAGGATTGGGAAATAATCAAGACCAGCCAAATCATTTCGGCAACTGACGGAAATATTCCGCTGGTCATCCAGCCGCTGACTGGAAAAGCGGGAGAGCTGTCCATTTCTTCTCTGAAACTCCTTGAACTCCAGGAGATTGCATCCGGGATCCTTCGGGAAGTACGGGTTATTCCCCAGACTCACAGATTTATGAGCATGCTCTGAGGTGTATTATGATTATCGAACATATGACCATGGGTGAATTCGAAGAAGGTCTGAAGAAAACGAGAAGCGTTTTGATTCCCTTCGGGTCCGTCGAGGAACATGGATACCATCTGCCGTTGTCAACCGATACCATCCAGGCATATGAAGTCGGAAAAGCCGCCGCAAAGCTGATTCCGCTTTTTCTCGCGCCCCCGGTTCATTACGGGTACTGCCGTTCCACCTCATGCCACCCCGGAACCATCTCCATCACAACCTCAACGCTGAAATCCATAATGAGGGATATTGTGAGGTCCCTCTACAGACAGGGACTCAGAAACTTCATCATACTTACCGGGCATGCCGGTGGAAGCCATACAATGGCCCTCCAGGATGCCGGCGAAGAATTGATTTTCGAGCTTGAGGATTGCAGACTGGCTGTAATAACGGAATATGACCTTGCATACGAAGAAGGGAAGGGACTCATCGAAACGAAAGGCGACGCCCATGCGGGGGAAATCGAGACCTCACGTATTCTTTTCCTCTATCCGGAACTGGTAAAGGGAAAGGGGAAGCGGGAGTTTCCTCGTTTTCCCAAGGGGATTCTTGTAAGGGACAAAAGGAAATTCTGGGAGAACGGCGTATGGGGAGATCCGGAGAAAGCAACCGCAAATAAAGGAAAACTGATTCACGAGCTGGTGGTTTCAAAACTGGTGGAGTATGTCAAGATATTGGAATATTTCGAAGAATAGGGAATTTTTCGGAATGTCATCAAAACATGCAAAACAACTGATTAAGTAACAGATTAAGTCAGGGGAAGTTCTATTCTGAACAGAGCCCCGCCTTGGATATTTTCCGCGCTCAAGACCCCGCCCATGTTTTTTTCTATGATATTTCTTGACATATAGAGACCGATTCCCGTGCCGCCTCCTGATTCATTGGTCGTAAAATAGAAGTCAAAGATTTCACCCATGATGTCTTCCGGAATGCCCCCACCATTGTCCATGACAGCGACAACCGACTTGCGGTCTTCCGCGTAAGCCCTGATTGCAATCCTCGGCTTTTCAGTTCCTCTCGCCTTAAACACGTCTCTTGCATTTGCCAATATGTTCAATAACGCCTGAACATATTCTTTTGGATAGCCGAAAGATGTCAAAGCCGGATCAACGTCAAGTTCAACGGTAATGGAATGGAATCTGAGGGCGGGAGTAATGAATGATAGCGCCTGATCTATGCAATCCTTGATTCTAAAAACTTTCCTTTCTTTATCAGGCCTGTAAAATCCCCTGAAAATATCAATAGTATGCTCCATATGTTCCAGTAGCTCCATAATCCTGCCCGTGGATTCTTTGATATTCTCAGCTTCCAGTTCGCCATCGGCGGCGGTTTCCTCCAACACCTGAATAATTAGAGAGACGCAGGTGAGCGGCTGTTTCCACTGGTGCGCTATATGATCCAGCATCTCACCCAAGGCAGCCTGGCGGTTCTGCTGAATGAGCACGACATCCTTTTCACGGTTGTTCGCGACTTCCTGTTGAACCCTTATCTCCAGGGTGGCATTGAGCTCCTCAAGCTGCTTTTTCTGTTCCAGCAGTAACTTTTCCGTCAACTTGAGGTCATGGATGTCGGCGATGACGGAATGCTTTGATAGCGTGCCGTTTGCATTGCAGATCGGGACGTTCACCACATGGTACCATCGTCCGTCTTTGGGACACTGGATATCCCAATGCACTGTCTCTCCGGAGAAAACCCGTTCATTGACGCACCATGGGCATATGGAATCCCTCCCGTGAAGCGCCTCGTAACATAATTTTCCTTTAGCGTATTGTCCGCACCATTCAATCAGCCTGCGATTCATGAATTCAATGCGGTAATCCTGTGAGCAGATATAGATAAAGCCATCGTAAGCATCAACTATCGTGCGATATTTTTCGCGGGTGACACGGAGTTCGTCCTCCATCTGCTTGCGCTCGGTGATGTCAATAACAATTCCTTCGAAGCCCTTTAGACACTTCTCCGCATCCCGCTCCACATGAGTTAGTTCATTCACCCAGCGGACATCGCCATCCCTGGTAATAATCCGGTACTCCAGCCGGAACTCATCGATCCCCTCGTCGCAGAAATCATGGACCTCCCGGGTCACCCGTTCCAGGTCTTCGTGGTGTATCACGGAGGAATAGGGAAGGGCGCCGGAAAGAAAATCATCAGGGGAATAGCCGAACTGTTTGATATTTCCGGAAACCAGCTCAACGGGCCACTTATCGTCACCCTTCCAGCGAAACAGCGCCGCCGGGCTGTTTTCCACCACCATATTGGCCTGTCGCAGTATCTCCGACAACCGATCACGCTCGGCCAGGGCATGGGCCAGTTTGATATTGGCATAGCTCAGTTTCGAGACCATATCAGTAATTTTCATAAAAATTGACTTGCCCAGTTTTACGAGCTCTTCGCTGTGGCGAGGCACTGCTTTCAGGGCAGCCAGATATTCTTTTTCGGGGAAACCGTACCTTTTCGCCTGCGCTCGGAAGATGTCGAGATCGACCTCCTCATCGGCATAAAAGAACTGTCCCATGAAAAGATTGCCCATATGTCTTTCGCCGACAATAATCGGAGTAACCAGGTGCCACATGTTGTTCTTGCAGCGGTAGGTTCTGAACTCTCCCAAGGACATGCCAACAGTGAACTCCGAATCACTTTCAAGGCATTTCCTCAGGGATTCGGGGTGATTCCTGTGGAATTTAAGGCAGATATCCTGCCACCCGACACCAAGCAACACCCTTCCATTCAGATCAATGATACTCATTTTAAGGCCTGAAATGCGATAGAGCTCACCCAAGAGCGCCTGGAGCTGGTGAAGATCAAGAATGTCGGCAAGGTCTAATTCACCGATGTCCCCTTCGGGGTCGAGGATGCTCTCAAGTTTGCATCTGACGCGCGTTTCGCTTTCCCGCAAAGCCTCTTCCGCACGGCGGCGCTCGGTGATGTCCTTTACAAATGATATGGCATATCTCTTCCCGAGGTAGTCCAGGGTATTGGCCGTAATTTCGACGGGGAATGTCGTACCGTCTTTGCGCCTGTGTTTTGTATGGTGAGTCACGGTCCCGCTTTCATCAAGCAGCTTTTTCATTGCCAGCATTTCTTCACGGGAAATAGCCGGATCTATGTCGAAAATACTGAGAGCGCACAGCTCCTCCCTCGAATAATCAAGGCTTTTGCATGCATGATCGTTTACGTAATAGATGGTTCCGTTCTCATCGCTATGGAAAATACCTATTCCCGCTTTATCGATGCAGAAACGATAAAGACGCAGCGCATCCTCGGCTTGCTTGCGTTCAACGATTTCTTCTTCCAGGAGTTCCTTTGCACGCGAAAGTTCCGCAGTACGTTCTATAACTCTTTTTTCCAAGTCTTCCAGCGTGCGATCCAACATTTCTTGCACCCTTTTTCGCTCCGCCAGTTCATTCAAAAGCTCTCTGGTCCTGATATCTACCCTTCGAGCAAGCATCCTGTTCCAGACAACGACAGCAGTCGTCAAAAGAAGAATCGCGGTTACCGCCGCGATAAATCCAGCACGAAATTTCCTGCTGGCGAATAGCGAAAAGGGTTCCACTGGTATCCACTTTTGGTAGATGTCTCTTTTCTCTTCGCTGGTGATGGAGGCAAGCCATTTCTCCAGAATTCTGTTCAACTCAGGCCAATCCTTACGAGAACAGAATCCCATTCTGTAGAGATAGCCGGAGTCTCCTGCTATACGAAGATTGGTAAATCCGTCTTTTTCAATGAAATAGGTTGCGGTTGCCAGATTTTCTACTAATACGTCACTAAGGCCAAAGGAAACCTTTCGCAATCCCGTTCGGACATCAGAAACCGGATCAAGAATCAATTCGGGATAGTTTTTGCTAATGAAATTATGCGCCGCATACTCGGACACGACAGAAACTTTCATCCCATTCAGTTGTTGCAGATCTAAAGTATCCTTCGCCTTTCCTCTGGCAATAATAACCACCGGAAATTCCAGAAAAGGTTTTGTGAAAAGCATATAATCAGCGCGTTGAGGCGTGTCAGTTGCAACATATACATCGATTTCCCGATTTTTTGCCTTATTGATGACTTCATCCCAGTTCCCCAGACGGACGATTTCTACTCGTATGCCAAGTGATTTTTCGAGAAGGTCAATATAATCGGCTGTTATGCCGTTGTAGTTGCCGTTAGGGGCGAGATACTCGACTGGTGGAAAATTCGGATCAGGCGCCATACGGATTATCGGATGGGATCTCAACCAAGCCTGTTCTGATGGGGTGAGTGTAACCTCTGTTTTTGACTTGAATCCCCATTCAAAGGCCAGAACAGCAATAACCGCAAACAAAAAAAGCGCTCCCGTCAGCCAGTGCCAACGGAAACGCTTCATATTTCCAGGGGTGAACCCATACGTCATGCGCACGCCTCCATTCTCAGGAAACCGCGAGAACGGCATAATTTCGACTATTGCAAATGGAGTTGATTATATAGTGACATTGGACAGATGTCATCAATCAAAAACATTTATTACGATAAAATATTAATGCAAGCATGCAACTTGACATAATATATCTTATCCGTCATTAAGAATTTTCCAAGCGCACACATGGATGTTGATTTTCCTTTGGGTCAATATTTCATGTTTCATCATTTTCAACGGGAAAGACCACCAGATGCCGGTCCGGTTCTCTACCATTACTTTGAGCGACAAGCCCAAGGCCGGTTATGTGTCTGTGCTGAAGTTTTCTGATTGCAGGCCTTCTGGGATTAAGCGGAACCTCCGCGCCTTCTTCCAGAGCTCTTTTGATTGCCGATTCAGCTTCCTGGATTGCTTCACGGATTTCTTCCTCATCGATGCCTTGAACCAGGTTGAATATTTTCTGCAAAAGCCTTCTGATTTCGGCAGTTGTGTTTCGCTTGATATAGTGCACCGGCGCATCGGAAAGCCTGGCTATCTTCTTCAAACCCATATCTTCGGCACGCGTTCGCAGCGCGAAAACAAGGTCAGCGGCCTCCACACGGGAAGCAATGCGGATATCAAGATCAAGCTCCCGTCCGGCGCGTTCCAGAAGTTCGCGATTCACTCCATGGACATAGATTCGCACCGGCATATTTGAAGAAAACATCCTTACATCTTTTTTGGAAGTTTGCCGCTGTTCCTTGGGCATTTTCTCCGGATAACCCGCCAGACTTTCAATTTTCGCCTTTTCAACCTGCACAAAACCATCCTCGGTCATTGTCCGATTTTCACCCGCCGGTTGATATCCCCGCAGGATCGTGTCAACGGCTGTACCCGTGTCCTTGTGAACAGTCACTTCGTGTCTGCTGATTATTTCGACGAGTATGTCGAATGTCGGGGGAGCTTTTCTTTCATTAACCGTTTTTGTCGTCCCCCTGCGCCTGGCCTCGTCATCCCCCAGGGTGACGGTCTGCACCCCTCCCACCAGATCAGAGAGTATTGGATTCATTATGAGATTTTCCAATGTGTTGCCATGGGCCGTTCCAATCAATTGCACACCACGTTCCGCTATGGTGCGCGCCGCGGCGGCCTCGGGCTCCGTGCCAATTTCATCCACAATAATAACTTCGGGCATGTGGTTCTCAACCGCCTCAATCATGACCGCATGCTGGCGATCAGGTTGAGGAACCTGCATCCTTCTGGCATTGCCTATGCCCGGATGAGGAATGTCTCCGTCACCGGCTATTTCATTGGAGGTATCGATCACTATGACTCTTTTCTGAAAATCGTCGGCAAGCACACGGGCGACTTCCCTGAGTTTGGTCGTCTTCCCCACGCCCGGACGACCTAGAATTAACAGGTTTTTACCGCATTCGATGAGATCACGCAGAAGCTCAATAGTGCCGAATATTGCCCGTCCCGCCCGAAGCGTCAGGCCTATTACCTGCCCCTTACGGTTACGAATGGCGGAGATGCGATGAAGAGTCCTTTCGATACCCGCCCGGTTATCATCCGTAAAATCACCGACATGTGCCAGAACGTGGGCCAGTTCTTCATGGGTTACCGGCTTCTCGCTCAAACGCACTACCTTGTCCGAAAAACGCGCCTCCGGTGCCCGCCCAAGGTCCATAACAATCTCCAACAACTGGTCAAGAGGCATTTTTAACAGCGATGCCTGTAGTTCACCGGGAAGGGTTGCCACCAGAAAATGGATATCGTCAATGGATGGTCCTGTTTTTTTACGATTGGGATTCATTTCTGTTCCTCTTGGCATTATGGCTATCAAAGTGGATTTTAAGTATAGCACATCATGCCATCAGGAATCCGGTCCTTTCTGATATGAAATGAGCTACCTTGTCCTGGGCAGCAGTGGAAAGTCGCCCTACAAATTGCTGACTTTACCTGGAATTATCCACAAATTATGGCTTTACCTCGGGCCGCCACCGTGCCCCCTATGTCCTCCACCGTGGTCCGGCCTGCCATGTCCCGGCGCACCAGGGCCCCGGTGGCGTCCTCTGTCATCTCTTGCCGGCCTGTAGTCACGATACGCAGGTTGAAAATGTTTGTGCCTGTAGCGGTCCCTTCCATGCGTGTACTGGCGATAGTGGTTGTCACGGAACTGGTGAATCCGGCTGATGGGATACCTCCTTATCTGGTGGGGAATGGAATTGTATCTGACGTTGACCCACGGACCATTGTAGTATGGAGATGAATACCAGATATTGCCCTTGTTCAGATAATAGCGGTTACCGAGATAAAACATGTCGTATCCCACTCCCGCCGCCACGTAGAAACCCAGTTTGGGAGGCATAAGGAATACCGGAGGTCTGTCAATAACCACCGGCGGTGAAACAGCTGGCACTCCAATATTGACGCTTACACCCACGTTGGACGCCAGAGAAGCAGAAACACCACCCAGCAGAATGGCACAGCAGATGAACGCAATTCGCATAAATGACTCCTTTCCTTCATTCATTTGATATTGGGATAGTGAACGCCTTTTGTAATAATCGGTTTACACACTTTGAATAAATCTTTTTCGCAACAGCGGAGCCGTTAATGAGACCTTGACCGAAACAGAGAAAAATGCTAGGGATATAGAAAAAAGGGGCTAGGGCCCCTTTTCTGTTAATGAAACCTTATTTCAACGGGTTACAGGGCGGTACCATGATTCGAACTTTCAGGTTTCTATTGCCGGCGATCCTCTTTTCGGCCATCGTAGTCCATGATCCGATTGCCACTGATCTCCCTGCCGCTTCACCCCGTGATGAAGCAAAGGAAGACCTGAGCAGGGTTGATTATCCAAGCACTCGCAGGATTGCCTGGAAACCGGTTTTTGTCCATCCGGAAGATACCCTCGAAAGTATCTATGGTGATGACTGGGTTTATGTAGCTCGTTTCAACCGGATCGACAGGCGCCATGTCTATCCTGGCATGACCATCAAGTCTCCCGTGAATATTTCCGATATCAGAAACTACACGCCTCTTCCCCGAACATACGAACCCGCCCGTACATACGACAAGTACATACTGATCGATATGGAGGAGCAATGGCTTGGCGCCTATGAATACGGAGTCCTTCAGTTTTCCATACCGGCTGCCACCGGCAAGAATGGACATGAAACTCCCACGGGTCTGTTTCGGGCCGATGCCCGCCATAAAAACCATACGTCGTCACTGTACCAGGTAGAAAATCAGTCCGCTCAATACCCCATGGATTATGCCATTCGCTTTCATGTGGGTGAGGACAATGTAGCCTACTGGATACATGCCAGAGACTTGCCGGGTAAACCTGCGTCACACGGCTGCGTAGGGCTATACGATGAAGAGATGCAGAAAAGAACTTTTAATTTCCCGGATAACCCG
Source organism: uncultured Geobacter sp. (assembly GCA_964536305.1). Lineage (GTDB taxonomy): Bacteria > Desulfobacterota > Desulfuromonadia > Geobacterales > Geobacteraceae > RPRC01. The sequence goes on along the minus strand of CAZHVY010000016.1, from coordinate 26,889 downwards.
GTATTGAAGGATGCGAAAAGGCTGTATGACTGGGCCGTTGGAGAAGGTGTCTATGAAGGGAGTGACAGCGGAGAACTGGAATTAATTGAAGACGGCCCGATTGTGGAAATTATCGGCAATAACCCTAAATATCTTTCGGGATCGGAAAACCACCCGGCCAAAACAAAAGATTGATTTCCGTAAAGCATCCGGTTATTGCATTCCGCTGAAATTCATCATTGATCAACAGACGCCGTATCGGTCGGTATCCATTGATGAAAGCTTCCAGCAGGTCTTGGGCAATCACTGGCATAACGTTCTTTCTCGATGGAAATCCACCTCCCTTCCTTATGGTACGCAACCACCCTCCCCTTTTTTACAAGGCCGTCAAGGAGTTGATTATCAACAACACCAGCGGTCTGGTCACTGTAAATAACCCGAACCATCATGTTCCTTCCCTCCTCCCCTTCCTCTTTGCATGAAACCGTTTTAAGTATACAAACGTGCCGGATAATGTCCAGCTGCATCGGAGGCTCGTTATATTTATAAAGAAATATCTACCCAACCCTCTCTTTTCCTCCCTTCTATTGACTGGTTACCTTTTTCACTTACTATAGATGAATAAATCCTGAAATATTACAGTACCTAGGGATACCGCCCGGTTAAGGAGGAAGCAAGGTGATACCTGGCAACAATATTCGCACCGGTTCTTCGCCTGATGAGATTTCCCAGGCTTTTCTCGATAATCTCTATTACACTCGGGGACGCATTCCCGCCCTGGCCTCCCGCAACGACCTTTACCTTGCCCTTGCATATACGGTGCGTGACAGACTACTGGACCGCTGGATCGACGGACTTGAAAAGATGCGGGAGGTTGCCAGAAAAAGGCCTCTCAAACTGGTGTGCTATTTTTCCGCCGAATATCTTCCGGGTCCTCATCTGGGAAACAACCTCCTTAATCTGGGAATCTACCGCCAAACCGAGCAGGCGCTGGCCCAGGTTGGATTCTCCCTTGAGGAGATCATGAGCCAGGAAGAAGAACCGGGATTGGGTAACGGAGGACTTGGCCGCCTTGCCTCATGTTTTCTGGACTCCCTCACCACCGTAGGAGTGCCATCTCTCGGATACGGCATACGCTATGAATTCGGCATCTTCGATCAGGAAATCAGGGACGGCTGGCAGATTGAAGTAACCGATAAATGGCTCGGCCCCGGCAATCCCTGGGAAATCCGGCGACCGGAACTGGCGCAGGAGGTTATGTTCGGCGGCCGCACTGAAAGCCGCCTTGACGAAAAAGGAAAGCTGATAGTCAGGTGGATACCGGATGGAGAGGTCCGCGGAATCCCCTATGACACACCCGTCCTCGGGTATAACCGGGACATGTGCAACACGCTCCGTCTCTGGTCGGCCGAGGCGGTGGAATCCTTTGATTACCATGATTTCAACGTGGGTGACTACTATGCCGCCGTTGAGGAAAAGGTCAAATCCGAGACCCTGACCAAGGTGCTCTACCCCAATGATGAGACATCAGCGGGAAAGAGCCTCCGTCTGATGCAGCAGTATTTTTTCGTATCCTGTTCTCTCCAGGACATGATCCGGTTCTGCGGCATGGCAGGCGCCCCTCTCTCACGTTTTCCCGAGCTGTTCGCGGCCCAATTGAATGATACTCATCCGGCCATTGCCATAGCCGAGCTCATAAGACTCCTGGTGGACAGGCATGGAATTCCCTGGGATGACGCCTGGGCTATAACCACAAACACATTCGCCTATACCAATCACACCCTTCTGCCCGAAGCTCTGGAAAAGTGGCCGATTCAACTCTTCACAAGAATACTCCCCCGCCATATGGAACTCATATACGAGATCAACCGGCGCTTCCTTGACCAAGTCAGGGAGGACTTCCCCGGCAACCAGGAGAAGATATCCCGTCTATCCATAATTGACGAGACCGGAGAGCGTTACGTGCGTATGGCCCATCTCGCATGCATAGGGAGCCATGCGGTAAATGGTGTGGCGGAACTGCATTCGCGCCTCCTGAAACAGGAGGTGTTGCGCGACTTCGCCGAACTGGAACCCGGAAAGTTTCACAACATAACCAATGGAGTGACCCCCCGGAGATGGCTGGCGCTCAGCAATCCGCGGCTCAGCGAACTGATAACCGGGGCCATCGGTGATGCCTGGATTCGGGACCTGGCCGAGCTGGTAAAACTCGAGCCATTTGCCGAAGAAGCATCTTTCCGCCAGGAATGGAGACTCGTCAAACGCGCTAACAAGAATGATCTGGCCGGTATCATCAAGCAAAGAACGGGAACCATAGTCAACGTGGACTCCCTCTTCGACGTACAGGTGAAACGCATTCATGAATACAAGCGGCAACATCTGAACGCCCTCCATATCATCACACTGTATCGGAAATTAAAAGAAAATCCCCGGGCATGCGGCGTTCCGCGAACTTTCATCTTCGGCGGCAAGGCCGCGCCCGGCTACAGGATGGCAAAGCTGATAATAAAACTGATAACATCCATCGCGGAGGTTGTTCACGCCGACGCGGACGTCCGGGAGATGATTAGGGTTGTATTCCTGCCGGATTTCAATGTAAAAATCGGACACAAGGTATACCCGGCCGCCGACCTTTCGGAACAGATCTCCATGGCGGGAAAAGAAGCATCCGGAACGGGCAACATGAAGTTTTCCATGAACGGAGCACTCACCATCGGCACCCTTGACGGGGCCAATATAGAGATTCGCGAAGAGGTCGGCGCCGATAATTTTTTCCTCTTCGGACTCAAATCCGATGAGGCTCGCGATCTGAAATCTCACGGATACTCACCGCGTCACTACTATGAATCCATCCCGTCGCTGCGCGGGGCGATGGATCTCATCGCAGCAGGACATTTCTCCCATGGCGATACGAACCTGTTTGCCCCTCTCGTGGAGTCCCTCCTGAATACCGATCCCTTTCTGGTTCTCGCTGATTACCAGTCTTACCTGGAGTGCCAGGAAAAGGTTGCCGGGGTGTTCAACGACCAGGAAACATGGACGCGCATGTCGATACTCAATGTGGCGCGCATGGGAAAATTTTCTTCTGACCGCTCAATAAGAGAATACTGCTCAAGGATATGGAAGGTCAAACCGGTGAACTGAATGAAAAAAGAAGATATTGAATCCAACGGCGCGCCGCGAAACGGGGTGTGTAATGAAGAAGGGCCGACCGACGCCTGTTGCGCTGAAGAAAATGACCTTGATGGAGCGCAACAGATGAGGTTCGGCAAGACTCACGCCTTGGGAGCGACCATACAGTGCGGGGGTGTGAACTTCAGCGTCTATTCAAAAAACTGCACGTCCATGGAACTCCTGTTGTTTGACACCGTTGACGCCCGCCAACCCTCCAGGATCATCACCCTCAAGCCCAACCGGAACAGAACGGGCCACTACTGGCATGCCTTTGTCCCGGACCTGAAGGCTGGACAGATTTACGCATACCGGGCCCACGGGCCATACGAACCTTACAAAGGGATGAGATTCGACGGGGACAAAGTGCTGCTGGACCCTTACGGAAAGGCCGTAGCGGTGCCTGACGGCTACAGCAGAAAGGCCGCATGCGGCTTTGGGAAGAACACGTCCACCGCCATGAAAAGTGTTGTGGCGGATCCCCGCATCTACGACTGGGAAGGTGATACGCCTCTGAAAAGGCCTTTTTCGCGAAGCGTGATATATGAGATGCACATCGGCGGTTTCACCAGAAACCCCAACTCCGGGATTCCAGCCGAAAAGCGTGGCACATTCTCGGGACTGGTGAAAAAACTCCCCTACCTGAAGGATCTGGGCGTTACCGCCATTGAGCTTCTTCCCATCTTCCAGTTCGACTGGCAGGACGCTCCCGAAGGGCTTGTCAATTACTGGGGATACAGCCCTGTCTCCTTTTTTGCTCCCCATCACGCCTACAGTTCCCGTAAAGACCCACTGGGACCAATGGACGAGTTCAGGGACATGGTCAAGGCGCTGCACCGCGAAGGTATCGAGGTTATACTGGACGTGGTTTTCAACCACACCGCCGAAGGCGGACACAACGGACCCACTCTTTCCTTCAAAGGACTGGAGAACAGCGTTTACTACATGCTGGCTGATGGAGGGGCAAGCTATGCCAACTATACCGGGACCGGCAACACCCTCAACGCCAACAACCCCATAGTAAGGAGAATGATTGTAGATTGCCTGCACTACTGGGTGGAAGTCATGCATGTGGACGGATTCCGCTTCGATCTTGCCTCCATTCTTTCCCGGGATGAAAGCGGATGCCCCATGGCGGATCCGCCGATCCTCTGGGACATTGATTCGGACCCTGTCCTGGCCGGAATCAAACTGATTGCGGAAGCCTGGGACGCGGCCGGGCTCTACCAGGTGGGCAGCTTTATCGGTGATAGCTGGAAAGAGTGGAATGGAAAATTCCGGGACGACGTGCGACGCTTCATGCGTGGAGACAATGCTTCCGTTCGGAATTTCGCCACCAGGCTTCTGGGGAGTCCCGACATCTTCGGGCACGAGGAGCGGGAACCGGAGCAGAGCATAAACTTCGTGACATGCCACGACGGATTCACCCTGAACGATCTGGTATCCTACAATGGAAAACACAACGAGCTTAACGGCGAAGACAACAGGGATGGTTACGGTGACAACCTGAGCTGGAACTGCGGGGTGGAAGGACCCGGCGATGACCGGGAAGTTGAGATGCTTCGCAACAGGCAGGTCAAGAATTTTCTTGCAATCACGCTCATTTCCCTGGGTGCTCCCATGATCCTAATGGGTGACGAAGTACGTCGCACACAGAGGGGAAACAACAACGCCTACTGTCAGGACAACGAACTGAGCTGGTTCGACTGGACCCTTCCCGACAGGCACAGCGATATCTTCAGATTCTGCCGACGCCTGATCCGAAGGAGACTCCGCAGGGAAATACCGGATGAAAACTCTGTGGTGAGTCTGAACCAGCTTTTGCGAAGGGCGCGCATACAATGGCACGGAGTTCAATTAAACCAGCCGGACTGGAACGACTACTCTCACAGCATTGCTGTTACCACATGGAGCCATGATGGGCTTGTCATGTATCACCTGATGTTCAATGCCTATCAGGAGGCGCTGGAATTTCAACTCCCCCCGCTTTCATCGGACTCTTCCTCCGGATGGCGCAGAATCATGGACACCTTTCTTGACGCTCCCGACGATATCTGCCTGTGGAAGGATGCCGTAACGGTTACCGCATCGAGCTATCCGGTCCAGCCCTATTCGTTTGTGTTTCTCTGCGCAAAACTTTCCGGTTAAACCAGCAAAATGGAGACGTAAACAGGTGGAAGGAGAATAGATGAACATGGCGTTCAACAAGACAAAGATCGTCTGCACGATAGGCCCGGTATCGGAAAGCCGGCAGATCATGGAGCGGATGCTTCTGGCCGGCATGAACGTGGCAAGGCTGAACTTTTCCCACGGTGATTTCTCCGGCCACGCGCGGGTAATCGGCAATCTCCGTGACGCCGCGACTGCAACCGGGCGGAGACTGGCGGTACTGGCCGACCTCCCCGGACCCAAGATGCGCATAGGGCAATTGGAGCCGGAGCCCATCGATCTTCGGCCGGGCGAGTTTTTCACCTTGACGTCCGATAATATCGTGGGAGACTCCAGTCGCGTCTCCGTCAGTTTCCCCCAATTGCCGTCGGCAGTGCGTCCCGGTGACACCCTGTTTCTGAACGACGGGCTCATCCAGCTTGAAGCGGTTTCCGTCGCAGGTAACAACGTCCGGTGCCGCGTCGTTGTCGGGGGAGAACTGCGATCCAGAAAAGGGCTTAACCTGCCTGGAATCGATCTGGGGATCAGTTCTTTTACCGAGCACGATTTTCAGTGCATGAAGTTTGCTCTGGAAAACGGCGTTGATGCGGTGAGCCAGTCTTTCGTAAACCGGGCGTCAGATATAGAGGAGGTCCGCGCCGCGGCAGCAGGAATGGGATACCATCCATTCATAATCGCCAAAATCGAACGCTCGACAGCGCTTCACCATATAGACGAGATCATCGATGCCGCCGACGGCATCATGATTGCCCGCGGCGACCTGGGAGTCGAGGCGCCCATAGAAGAGATCCCCGTTATCCAGAAACGCCTGACGCGTCTGGCGAACATGCGGGGCAAACCCGTAATCACGGCGACACAGATGCTCGAGTCCATGACGGGAAACAGCCGCCCGACAAGGGCCGAGGCGACGGATGTGGCAAACGCCATCCTGGACGGCACGGACTGCGTAATGCTCTCGGCAGAATCAGCCATGGGAAGTTACCCCGTAGAATCAACCGCAATGCTGGCAAGGATTGCGGCCGCTATCGAGCCCCACCGTCAGACGCTGACCGTCGATGAGATGTTCAAGGGAAGCGGGTTGAAGGGAAAGATAAGGCCGGAACATCTCATTGCCCTGGGCGTGGAGTCATGCCTGGAATATGTAACCCCGGCGGCCGTTTTCGTGCCGACCCGCAGCGGTTCGACAGCCAGAAGGATTTCCTCGTTCCACCTCCCGGTCTGGATCTTCGCCATAAGCTCCCAGATGGCGACCTGCCAGCAACTTCAGTTCACCTCCGGTGTCTTCCCCATTCATGAGCCTGAGCATCCGGAAGACTGGAACTCATATACCCGGCAGTGGGTTGCGCAGAACGGGTTGAGCGGAGATCTGGTCATCCTTACGGAAGGCCCGTCCAATCGGCATCCGGACGCAAACCACCGAATGGAAATTATAAATCTTCATCGCAGTTGAATTCTCATCCCGGTTTCTAGCAAATAAAACGGCGGGGTGTTGCCGTCATTTCCTCATGACGAAACCCCGCCGCCGCTGGTTCAATCACCTAAGGAACTGTAAACAAATAACATGGGCAACTTGCATCTCATCTTCAGGTCATCTTTGACCGAACCTCAATCACCAAATCCTCAACGTAGCCCTGCTACGTCTGCGGTTTGGTTCAATCAGTTCAGCCAAATCTGAACTGAATCTGAACGCAATATTGACCATGCTATTCATTCACAGTTCCTAAAAGCCCCTTGCCCTTGACGCCTATTTCTGAAACTTCTTCATGATCTCAGCCGCCGCTTCCTCGATGGCCTTGTTGGTCATGTCGACTACCATCCATTTCGGATTGCTTCTGTAAAGCCGTTTGGAAAACACCAGTTCCGACTCTACAGTGTCATATTCGTTATACGGGCTGCGGCTCAATTGCCTCATGTTCCGCATGCGGGAGGTTCTTATGTTGATAAGCTGCTGAACATCCACCGTCAGTCCGACGATCCGTTCCTGACTTATTTGAAAAAGCTGGGCCGGGGGCTCCAGGCCCTCCACAAGGGGGATGTTGGCCACCTTGTAACCTTTTCCAGCCAGATACATGGAAAGAGGGGTTTTCGATGTGCGCGATACACCAACCAGCACGATGTCCGCTTCCGCCAGGTCCTGCGTGCTCTGTCCGTCATCGTGCTTGACGGTGAAGTTCACCGCTTCCAGGCGTTTGATATACTCTTCGTCCACCTTGTATACGACCCCGGGCCTGCGCTTCGCGGGAACCCCCAGGAATTCCTGCATCTTTTCGATAATCGGCGTTATAACGTCAAAGGACTCGAGTCCGCGGCGCTCCACCTCGGCATTCAGTTCCGCCACATGTGTCTGATGCATGAGCGTGAAAACTATCAGGCCCGGCCGCTTCGCCACATCTTCAACCGCGGTCCTCACATCGTCAAGGGTTTTCAGGTAGCTCTTCCTGTGCACCTTGACGTTGGTCGCGTCAAACTGCGCCAGGGTCGCCTTTATGACCCTTTCCGCCGTCTCTCCGGTGGAGTTTGAGAAAATATAAATTCTTTTCATTGCCTTATCCGTTTTCCGAGATGTTCAACCGCCGGCAACTCTCGCCGTTTCTAAACCCTGAGTGAGCCGATCATTTCCTTTACATCCCTGACGCCATTCTCCTTCAGATAACGTTCCATATCCCCGGCTATGCGCTGGGATGCGTCAGGGGTCATGAAATTCGCTGTACCGACCTGTACGGCTGTTGCTCCGGCAACCATGAATTCAAGCGCGTCAGTTGCCGTGACAATCCCCCCTATCCCGATAATGGGAAGCTTCACGGCCTGAAAAACCTGCCATACCATGCGCAGGGCAACGGGTTTTACCGCCGGTCCGGAAAGTCCCCCCGTGACATTGGAAAGCCTGGGCCTCCTCTTTTGCAGGTCTATGGCCATGCCGGTAATGGTGTTGATAAGGGAAAGGGAATCGGCGCCGGCCTCGGCGCAGGCAAGGGCCATTTCCACGATATCGGTCACGTTGGGAGAAAGCTTGGCTATGACCGGCTTGCCCGTTGACTCCCGCACCGCCCTTACCACGGAGAAGGCGGCTTTGGGATCTGTTCCGAATACGATGCCGCCATGTTTGACATTGGGGCAGGATATGTTTATCTCCACTCCAGAGACCTCGGGAACAGCGTCCAACCGCGCGGCCAGTTCGGCGTATTCCTCTACGCTATTGCCGAAGAAGTTAACTATCACCGGTGTTGATATGGAGCGGAAAAACGGCGTCTTGTTTTCAATAAACGCATCTATCCCTACATTTTGCAGGCCGATGGCATTGAGCATGCCGCCGGCCGTTTCGACGATACGGGGCATGGGGTTGCCCGCCCTGGGACGGAGGGAGAGCCCCTTGGTTACGATTGCCCCAATTTTTTCCAGGTCCATGTATCCGGTAAACTCCTCGCCGTATCCAAAGGTGCCGGAAGCGGTCATGATGGGGTTCCGGAGCGATATGCCGGCCAGATTGACGGAGAGATCAGGTCTTTTCATGACGCTGCCCCTTCCCCCTGATCTTCATGGAGAAGCTGAGAGGTATGGAAAACCGGACCCTCCTTGCAAACGCAGCGGTAGTCCGGAGAATCTTCCGAATGGGACGCACCCTTAACAACGCAACCGAGGCAGGCGCCAACCCCGCATGCCATGGTTGCCTCCAGGGAAACCTGGCAGTTTATCCGGTACTTTTCGCACATTCCGGCGACCGCCCGCAGCATGGGTTCGGGGCCGCACGCAAAAACGGAACGACTCATCCCTTCAATAGACAGGTGCTCCTCCAGCACCTCGGTCACCAGGCCACGGGAACCAAGGGTCCCGTCGTCGGTGGCCACGTAGGTGTCGATGCCCAGTTGCTCGAATTCCGTAACGCACAGGACATCCTCTTTTCTCCTACCCCCTATGAAGACCTTGATCGGAGATTTTTCCACCAGTCGGCGCGCCAGGAAATAGAGGGGCGCAAGACCGAACCCCCCTCCCACGAGGAGTTTTTCTTCCCCCTCCTCCCCAGGGTTGAAGCCGTTGCCCAAGGGGGCAAGAACATCTACGGAATCCTTCTCGTGCAGGGAAGCAAGGATCGAGGTTCCCTTGCCGACAACCTTGTAGAGAATCTCGAAATAACAGCGACGGGAGGTGTCAGGGTAATCAGGAGAAAAGGTTCCCACATCGTAGATACAAAAGGGCCTGCGCAAAAGAGGATCAACCCCGTCCCGCACCCTGACCATAACGAACTGGCCCGGCTTCGCTTCGAGAATTCCCCGGGGCGCCGTGAGGCGAATGCGTCTATAACCGGGCGAAATCTCAATGTTGGACAATACCACGGATTTAAAGTGCATGTTTATCTTCGTCCCGCCTCTTAATGTCGTATTCCATTAAAACGGCGTCCTCTCCATTTTCATAGTAAGCCTTCCTTCTCCCCGTAACGACAAAACCAAGTCCCTCATACATGGTCATGGCCGCTTTGTTGGTCGGCCTGACCTCAAGGGCGACGAATGACGCTCCGCGGGAGTGAAACTCGGCGAGGGCGGCCTGAATCATCATCTTTCCAATGCCTTTGCGCCGCAACTGGGGATGCACAGCGACGTTGAGCACCGAACCTTCATCCACCACCATCATCATGCAGATGTATCCGGCCACCGAACCGTCGGCCATGCGCGCAACCATTGGAAATGAAAGTGGCGATGTCAATTCATCGAGAAAGTGCCGCCTGCTCCAGGGAGAAGAAAAGGAAGATGCCTCAATAGGGAGAACCTCATCCAGATCGGCTTCAGTCATAGGTTGAAGGAAAATTTCAGCCATGGGTTTCTTCATTTTCTGCCATGATACCCAGACACCGGAAGTGATGCAAACTGTTTTTTGTCTCCCTGACGTGGCCGCGACCATCATCTTATCCCTCATAGATACACCCGAGAAAAACAGTCAGGTATCTGTCGGAAAATATCTGTATTGACCCTGGAAATCTCTGCCCAGATTGGGTTTGACATTTAGGTCGTGATACCGTAAAAATATGTCTCGTTTTTTCAGACAGGAGGATAAGTGTGTGAGCAGCGGCAAGGTTACCTATAAGGACGCGGGAGTGGATATAGATTCTGGCAACAGCTTCGTGAAGCTGATAAAGCCTCTGGTGAAATCAACCTTCAGGCCGGAGGTGATGGCCGATATCGGCGGCTTCGGCGGGCTGTTTTCCCTTAACTCATCAAAGTACCGGAATCCCGTGCTTGTTTCCGGCACCGATGGTGTTGGAACAAAGCTGAAGCTGGCCTTCCTCGCGGACCGGCACGATACCGTCGGCATAGACCTGGTAGCCATGTGCGTGAACGATATCATCGTCCAGGGCGCGGAACCCCTCTTTTTCCTCGATTATCTCGCCACTGGCAAGCTTGTTCCGGAAAAGGCGGCAGAGGTGGTCAAGGGCATTGCCCAGGGTTGCTCGCAGGCCGGATGCGCGTTGATAGGCGGTGAAACCGCCGAAATGCCGGGATTTTACAGTGAAGGGGAATATGATCTCGCCGGGTTCGCGGTGGGCGTCGTGGAGCGGGACTCCATAATCGACGGTTCGTCCATCACGGTCGGAAACAAACTGATCGGCATTTCCTCCAGCGGGTTGCATAGCAACGGTTATTCCCTTGCCAGAAAGGTCTTTTTTGAGATGATGGGTCTGGGGATTGATTCCATGCTTCCCGGTCTAGACAAAACAGTGGCCGACGAACTTCTTACTCCGACCCGGATTTACGTGAAGACCGTTCTCAATCTCATGCGTGATTTCCACATTAGCGGGATTGCCCACATCACCGGAGGCGGTCTTCTGGAGAACGTCCCCAGAATACTTCCCCATGGCTGCAAGGCCATTATAAAGAGGAATTCCTGGATCATGCCCGATGTCTTCACCATCCTTCAACAAGGAGGCGCCATCGAGGATACGGAGATGTTCCGCACCTTCAACTGCGGCATCGGCATGGTTCTGGCTGTTCCTGAGCAGGAAGCGGAAGAGATCCTCATCCGCCTTTCGGGACTGAATGAAGAGGCCTCCGTTATCGGTGAAGTGGCAAAATGCGACGCGGGCGGTGAGTGCGTTGAGCTTGTCTGATACCCGCCATTCCCATTCTCCCCATGGTTCTCTCCGGATAGGTGTTCTCGTCTCCGGGAACGGCTCCAACTTGCAATCAATCATCGACCATAGCGAGCAGGGCAGGCTCAGCGCATCGCTGGCGTGCGTAATAAGCAACCGGGGAGACGCCTATGCCTTGGAGCGCGCCCACAGACACGGCATACCCGCTATCCATGTGGACCATCGCTCCTATCCGGACCGGAGCTCCTTTGACGAGGCTGTTTTACGGATACTGCGCGAACATCGCGTTGAACTGGTCGTCCTGGCCGGATTCAACCGGATTCTTTCCCGCGTGATGCTCGAAGCATTTCCCGACGCAATCCTGAACATACATCCCGCGCTGCTTCCCGCCTTCCCCGGAAACCATGCCCAACGTCAGGCCCTGCTCCACGGCGCCAGGATTGCCGGATGCACGGTACATTTCGTTGATTCGGGAACCGATACCGGACCAATAATCGCCCAGGCGGCAGTCCCTGTCCTGAAAACCGACACCGAGGAAACCCTTTCCCGCCGTATCCTCGAGCAGGAGCACAGGATATATCCAGCCGTCATAAAACTGTTCGCTCAGGGAAGGATTCGGGTTGAGGGAAGGCGCGTGCTGATTGACCAGGATAGCGTTCCTGTCAGCGGTTTCCTCTCGAGCCTGCCGCTGTAATCCTTTCGCCATTCTCCCTCCACCACGCTTTCCAGTCAAAGGAGCGATAGTCCACCAGGAGAGCGGTGGCAATGAATGTGTCCAGTTCTCTAATCTTCCTGTCCAGCAATATTTCGGTAAAAACCTGAAATATCGTCAATTCATCCTGAAAACACTCCTTGAATCCCCAGCGGAGATCTTTCTTGACCAGTGGGTCTTCCACGGGAAAATTAAGGGTGCACCACTCATCGTGAAATATTTCTCCTGAAACATCCACAAGGGGAATGCCGTGCAGACGGCAGGTCATTGGCCGGTTTTCATACACCAGACAAACGCCGTTGTTTCCCAGAAGCGGGCATGGGGTCCGGTCATCGTCCGGCATCAATGCGTCCCATTCCTCTTCCGGCCTGTAATTCAGGATATATGGCGGCGCATAGTCCTTCCATATGGATCTGAGTTCTTTGAGCCTCTTTTCCGCCTGAAGAAGGGCTGGTCTTTTTACTCCGGCGGGCAGAAGGTCAAAGCCTTGTTTCAGATAGAATGCATCCAGGAGTGTTATATCGAAAAGACCGCGGCAGCATGCCGAACACCCCTGCACACAGGCGATGTCTTTTCCAGACGAGGCCCTGCAGAGGGCAAACCAGTCGTCAACAGATGAGAGAAGAATACCATAGGATAGAAGGAGTTTTTCCAGAGATGGTTTCAAGACAGGTCTCCGCTGGAAAACGGGGGGAGACAGGCTCTTCTTAAGAGGAAGGAGGCGGCGATGACAAAACCGCCGCCTCCGGTCAGAATGATGGAAACCATGATTTTCAGGAAAGGATATCGGATTTGGTAAAAACCGACTTGAGCCAGTAACCGGCCTTTTCGATATTCTCCCTGCCCCCCTCTTCCCTATCTACCAGGGTCACAACCCCCAGAACCGTCAACCCCTCTTCTTCCGCGCGCCGTATGGCCTTGAGGGAAGAACCTCCGCTGGTGACCACGTCCTCGACAATTACGACCCGTGCGCCTTCCCCGAGATTTTTTCTCCCTTCCAGCCAGGCCCCTGTTCCATGGCCCTTGGGTTCCTTGCGGATTATGAAGGCCGGAACGGGACATCCCTCAAGGAAGCTTACCAAGGACACCGCCGTAGCGATGGGGTCGGCGCCCAGGGTCATGCCGCCCACTCCGTCGATATCTTCCATGCCGTTCAGGGCCTCCAGAAAGAGGCGCCCCGTGAGATATGCCCCCTCGGGATGAAGGGTGGTCTGTTTTCCGTCGAAGTAAAAATCGCTCTCTACTCCGGAAGACAAGGTTACCTTCCTTTTTTCGTAAGATTTCTCCAGGATGATCTTTTTCAGTTTTTGCCGGTCTGTCATAGGGTATGTTACTCCTTGCTGAAGAGCGCCAGTTGCGCTTCCGGGGACATAATGGGAAATTCAACGGGGTATCCGCCGGAAAAGCATGCGCGACAGTAATCGATATTTTCCACGCCAACCGCCGAGAGCATCCCCTGCTCCGAAAGGTATCCCAGGGAGTCGGCTGTGATATATTTGCGAATCTCTTCGATGGTATGAGATGAAGAAATTAGTTCCTTGCGGGTGGGAGTGTCAATACCGTAATAGCACGGATAGCTGGTGGGAGGACTGGATATGAGGGTGTGCACCTCTTTGGCGCCGGCGCTCCGGATCATCTTGACGATCTTGCGGGAGGTTGTGCCGCGCACAATGGAATCGTCTATGACCACCACCCTCTTTCCCTGGATGATATCGCGCACCGGATTCAGTTTTATCTTTACGCCGAAATGACGAATGGCCTGCTGTGGTTCGATGAAGGTACGTCCCACATAGTGATTGCGCATAAGGCCGAATTCGAAGGTAATGCCCGACTCCTGGGCATAACCAAGCGCGGCCGGCACCCCTGAGTCTGGAACGGGGATGACGATGTCGGCCTCAATCCTGTGTTCTCTGGCCAGCTGGCGTCCCAGTTCCTTGCGTATCATATAGACGTTCTTTCCGAAAATTCTTGAGTCCGGGCGGGCAAAATAGATGAATTCAAAGATGCAGGGGGTCGGTTTCACCTTTTTGAAAGGAAAGTGAGAGGTTACGCCGTCTTTGTCAATGAAGACAACCTCTCCCGGTTCTATCTCCCTGACGAATTGGGCCTCGATGAGGTCCAGCGCGCAAGACTCCGAGGCGACCACATAGGCGTCGCCACGCTTTCCCAGACACAAAGGGCGGAAACCGTTGGGATCCCTCACCGCGACCATGCGGTTCTCCGTCAGGAACAGTAGGCAGTAAGCGCCTTCAACCCGGCCCAGGGCCTCGGTAATGCGATCCAGAAGGGAACTGGCCTTTGAAGTAGCCAGCAGGTGAATGATGATCTCCGTGTCCATGGTCGTCTGAAAGATGGAACCCCACGCCTCCAGTTCATCCTTGATCAGTTGCGCATTGACGATGTTGCCGTTATGGGCCACCGCGATGGCGCCGCGGGAATAGTCCACCATGATGGGTTGAACATTTTTCAGGACGGAAGAGCCGGTGGTCGAGTATCTGACATGTCCGATGGCGGCGTTTCCGGGAAGCGCCCGGAAGATATCCTGGTTGCCGAAGACATCCGCCACCAGCCCCATGTTCTTGTGGGCGTGGAGATGCATCCCGTCAGAGGAAACGATTCCGCAGCTTTCCTGTCCTCTGTGCTGCAAGGCATAAAGCCCGAGATAGGTCAGGTTCGCCGCCTCCGGATGATTGTAAATCCCGAAAATTCCACATTCTTCTTCTGGTCTGACGAGTTTCATCGAATTACCGTTCTCCTTGTATTTCCGAAGCGGAAAAGATGGCCTTCCGCTAAAGATTGCTCCTTGCGAAATCCGCTGCGTTCTTGAAGAGAAGAAGTCCATCCCCCTCTTCCGGCAGTTCTTCACGGGTCCAGCGAGGATGGTTAGTGCGATTGAGGAAGGCCTCAGGGTGGGGCATGAGGCCCATTAGCCGGCCGGTCTCATTGCAGAGGGCGGCAATGGCATTCAAGGAACCGTTGGGATTGAGAGGAAACTCCATGGTCGGCGCTTCATATGCGGCATCGGAATACTTGAGTACCGCCAGGTTAAGGCTTTCGATCCTCTCCAGGATGTGGTTGGAATCGACCTGGAATTTTCCTTCGCCATGGCGCACGGGCAGGTATATCCCCTTCTCGATCCCCTTCGTAAATATGGAAGGCGATGCCGGGTTGTGCTTAAGGTATACCCATCTATCCTGAAATCGGCCGCAATCGTTGAAGGTCAGGGTCGCCGTCTGAGTCAGGTACTCTCCGCCCAGTGCGGGAAGGAGACCCATCTTCACCATCAGCTGAAACCCGTTGCAGACCCCCAGGATCAGTTTTCCGTCGTTGATGAAGCGCAGAAACTGATCCACCAGATGCTCGTTGGCCCCTGACACGCGGGCGTATTTCAGACGGTTTGCCTGGGCCTTGGCGCTGCCCAGGTCGTCACCGTCAAGAAATCCGCCGGTGAGATTCAGGAAGTGATAATCATCGAGAAGAACCTCTCCATAGAGAAGCTCCGAGATATGGGCTATCCTGACCACATCAAAGCCCGCCAGACGGCAGGCGTGCGCTGCCTCCATCTCGCAATTGGTGCCGTTTCCCGTCAATACGATTGCCTTTGCCTGCTTCATGTCACAACTCCCTCAGTGGGCTCTGCCAAGCCTCTTTCAGTTCAGACAGCGTTTCCCGCACAACCGTGTTTCCATCAATGCCGGTTACCGTGAGCATTTCGTCCTCAGTTACCATGCCGATGCGGGAAAGGCATGTTCCTTCCATGGCCTTTTCAAACATCTCCCTGTTTTCCGATCTTACCGTAACCAGGTGGCGCGAGGCCGACTCGGAAAACAGCAGGGTTTCATCCGCGCGATCACAGGAAACCCCGGCGAACATCACCCTGCCAAGGTCAATGGCCATGCCCAGGCCGCCCGCAAAGGCGCTCTCCGCCAGGGCGACGGCGAGACCTCCGTCCGACAGATCGTGACAGGAAGCAACCAGACCCCGGCAAACAGCCCCGTGATAGGCGCGATAGCGGGCAAGGGCGCTGGCGGCATCCACGCGGGGGACGCGGTTGCCTATGTACCCCTTTGCGGCGTAATACTCCGAACCTCCCAGTTCAAAGGCCGTCTTGCCCAGGAGATAGACCAGATCGCCCGGACGCTTCACGTCCATGGTCACGGCCATCCTCACGTCCTCTATCTTGCCGATGACCGAAAACAGGACTGTGGGCGGTATGGAGATCTTGGTGATGCCGTCAAAGTAGTCGTTCTTCATGGAATCCTTGCCGGAAACCAGGGGAATCCCGAAGGCCACGCAATAGTCATAAAGGGCCTTGTTGGCCCGGACCAGTTGGGCGGTCTTGTACTCGCCGTCGGGCGTCTTTTCCGACTGCACGGGGTCGCACCAGCAGAAATTGTCGAGACCGGCCACCAGTTCCAGGGCGCCTCCCACGGCCACGTAGTTGCGCAATCCTTCATCAATGGCGTTTGCCATCATGTGATATGTATCAATATCACTGTAGCGGGGACAGATGCCGTGCGAAACAACCACTCCCTCGAAGGAGTCCAGGAGCGGTCTTATGACAGCAGCATCGGAAGGTCCGTCATTGCAGACGCCGGTAAAAGGCTTGACTACGCTTCCTCCCTGGACCTCATGGTCATAACGGCGCACAACCGATTCCTTGGAACAGACGTTGAGGGAAGAAAGGAGTTGCAGCAGGTCCCGGGTATAATCTTTCTTGTGGACAGGTTGTGGTTCAGGATGACTCTTCACCTGCCAGACACCTTTGAGCTGCATGGGGGGCAGGCCCTCGTGCAGAAACCCCATGGGCAGGTAGGCCACGGTTTTTTCTCCGTAGCAGATATGAAAATAACCGGTGTCGGTGAATTCTCCCAGGACCGTGGCCTCTACACCCATTCGCCGTGCGAGGGTGAGGAATTCTTCGATCTTTTCCGGGGGAACCGCGAGGCTCATCCTCTCCTGCGCCTCGGAGATCAGTATCTCCCAGGGATCCAGTCCGGGATACTTAAGGGGCGCCCTAGCCAAGTCGAGCCGGCAGCCTCCGCAGGCCTCGGACATCTCCCCCACTGATGAAGAAAGGCCGCCCGCGCCATTATCGGTGATGAAATTGTACAGCCCGCGATCCCTGGCGCGCAGCAGAAAATCCGTCATCCGCTTCTGGGTGATGGGGTCGCCGATCTGCACCGCGGAAACGGGAGAGAATTCGCTCAACTCCTCTGAAGAGAAGGTTGCGCCATGGATCCCGTCCTTGCCAATCCTTCCTCCGGTCATGACAATGAGATCGCCGGGATTGATGGACTTCTCGTGGGAAGGTTCACCGTTTATCATTGCCGGCATCATGCCGGCAGTGCCGCAGAAAACCAGGGGTTTGCCGGCAAATCGGTCGTCGAAAACCAGCGATCCGTTCACTGTGGGAATGCCGCTCTTGTTGCCGCCGTGTTCAACCCCTTCCACCACACCCTCGTATATGCGGCGGGGGTGAAGTAGCCTTGACGGAAGCGGCTTTTCATAAAAGGGAGAAGCAAAGCAGAACACATCGGTATTGAAGATGAGCCGGGCGCCCTTTCCCGTACCAAAGGGATCCCGGTTTACCCCCACTATCCCGGTTAGGGCGCCGCCGTATGGATCAAGGGCGCTGGGCGAGTTGTGGGTCTCAACCTTGAACACCAGAGAGTTATCATCATTGAACCGGATAACTCCCGCATTGTCCTTGAATACCGACAGGCAGTAGTCCCGGTCTCCCAGGTTCTCGCGCACCTTTTTCGTCGCACCCTGGATGCAGGTCTTGAACAGGGAGTGAATCTCCTCGCGGTTACCGTTTTCATCATGATAATCAATGGTCGCGGCAAAGATTTTATGTTTGCAATGTTCCGACCAGGTTTGGGCCAACGCCTCCAGTTCCACGTCCGTGGGATTTTCCGTAAGCCCCAGTTCCCTTCTTTCCCCGCGAACCCCGGCCTGACGATAATATCCCTGGATTATCTTCATCTCTTCGAGAGAAAGGGCCAGAACCCCTTCCCTGCTTATCGTCATAAGCTCTTCATCGGATACATCGAGATTAATCTCCCGGACTACGGCGCGTGACTCTCCGGATACTTTAGGTATTCCCAGGAAGGAAGGGTTTCCGCAGCTGAAGGTGGCATGGTCAAGTATGGTGTAGCGTTGTATAAGGGTATTGCACAGCAACCCGGTGGCCATCCTCTCCACATCTTCGAGAGTGAGGTCTCCGGTCAGGAGATACTGGACCGAGGTATAAACGCCCTGCCCTTCACCCATGGGCCTTCCGGTAACATACTCGATGGCCTCACGCGCGGTGCGCCCCACATTGTCCGTTACTCCGGGACGGAAACCGACCTCAACCAGATAATCGAAGTCCCGAGCGGATGCGCTGTCTATGGAATACTCCTGGATGATGCGGTCACAGAGCGGTTCAGAGGCGACCGCCACAAGTTCGGCCTCGCTCAGGTCGGCGTCAATGGAATAGACGTCAATAGTTCGAACGCTTTTGACGGGTATGTGCAGAAAATGATTAATCTCTCTCCCGACCCTGTCACCTCGTGCGTCAGGCGCTTGCTCACGCAAGCGAATCTCAATTCTATGGGCCATTATTCTTCCCTTTCCAGCAGTATCCTTCGCGTGGGGTATGGTATCCGGATACCGTTTTTTTCAAAACACGCCAATATCCGTGAGTTGAGCCTATCGGTTGCCATAAACAGCCTTGTGTAGTCTTCAACCCAGAAAGTAAGCGCCATCATCATGGCATTTTCTCCAAACGAAACAAAAAACGCCTGCGGCGCCGGGTCCTGGAGTATGTCCGAGTCTCCCCGGGTCGATTCAAGCAACAGGCTCTTTACCAGGTCCACATCGGCGCCGTATGCAACCGCGATGGTAATATTCCCCTGGGAACGGCTATCGGGAAACGCCATATTGTGGACCGTGCTGTTGCACAGTTCAGCGTTGGGTATAATTAAAAGCGTATTCTCCGGAGTCCTTATCCTGGTGCTTCTCAGTCCGATATCAACCACATCGCCGGTTTTCCCGCTCATCAACTGAATCCTGTCACCGATGCGAAAGGGACGGTCAATCATCAGGGTAAATCCGGATATCATATTGGACAGGGTATCTTTCGCGGCCAGTCCAATGGCAAGGGAACCCAGGCCAAGGGCCGTTACAAGAGAGAGGATATCGTAATTGAAATGTTTGAGTATGACAAACAGAGCCGCGCATGCGAGGAAAACAGTGGAAACCTTTCGCACCAGGGGCGCAATCTGGGCATCCAGACCCGCGCCGCTTTTTTTCTCAACGCGGCGGAGATGCCACGCAAGGACTTCATCAACTGCACGGTACGCGATGTTGCAGAATATCATTACATTAATTACAAACACCAACCCGGAAGAAAACACCAGGATTTTCTCAGGCAGACCCAGGCTTCTAATCGCCAGATATACTCCGACAAATAGCACCAGAAGCTCTACGGGAGGGGTGATTCTGGCCAGTATGCGGTCGTCGAGATCCGTTTTGCTCAATCTGACGATCCGCGGTCCCCAGAAGGTCATCAGATAACGGGCCAATCGTGACACGCCCCAGAAGGCGGTTACAATCAGTACCGCCAGCAGAAGATCCAGCCCCAGGGAGAAAATCCGTTCGCTCTCCATATCCGGCTGGAATATCTCCAGAAATCTAGTCACCGAAGACCCGTTTAAAAATGGTATCCACATGTTTGAAGTGATAAGAGAGATCAAACGCGCCGTCAATCTCCGCTTCGGAAAGATAGGAACGTACGTCAGGGTCCGCAAGCAGCTCCGCCCGGAAATCCCTGCCCTGTTCCCAGACCTTCATGGCATTTCTCTGCACAAGGGAGTAGGCGTTCTCCCGTGAAGCCCCCTTCCGGGCGAGCTCCAGGAGAACCCTTTGGGAAAAGACCAGACCGCGCATCAGATTCAGGTTTTTCAGCATGTTTTCCGGATAGACAACAAGATTTTCCATAAGACCGGTACAGCGATGAAGCATGAAATCCATCAATATGGTGGCGTCAGGACCGATGACACGTTCAACCGAGGAATGGGAGATATCCCTCTCATGCCACAGGGGAACATTCTCGAGGGCCGAAACCGCATATCCCCTGATGAGCCTGGCAAGTCCCGAAAGATTTTCCGAGAGGACAGGATTTCGTTTGTGGGGCATGGCGGATGAGCCCTTCTGGCCCTTGCTGAAAAATTCCTCCGCCTCCAGGACCTCCGTCCGCTGAAGGTGTCTGATCTCAACCGCGAATTTCTCAATAGAGGAGGCGATGATTGCCAGGGTCGCGAAGAATTCCGCGTGTCTGTCCCTCTGCACAATCTGGGTGGAACACGGCGCGGGTTTAAGCCCTGCCTTTGCGCAGACGTATTCCTCTACTCCTGGATCTATATTAGCGAAGGTTCCGACAGCTCCCGAGATCTTGCCGTAGGAAACGGTTTCAACGGCCGCTTCCATACGTCGCAGGTTGCGCCTCATCTCATCGTACCAGAGCGCCATCTTTATTCCGAAGGTCACCGGTTCGGCATGTATTCCATGGGAACGGCCTATCATCGCCGTGTTCTTGTGTTCGTATGCCCTCTTTTTCAAAGCCTCCAACAATTTGTTTATGCCCTGGAGAATAAGAAGACCGCTTTCACGAAGAAGCATGGCAAATGATGTGTCGAGTACGTCCGATGACGTCATCCCCACATGAAGAAAACGCGAATCGTCTCCGATATAATCGGCTACTGATGTCAGAAATGCTATTACATCGTGCTTGACTACCTTTTCAATCTCATCGATGCGCTTGATATCGAAATTGGCCCGTTCCTTGATACGTTGCAAAGCCTCCGCGGGAATGACTCCCATCTCGGCATGGGCCTCGCAAGCAAGCAATTCGATCTCCAGCCACTTCCGGTAGCGGTTCTCACCACCCCAGATCGCAGCCATTTCCGGACGGCTGTAACGTTCTATCATATTATTATTCCTCGTTCGTTATCAATTGAGAGAAGGGTTGAAAGATGAATCGGTCGGTTCCGTGCATTAAGGAAGTGAAAAAGGATCTTTTCGAAAATGGCTCCGAGCAGGCTGAAAATGCCGGTTCTTCACCCACAAAACTCTTCGCTGACACACTGCTGGCTTCCAACAACCAGCCTCGGCCTGCATACGTTCTGGGTTAAAATAAATTCACTGAAGACGTCTAAAGCAACTTCGGGATGATTGTTTACCTCGGACAGATGAGCGAGAAAAAGGCATTCAAGATCCGGATTCACTATCTCAGCCAGAAGATCCACGGACTCCCTGTTTGAAAGATGACCATGACGGGACCTGACACGTTGCTTCAGAGGCCAGGGATACGGGCCGTTCATCAGCATGTCCTCATCATGATTTGATTCGAGAACGAGCACCCCGCATCCCTTGAGTTTTTCCCTGACCAATCTGGTGACCATCCCCAGATCGGTTGCGATTCCGATTCTGCCTTCGCCGCCATCTATGACCAGGCCTATGGGATCTACTGTGTCGTGGGTTACGGGAAAGGGGTCCAGAAGAAGATCCCTGAATTCAAAAGAACAGCCGGACTCGAATTCAATCAGGCGTACGGAACGAAAAAGCTCACACGCTTCACGTCCAGCAGGGTAACTGACAAGGACTGGCAGATTGAACTTTCTCGCAAGCGCTCCAGCCCCACGAACATGATCAATGTGCTCATGGGTTATAATAATACCATCAATTTCCGAACCCATTACCCCCAGCATTGACAATCGCGCCAGGATTTCCCGGGCCGACAATCCCGCGTCGACGAGAATTTTCGTACGGGCGGTTTCAATGAACAGGGAGTTTCCCTTGCTGCCACTGGCAAGCAGACAGACCCGCACATTTCCTCCTCAAAAGCGGACAATAAAAAGCCGGGACAAGAGAATACTTCCTGTTCCGGTAAGAATAGGCCCGCTCTGAAAACCCTTGAAAAACTCCAGAAACTCAACGCTTACCAATATCACTCAAACAGGCATTTTATACAGAAATACCGCTGAAGATTCAAGCTGAAACTTGCAAGTCAAGTAAAATAATACCGGACACATTAACCAGTTCGAAACCGGCTTTCCCCATGAAAACAGGAATCTTCCATCCCGAATAAAGGGCGCTTCATCTTAAATCCTCCTATAAAAAGGTTGACGGAGGTTCGACAGGTTGTATAGTATTCCATGCCCGGTTTTGAAAAGGATTTCAAATCATTCATTTTTCCGGAGGATATACCATGGCGCTTCGAGTCGCGATTAACGGTTTCGGCAGAATCGGTCGAATGGTGCTCAGGCAGGCACTTAAGGAAAAGAATATCCAGATTGTCGCAATCAACGATCTCAGTGAACCAAAAATTCTCGCGCATCTTTTCAAATATGACTCCGTTCACGGAGCATATTCAGGAAAGGTTGAGACCGGTGATGGCCAGATGCTGGTGAACGGCACACCCATCAAAATTTTTTCCATCAACAACCCCGATGAACTCCCATGGAAAAGCGAGTCCGTAGATATAGTTCTGGAAGCTACGGGTCATTTTACAACCAGAGACAAGGCTGAATTGCACCTCAAGGCCGGCGCCCGTAGAGTCATCATTTCAGCTCCGGCTACGGATCCTGATATCACTATCGTGATGGGCGTAAACGACAGCATGTATGACGCGGAAAGGCACTTCATTATTTCGAACGCCTCATGCACAACCAACTGCCTCGCTCCGGTGGTCAAGGTTCTTCACGAGAACTTCGGCATCGAAAAAGGATTGGTGACTACCGTGCATTCATACACTAATGACCAGAGAATTCTCGATCTGCCCCATAAGGATTTAAGGAGGGCGCGCGCCGCTGCCCTCTCCATGATACCTACAGCCACTGGCGCTGCTCGGGCAATTTCTCTAGTCCTTCCAGAACTCAAGGGAAAACTGGATGGCATGGCGATTCGTGTTCCAACCCCCAATGTCTCGGTGGTCGACCTGGTTGTCTCGCTTGCCAAAAACACGGATGTAGAAAAGGTAAACAATGCGCTGAAAAAGGCGGCCAGGGGCGTTATGAAAGGAGTACTTGATGTTTCAGACGATCCCCTCGTCTCCATAGATTTCAATGGTAACACCCACTCTTCCATAGTTGACGCGCAATCAACCAAGGTAATCGAGGGTAACATGGCAAAAATCATCTCCTGGTACGACAATGAAACGGGTTTTTCCAGGAGGCTCATAGATTTGATGCGCTTGACAGCGTAAGTGGATATCAGTTACAGGCTAATATTTGTTTTCCATTAAACAGAATCTTAATCTAAACTCCACTCACCAATCCTTAATTCCAACCAGGGAGCCGAAAATTTATGCCGATTCAATATCTGGATGAGATTAAAGACCTTTCCGGAAAAAGAGTGTTTTTGCGGGTAGACTTCAATGTTCCATTGGACGAAAAAGGAAACATTACCGATGATACGCGCATCAGGGCAGTTCTGCCTACCATCAACTATGCCCTGGACTGTTCGGCGAAAATCATAGTTGCTTCCCACCTGGGACGGCCCAAAGGAGAAAAGAACTCCAAATATTCCATGGCGCCTGCCGCAAAAAGACTTTCCAGACTTCTTGACAAAGAGGTCGTTCTGGCCCCTGATTGCATCGGCAACGAGGTCAAATCTCTGGTTCAGGGGATGAAACCAGGCGACGTATTGATGCTGGAGAACCTCCGCTTCTACCCCGGAGAAGAGAAAAACGATGCTGATTTCGCCCGTTCTCTTGCTGCGCTTGCGGATATTTATGTAAATGACGCATTTGCTGTTTCCCACAGAGCGCATGCCTCAGTTGAAGCAGTAACCCGATTCATGCCGGTCATTGCCGCCGGATTCTTAATGAAAAACGAAATGGCCTTTTTTGATCGCGCCATGAAGAATCCCGTCCACCCCCTGGTTGCTATACTGGGTGGCGCCAAGGTTTCCGGTAAGATTCAGGTCATTGACAATCTCCTGACCAAAGTCGACAAAATAATCGTAGGCGGCGGAATGGCATTTACCTTCCTAAAGGCTCTTGGATATGACATCGGAAAGTCTCTTGTAGAGGAACAACTGCTGGAAACGGCCCTGAATACCTACAACAAGGCAAGAGAAAAAGGAATAAAATTCTATCTTCCCGTAGACTGCGTCGTGGCTGATCGCTTCGATCCAGCGGCCGAGATAAAAATTACTCCCATACAGGAGATTCCCCAGGACTGGATGGCATTAGACATTGGTCCCGCCACCATGACGCTTTTTTCAGAAGCGCTGCAGAATGCAAAGACCATAATCTGGAATGGCCCCATGGGTGTTTTTGAAATGGACGCATTCTCAAGAGGAACATTTGCCATGGTAAGCGCTGTTGCAAACTCTTATGCACTGACAATTGTCGGAGGGGGCGATACAGATGTTGCCATACATCGCGCGGGCGAGTTCGCCAAAATAAGTTATATTTCCACTGGAGGCGGCGCATTTCTGGAACTTCTCGAAGGAAAGAAGCTTCCCGGCATAAAGGTTCTGGAAGAGAGCGGCCATAACCAATAGTCGCAAATCCATCCAAGGAGTGTTTATGCGAATTCCGGTGTTTGCGGGGAACTGGAAACTCAACAAAAAATCCGCTGAAGCATGTGAGTTGGCGAAAAAGCTTGACCACCTTTTAGGTGATGTTATTGATGCCGAAATAATAATCGCGCCCTCTTTTACAGTATTGAGCAAGGTTTGTGAAACGCTCTCCGGTTCAAGAATATCCCTCGCGGGTCAGAATTGTTTCTGGATGGAAGAAGGAGCGTTTACGGGGGAGATATCCCCTGGCATGCTTGCAGACTCTGGGTGCGATTATGTAATCATTGGTCATTCCGAGAGACGACAATACTTTTCAGAAACTGATGAAACTATTAACCTGAAAGTAGTGACTGCGCTGAAATCCGGCCTCAAAGTTATTCTCTGTATAGGTGAAACCCTTCAGGAAAGGGAATCCAACGAGACATTCCCTGTTCTGGAACGCCAGACACGCAATGCCTTGCAGGGCATACCCACAGAAGACACACAGCGGATCATAATGGCGTATGAACCTGTCTGGGCAATAGGCACAGGCAAGACCGCGACCGATAAACAGGCTCAGGAAGCCCACTCGTTCATCCGAAAGCTTCTATCGGAAATATTCACCGCCCGGGAGTCTGATAAAATCAGAATCCTCTACGGCGGCAGTGTTAAATCAGAAAACATAAAGGGGCTCATGTCGCAAAGCGATATCGACGGAGCACTCGTTGGTGGGGCAAGCCTCTCGGCCGAATCCTTCGCTGCCATCGTCCAAAACGGAAAATAATTACTTCACCTGTCGTAAAATTATATGCTAATATGCAACACTTATTTCAGTACAGAAAGGTTTGCGAATAATGATTGGTTTTCTTACCACTATTCACATCATTGTCAGCATCACGCTGGTTGTTATCGTTCTTCTTCAAGCAGGAAAAGGAGCAGATCTGGGCGCCACATTTGGCACTGGATCCAGTCAGTCACTATTTGGCGCTGGCGGAGGCGGCAGTTTTCTGGGAAAACTGACTGCCGGAGCGGCAATCGTTTTTATGGTGACTTCTCTTTCACTTGCATACTTATCCGGGAAATCAGGCAGTTCTTCCATCATGCCAAGCAAAAAGCCCGCTGCAAAATCTTCTCCTCAACAGTCAATGCCTGTACAGACAGTACCTTCGCCGGCTCCTGTAAAGCAGTAGATTTATAGATACTTTAGTCTTGACTTTATAGTTATAAACTGGTAAAAACAATCCATCAATTAAACAGTGAAGGCACAATCTCTGATTTAAATCAAAACAATACAAGAATTGCGGTGGTGGCGGAATTGGTAGACGCGCCAGCTTGAGGGGCTGGTGGCTGCAAGGCTGTGCTGGTTCGATTCCAGTCCACCGCACCATTAAAGGCTACGATATTTCGTAGCCTTTTCTATTAACAATTAGTTACAGATTCCCACTCAGCAGTTCGCTAACATTATTCTCGCACAGTATCTTCCTTTCTATATATTCAAGGCCACGATCTAAAATTATCTTTTCATACAGAACAATAACACTTATACATCAGAAAGCAGGAATTTCCTGCCTTTCTTCACCATGCTTCCAAGATGTTCTTTTTCGGCATGTTACGGGTTATTTCGGCAGGAAGTAAAATGAGAAATCTTTAGTCCAGAACATACTGTCTAAATCCGGAATCCTCTAAAAAAGTGTCCAGTCAATACGGGATATGATGTCCAGTCAGAACCGGATCGCCTAGACAGATTCACTGTCCAGTAAAAAACCGGAGTGGGTGTCCAGTTTACTCCGGATTTCACAGTTTACATTCTGAGCGCCGGCAAAGGTGAACCGCGCAGAATGAACGAAGAACCATTGGAGGTTCAAACTAAGATTCTGAAGGCTTTTGACCAAGAGGTGACAGCGGGTGGGGTCTTAAAACCTATCGGTTCATAACCTGTTGTTTTCGCACGTAATTGGTCGCTTTTTTAGAAGATTACTTTATATTTGGGCAATTAGGAAAACGGAGTTCAAAGAGCCTTGCTGTAGTGCCAAGACTTAAACTGCGCTCTGTAACCATTTGTTATACAAGATTATTTTTAAATCAACTATCGAGATGAGTCAAGGTATTCTGAGAGGGATTGTATATTTTAGAGGGGACTGAAAGGGTCACACGCAAAAGCCCCGCCTCTTAGGAAAGAAGCGGGGCTTTTGCAGTAAGGATCCCGGCGGCGACCTACTCTCCCACA